>JBMOGS010000007.1:0-60899 GCA_049318245.1 Phycisphaerales bacterium | reverse complement strand
GCGCTGCGGCACCGCCGCGCACGCAAGGGGCAACTACCATGCACCAACTCTCATACGGGGTGGACCGATGAGGGCGACCCCGTCAGACCGTCGTGTGGATAGACAAGCGGGGGAAACGCAGAGGTGGAACTCATGGCTCGAACCGAACCTGATATCGATTGCCCCATATGGCGAGGTTGTAGATCTTCCACAGGCGCGAGGACAAGTCGACCTGGCCAGACGCATCCAGTCCAATCCAGTTCCTAACAACTGCGAGGTCGATCACTTCCGGGCATGATCGCGCAAATTCGTTCAAGTGTTCCTCGAAGTGCCGCCGCAACGGCCCGCGCAGCCAGCGACCGAACGGGACATTGAACCCAGTCTTTGGAGCCTTGAGGATCTCGTCGGGCAGTACGCCACTCAAAGCGGACTTCAGTAGCCACTTGGTTCGGCCGCCCGGCATGGTCAACCTACCGGGTACTCGGACCATGAAGTCAACAAGATCATGATCAAGAAATGGGACGCGCACTTCAACCCCGTGCGCCATCGTCGAGCGGTCGACCTTCTCGAGGTAGATGTCTGGCAGGACAATTGACAGATCAACCATCGACATGCGTCTGCACACATCGAGGCCTCTGAATTCAGTGGCCACACCGATATGATGCGCCAGCGGCTCGGCGTCTACTACAGCCTTCCGCACCGCAGGACCGAGGCCGTTGAGTAATGCGGCATCAGATCCTTCCTCCGTGAGCAATAGTGCCATCGTTTCGGTGATGTCGATGCGGCCAAAGGCATTTGCGTACCGCCGTGCGCGCTGCACAAGCGGCGACCTGGGGAGCGTGCGCAATACGGGCCCGAGCGCGAACGATGCAGCAGTCAGCAGACCTCGATAGTGGAGCGAACGATAGCGGCGGTACCCACCAAACACCTCGTCACCACCGTCGCCTTGCAGCATGACCTTTACATGAGGGGCCACGGCGCGTGCCATCAGCCACAGCGGTATGTTTGCCGCATCGAAGAATGGGGCGCCGTGGTGCTCAACTAGTTCTTCAACTATTGACTCAAGTCCATCCCCGCGGATCATGAACTCCTGATGTTCAGTTCCGAGGCGCGCAGCAAGCATTCGCGCACGGGGGCGTTCATCAGGGAACGATGGATCATCGAAGCCTGCACAAAATGTCCGGACTGGCGTACTGCTTGCCCGTGAGGCGAAAGCCGCGATGGCGCTCGAATCAACTCCTCCCGAGAGGAAAATGCCGATCGGCACATCGCTCACAAGTTGACGCTGCACCGCTGCTGCGAGTCGGTCGCGCACTGCCGCCGCCAAGTCCGACCCGCACTCAATGGGAGCCGAACACCTGCACTGCTCAGCCAATGACCAATACGGGCGTGACTCAAGTTTCCAATCCGAAAGCCGCAGATGCGCGAAGTGGCCAGGGGCCAGTTGTTGAACGCCCCGGAAGAGCGACTTTCCGCCCAGAGAGTTTCCGTAGTACAACCACTCGTGTAGAAGTGCAGGATCGCACCTGGGGATTCGACCAATTAGGTGCAGCAGTGCTCGCACCTCGGATGCAAAGCACAGGCGCCCCTCGTCAATGTAGTAGTAAAGGGGCTTGATCCCGAGCCGATCACGAACCAGCCATAGATCTCCTGTGACACGGGCGTGTATCGCAAATGCGAACATACCGTTCAACCGACGCAAGCACGCTGGACCTTCCTGTGCGAACGCGCGTAACACTACTTCGGTGTCAGAGGTTGAGCGAATTCCCTCTAGCGCCAAGTCGGATGCGATGTCGCGGTAGTTGTAGCACTCGCCGTTGTAGGTGACTGCGAAGCGTCCATCCGGGGACTCCATAGGTTGGTGGCCCGCATCGCTCAAGTCAAGGATGCTCAGCCGAGTGTGCCCCATGCTGACGCCCTGGCGCTCCAACAAGCCACTGGCATTCGGTCCGCGGTGAGCGAGCGCGCTTACGGCCCCACTCAGCAACGACCCTGCAGCGCCTGCGGGGCGCAGGTTCCGAAATGCGATTCCACAGATGCCGCACACACCCTGTATTGAACCATCACTGTCTCAATCGTGCACACTGGCCGGAACGGAAGTACTGAGCCGCTCAATCCAGAGTCGCACCGAGCCCGCGTTCGAAATCTTGCTCAAAGGTCATCCCTAACTCCATGCAAATGAGGGCGCTATCGACATTGAACTCGCGGATGTCGCCCGGCAACGGTTCACCATGGCGAATCTGCCCGTCCGGTGCCACGCGCCGCAACATCAGTTCTGCGAGATCCTTGATCGTGACGGGTGTTCCTGAGCCGACGTTGTAGGTCTTGCCGATCGCTATCGGCCCACTTGCAGCACGGATGCTCGCATCAACCACATCACCTACCCATGGGAAGGTGCGCATCTGAAGGCCGCGCTCGTGGATCACGAGAGGCTATCCCTGCAGTGCACCATAAGGATGACTGTCGACTTGGATCAAGATTCTTTGGTTTCCCCGCGGACAGGTCATCCATGCAGACAACCTCGACCGCGCGACGAGCAAGTTGCTCGGCGAGGTGGCTGCCGATGAAGCCCGCAGCCCCAGTGCAAAGTGCATGTCGGAAACAGAATCTGCAGGCGGTGGCTGGGAATACAGGAGGACAGAGGAGTCAATCAAGACCGTTGCCTCGACTTGTGTAACTCCAATGCTCGTTCGTAGAGCTCTTCTAGAAAACTCGCATAGTTTTCCTCGGTATGGCCCGTGCGCACTCGCTTCAATGCCTCTTCCCCTAATCGCCTCGTCGCCGTAGGAGAATCTAACAGCGCCCCTAGTGCATCGGCGATCTTCACCGGATCTAGCGGCACCCGACAGCCGACTGCTGAGTCCACTAGTCGCCATGTTTCACCGACATCGGATGCAACTACCGCGCAGCCCGCACCCATCGCCTCCAGAAGTGACTGGCTTGGGTAGTTGTCGCCGGTCTGCAATGACACAAAAACCGCTGCCTCCAATACGGTCGCCGACACATCCGGGCGAAATCCAACAGTCACCCAGCTGGACAGGCCTTCTTCGGTGATGCGACTTTGCATCGCTCCGAGCATCGGCCCCGTACCGAGCATTGACGCCCGGAATTCTATGCCCCGCTGGCGAAGGATCGCGAGCGCTTGCAGGAACAACATCGGCGACTTCTCTGGGCTGAACCTTCCCACAAATGCAATCGACCGCGGGTCTCGCCGCACCATGCTGACCACTTCGGTGGGTGGGTACTTCGCGAAACAGCATGGGCTGACCTCAAGCTCCCACCGTGTCGCGTGACCGCGCCATCTCGCGCGTAGCCCCTCGCGAATTCGGGAAGTCTGACAGTTAACAATGCAACGACGCCGACCGGCACGGCGGTAGTGCACTCGTCCGAGGTCGGCGAGCGTTGAATCCACACACTCATACACCAGCGGCATGTCGGGCGGCACTAGCGGACTGCATGGGAGTCCAACGTGCATCACCGCTCCTCTGTCCTCCTTCACGCGTTGCCAGAGTGCGTGAAACTGTGGAACTACCAATCGCGTGCGCAGCGGCGACACCACTCCTGCAAGTCGCGGTAGGTGCAAAATCTCTAGCAGACGCCGCGTTACGATTGGCTCACGCACCACCCAAATATCGGGGTCCTCCTTATCGGCGATCAAGCGCGAACGCACTAAACCCGCATGCTGCGAGTCAGGGACAACTAGCACTGGCCTCACTCGGCCTCGGGATCGAAGGATTCTCCATATGTTCGCGAATCGTCGTTCGGCGCCAGCGACTCCAAAACTGACATTCACTAGATAAACGGTGTGCAATTGGTCCCTTTCAAGCCCTCGTGCACATCCGGATGACCCGCACGGGTACCCCGCCGACAATTGAACCATGCAGCACATCTTTGGTGACGATTGCGCCCGCAGCAGTCTCAGAACCTCTAATCGTAACGCCGCCTTGCACCACCGCATGGGTGCCGATCCTCCCGGCTTTACGAATCATTGTCATCCGACACGCGATTCCCTGCCCATTAACTGGCCGAGTCGAGACTGAGTGCATGTGCTCGCTGGACATCACCGTACAGCGCGATGCAGGTCGGACATCGTCATAGATCGAGAATCCCCAATACCCGCTTATCAGCGTGAAGGATTGCACGCTCCATCGACCTCCAATCCGAACACAGTCCTCACTGGCGTCAATCCGTGAGGATGCTTGTACTTCACATCGGGACCCGATAGCGACCTTACCTTTGGTGGCACGGATTAAGGCCCAAGCGGCCATCCAAGTGTCGCCACCCATGCACACATGTCGTGCCCTGGAGATCCAGACCTCTGGAAAGATGCGTTGCCGAGTACCTAGGAGCCCAAGCGCGATGCGGCGAGGAACAGCAAGGATGCAGGCAGCGATTCGCCTCATGCCTTTGCCCGATGCGCATGTTGTTTAGACAGCTGAGCAGAGGCTACTGCAATGCCCGCTGAGGCGATCAACAACTTGGTGCGCAGCAATGTTGGCACTGAGATGAAAGCAACCACGAATGCCAAGCAAGATGCCAGCGCGACAAACCGACCGGCAGCGCCGAAAGACCCGACACCCTTCATAATACATTGCAACAACGCAAGAAACGCTGCAACGCAAAGGCCGAGCCCGATCCAACCGCCAGCACTTGCATAGTAGAGTGCTGTCGAATGGGGATTGGAAGAGCCCGCTGCGTCTTCGACCCCTATCTCTGATGGCACTTGGCCAGATTGGTGAGCCCGCGTTTTCTGAATCGCCGCACTAAATCCGGAGTACCCGACACCGATTGGGTGGGCAACCATGATTTCTAGCGTCCCTACAACATATCCAAGCCTCGCACCGACTGAGGACTCACCATCGGACGATGTGGCTGCGATAGCATCTGGGGAGACCGTTGCCAACTTTTTATTCGCGAACACCCGCAACGAATCGAAGGCTTCGATCCCATTCGGAGCGATTGCCAGCGCGACCATCGTCACAACGATGAGTACCGAGGCAGTCCTTAGTGCCCTGCGAACTGTGCCTGGCTCCCTGCCAATGACCGCCGCAATCAGGCTGGCAATCCCGAGTGAAGCGCCACTCATTCCGATTTTCGAGTAACTGATAGCAGCGCCGAAGACCGCTGGCCCAGCGGCAACCATCGCGAGAAACGCACTTGCTGCTGTATTGGTTGACACCGCCAGCCAAGCCGCTAGACACACACAAATCCCCATGGCCGTGCCCGGGCCGTTCTGCCCAAGCAGCATTGGAAGCACGCCGATTCTTGGCTGCTCAGTTGCAAAAGTGAACCGTAGATTGACCAGAGTCGCTGCTGTCATCCCAACGAGCATCCAGCGAAGCGCTCGCTGGGCAGTGCGCTGACCTGAACCGGCAAGTGCGAGTAGTAGGAGCGCGCCCAACCCAAGCCTGCACGACTCCAAACCGTCGCGGATTGGAGTGGGGGCAAACACTCCGGGCAGCGCGCAGAAGGTAGCTAGACCACATAGGAACAGCGCCGCGTCCCTCGCGGGTCCGCGGAAACCCTTGGCAACCTGCGCACTCGCTGACGGCAGCGTAACCACTAGGCCTAGAAGTAGAAACGCATCATCTAGAAACAGCCCCGGGATGATTTGGATCGGTCTTGCCCATGAATTCCCCGTCTCAGAGACTGGGAGACAATAGTCCCACCCAGCGATGGCGACAACCGCTGGCAGTACAAAATGGAGCAGGTGGCCCGCGCTCAATCCGATGCCCCGGAACATTGGAGGTGCTCACAGAGCAAGCGAAAACAGGTGGCGTATCGATCGATAGCCTCGTCAGATAGCGGCTTTGTCCAATCGTTCAGCGTGGCAGGCATGTAACTAGAGATGAACGCCATAAATGCGTCTTCAAGTGCATCCTCGCTAGGCGGCTCCGCAACAAGCGCTGAACGGACTAGCGATGGCAATTCGTCAACCCGCCCTACCCTCGAAACGCCAGGGAATGCCAAGTACGGCGAGTTGCCGAACATCACCACTGGCTTGCGCAGCAGAGCAGCCTCGAGGCAAGCGGTGCCCATAATCCCAAAGACGATGGCCGAGCGCTCAATGAGCTCTCGTGATGGCACCGAGGGATGCACAATCGCTACCCCGGGTAGTGCGGTGAGGCGCGCTAACTGCTCTGGCGAGTAGTTGTCTCCATCGCTTACATGGAGTTTGACTGCCAGCGTCATGTCTGCCGGCATTGCACGAGCCACCTGTTCCACAACATGAAACTGGTTGGAGCAGAACGGGGCCCACGCATCAATTGAGGACTCCGGCTGCATTTGAAGCGGCAAGAAGCCGAATCGACCGACCGGAGTTGTGCGTAGGAGGGGCGTGCGGCCCAACAAGAGTAGGTTGCGCCGCTTGCGCGCCCAGTGCTGCACGGACGACCAAGGCGTTGGAGTGTTATATCGGTTGAACCGACCGGTCGCACGATCTGTGATCCGCCCCATGAGCGTGCAGCCGTGAATGGGCAGCCGCCCCAGCACCATTGCAACGGAGTCGGCCGATCGATAGGCATGCGGCCTTGTAGTCCGCCCGAGAAACGCCTGAATCTCCCGCCTTGCTTCCAGACGTAGTGCTTGATCTACTGACCGCTTGATCGGAAGTGGTGTGGCAGGAGAGATTCCAGTGCAGAAGTTCATAAGACCCCTCGGAATCGCGGTGAAGTGCATCGCAACCCATGGAATCTTTAGGTATCGACTAGTGGCAAGCCCCACCCCGGCATGGACGCTATCGAATCCACCGAGCACAAGGTCGGGGCGTTCACTCCCAATCGTCGCGAGCATCCGCTCTGTGAGCAGCGCCACATAGGCAGTTGCCTCATCCGGCGGGAGCGTTCGCAAGACACGATCGCCGAGGATCATGTTGTGGACAGTTGGAACCCCATCCCCCTCGAGGGATGCCAAAAACTCCCGGTTCGGCTTCGGCAAGGGGCCTTTGAGCGGCAATGCTAGGTCAATGACTCGCGCCGCCGGCACAGCGCGGCGCATCGCGGATGCGGCGGCCGTCGTAAGGCAGAGCTGCACAAACTCAATTGGCACGCGCTGCTGAACCCGAGCAAACATGCCGGCCACAAGCGCCGCATCCCATGCAACAGTTAGGATTCTAGTCCTCACACTGTGCGCCCTGTGTCTGCCGGACATCCGGCACGGTGACCACGCCGGGTGGTTTCAAGATGCCCATCAACCTATCCTACTGCCTGCTGTGGAGGGAGGTTCCGCCGGCCACGAGCATGGATGAACCGAAGAAGTCCATGGGTATGTTCCGCAACCAGTTTCTGAGACAAGTTGAAGTCGGTATTCACGCGGCCTCCCCGAGGAGGATGCGTCGGTGCGCTGCGGGCGTTCGGTCGCCGATCCGCCCGATGATCCAGTGGTTGTTGAAGCGGCGGGCGAAGTCGCGGAGCACCTGGTCGAGCTCCTCGGCCGTGCGGAATCGCTGCAGCCAGAGCAGCTGCTCCTTCAGCGTGCGGATGAAGCGCTCGACGCATCCGTTGCCTTCCGGCTGCCGGACGAAGGACGGGCTCGACTCGATGCCGAGGGTCTTGAGTTCGTCCTGGAAGGCATGCGAGATGAACTGGCTGCCGTGGTCGTGGCGGAGCTTCGTGCCCTGCGCGATCTCGACCTCGTACCGCCCCTTCGCGGAGTGAATCGCCTCGCGCAGGCACTCGATGGCCTCGAATCGCGTGCCGCGCCGCGCGGCGCGCACCCCGAGGCACTCGCCCGTGCAGTGGTCGACGACCACGAAGACCGCGGCGTTTCCCTCGTCGGTGAGGCAGCCGGTCGCGTCGATGGCCCACATCTCGTCGCGAGTCTTGGTCGTGATCGTGCGGTCGTGGGTATCTGGCCCGCGCACGCCGGTCGGACGGTCGCAGGCGAGGATGCCATGCTGGCGCATGATCCTGAGGATCCGGCGCATCGAGCTGCGGACGCCGCGCTCCTGCCGGAGCCACGCCCAGACCTTGCGGTGGCCTTCGCCGACGAAGGGTGTGGATGCGAGCACTGCGCGGATCTCCGCAAGGACCTGCTCGTCGGAGAGGAAGGTCTTCGGGCCGCGCTTCGCGGGGATCCTCGGCGCACCATCCGCCAGCGCCTTGTGGCGCTGGACGGTGGCGCGGGAGAGCCGCCACGCGCGGCAGACACGCAGGATGCCGTAGGGCTTCTCGCGGAGGGTGACATCGCCTGGCTCACAGCGACGGCCTCCGCGGTGGAGGGCGGAGTCCGTCCTCCCGGATCTCAATCTTCTTCTCGAGGAGCTCGATCTGCATGGCCTGGTCGCCGACCTTGGCCTTGAGGTCGTGGATGAAGCCGTCGCGGTGGTCGGGCTCTCGCGACTGGAGCCCGCCTGCATGCCGGCGAGCGCCTCGTCACGCCACTCGGCGAGCGTGCCGGGCGTGACGCCGAGCTCTCGGCTGAGGGCGTCGAGCGTCTCGCCGCGGAACAGCCGCAGGACGATCTCCGTCTTGCGTCGGCTCGACCATCGGCCCTTGTCGGATCGCTCGCCTTCGTCGTGGCTCATTCATGGTGTCAGGCATTGTGGCCTAGTTCCCCAAACCTCGATATCAGGAAACTGTGCAGCGCACCAAGTACAGGCTCGCATGGCAAGCCAGAATCCATCGGCGAACTGGCTATTCCACACTCTCGCCGACTCCAGATGTGCACTCTTGCACAAGACCTTTCTCGATTCGGTACACCCGATCACACTCGCGCAGCGTGGTTGTTCGGTGCGCGACTATCAGGATGGTCCTCGATCCTCTCAACGCCCGAATGGACTCCATGCACGCTGTTTCTGTCTCGTGATCGAGTGCGCTAGTCGCCTCGTCGAGCACGAGCAGATCTGGGTCGTGAAGGAGCGCACGGGCAATTCCGATTCGCTGACGCTGTCCACCAGATAGGCGCACGCCGCGCTCCCCTACCACGGAATCGAGCCCATTCGGAAGCGACCGGACGAACTCGGTGAGCTGAGATCCGGCGATGGCCGCTAAAACTGCGCCCTCGTCGATTTCAGAGTCGGGAAGTCCCATTGCGACATTTCGGCGCAGCGTGTCGTCCGTCAGGTATATCGCCTGCGGGACATAGCCAATCGAGTTGCGCCAAGCCTGCACAGAGGCGTGGATGTCGTGACCGTCTACACGCACCATGCCTTCAGTCGGCTTGAGAAGACCCAACACCAAGTCCAACAGCGTGCTCTTGCCTGCCCCGCTCCGGCCGATTATCCCGATCACCTCCCCACGCGCAATTTGCATGCGCACAGCACTGAGTGTGGCACACTCGTTTCCTGGGTACTTGAACCCTACGCTGTCGACCTCAAGTGACTGCGTCAGCCGAAGTCGGTCAGCAACTGGGGCGCTTTCCTCACGGGGCGCGAGCAGGATTTCATCGCGCAGCACACGCGCGGTTGGTTCGCCAAACTTCAGCGACCCTAAGGCACTCATCGCGTTGTTGACAGCGGGCATTAGCCGAAATGCGGCAGCGGCGAAAAGACCTACCGCTGGCCCTATCGATTCCGTGGGCCTCCCTGCGACCACCATCGCCGCTGTTACTGCTGCCACACCGGCAACCGCAAAGCACTCCAGCCACAATCGCGGAAGTCGTTGTAGGACGAGTTGACACCTCAGCGCAGAAAAGCTGATCTCGCTGTGCTGGTGCACAGCTTCCACGAAGTGCTCTTGTCGACCAAGCACCATTATGTCTTTGATCCCTCCGATTCCCTGTTGTAGGTGCTTGAGCCGCAGCGTTTCATGTTCTTGCCGTAGCCGACCCGATTCAGCGAGGCTCCGCCGGGTAACGCGATGAAACACCCACGCGGCTACTGCTAGGGATGTGCTGATCACAAACGTGGCAAACGGCTCGGCAGCCAGCAGCACACCGACTATCGCCGTCCCAACCAACAATTCGCCAATCGCCGTGATGGTTGGAAGCGTGGTGTTGAAGGTCAGTAGATTGGTCGCTGTCGTGATGTTGTGAATCAACTCTGCCGAATTGCGTCTTTGGTGGAATGGCCACGGCTGGGACATGTACGTCTTGAACAGACGCTGGGAAAGGGATGACTGCAGATCGAAGGCGAAGCGCAATTGCGCACGGTTCACTGCTGCTAGGACAACAGCCTTCGCCGTGAAAAGAAAGACCATCGCAGCCAGTATGGCGACTACGAGTTGACTCTGAGACGGGCTTCCTAGGGAATGAAGTACGGGCGCAAGGGAAGGATAGGAGGCAAGTAGGTCTGGAATCGTAATGACGGCAATAAGCGGGATCACGATCCCAACACCTGCCGCCTCGACGATTGTGCCCACCATCATTACCGCGACGAGAACTATCGCGCGTTGACGCTCCTGGGGGGTCAGTAGGGTTCGGAGGACTCGGACGGACTCGGGGACCATCGTCTCACTTGCTCTTGGTGATCCTTCCGCGCGGTGGCGCACGCTCAGTCACTCCCTCAGGGCACCGTCTCTTTCACTCATGGCTCCCTCCCGATGCTCTCCCAGGCTGCACTCCATGAATGGCTGACTCGGTGTGTTACGCCGGGGAGAGCCCGTGAGTCGCAGACAATGCAGTGCTCAGCGGCAGGGCGCTGACCACGCCGAGCATAGTTGCGCGCACGCTGTACGAAGAGCCAATACAACCCCCACTCACTCGTCGAGAGGCTCAGTCCAATCATCGTGCAGTCGAAGGTGAGCACTCGCGTCATCCAATTGTTCTCCAACGATTGCACTCCGCCGCAGTGGTCGAAGTCTGCGACCTCCCTTCGAACGCGCTGTTGCTTGTCCCCCCTTGAGTTCCCCAACCACCGCCTTTCCGCCTGCTTGAATCTCTCAAATGCAAACAGTGCAAGCATTGGCTGTAGCCCGTAGTCGCGCAATCCCATTCGAATAGTGCGTGGTTTGCAGGTGTAACCGTGCGGCTTCCACAACCACACTCGATTGCCTCTCCCAACTGGGAATCGACGGTAGAGCGATGCGAAGTCGTCAGACCTCAACCCCATTGCTTTACCCGCTTTCCAACTATCGGTTCCCTTCGGCAAGGCGCCAACTGCGGAATCAGGGTTCACCTTGAGAAGGTCCATCAATACCGTGTCAAAATTGAAGTCGATAATGTGGAGCGGGCCAGCGTCGCGCAGACGGTCCATGGCATTGAGGACCTCGCCGGCCTCGACGTCCTTGGCTGCATTCCTGCGCTCCGCACATTCCTTGAGCACCTCCGCTACCTTACTTCGCACGCACTCTTCTATGTTTGCCGCTGCCCCGCGCTTGACTTTGCCTCTACGGCCTCGGTCGCGGTTTGCCACCCGAAGCACGAGATCCTCCCAAGCGGTTGGGTAGGTGGCCACGGATGGTTCCCAACCGCGCAGTTCGAGTTTCTTCGCCACGCGAACGAGCAACGCGCGCCACGAGATAAGTGGGGAATCGGGCGGCTCCCCTAGTTGCCGATGCAACCCGGTACCCACCATTAGAACCCTTGTGGTCTCATCGCTAGCCATCTATCGTTTAGTGTACTCCCACCTGTGCCGTGGCTGATGAAACAGGCGCTACGCGGCGTGGTACCCGACGAGATACTCGATGGCCCGAAGACCGGCTTCAACGTGCCGTTCGGGCGTTGGCTGCGCGGTCCGCTTCGCTCACACTTTCTGGAGCATTTGGAGGACTTTGGCCGCGGAAACCCAGGCGTTCTTGATCTCGTGACAATCCGCAACTTGATCGCGATGGATGCCGCCGGCACACTTGATCTATCCTCCCGGCTCTGGAAGATCTACAACCTTGCGGTATGGGCAAATCGGTTCAAGGTGGCAATCCCGACATGAAGAGCACGTCTGACTTTCCCGAACTTGTCGACCCTGCGGACGGTCGGTCGCTGCGAGCAGTGGCCGGCGGTCTTACCGCGGGAGGCGAGACTTATAGGGTTACCAACGGGATCCCGCGGCTGGTTCCAGGGGAAACCTCGTACGCCGATGCATTTGGTGACCAGTGGAACCGATGGCGCCTGACGCAACTGGATTCGTACACGGGGGTGCCGATTTCGCGAATGCGGCTGCTGAGATGCCTTGGTGACGCAGTTTGCAACGAACTTGCCGATGCAAGCCGCCACATCGATGTCCTTGAAGCGGGCTGTGGGGCGGGGCGGTTTACCGAAGTGCTCCTCTCACTCCCCGCCGTGCGCCTGACCTCCATCGACCTGAGTTCCGCTGTGGATGCAAACCAGCAGAATTTCCCCCAGGACTCGCGCCATCGAATCGTGCAGTGCGACATCTGTAGGCCACCGTTTCCCGAGGGCTCATTTGAGGTCGTTATTTGTATCGGCGTAATTCAGCACACGCCCTACCCAGACCGCACGATCGATGCGCTCTATCGGCTGGTCCGCCCAGGTGGATGGTTGGTGATTGACCATTACGCGCCCAGCTGGCGACATTGGACGAAAGTGACGGCACTTGGCCTTCGGCCCATCGTGAAGCGCCTGCCCCCTGCGATCAAAATGCGCGTCTGCGAAGCACTGACTGCAGCCATTCTGCCGATTCACCGTGCGGTCGGACGCATGCCACTTGCACAGCAAGCTGTCTCTCGATTGTCCCCGTTACTGACGTACTACCACGCTCATCCGGAATTGGCTGACCGCCACCAGCGCGAGTGGGCGTTGCTTGATACTCATGACAGTCTTACCGATTGGTACAAACACCTTCGGACGCCGATCCAGATCAGGAACATATTGGAGCGTCTCGGGGCCTGCGAAGTCCAGGTTGTTGCTGGCGGCAACGGCGTCGAGGCGCGTTGCAGGCGACCCATCTAGGTGTGTCAATGCGGGTTCTTTGGCCGCACAACTTCGATCCAAGCCGCCTCAATTGCGGCTGCTTCATGTACACGGCCGCTCGTGGGCTGATGGACCTTGGAGTCGACGTGCGACTGGAATATCTCGGAAATCTCCGGAACCCAATCGCGATCGCTGCTGCTCGCCGACGAGTGGAAAGAATTGCGGCAGACTTTGATGTGGTCCATGCGCAGTATGGGTCAGCATGCTCCCTTGCAACCAGTGCGTGCGGTCAGCCAGCTGTGGTTTCGATCCGCGGAAACGACTGGAACGTCTACTCCGCATCGGCGCACCCATTGTGGCTTCATACACGTGTAGCGCGATGCATGACTATGAGCGCCCTTCGCGGCTATCGAGCCGTGGTTTGCGTATCGCATCGGATTGCACAGGAGTTGTCGCGTCATTGCCGGGCTGATACCGAGGTCTTGGTGCTCCCTTCAGCAATCGATCTTTCGCTGTGGCCTGAGACTCTCTCAGTACAGCAAGAGCGGCGGCAGATGCACCGGGTGCTGTTCACTTCTAACACCAAGTGCGATCCAATCAAGCGAGCGTGGCTTCTCAAAAGAGCTGTTGCGATTGCTTCCGCCCGAGTCGGCCGAATCGAGGTGGTCCTTGCCACGGGTATACCCCATGAAGAAATGCCCGCACTGGTCGCTTCGTGCGACGCAGTGGCATGTACCTCAGAGACCGAAGGTTGGCCAAACTCGGTGAAAGAGGCACTTGCATGTGGAATTCCCTTCGTTTCGACCGACGTTAGCGACCTTTGGGCAATCGCGAACTCTGAACCATCTTGCCGAATAGTGGAACCGAACCCCGAGTCGTTCGCACAAGGGCTCTGTGAGGTACTTGCGGCTGGGCGCGATCCGAACCTGCGTCGTCATGTACTACACATGGGGCTTGAGCCCGCTTCGAGGAGCCTGCTCGCCTTGTACGAGCGGCTTGCGGCCCGCTGACCATGTGCGGCATCATCGGGAGCATCGGATTTCGCCCTACACGCGATTGCTGGGAGATGGCATGTGCGATTCAGGCGCCGCGCGGGCCAGATTCGTCGGGAGAGTGGAGCGGTCGGATCGGGGCACTCGACGTCGCTCTCGCTCATCAGCGGCTCGCCATCATCGATCTGTCGCCAGCAGGTGCTCAGCCGATGATCCATCTGGAAAGTGGTTCGGTCATTGCATTCAACGGCGAGATCTACAATCACGTCGAGTTACGTAGCCAACTCGCCGCCGAGGGCGAACGCTTCATCGGTCATTCCGATACCGAAGTACTGCTACGAGCACTTGATCGCTGGGGTATCGATCGAACACTGCCCATGCTGAACGGTATGTGGGCATTCGCGTGGGGCGACGCACGGGGTGGGCGAGTCATTCTCAGCCGCGACCGTTGTGGCGAAAAGCCGCTCTACATCGCTCGTGCAGGCGAGGGCATTGTGTTTTCCTCCGATATTCGCGCGGTCCTCGCGCTCGCACCACAACGGCGAGCGCTAGATCGCCGCGTGGTTAAGGAGTTTCTCTGCCTTAACCTGCTAAGTGTTGGCGCTCAAACCATGATCGAAGGGATTGAGCAGATTCCCGCAGCTTCATACTTCGCATATGACGTCCTCCCTTCCGCCCGACTCCCAACTAAACGCACTTTCTGGACCTGCCCAGTAGCGGCGGAACCGCGTCCGCTCCCGAGTCTGATCTCCGAGTTGCAGACGACATTCATGGACAGCGTCCGCATTCGGCTCAGAAGTGATGTTCCTGTCGGCATCCTTCTGTCGGGTGGACTCGACTCGTCCTCGATTGCCGCAGCGGCCCACGCCGTAGGAAGCGGGCGGATCGCGATGCTCTCTCTCGTCAGCGATGACCCACTGGTGGACGAAAGTCCCCACATTGATGCCGTTGCCAAACACTTGGGTTCGATCGTGCACAGGGCTCGCCTGCCCCATAGCCCGCAGGATCTGCTCCGACACCTAAACGAAGTTGTCGCTTGCGTCGGAGCACCAGTTTCAAGTCTTTCAAACATTGCCCACTGGCTGCTGATGCGGGAAGCACGCGAGCGCGGCATGACCGTAGTTCTGAGCGGCCAGGGTGGCGACGAGTTGCTGTGTGGATACCGCAAGTTTCTTGGATTCCATCTCCAATCACTGCTTCGAACCGGCCGTTTACCCACGGCAGCGGCTGTCATCTTCGCTTTCATGAGAAACCGCACTGTGCTGCGTCAATTCGACCTCGGACATGCCGCGCGATACTTGCCTAGGCCCCTCCGAAGCGGGCGGATCTCACGGCTTGGGCCGCTCATCCGAGACGAGCAGATCCAAGATACGGGACTACGCCGCGGCGAGGCGGTCCAGGAGCGCCAGCGACGCGACATCACCGATCTCTCGGTACCGACCCTCACTCATACTGAAGACCGAACTTCCATGGCATGGTCGCGAGAGATTCGCCTCCCATTCCTGGATCATCGGCTGATCGAGTTGCTGGTTCCGGCGTCGCCCGCCCACAAGCTTCATAATGGCTGGACGAAGTTTCCGCTTCGCGCTGCGATGGAGAATCAGCTTCCCGCATCAGTTGTCTGGCGTCGCGACAAGCAGGGCTTCGCAAACCCGGAGGAGAACTGGATGCGGACGTTACTCCGAGCGCGATTCGAGGAGCAGTTCCTCCAGCGCAATGCGCGAGTGTTCGCGAGCGGCCTACTTGACTTCGAGGGCGTGTCGGAGGCATGGCGCCGTTTCTGCGCCTCACCGAGCAGTGGCGTCTGGACGAGAGACTTTGTCCAGGTGATGTCTCTGGAGATCTGGCTCGGGCAGAATGCGCGCCATCTGTGTGATTGATACCAAGTGCGCGTTGGACCGAAAGTGAGATCGATATGCGTACCGTCTGGATCTTTAATCACTACGCACAGGAACCATCAGGGCCGGGGGGCACAAGGCACTGGTCAATCGCGGAACATCTGCGGGGCCACGGCTGGACCTCCTTGATCGTGGCAGGTTCTGTCGAGCTGAACACCGGTCGCCAACGCCTGAAGCCGGGCGAAAGCCGGGGGCTCGATGTGTTCGGATCGACGCCCTTCCTATGGCTGAGGGTTCCGCCTCACGAGGGCAACGGCATCGCCAGGATCTACAACATGGTTTGCTATTCAATCAAAGCTGCGTTCCTCAGCCCCGGAAACGGGGTCCAGAAGCCCGATGTGGTCATCGGATCAAGCGTGCATCCATTTGCTGCCCTCGCCGGCTGGATTCAAGCGCGCCGCCACGGCGTACCCTTCATCTTTGAAGTACGCGATCTCTGGCCGCAGACGCTGATCGACCTTGGGAGAATCTCGCCCAACGGCGCGATGGCCGTCACCATGCGGGCACTAGAGCGATTCCTCTATCAGCGTTGCAGCAGAGTCGTCGCGCTGCTGCCCAGGGCATGGGAATACATCGAAGACAGCGGAACGCCGAGGGATCGTGTTGAATGGATCCCGAACGGCGTCGAACCAGGCGCGGATCCAAGCCCGCCGAAGCGCCCCAGCAATGAATCCTGCACCTTTATGTACTTCGGTGCCCACGGCGATGCAAATGGGCTCGACAACGTCCTGCGCGCCATGAAACTTGCGCAGCAAGACCCCCGCTGTGCCGGCCTTCGACTGCGCCTTGTCGGGGACGGCCCACGAAAGGGGTCCCTCCAGCAGCTTGCGCATGAATTGGAATTGCGGAATGTCGTCTTCGAAGGCCCGGTGCCAAAGGCCGCCATCCCGGCGCTCGCAGCCGAAGCAGATGCATTCGTGTTCAACCTGGTGGATGCCCCGGTCTTCAAGTTCGGCATAAGCTCCAACAAGCTCTTCGACTACCTCTGCGCCGCTCGCCCGATCGTGTTTTGCTGCAATGCCGGGAACAACCCCGTGTCAGAATCGGGGGGAGGCGTAACAGTTCCGCCGGATGATCCCGAAGCCTTGCTCGACGGCATGCGCACCATCGCAGAAATGCCGGACGCGATCCGGGAAAGCACTGGCAGAGCGGGCCGCGAATGGGTAGTCGCAAATCACTCGTATGCGACACTGGCGAACAAACTGGCGAATGTGCTCGACGCCGTGACGACCAAGCCCAAGACGCCGCTCAAAACCTTACCCAAGCCGCGGGTGCAAGGACGAGGCTAGAGTTTCACCAAGCGGTCGGCAATCAGCTCAGCGGCGTTTCCAGATCCGTAGAGAGACGGGCCATCCGCGCAGCCTGCGAGCAGCTTAGATCGGTTGGCGAGCTGAACTCGTATGCCTTCGCGGATCTTCGACTGATGGGCGCCGACCAGCACATTTGCGCCGAGTGAAACCAGTTCTGTCCACTCCGTCTCATCCCGAGTCGTGACGCAGGGCTTGCCAAAGAAATATGCCTCCTTCTGAAGGCCGCCGCTGTCTGTGACGACCAAGACGCACTTCTCCAGAAGCCAAGCCATCTCGAGGTAGCCAACCGGATCCAGGACCTCGATCGAGCCCAAAGGGATACCGAAACGCTCAATGCACTTGCGAGTTCGGGGATGGAGCGGCATCAACACGGGCAAGCCTGCAGCCAGCTCGGCCAGTGCTCCAATAATGGCCACCAGCCGGTCCGGGTGGTCCGTGTTTTCAGCGCGATGCAGAGTCGCCAACACGAATCCATAGTCATGCGCCAGCGCGGCAGGCCTTCGCGCACGCGTTCGATAGAAGTTCGCCACGTCCAGCATCACGTCGCCGACCTGCTCGATGCGCTCGCTCCCAACGCCCTCTCGCGCGAGATTCGCAGTTGCGTTCATGGTGGGTGTGAACAGCACCGACGACAAATGATCCGTCAGGACGCGATTGACTTCCTCCGGCATGCGACGATTATTCGACCTCAATCCAGCCTCGACGTGCGCAACGGGAATGTGCAGCTTGGCTGCACAAAGGGCGCCCGCCAACGTCGAATCGGTATCACCGTAGACCAGGACGATGTCGGGCCTCTTCTCCAGCAGGACCGCCTCAATCGCTTCCAGCATCCGACCCGTGTTTCTGGCGTGCGATCCCCCTCCAATTCCGAGGTTGACTCGCGGGCGCGGGATCTCCAGCTCTTCGAAGAAGACCTCGCTCATGTTCGCATCGAAGTGCTGGCCGGTATGAATGACAGTCTCGACCAACTCTGAACCACGGGACAAAATGGTGCGGGACAACACCGAAGCCTTCACAAACTGCGGACGCGCACCAACGACGGTCACAACATGCTTCGGTCTCATGAGTCGCAACTCCGTGGTTGGACTGAATCACCTTCCCTGAGCGAGGGACAGCTTCTGTACAGGCTAACAGACGATCCAACCAAGGCCCCTGCAAAGTTGCCGGTACGGATGTCGCGGCTCGGGAAGGCCGCGCGCCGCTCCACTTTGGTCGTCGGCCTCCCTGAGCCCAACGCTGTATCCAGCGGGCAAATCACGAGACGCTGCATGCTCTTGAGAATCCAGGTCGCTCGGAATTCGCGATGGAAGAGACGCCTGCTGCCAGCCACCGTCGACACCCACACTCCGGATCCATGCGCGGCTACGTGTCTTATGATCCCGCCGAAACATCCGGACACCGACGCCGATGGAGATCTCGCATCGTCATGTTCTTCCGCCAACCCCGCATCGGTCTGCACGGCAAGCCCTTCATGCTCTACAAGCTGAAGACGATGCGCGACCCGCGGCCCGGCGAGGATCTGCTCACCACCGACGCCATCCGCATCACCCGGTTCGGCCGCTTCCTCCGCGCCACCAGCCTGGACGAGCTTCCGACCCTCTGGAACGTCCTGAAGGGCGACATGGCGCTGGTCGGCCCGCGCCCCCTGCTGCCCGAGTACCTGCCGCTCTACACGCCGGAGCAGATGCGCCGCCACGAGGTGAAGCCCGGCATCACGGGCTGGGCCCAGGTGAACGGCCGCAACGCGATCAGCTGGGAGGAGAAGTTCCGACTCGATGTGTGGTACGTGGACAACCGGTCATTCTGGCTGGACTGCAAGATTCTTTGGATGACGGTCTGGCAGGTGCTGTCGCGGCGCAACGTCTCCGCCGCCGGCCACGCGACCATGCCGCCATTTCGGGGCAATAGACTCCCCACCGCATGAGCGAGCCGCTGATCATCGTGGGCGCGGGCGGACATGCCCGCGAGACCGCCTACGCGTTCTTGCTGTCTGCTCCTGCCGACCGCTTCATCGGGTTCCTTGATGACCGTGCCACCGGGTCCACACCCGAGGGCTGGCCCATTCTTGGATCGATCGACTCGGCGCGATCGCACTTGCGTGCACGCTTTCTTGTCGCCATCAACGATCCGCGCGCGCGGCGCACCGTGGTGGGACGACTGCAGCACCTCGGCGTTGATCGCTGGGGTCAGGTGCTCCACCCGGATCTTCGGTTGCATGCCACCGTCCGACTCGGCGTCGGATGTTCGATCCTGGGCGGCTGCCAGCTGACCACCACCATCCGGATCGGCGACCACTGCATCCTCAATCGCGGCAGCCAGGTGAGCCACGACTGCACCATCGCAGACTGGTGTTCGCTGAACCCCGGGGCGTGCGTGGCAGGAAACGTGCAGGTCGGAGCCGGCTGCGAGTTGGGGAGCATGAGCTCCATCCGGCAGGGAACCACCATCGGTTCGGGCTGCACCATCGGCATGGGCAGCGTGGTGGTGACCGACGTCCCTGACCACGCGGTGGTGGTGGGAAATCCGGCGCGGCTGCTACGCTCCCACGCTCCGTGGTGACCCGCCCGAATCTCCCTCCCTGGCCTGTCTTTGAGCCGGACGAACTCGCCGCCGTCGATGCCGTCCTGCGCTCCGGCCGCGTGAACTACTGGACGGGCTCTGCGTGCCGTGACTTCGAAGCCGCGTGGTCACGCGCCCATGGCGCCGACATGCCTGGCGCCCCCGCCACCCTGCACTCCCTCAGCATGGCCAACGGCTCCCTCACGATGGACGCTGCGCTGCGCGCCCTGGGCATCGGCCCTGGCGACGAGGTGATCGTCTCCCCGCGCAGTTACGTGGCCAGCGCCATGTGCGTGGTCTTGACCGGTGCCACGCCGGTGTTCGCCGACGTCGATCCAGAGAGCGGGTGCATCACGCCCGCCACCGCCGAGGTGGTCCGCGGCCCACGCACCCGCGCGGTGATTCCGGTCCACATCGGCGGCTGGCCATGCGACATGCCCGGCTTCGTGTCCTGGGCCCGCGCGCACGGCATCCACATCCTGGAAGACTGCGCCCAGTCCCACGGCGGCCACATCGACGGCCGGGCGCTTGGCACCTTCGGCACCTTCGCCAGCTGGAGTTTCTGCCAGGACAAGATCATGACCACGGGCGGCGAGGGTGGCATGCTCTGCACGCCGGATGCCGACCTGCACAAGCGATGCTGGTCGTACGCGCAGCACGGCAAGGATCATGATCGGGCGTTCGCGCCCCACTCTCCCGCCGTGCCAGGCAGTTTCAGGTGGTTGGTGCAGCACGACGGCACCAACCTTCGCATGACCGAGATGCAGGCCGCGATCGGCCTGTGCCAGTTACGCAAGCTGCCCTCGTGGGTCGCCGCACGCCGTCGCAACAGCCTGATCATGCAGGATGCGCTGCGCGGGATTCCAGGCCTGCGCGTTCCAACCACCCCGGCGGGCCATGCGCACTACCGCTGCGTAGCCTTCATGGATGGAGAGCTGCCAGAGGCTGGCGAACTTCGAAACAGGATTCTGATCGCGCTGCATGAGCGTGGGATTCCAGCGATGCATGGCAGCTGTTCCGAGATCTATCGGGAACCGTTCTTCGAATCCAGAGGACTTGCGCCTCACAGCCCCCTGCCGAATGCGCATCTGCTGGGAGAGACCAGCCTGACCTTCCTGGTGCATCACACGATTGATGAACCGAGCATGCACCGGTACGCCGACAGGGTCCACGACACGCTGCAAAGTTGTGTGCAGTCGGGTGGTCTGAAGGCCACGGTTGCCGCGCGGCAGTGAGCGCAGTGGAAGGGTTGGAGAGTGCCGCCACAGCATGGCGTTCGCCATGCCGCAGGCTCCTGAAGCACCTCCCCGTTACGCTTTCATCGTCCCATGACGACCGCACGGCAGATCCACCTGTATGCCGCCATGATCGGGCTGTACCTGCAGCCGATCTCCACGGCGTCGGGCAACATCGGATTTGGAATCGCCGTGGGGGGCTCGATACCCGCACTGATCAGCCATCCGCGCCTGTTTGGCGACTGCTGGCGCAGTGGGTGGGTACGGTGGCTGGTGATTTGGGTCGCCTTCACGTGGTTGAGCCTTGCCTGGAGCAGTGATCCACGGTTTGGGGTGGAGCAATTCCGTGCCTCGCGGGTGCTGCTGTGGATTCCGATCCTGTGGCCTCTTCGGCAACACTGGGTGTGGCTGACGGCCTCGGTGTTGACCGGGACTGCCGTGATGCAGCTGATTCAGGCCATGCAAGTCTCTCCGCTGCACTGGCCCCGATCACGCAAGTTCGCGCTGGGCGTGGGACTCACCACCCCAACCCAGACGGGCCTCTGGAACGCGGTCTCGCTGAGCTTCCTGCTGCTGTTCTCCGTGATGGGCGGATGGCTGCGGGCGATCGCCTTCCTGCCACTCGCCGTGCTTGCGGCCACAGGGCTGGTTTGGAGTGCCACGCGTGCATCGGTGATCGCCATGCTGGTGGAACTGGTGGCCGCGAACGCGATCCTCGCCTGGACCAGCCCCGGATGGCTGAAGCGCGCCCTGTTGCGTTGCGCGATTGGCCTGGCGATCCTGGGGGGGGTGTCGCTGGTGGCGACATCGCGTCTGCAGGCGAAATTCCAGCAGGCTGTTCGCGAAACGAGACAGTCCATCGAGGGCGAGGGTCCCGTGAATGCCGAAATCCGTCTTGCAATGTGGAGCATGACGCTGCAGGGGTGGACGCAACATCCCATTCTGGGCGTGGGCAGCGGAGGAATCCCGAAATCGATCGCGGAACACTCGACCGTCGTGTACCAGACCATCCCGATGAAGAGCGTGCGACAGATCCACTCCAGCTACCTGCAGGTGCTGGCCGAGACGGGACTGGTCGGTGCCGCGCTGTTCGGAGGATTCGTGTTCCTGTTCTTCCGCGACGCCCTGCACATGGTGCGCGCGGAACCCCTGCGGATCACGGCGCTGGGGGCGTGCATTGTGTGGTTCGTGGCCGCAGCGTTCGACGGCTACCAGCAATCGGGCGGATTCCTGAGCGTGGGCGCCATCTGCATGGCGCTGGCGACCATGCCAACCGGCGCGCCGGGCAAGTCCCAACGCCCTGAACCCGTCACTGATGGAAGTTCTGCTTGACTGCGCCGTCGTGCGGGGCATGCGGGGCCGCTGAGCCCCCCGCCTGAACCAGATGCGCCAGGATCTGGCGAACCGTGGCCTGGTCATGCTGGTCCACCGCGGCTCGGAGGCGACTTAGTTGAGGTTCCAGTTCCACCCACGGCAGGAAGGGCTCGCTTCCCAGTCCGATGGCGGGGTGCGCCGTTGGCATGGGCGTGCTCTGGATGAAGAGTTCCTCGAACAGTTTCTCACCCGGGCGGACACCCGTGTAGATGATCTCGATGTCACCGTGTGGATTCGCCGCATCACGAACGGTGCGGCCAGCCAGACGGATCATGTTGCGTGCAAGGTCGTCGATGCGGACAGGTTCACCCATGTCCAGCACGAACACCTCGCCCCCGCGGGCCATGGAGCCCGCCTGGATGACAAGGTCGGCGGCCTCGGGAATGGTCATGAAGTACCGCACCATCTCCGCGTGCGTGACCGTGACCGGGCCACCGCGCTGGATCTGCTCACGGAACAGTGGAATCACGGAGCCCGAGGATCCCAGCACGTTGCCGAACCGCACCTGGCACATGGTCATGGAATGTCCGCCCTGCGCCTGCAAGGCCTGGAGGGCCAACTCGGCGAGGCGCTTGGTGGTGCCCATGACGCTGGTTGGCCGAACCGCCTTGTCGGTGCTGATGAGCACGAAGGACTCGACCCCGGCACGTGCAGCCACCTGCGCGGTGGTGATGGTGCCAAACAGGTTCGTTTCCACACCGGCACACTCGTTGCGCTCCACGATCGGCACGTGCTTGTAGGCGGCCGCGTGGTACAGGGTCTGCACACGATGCGAGCGACAGACGCGTTCCATCGCGACCTCATCGCAGACCGATGCAAGCACCGCCTCCAGTCGGATCGAGGACCGGCGCCGCGCCAGTTCCTCACGGAGCTCACGCTCGATGTCGTACAGATTCTGCTCGGATGCGTCGAGCAGCACCAGCGTGGCGGGATCGTTCGCGATGATGCGGCGGCACAGTTCGCCACCGATGCTGCCGCCTGCACCCGTGACGAGCACCTGACGCCCCGCGATCCGCCGACGAAGCAACTGCTGATCAGGCTGGGCGGCCGGGCGACCAAGCAGCTCCTCGATTCGAACGGGGCGCAACTGGTCCACGGTTGCCGAGCCATCCTGGATCTCCGCGAGCGTTGGCACCGTGAGCACCGCGACACCCAGACGGGTGGCCTGCTCCACGATCTGACGACGGCGCGTGCGGCTGGCCGATGGCAGCGCGAGAAGCAGGATCTCGACACTCTGCCCCGCGATCACCCGCTGCAAATCCTCGCCGGCATGCACCGGCACGCCGCGAATGTGGCGCCCCTGAAGACTGGGACCGTCATCGAAGTACGCCATCACCCGATGTGTGCCTGCATGCGCGAGGGCTGCATGCAGACCCACGCCAGCCGCGCCCGCGCCGTAGATCGCAGCCTTGCTTCCGCGAGACAGGCGTGCGCCGCGCAGCAGGATCCACCGTGCCAGCAGTCGCATGCCCCCCACCCCAAGCATGGCGAGCAGGAAGAAGATGAGCGGCATGGTGCGCGGGAACTCGGAGCCTTCCCGGGTGGCCGTGTACATGAACGCCGTGGCAATGAGCACCAGCGTGACAAGCGCACAGCCCTTCACCACACGCACCACGAATTCCGGTCCGAGATACCGGGTGATCTCACGATACAGGCCACACAGCCAGAGGCAGCCAGGACCAAGCACCAGCGCCGAAACGGCCAACCAGGCCTGGAGGACCCCGAAGTTGTCGTAACTGGCATGGCGCAGTCCATACGCCAGCACCACGGCCATCGACAGGAAAACCGCATCGGCAGCAACCGTCAATGCGATCTTGATGCGCCCCGGCAGGCGGACTAGATGTGCACCCGGCATGCCTTGGAGGGTACCCGCGGGCGGGCACTAGGCCAAGCGCGGGCGCCGATCGGCCGACAGGCTGGAAAGCACCCCCAGCACGAACGTGACCATGCCCGTGGCGAAAAGCCCCAGGAGTACGCGGCTCATCGGCAGGCTGGACTCGCTGGAAACCGTGACTGGATCTTCATTCCGATACAGCTGCGATGCCGCGTTGAGATTGCGCTGCGAAAGCAGCTTGTGAAATTCCGCCAGGCGCGCGGCGAATGATTGCAGGCGCTCCGCGGTGACCTTGGACTCGGCCTGCACACGACCCAGGATCACCGGCTCCGACTTCGCTGCCTCCGAGACGCGCTGAAGCATCCACTTGTCGAAATCAAGCACGGACTGGTCGTCCAGCACCGCGACGGCGGAGTCGATCTGACGCTCGTTCAGGCGCTGGCGGTACTCGACATCCTTGGACTGGATGCCCTGCGCGATGACCTTGTCGAAGAACCCCTCCGAGAGGCTCATGATCGCCGGCATCTGGCCCCCAAGCCCGAGCGACGGCGATGATGCGGACGCGGTACTGGACGGGGATGATCCTGCCTGGACCGCACCGCCACTATTGAGCGTGAGGTAGTTCCGGAAGGCCATGCTGAGACTGTCCGCCTTGGATCGACTGAGGTCGACCAAGCGCTCCTGGTTGGCGATTCGATTGTCGAAGACCTCGTTCACTCGCGCCGGATCCTGCGCATGGGCGAGGCGGAGATAGTTGATGTAGTTCGTAAGAACGCGAATCCGATAGTTCGCGTTGACTTCGTCGATGAGTTCCGCCAGCGACGCTCCCTTGGCGTCACGGACCAGGTTACCACCCGGGAACTTCTGCAGCTGCTTGGCGCCATCGGCCAGGCGGATCGAGATGGATCGGAGCAACTCCGCCTGGACAAGGTAGTCATCGCCCTCACCAAGGGACAGCGCCGTCACGGTGACAATGGGAATGTCATAGTCCTTCACGCCGCGCGTAGCCTGCGCGAAAGCAGCCCAGCACTCTGGAAGCTTGGAGACCACCCGCTCGGCCGTCGCGGCGACCACCGGCAAGTCGGAGGCATCGAACGCCAGGGTGTAGACACGGTCCCGCAATGCATCCATCTTCGCCTTGAAATCCCGCTCCAGGCTCTCGCGCTCGGGCTGCGACAACTTGGCGTTGCCCAGCTTCTGCTGGTACTCCATCTGGAGCATCTCCATGTCACGACTCGCCTGGAAGATGGTGAGACGCGCTGCAAAGTCCTCGGGCTTCAGGTATCCCGACAGCTGCAGTGCCGAGTAGGCCTGCTCAAGCACCGGAGCCGCCAGAACATCCTTCGGGCTGAACGGCATGCCGTTGGGATATTCGCCGCGATCGGCACCGTCGAAGGTGAAACGAATCGTCTGTCGAGCCACGGTGGCGCGTGGCAGGTAGCTGCGAAGCAGCACGATGACGCCGCTGTACAGCATGCATCCCAGCATCACCCAGATCGTGATCCTGACAAAGTGCCGCTGGACGAACTGCCACACATCCACCAGCGAAAGCCCCTGATCCATCTGGAATTCCGCCGCGTCCGGAGAAGCCTGCTGGTTCATGTGGTGATTCTAACGATCCCTGCCGCACGGCGGTGCGGCAGATGCGCGGAAGGACGCGATAGCCTTTCCCGAATGCACGTGCTCGTCACCGGCGCCGCCGGATTCATTGGGGCCTTCGTGGCTCGAAACCTGCTGGACCGAGGCATGCACGTGGTGGGCATGGACAGTTTGAACGCGTACTACGACCCGTCGCTGAAGCGGGCACGGCTGGAGCGGCTTTCGAAGGACGCGCGATTCCGCTTCGAACATGTGGATCTTGCCGACGCCACAGCGCTGCGGGACACATTCCAGTCGCACGCGCCCCGACGCGTGGTGCACATGGCCGCGCAGGCTGGCGTGCGACACTCCCTCTCGCACCCCGAGGACTACGTTCGCAACAACCTTGTGGCCACGGCGAACCTGCTGGAGTGCTGCCGGCACGCTGACGTGGAGCATCTTGTCTTCGCGAGCAGCAGCTCGGTGTACGGCCTGAACCAGGCGTTACCGCTGTCGACCCACGTTCCCGCGGATCATCCAGCCCAGTTCTACGCGGCGACCAAGCGATCCACCGAACTGATGGCGCACGCCTACAGCAACCTGATGGGCACACCATCGACCGGACTGCGTTTCTTCTCCGTCTACGGGCCGTGGGGTCGACCCGACATGGTGCTGTCCATGTTCACGAAAGCGATCCTGGAGGACCGTCCGATCGAGGTGTTCAATCGGGGCGAGCATGTACGCGACTTCACGTACGTGGAGGACGTGGCAGAGGCGGTCGCACGCGCCCTGGAGCGCCCAGCGATGCCCGATCCGCGCTTTGACCCGGCGCAACCCCAGGCGCACGCAAGCAGTGCTCCCTGGCGCCTGTACAACGTGGCCAGCGGCTGCGGCATTTCGCTGCTTCGATGCGTTGCGCTGCTGGAGGCATGCCTAGGACGCAAGGCGCAGATGCAACTGCTTCCGCTGCAAACCGGTGACCTGCGGGAGGTGACCGCGGATGTCTCGGATCTGGTGCACGATCTGGGGTTCAAGCCCTCCACGCCGATCGAGGTGGGGATCGAGCGTTTCGTGCGCTGGTATCGCGAGTACTACGGGGTCTGAAACGCGCTGGAGCTCGACCGGCCGGGGCCTAGGATGTGCGCATGGCACCGCGGCATTCGCGCATGACGCGCACCGTCGTTCACCTGCTGTTGGCTGCGGTGGTTCCGCTGCTTCTGGCGGCCGGCGCAAGCAACCACACACGACGCGTGGTGGTGATCGGTGCCAGCGTGAGCGATGGCTTCGGAGTGCGCCTGCGGACGGCGCGCGAGGATGGCCGCACGGTGGTGGTCGGTGTGGACATGCGCACGCTGCTGCGGGCGGCCGCGCGCGATGCCGACACGGCCGTGCTCAGCCATGCCAGCTCGATGTACTTCAGTGATCCCGCGCGCTTTGCCAGGGAGAGCGTTCGAAAGGCGATCGCCGACAAGCCCTCGCTGGTGCTGGCCGTGGACTGGCTGTTCTGGAATGCCTATGGAACCGATGGTGTCCGAATGCCACAGGCCCGGACCTGCGAGGAGCGCCTGCAGCAGCTTGAGCGTGGACTGAACGAGCTCGCGCCGCTGGCCGATTCCGGCGTGCCTCTGGTGCTGGGAGACCTGCCTGACATGCAGGCTGCGGTCGGCGGAGGCATGCTGTCGCAGGTCATGGTGCCCGATCCTGCGTGTCTGGCGCAGCTGAATGCGCGGGTGCGGGAGTGGTGCAGCAAGCGCCCCAACGTGATGCTGGTGAACCTGGCCGATGTTGTGCAACGCGTGCTGGATGGCAAGCCCGTGCGCGCATGCAACCGCGACTGGTGCGAGACCGATCTGGGGCCCCTGCTGCAGCGCGATCGACTGCATCCCACACTGAATGGCACGCTTGCCGTGGTAGCGGCGGCGCTCGAGGCCGCGGACCGCGGGACCAACGGCGAGGCCTCGAAGGCCTTCGATCTGGATCCAGGCACGATCCGGGAGCGCGTGGGCAAGGTTGCCGCGGCAGAGACCGCGGAAAACGGCAAGCCCGCGCCAGCCGCGGTCAGCCCTGCTTCAGAAGGTCCTGCAGCGCCGCCCGCTGCTGCGGGTTCTGGGTCGAATCGATCGCCTTGAGCAGCGCGGCGCTTGCACGCGCCTGACCGCACACCTTGGACATGGCGGGGAGCAATCGCTGCCAATCCATGCTGGGCCAGGTGGCACGCACGGCGCGCTCGAAGAGGATGAACGATTCCGGATCCTTCAGTCGATCCAGCCGCTCGCCCCAGATCTGCCAGAGCATGTCGCGCTGGCGTGGCGTTGGCTCTGGCGTGAGCGCATAGGCCTTCAGGAATCCATCCGGGTCGTGTTGCCGGAAGAGCGGCTCCAGCGCGGTGGGCGCCACGCGCGTGGACCATGGCTGTGCCGCGCAGATCGACCAGAGCTGTGCCGCGGCTGCATCGCGGCCCACCAGCACGAGTTCCCGGATCGCGAGCGCGGTGGCGGCGCCGTCACGATCATTCTTGGTGCGTTCCAGTGCGGACTTGCATGCGGCAAACACGTCCTGTTCCCCGGGCAGCAATGGCGTGGGTGGAATGCGCTCTGCGATCGGGATTCCCTTGGGCGCCGCGCACAGCATGAGCGGATCTCCCAGAACCTGCACGCGCCAGGGCAGCGCGAAGGGCCCATCCCATTGGCGTGCGGCGACCGCGAACGGAACCGCATTGATCAGGCGCTCGAGCACCTGCCGCGGCTGCACGAAGGCAGGCAGGTAGGGCTCATGCACGCTGCCCACATAGGCGTAGACCCCGGCCTCGAGCCAGCGACCGCCGAGCGTTTCGCGATTCGCCGGCTGCTGCTGTGAGAATGAGTGGATCAGGTGCAGCGCAAGCGGCTTGGAGAGCACGGGAATGTCTCCGGGCCCACCGCGATTGGCGGCGGTGGTCTGACCTGGCACGCCGAGATCGAAGAACTCGGCGTTGCCCGAGGTGTTCATGAACAGCAGATCGGTGTTGAAGCCGGCCAGCAGTCGATCGCGCCAGGCGGGTAGACGCGCCTCGGTACCGACGCACTCGGTCACCTGGAAGCCGGCCTGACCAAGACCGTCGGAAATGCCGGACAAGCCATACGCGGCGAACTGCTGGACATCGCCGTAGCAATCCACGGTGAGCAGCGAGGTTCTTGCAAGGAACAGGCTGCACATGGCGGCATAGGCGCTGCGAGCCCCGGAGCCGAAAATCGAGCCGGCGACCGCGTAGCGCTGGCCGTTGGGGCCGCGGCAGAGCGCGTCGGTGGTGGCGACTGGCTCACCGGGCTTGACTGCGGGCACGCCAGGCAGCGCGGGAATGCGATCGGGTGGAAGGTCCGGCGTGGCCTGCAGCGCCGTGGCGCGACAGAGCACGAGGGCATCCAGGGTGTCGCCCATCGACTGAAAGGGAAGTTGTGCTGCTTCGAACAATCCCGACACGACTCCGTCGAGCTTGCCGAAGGTTGCCGCGTCCATCCGGTCATTCGGTGCTCCAAAGTTTCCATCCAGCTGCATGGGCAGCATGCCGTGACCGGCGGCGAGCGCCGCGGCGGCCACGAAGGCCGCATCGGCGTGGGTGTAAGCCGCGATGCCGGTGGGAGACATGCGGGCAGCTTCCATGGCCTGGGCAGGCGATTGCGAGTTCGGGTCACCGCCAAACGCGCGGATGACAGCACGATCGATCGCCGTCTTGAGCGCCGCAGGATCCTTGGCGGCCGCGATTCGATCCGTTCTGCGCACGATGCGCTTGGGGGCGAAGGCGCGCACGAACATGGGCGCGTAGATGTCGTCCTCGATCAGGATGGGCCAGCGTGCCTTGGGGCTCCAGCGCGAAAGCTCGTCCAGAAAGGTGGCTTCATCGGGCACCAGTACCACGCGGTCTTCCACGGGTGCGCGGCGTTCGATCGTTGCCACGCGGAGTCCAAGCGCGACGGGCCAGGGTTCGGCAGGCGGTTGCTCCGACTGCCCGGACGCGACAGGGATCAACGCGAGAAAGGCTGCCATCGCCGACACGATGCTGTTCGCACTGGAGCGTCGCTGAACCATTCCTGAATGCTACGAGCCGCGCACGATCGCATGGCGGTAGGCTCGTGCTCGTGAACCTGGTCCCGACCCGCTGGTACACGCCGCTCGCGATGCCCTCGACCATCGGACTGCTGCTGGTCGCCGTGGGGTTGCTGCTGACCTGGCGTCGATGGAGGATGGGTAACGCCGGACCCGCGCGCGCATGGGGTCTCTGGATGGCGGCGCTTGGCTGCGCCGAGCTGTACGTGTTCAGCACCCCGCTGGTCGCCACCTGGCTGGCGCAGTCGCTGGAGGCACAGACACCGGCCGTGAAGATCGAGGACTTGCCGCAAGCGGATGCGATCGTGGTGCTGGCCGGTGGACAGGCGATGCACATGCTGCCGGATGGAACATCGCTGATCTTCCAGAAGACCGCCTCGGACCGACTGGAGCGCGGGTTCGAGGCTCTCGCCGCTGGCAAGGCTCCGGTGCTATGCCTCGGTAATGGGATGGGGTCGATCGCGAGTGACGAGGAGCACGCTGCCTGGGTTGCACGGATGCGACGCAGCCGGGGTATCGCTGCAGGCACGATCCTGCTTGGGCCGCCAGCGAAGTACACCGAGGACGAGAGCGAGGGCTTGGTGTCGATGCTCCGGGCTCGCGGCGCGCATCACGTGATTCTTGCCACCAGCGCCTCTCACATGCCGCGAGCGCGCATGCACTTCCAACGCCAGGGAATCCGGGTCACTCCACTCGCGTGCGACTTCAGCACACGGGGGCTGGCGGAGCGGTTCCGCTTCACCCAGTTGCTGCCGCGTGGTTTGGCGCTGGCGCAAAGCGAGGACTCGATAAAGGAGTGGCTCGGCATCGCAGCGATGGCACTGCAGGGACAAGCCGTGACCGGGTTGCCAGACACGCCCGCTCCGTAGCATTCCCGCATGTGCGGCCTCGCCGGATTTGCCAAGGCTGATCTTGCCGCGGACGACGCGCAGGCGCTGCTGAAGCGTCTGGCGGGCGGCCTGGTGCATCGCGGGCCGGATGGCGAGGGCACGCTGTGGCATGCGGATGATCGCGTGGGGCTGGCGCACCGACGCCTGAGCGTGATCGACACCAGCGCGGCCGGCGCGCAGCCCATGGAGTCCGCCTCGGGTCGGCTGGCGATCGTGTTCAACGGCGAGATCGTGAATGCACCGGAGTTGGCGGCGGAGCTGCGGGGCGCAGGCGCCATATTCCGAGGGCATTCCGACACCGAGGTGCTTCTGGAGGCCATCGAGGCGTGGGGCCTGGAACGCTCGCTGGAGCGGATCGCCGGCATGTTCGCGTTCGCGGTGCACGATCGACTTGCCCACACGCTGCATCTGGTGCGCGACCGGCTTGGCGTGAAGCCGATGCACTATGCGTGGATTGGCGGCGAGGGCACCAGAACGCTGGCCTTTGCCAGCGAGTTGCGCGCGATCCTGGAGATGCCAGGCGCGCGTCGCGAAATCGATTCGGACGCGCTCGCGGGCTACATGGCTCGAGGCTGCGTGGTGGGCGCGCGGACCATCTGGCGCGGCGTGCATAAGCTGGGGCCAGGGGAATGGCTGCGGCTTGATCTGGCGTCGGGTTCGACGCGGACCCTGCGCTACTGGGATGCCGCAGCGGTTGCTGTGCGCGGGTGTGAAGATCCGCTGCAAGACAACGATGGCGACGTGCTGGCGCGAGGTGAGGCGCTGCTCTCGCAGGTGGTGCACGAGAATCTGCTGTCCGATGTGCCCGTGGCGTGCTTCCTGTCGGGCGGCGTGGATTCACTGAGCGTGTGCGCCCTGGCACATGCGGCCAAAGGTGGGGGCAACCTGCGCGCCTTCACGCTTGGCTTTCAGGATCCCGCGTTCGATGAGAGGCCGGATGCGCAACGGGCTGCGCGCGCGATCGGATTGGGGTGGTCCGAGGATCAGATTTCCGAGTCGGACATGCTCGCGCTGGTGCCGGAGTTGGCGGAGATCTATGACGAGCCATTTTCGGACGCCAGCCAGATTCCCTCGGTGCATCTGTGCCGAACGATGCGCAAGAACGCTGTGGTCGCGCTGTCTGGTGAAGGAGGCGACGAGGTGTTTGGCGGCTACAACCGACATGTGCACTCCATGTTGCGCTGGAACGTGGGCGCCGCTCCGGGCGGATGGCTGCCGGGACTGCTGGCGCGCGGGCTCCTGCATCTCTCGCGTGACGCGACGGAATCACTTGCACGCTCGATGGCTCTGGTTCTGCCAGCTTTGCGCAATCTTCGAAACCCTGCTGACACAGTCCGGAAGTGGGCCTGGATGCACGCGCCGCATGAGGAGGCAACGGCTTACGAAGGCCTGACCCGCGTCGATCCGTTTGGCGCATCTGGCCCCGGCTGGTGGAGTGAAATCGCTGCGCGAATGCTGCCTGACACACTTCGACGCATGCAATTCATGGACCAGACCGGCTACATGGTGGACGATCCACTCGTGAAGGTGGATCGCGCGAGCATGTCCTGCGGCCTTGAGGTGCGGGTGCCCCTGCTGGATCATCGCGTGGTCGAATTTGCCTGGCGGCTTCCACCCCACATGAAGGTGCGAGACGGTCGCGGCAAGTGGCTGCTGCGAGCGCTCCTGCAGCGGCGATTGCCAAACTTCGAGCCCTCGCGGCGAAAGGTCGGTTTTGCGGTGCCGCTGGCGCAGTGGTTGCGGGGTCCGCTGCGGGATTGGGCTGGCGACATGATTGGGCAGGCTCGACGTGCGAGTTCCCTGCTTGATGCGGCAGCGCTCGAGCGGGACTTCGAGGCGATCCGTGCCGGACTTGATCAGCCGGCGCATGGCGTGTGGTGCGGCCTGATGCTTCAGGCGTGGCGCAACCGTTGGGGAGCAAGCGAATGAAGATCGCCCTGATCGGTCGCGATGCGGATCGGGTGCTTGCCTTCCGAGGCAGTCTGGTGTGCGCCGCGCAGACGGCTGGGCACGAAGTGATCGCGATCACCGCACCAGCGACCGATGACGCGATCGGACGACTTGCGCAGGCCGGCGTGCGGTGGTTCTCCGCGCCACTCGATGCGGGCGGCATGAATCCGTTCGCGGATCTGCGTTACGCGCAGGCGCTGCGAGGGATTCTTGCTTCGGAACGCGTGGATGCGGTCTTTGCCTACAACCCAAAGTGCATCGCCTACGCCCCCGCCGCCGCCCGGGCCGCCGGCGTGAAGCGCGTGGTCGCGATGGTGACAGGGCTGGGGCATGGGTTCACCGGCACCGGCGTGCGCGCGGCGTTCGTGCGTTGGCACAAGGCGCGTCTGTATCGCCGCGCGTTCCCGCTGTGCGATGCGATCCTGGTGCAGAACACGGCGGACCTGCAGGAACTCGAGCGGTGCGGCGCGATCGATGCGCGATTGCGCGATCGTGTTGCACTCGTGCCGGGTTCCGGCGTGGATCTGGCGGCATTCCCGCGCATGCCTGTTCGCGCGGGGGCGCACTTCCTGATGGTGTCGCGTCCGCTTGCGGAAAAGGGGCTGCCCGAGTTTCTGGAGGCCTCGCGCCTGGCGGCGAATCGGTTGCCTTGCGCGACCTTCACATGGCTGGGGCCTCGACACGATCCGAACCCCTCAAGCCTGGATGCGCGCACGCTGGATCGGCTTCTTGGTTCAGGCGTGGTACGCCATGTGGAGGCGCAGTCCGATGTCCGACCGTGGCTTGCGGACTGCACGGTGTTCGTGCTGCCCAGTCACCGCGAGGGAACGAGCAAGGTGATGCTGGAGGCGATGGCGACCGGGCGCGCCGTGATCACCACCGATGCGCCAGGCTGCGGCGAGTCGGTGGGTGCGGCGCAGTTCGGTGCGGTGGTGCCGGTCGGGAATGTGCGCTCGCTCGCCGACGCGATGGTGCGGCTGGGTTCCGATCCGGCTCGACTCGCGGAACTCGGAGTGGTCGCGCGATCCGTTGCCGAGACGCGATTCGACGCGCGGACGGTGGACACCGAGATCCTTGAGGCTCTTCAGTCGGGCTGAGGGCGTGACCGAAGCCGCACGCGCTCAAACGCCTGCCCGCGACCTCAGGTTGTCGAGCACGTTCATGTAGTTGATGTACGCGTCGTACGGGCTGTCGTAGGGGCTGAAGTACTTGTGCACATCGCCGTCGGCCCAGTACTTCGTGCACATGTAGTAGAAGTGGTCGCTTGTGGTGAGCTTGCGCCAGTCCTCGAGGATCCACGGGTCGCCCTGCGCGTGCTTCTCGCGCACGGCGGGCTCGAGCCGGTAGATCTCCTGGATCGCGTTGTCCTGCAGCGGATTGCCGAGCCATGCGCTCAGGTCGCGCTCGGTGTCGGCCCAGCTGATGGGCTTGGGCACGTCGTACTCACCCACGGGCTGGTACTTGTCGAGGACCTGGCTCGGGGTGAGGAACTCGTTCTGGCCGGGATTCACGTCGTGGATGTAGGCGGGCATCGCGTCGAGGAACTCGAAGATGCCGGTCTCGCTCCACTGGTGCTCGCCCAGCGTCTCGTAGTCCATGAACAGGTTGCACACGTTGCCGTCGCCGTTGATCTGGTTCACCCAGCGCGCGAACTTCTCGGCGGTGAGCGGCCATTCCTTCCAGTTGCGGTCGCTGAAGCGGAACGCGATGTCGTCGCTCAGGCGGTAGTTCTTCAGGAGCAGCGTCATCGGGCTCTTGCCCGGAGGCGTGCCATGTGCCGGCGTGCGGTAGAGATAGTTCGGGCTGCGGAAGCCGAGCAGGCGATCCACGCCCTCGCAGATCACGCCGCGATGGCGGCCCATCCACGCGATGTGCCCGCCGACCTCGTTGGAGTAGATCAGCTCCGTGTTGCGGAAGACGCGGGGCGTCTGGCCGAACAGCCGCTTGATCATGCCCTCCTGGATGGCGACCTGCTCCTCGAACTCGGCGCGGCTGAACAGGAAGCTGAGCGAGTGGTGGCTGGTCTCGGCGATGAACTCGCAGGCGCCGGTGTCGGCGAGCTGCTTGAACAGGTCGATCACGTCCGGCGCCCACTGCTCGAACTGCTGCAGCGCCACGCCGCTGATCGAGTAGCTCACGCGGAAGCGGCCCTGGTGGCGCCGGATCAGGTCGAGGATCTTGGTGGTCGCCGGGCGATAGCACTTGTCCGCGACCTTGCGCAGGATGCTCTCGTTCGCCGTGGCGTCGAAGTAGAACGGGTCGGTGTCGAACACCGAGTACCGCCGCAATCGGAACGGCTGGTGCACCTGGAAGTAGAAGCAGACGGACGCCATGGGCCCGGAGAATAGGGTCGGAGGTCGTTATCGGCACCGCGCGCCATTGGTGCCGATAACGACCTCAGACCCTTCGCTCATTTAGCATGCGTCGATGACCGTCGCCCGGCCGCGCCTGAGCGTGGTGCTCATCACGAAGGACGAGGAACCTCGCATCGGAGCCACGCTGGACTCGGTGCGCTTCGCCGACGAATGCATCGTGCTCGATGGCGGCAGCCGCGACCGGACCTGCGAGATCGCCGCTGCGCACGGCGCGCAGGTGCATCGCTCGGAGTCCTGGCCGGGCTTCGGGCCCCAGAAGAATCGCGCGATCGCGCTGGCCACCGGCGACTGGATCCTCGCGCTCGACGCCGACGAGCAGGTTTCTCCTGCGCTTGCGGAGGAGATCCAGCGCGCGATCCAGACGCCGTGTGCCGACGTGTACGCGCTTCCGCGGCTCTCGCGCTTCTGCGGTCGCTACATGCTGCACTCCGGCTGGTGGCCGGACCGTGTTCCACGCCTGTTCCGTCGCGGCAAGGCGCGCTATTCAGCTGATCTCGTGCATGAGCGTCTCCTCTTCGACGGAGTACCGGCGCGCCTGCACGCGCCGCTGCTGCACGACACGCACCGTTCGTTCGAACATGCCATCCAGAAGATGAATCACTACACGTCGCTGAGTGCGGCCGAAGCATGGGCTCACGGTAAGCGCTCGGGAATTCTTCGCGGAATCATGCGAGCCCTCTGGAGCTTCATCAGGACGTACATCCTTCGACGCGGCTTCCTCGACGGTCGTGAGGGATTGCTCCTGGCGCTCATGGTCGCGGAGCACACGCTGTACAAGCACGCGAAGCTGGCGGAGCACGGTCGAACCGGCGACGCGCCTCCTCCCGACGTCCGCGACCGATGAACGTGCCGCGCGCATCGAGGCGTCGTGCGACGGCCTACCTGGTCGGCGTGGCGCTGCTTGTGGCTGCGACGTGGAATCTGGCCGAGCACCGCGCCGTCGCCGAGTCCGCATGGGCTGCGCTTCGACATCCATCGCCCACATGGCTTGCCGCGCTTCCGCTGACGATCCTGTCCATCTTCGCGCTGACGGGGCTGTCCCTGCAGATCCTGACCAATCGCGTGGCGCGGCTGTCGACCGTCCGTTTCGGCGAGATGTTCGCCCTCACGCTCGCCAGCGCGCTTGGAAATCTGGCGCCCGTGCAGGCTGGCCTGGTCGGACGGATCGCCTACCAGAGCCAGGTCCACGGCATTCCCGTGCCCGTGAGCGTGCTGCTGGCCGTGCAGTCCACGCTGCTCACGCTGATCGCGGGCGCCTGGCTTGGGATCTCGCTGTGGGTCGTGCGACATGTGGACGGCGCCTCCTGGATCGCCGCACCGATGACCTATGCCCTGCTGGCGTGTGCGCTGGTGGACTCCCGCTGGCGTCGCTCCGCGTTCCTGCACGCGCTGCTGGTCCGTTGCGGCGAGGTGCTGCTGTCGGCGCTGCGAGTGCATGCCGCCTTCACGCTGACCGGCTGCGGCATCGATCCCATGACCTCGCTCGCGCTGGGCGCGGTCGGCAATCTCTCCAACGCCATTCCGTTCCTTGGAGGAGCGCTGGGTGTTCGCGAATGGATCGTGGCCATGCTGGCACCGGCGCTCTCCGGGATCACCACCCCCGAGGCGCTCGCCGCGGAACTCGTCTCGCGCTGCATGGAGATGCTCCTCGTGGTGGCGGGCGGACTGCTGCTCACCCCCGGACTCGCGCGACGGTTGACGGAGGCGATGCGCACCAGGCCCATCGAGCCGTCGCGCCACCCGGAGTCATGGAGCACGGTGATGGCGTGGCACGCAGCGCGCGCGGATCAGCGACCGTCCGACGACGATTCGCCGCTGAACACGCTGCCGCCGCCCAGCTCCTGACTCACGTCCGCCTGGTCGCGAGCCTTGGCTCGCAGAAGACCACGCACGCCTGCGGACACGCCCCCGACGCGCCCACCCAGTCGTTCCGCCGCCGCCAACTGCACGTCATCGGGGGACTCGACCCAGCGCAGCAGGTAGCTGATGCGCACGCGCTCGTCGGTGGCGACCTTCGCGGCCTCGAGGATCGGCGCGAGCGGCTCCAGGCGCCCCTTTGGAAGCACCATCAGGGTCCATGCCTGCGCCACCGGCGGCAGCCGCGTCCACGCATCGGTGACGACCTTCCACGAGGACTCGAGGTCCGCCTCGCCCTTGGCGGCACGTGCCACCAGGTCGTAGGCCAGCAGCACCATCTTCATCAGATCCTCGGGCCGATCAGGCTCGCGGATCTCGCTGATCGCGTCCTCACGCCATGCCGCATCCACCTGGACCGCGGGGATGCGCAGGATCGCCGAAGGGGACAGATTCCCCATGAAACCGGCCTGCACACGCTCGGCGGTCAGGCGGAAGTTCGTGACCAGCGTGGCGTCGATGAGGGCGCCGGACAGCGGGTCACCCATGAGCACCTGCCCCAACGGGGTGCGCGCCATGTCCACCTCGAACGTGAGGGTCTCGAGCGGCTTGAGCTGGATGCGACGGTCGAGCGCGAAGATCCATGGCGTGAGCGAGATGGGACGCTGCCCCACGACGGAGGCCGACAGCAGCAACGCCGCGCGGCTCTCGATCGGGCCGATGGGCGTGATCTCGAGCGGCAGGTTCGTGCGATTCTGGATCGCGACCGTCAGGGGAACGCTGTCCAGCGTGGTCGGCGGGTTGCCGAAGTTGAGCGTGCAGCTGAGGGCCTGCCGCTGGTCGTTCAGCAGCGCGGGCACGCCCTGCGGGAGGCTCGCGAGCGCCTTCTGCACCGCCTTCGCCTCGGGTGTCGGCCCCGGCCTGGCCTTCACGAGACCGTGCAGGCGATCGGCGGCGTACACCCCGACCACCGAGTCACGGTTCTCCTGGATCACGGCCAGGTACACGCGGGCCGCGTCCTTGGTGCGGCCAAGCGCCTCAAGCGCCATGCCGGTTCCGAGCTTCGCGCCCGGATCCCGATCGGCGATCGCCTGCAGCGTGGCGAGGGCCGCCTCGTTCTCGTTGCGACGCAGTTGCAGCCATCCGTTGAAACGCGCCCTTGCCTGATCGGTGAGCGGCGCTTCCTTCTCGATGGACTCCAGCAGCTGCGGAACGGTGGCGAAGTCGCCGATCGTGACCTGCAACCACGCCTTCTGCAGGTCGATCGCGGCCTGCGCCTTGGCGTCCGGACCCGCGAGCGTGCGCTCGTCGTCGAGGCTTCGGATCGCCAGCGCCATCGCCGCGTCGACACCCGGAAGGCCGGCGCTCCGGGCCAACGCCGCTCGCACGCTCGCGAGCGAACTCGGCAGCGTGACGGTCGGACCCTGATTCACGTCCTCCTGCGTGGTGGTCGCGGTGGCCTCGCCAAGACGACGACGCAGCATCGCGTTCAGCTCGGCCTCTCGAGCGTCGGCGACCTTCGCCGCATCGGCGTGACGACCCTGGCCCCACAGCGCGATCACGCGATCCGCGACGAGGTCATCCACCACGCGATAGTCCAGGTCCAGCGAGGACACGCGCACGGCAAGCTCCAGCAGCATGTCCGCCTCGGCATAGAGACCCTCGTGGAGGCAGATGCGCGCAAGCGCGTTCAGGCCTGGCACGTTGCCCGGATCCGCGGTCACCGCAGCGACGAGCGCCTTGCTGACGACTTCCAGCGGTGCGCCGCGGCCGGCTTCGACACCCGCGAGCGTTTCCGTGGCGATCGGGAAGGCCGGGTCCAGCGCGCACGCCTCGCGCAGCCAACGCGACCACGCGTCCGACTCGCCCCGACGCTTCTGCAGCAGCGCAAGATCGAACGCCAGCCGGGCCGCGACCGTGGGCGCGAGCTTCTTGCGCGCCTCCGGGCCCAGCAACTGCTCGTAGGCCTTCACGCGATCGTCGGCGATGGTGCCGCGTTCGACCGCGTCGGTCAGGCGTGCCAGCTGCACCGTGCCGTCGGCGGGATCCAGCCGATGGATCTCCTTCAAGGCGCGCGCCATGGCGGGGCCGGCCTTGGCGCTGTCTTCGGGCGCCAGCTCGGCGATCGCCACGACCGTGCGCCAACCCTGCGGATTCTCCGGGGCCAGCTCGGCCGCGGCCAACGCGACATCCAGGGCCCCCTCGAAGCTGGCGGGATCCGGCAGCGAGGCATCCGCCACCAACGACACCGCGGCGCGTCCCCAGACCACGCCCAGACGCCGGGAGGCGTCCATTTCCAGCAGATTGTCCTGGGCTGCCGCAAGGCTGGCTGCCGCGGCAAGCACCGCGCTGAGGATCATTTCGCGAGTGTACGGCGGTCGCGTTGACACTGCTTCGGCGGAACAGGTAGCGTTCACCCTCCATGAGTTCGCGATCCACGATTCTGGCCCTGGTCGCCGGCCTGGCCCTGGTTTCCGCCCCACGCGCGCAGGCCCAGCAGCCGCCGCCGAGCAATGTCCTGAAGATCGCGAGCACGCCCGACGAGGCGACGCGCAACGCGATCCAGGCGTTCATCGATCCCCAGATGAAGCTGATCGCGAGCGGCACGCCCGAGCAGGTCCAGGAGGCCCGCAAGGCGATGGCCAGCCTGCTTCGGAAGCCGGATTGCTCGCTGGTGTTCTTCCGAACGTTCCTGCAGCTCGCCACGCCCGAGATCGCCGCGATCCTGAAGTCCGGCGATGCCTTCCGCGCCACCAACGCCCTGCTGGTCGTGCGTCAGATCCGCTGCTCGGAAGCGCTGGGGATGATCCTGGATCAGTCGGCCGCGACCACCCAGTCCGACGCGCGCGTGCGCGTGGCGGCCAGCGCCATGATTGGTGCGATGGTCCGCGGCGGCGCGGTGCAGCCCACCGAGCTCGACGGCGTGGCGCGGCGCGTTCGCGAGAACTGCGAAGTCGAGACCAATCCGTTCGCGGCATCGCAGCTGATCGAGAGCCTGGGCGCGATCGCCTCGACCGCCGACGCGGCCAAGCTTCCGAACACACTGCGTGGCGCTTTCGATGAACTGGTGAAGGCCACAGGCGCCGCGCTGGCGCGTGCGCAGAAGCCGGCGTCCGCCGACTTCGCGATGGTGGTGTTCCGTGGCCTGTTCGTGATGCGCGAAACCGTCCTGAAGATGACTCCCGATCAGCAGAAGGCGCTTGGAAAGAGCGTGGAACCCCTGCTGCGACAGGTCGACACGCTGCCGGACGACGCCAAGGGGGCGGATGCCCAGTCGATCACGAGCGAGATCCGCGCCGCGAAGGCCACGCTGCCTGGCCTGGCCAAGCTGGTGGGCCTGCCGTGGGCCAAGCCGGAGCCCGCGAAGAAGTGACGCGCCGCAGGGCCCGACCTCGGTGCGCCTGCTGACCCCCATCCTGTTGCTTGTGGCGCTGCTGGTCGGCGCGCTCTGGCTGGATCGACCCACGCCGCGCGCGGACCTGGTGATCGCCAACACGGCCGAGGCGCTCTCGCTGGATCCGCAGCGACTGAGCCATCAGCACGACGTGCGCACCGCTCGAGGCATCTTCGAGGGACTGACCGAGGTGGATGGCACGACGGGCGAGGTCATCCCGGCCGCGGCCGAATCGTGGACACGCAGCGAGGATGGTCGCACCTGGACCTTCCGGCTTCGGCCCGACCTGCACTGGAGCGACGGCTCGGCGCTTGGGGCGCGCGACTTCGTGGTGGCGTGGCGGCGCGTGCTGCTTCCCGACCAGGCGAGCGACTACACCGGCTTCCTGCTGAACATTCGAGGGGCGCGCGCCTTCTTCGACTGGCGCGCGAAGGCGCTGAAGGAATTCGCCGCGACCGGCGGCGGCGCGGAGGCCGCGGCGCGATTGTGGAAGGAGACGCAGGAGCGTTTCGATCGGGAGGTCGGCCTGCGCGCGCCCGACGCGAGAACGCTGGTGGTGGAACTGGAGCGGCCCGTCGCGTACTGGCTCGATCTGTGCGCCTTTCCGACGCTCTTCCCGATTCCCGAGGCGCTGGCACAGCGTTTCACCAGGCTCGACCCCGTGACAGGCATGTTCTCGCTGGATCCCGCGTGGACCAAGCCCGGAAACCTGGTCGGCAACGGACCCTACCGACTGGCCGCGTGGCGCCCGAAGCGCGCGATCCGCCTGGAGAGGAATCCGCACTACCACGGCGCGGATGCGGTGCGCGCGGCGACGGTGGACATCGTGCTGATCGAGGATCCGAACACGGCGGTGCTGGCCTTCGAGAGCGGCGCGATCGACTGGCTCACCGACACGCTGGTGGAGTATCGCGGCGACATGTTCGAGCAGGCGCGTGCAGGCACGCGCAGCGACCTGCACGTGCTGGACGCGTTCGGCACCGACTTCTACAGCTTCAACTGCAGGGCCACGCTCAGCGACGGCCGCGCGAATCCCTTCGCCGATCCGGCCGTGCGTCGCGCCTTCGCGCTGGCGATCGACAAGCGCGCCATCGTGGAGCGCATCACCCGCCTTGGCGAGACGGTCTCGACCACGCTGGTGCCGCCCGACTCGATCCGGGGCTACACGCTGCCGGCCGGGCTTCCATTCGATCCGCGGCGCGCGAAGGCCGAGTTCGAGGCCGCGGGCTGGACCATGCGCGACGGCGCGCCGGTGAACGCGCAGGGCGAACCCTTCCCGACCGTCGAGATCCTGTACGCATCGAACAGTCCGCGCTATCGCGACATGAGCGCCGCGCTTGCGGACATGTGGACACGCACGCTCGGCGTGCCGTGCGCGATGCGCCCGAAGGACGCGCGCGGCTTCCGCGACGCGCTGAAGCGCGGCGACTTCATGGTGGCGCGTGGCGGCTGGTACGGCGACTACCGCGATCCGACCACGTGGCTGGAACTGTCACGCACGGGTGATGGCAACAACGACCGCGGCTACACCAACCCGTCCTTCGACGCGTTGCTGGATCGTGCGGCGGACCAGCTCGATTCCGCCGAGCGACTTGCCACGCTGTCGCAGGCGGAGCGGCTTCTGATGGAGCAGGACGTTCCCATCCTTCCGATCTGCCACTACGTGACCGTCTACATGTTCGATCCGGCACGGCTGGACGGCATCAGCCGCGATCCGCGCCTGGAGCAGTATCTGGGACGGATCGCGCGCATCCGCTAGCGCACGCGGATGCGTGGATCGACCCACGCATACAGCAGGTCCACCGCGAGGTTCAGCAGGATCACCAGCGCACCATAGGTGAGCGCGATGCCCATCACCAGCGTGAGGTCCTTGCCCAGCACCGCGTCGACGAAGTGTCGACCCAGTCCGGGAACGGCGAACACCTTCTCCACCACGAAACTGCCGGTGAACGCGACGGCGGTCGCCGGGCCCAGCCAGCTCAACACCGGCAGGAACGCGTTTCGAAGCGCGTGCCGTCGCGCGACCTGCAGACGCGAGAGACCCTTCGCGCGCGCGGTGCGTGCGTGGTCGCTGGCCATCTGCTCGATCATGCCAACGCGCGTCATGCGCGCGATCGTGGCGGCGAACGGCAGCGACAGCGCGAAGGCGGGCAGCGCCAGCGTGGAGAGCGTTCCCCAGCCGCCGACGGGGAACCAGCGCAGCTTCGCGGCGAACAGGATCAGCAGCGTGGCGCCGATCACGAAACTCGGCACACTGATGCCGATCATCGACAGGACCTGCGCGACGTTGTCGATCCATCCCCTCGGACGCAGGCCTCCGAGCGTGCCGGCCGTGAGTCCGATCGCCAGCGCGATCAGCATGGCGGACGCGCCCAGCGTGACGCTGACGGGCAGCGCGTCGGCCAGGATCTCGTTCACGGTCCAGTCGGGCTGCCGCAGGCTCGGGCCCAGGTCGAACGGCCGCGGCGCGCGACCGAGCGCCCAACTGACGCCGCTCGCTCTGCCCAGATATTCCACGTAGAAGGCCGCAGGGTCGTCCAGGCGATACCGCCGCATCATCGCCTGCTGCACTTCCGCAGGCGGACGGCGACCCTCGGGCGCCTCGAGCGGATTGCCGGGTGCCAGCCATGCCAGCGCGAAGGTGATGGTGTAGATCGCCAGCAACAGCGGCGGAACCAGAGCCAACCTTCGCAGCAGCAGCGGGAGCATGCGCGCAGGCACATTACACTCCGGACCTGATGCGGCGCGTCACACCCGTCTGGATCCTGCTGGCGACACTGCTGGCTGCCTGCCAGGCACCGGAACAGGCGGATGCGCTTCGACTGGACCGCGGCGACTACAACCGCGCCTTCCAGGCCTGCATCGAGGCTGGCCGTGAACAGGACATGCCGCCGGCCCTGGCCGATCGAAGCAACGGCATCATCGAGACCGAGCCTCGACTCGTCGGAAGCCTGCTGGAACCCTGGCGCACCGACACGAAGGGCATCGACCAGACCCTGCAGGCCACGCTGCAGATGGAGCGTCGCCGCGTTCGCTTCGTGTTCGTGCCGGAGGGTTTCGAGCCGCAGGTGATCGACGGCGCAAGCGACTTCCAGGGTGCTGCGGTGCCCGGATCCCCCGCGGATCTGGCACGCTTCGATCTGGAGACCTTCGACGGCCCGATCGAGTTGCGAACCCGCGTGTTCATCGAGCGGGGCTTCACGCCGGGCATCCGCCAGAGCACCTGGAGCGGCACGCTGCGGACCGTGACGACGGAACCGGCGCCCCGGCAGCGCAACGATGGCACCACGCGCAGCCCCACGCAGTGGACACCGATTGGGCGCGACGAGGCCGCGGAACGACGCCTGACGGCACGCGTGGCGGCGCTGCTGGCCGAGTCCGGTGACTCCGATGCCACGGTCACTTCAGGCCAGCGAGCCGACGAACCGTCATCATGAAGTTGCGGCGCATCGCCGCGAGCATCGCGTAGGTCACGACCGACTCCACCACCACCGCGGCCACCGTGCCGATCGCGAAGCCGGGCGCCAACGATCCCGGATCCAGCAGCGAGGCGGAGACCACCTGATCCGGTGCCACCGCGGCCAGGGCGAGATTCACGGGGCTCAGGCAGCTCAGCGCGGGCCCCACGCCTGGAATGTCCGCGCCAGCCGCGGTCGCGCACAACCCGAGCACCGCGCCCGCACCCGCCACCACACCCAGCGCACCCAGCGCACTGCCGATCACGCCGCGACTCCCGACGCTCCATTGCAGGCCCGTCATCACGGCGAAGGCAAGGAAACCGGTGAAGGCGAACGGGAACGCGAGCGCCGCGGGCGTCAGCACGATCGGGATCTGCACCGACGTGGTCTTCACCACGGCCGACGTGGTGACCTGCGCCGCACCCAGACCCCCCGCCATGCCGTACAGCGCCCCCAGCATCAGGGTGAGCGAGGGCGTGGCGATCGCGGGCCAGAGCACCACGATGATGCCGCGCAGCTTCCCCTTCAGGTACGGCCCGGGCTGGATCGGCGTGGTCAAGAGGATGTCGAGCGAGCCGTCCTCGCGCTCGCGGCTGACCGCGGTCGCGCTGGCGCTCACGGCCACCAGGATCGCCAGCACGACCTCCGCCATCACGAGCGCACCCAGCGTCAGACGCGCCGTTGCCGTGTCCAGCACCGCCACCCGATGCAGCAGCAGCACGGCGACCGCAGCCGCGATGCCCACGATGAACAGCCCCCAGCGGGCGCCGCGCGCGACCGGAGTGGAGAGGCGCAGGCTCGCCTCGCGCCACGCCACGGGGTTGTGCCACACGCGACGCGGCACACGCTCACCCCGCTTGCTCACGCGTCGCAGGAACCGGCGCAGGCCGCCCGTGTCGGCCTCGGTTCGTGAACCCACAAGCCGCACGCGCAGCGTGGCCAACGCGATCAGGAACATCGAGGCCAGCAGCGAACCCGTGACCATCGAGGCCAGCGGGTGCCCCAACCACGCTCGCGTGAGCGCCCCAGCCTCGCCGACCCCAAGCGACCACGGCCGATAGGCGTTCGAGTCCAGTTCGCTGCGCAGCGTCAGGAAGGGATTCATCGGCGTGAGCCACGTGGTGAACGTCGCGCTGGAGCCGGGGCCCACCGGCGTGCGGGCGGCAAGGTCGGCGGCGCCGGTGGCGAACAGCGTCAGCACGGTGCCCGCGTAGAACGCGAACACGCCTCGCTTGCCCGCGGTGCGTGTCACGCTCAGCATGACGGCCAGGCTGCCGAGGAAGATCGCGCTGCAGCCGCTCACCGCCATGCTGGCGACCACGCTGCTGCCACGCACGCCTCCGAAGATGCGCGCAGCCAGGCACAGCGGCAGCGTGCTGGCCAGCAGCGCCAGCACGAAGAAGAGACGCCCGAACAGGTTGCCCAGCACGATCTGCAGGCTGCTGAGCGGCGTGGTGACCAGGATCTCCCACGTGCGCGGGTTGCTCTCCTGCGCGATCGCGCCAGCCATGAACAGCGGCGTGAGCAGGCAGATCGCCGCGACCTGTCCGTAACTGATCAGCGTGAACGCGTTCGCGCCGCTCTGGGCCATGTCGCGCAGCGAACCGCCCGAGCCAAGGAGCGCGAAGAACACCAGCACCATGAGCGCGCCCAGCGTGGCGCCGCGCACCAGCAGGTCCCGGGTGCGGCGCCCGGACCCGGAGACCAGCCGCACCACGATGGGGTTGGTGGGGAGGAGGTCGCTGAATGTGCGGAGCAAGGCGGGCATGCGGATTCAGTCTATAAGTGGCCCGGATCTGGTCCGACGTGCCGATTGACCCCCCGGCCCCGCGCCTCGACAATGCCGTGACTCCTCCACCGCAGGCCCCGCCCGCGGCTCCATCACCCTCCCGGCCTCCGCCAGATCACCGGCGCGCCGTTTGCCCGAAAGATCGCCCATGAACCAGTTCTTCCCCGCGTCCCTGCTGGCGCAGGCCTCGCCAACCACGTGGACCGTCGTGTCCGTCATCGTGGCGATCGGCCTTCCTGTCGTTGGAATCATCCTGCTTGGGCGCATGCTCGCGCACGGCCGCCGCGAAGGCGCGCGTCTGGTCGAATCGGCGACCGCCGAAGCACAGGCCCGCGCCAGGACCATCGAGCTCGAGGCCGAACGCCGTGCGGGCGAGCGACGGGCCGAACTGGATGCCAAGGTCTCGAAGGCGCTCGCCGAGATCCAGGAGAGCCAGGCGCGCACCGTCCGCCGCGAGGAGGCGCTGGAGCGCTCCATGGAGCAGCTGCGGCAGCGCGAGGGCAGGCTGGATGAACGCGACGCCGCGCTGAAGGACGCGGAGCGACGCATGAGCGACGAGCGCGACGGCCTGGCCCGCGACCGCGCGAACCTGCGCGACAAGCTTGCCGAGGTGAGTGGCATGACCCCCGCGCAGGCACGCGAGATCCTGCTGTCCGAGGTCCGCGCGAACGCCGAGCGCGACGCGGCACTGCTGACGCAGAAGGTGCTGCATGACGCCGAATCGAGGGCGCGCGAGCAGGCCCGCGAGATCCTGCTGCTCTCCATGCAGCGCTACGCCGGCGAGTGCGCCAGCGACAGCACCGTGCGCAGCGTGAAGGTGCCCAGCGAGGACCTGAAGGGGCGCGTGATCGGCCGCGAGGGACGCAACATCCGTCACTTCGAGAAGGTGACCGGCGTGGATGTGCTGATCGACGACACGCCCGGCGTGATCGCCGTGAGCTGCTTCGATCGCGTGCGTCAGGCGATCGCCGCCGAGGCGCTGCAGAAGCTGGTGAACGACGGTCGCATCCATCCCGCGCGCATCGACGAGGTCGTGGAACAGGTGCGGCGCGACATCCAGGCGCGCATCGTGCAGGCCGGTCAGGAGGCCGCGATGGAGGCCGACGTGCGCGGCCTGCACCCCAAGGTCGTCGAGATGATGGGCCGACTCCACTTCCGCACCAGCTACGGCCAGAACGTGCTGCGCCATTCGATCGAGGTGGCCTATCTCTGCCAGCTGATCGCGAGCCAGCTGGGCCTCGATGGCGCCACCGCGCGGCGCGCGGGCTTCCTGCACGACATCGGCAAGGCGATGGACCACGAGGTCGAGGGCGGCCATCCGGCGATCGGCCTGGACTTCGTGAAGCGCCACGGCGAGGCCAGCGAGGCGGTGCTGAACGCGATCGGCGGCCATCACGGGGACATCCCCTGCACCACGCCGTACACGCCGATCGTCACGTCGGCCGACGCGCTCAGCGGCGCCCGCCCGGGCGCGCGCCGCGAGAGCATGGAGCACTACATCAAGCGGCTCGAGCAGCTCGAGTCGATCGCGATGGAGCAGCCCGGCGTGCAGGAGGCGTTCGCGATCCAGGCCGGTCGCGAGGTGCGCGTGATCGTGGACGCGAACAAGGCCGATGATGCACGGTGCTTCACGATCGCGCAGGAGGTGGCCAAGCGCGTGGAGGCGGAGATGACCTTCCCCGGCGAGATCAAGGTGACGGTGCTGCGCGAGATGCGCGCCGAGGCGACGGCGCGCTGAGACCCGGGGTCGGCACGTTCAGTGCCGCAGCAACAATCCGCTCAGCACGATCGCCACGACCGCGAGCGCGATCAGCGCCATGGCGCGTTCGCCTCGGCGCGCGAACCAGCCGGCGAGCAGCATGCTTCGCGCGACAGGCGTGGCAAGCCCGACCATCAGGCCCAGCAGCATCAGCGATCGACCCGAGGGCAGCGCGCGAAGGGTCCTGGCGACGTCACCGGGGCCCTCCACATGCTCGCCGGATCTCCACGCCATGCACTGACCCACCACGATCAACGCCACGCTTCCCCACACGAGGGTCCGGATCAGCTTGCGCTGGATCGACGAGGTGGCCGGATCCAGGCGCTGCGCACGGAGCTGCTCCACTTCAATCGGGTCCGTCATGACAGCACTCCCGATGCCTTGAGCAGCATCTGCACGCCGGTCAGCGCCACGAACGCGAGGAACACCAGGCGCAGCGCGGGCAGCCGGATGCGCGACACCATCCAGCTTCCCAGCATGGCACCAGGCACGATGCCCACGGCGACTGGCCCGGCGACCGCCGGATCGATCAGGCCGAGTCTCAGGAACGCCACCGATCCCGCGGCCGCCGTCGCCCCGATCATGAAGTTGCTCGTCACGGTGCTGGTGCGGAAGGGAATCTTCATGCAGGTGTCCATGCTGAGCACCTTCACCGCACCCGCGCCAAGCCCCAGCATGCCGGCGATCACGCCCGCGACGCCCATGATCGAGACCCCCAGCGGCACCTGCTGCACGTGATAGATGCGTGGGCCTTCCGCGGTGTCCTCCACCCCATCCAGACGCAGCGCGCGCGACCACGCGTGCGAGGGCTGGCCGCTCGTGTCCTCATCCTGCATGCGCCGGATCGTCAGGGCGGCGATCACCAGGAGCACGCCTCCGAAGGTGAACTGCAGCGCCGTCGCGCTCACCATGAAGGCCGTGACGGCGCCGATCACGCTGGCCACGCCGGCGACGGTCTCGAGCAGCAGGCCCACCCGGTAGTTCGTGAAGGCGTCGCGGCCGCGAATCATCGCCGCGGCTGAACTCGTGAAGACCACCGCCATCAGGCTGGCGGCGACGGCCGTCTTCATCGGCACACCAAGGAACATCACGAGCCCCGGCACCAGCAGCGCACCGCCACCGAGGCCGATCAGCGACCCGATGAACCCCGCCGCGATCGCCAGGACCACGACCGCCAGGTCGAACAGCACGGGGTTGGAGGCTTGAAGGTCGGTCAGGACAGGGCTCCGCGAGACGCACGCAAGTGTGGTGGCCACGCCGCGGACCCGCAAGCGGGGTAGGCTGATCGCATGCGGATCTTCGCCAACACCGTCATCCTGTCCGCCTCGCTGCTGACCCTTGCCGCCGCGCCCGGCGACGACTCGGGCGTGAGCCTGACCGTGTACTCCAGCGCCGATCCCGCAGGCTTCGACCCGCGCCAGTTCCTGGAGCAGCAGCAGGCGGGCTGGGACATGGTCATGGGCGTGCCCGGCTTCGGCCTGGTGCGCGAGACGCGCTCCGTGGAGGTGCCCAAGGGCATCGGCGAGATCGCCTTCACCGATGTGGCCGCGTTCATCGATCCGACCACGGTGAGTTTCAATGACCTCACGGATCCCGCCACCGCCGTGCTTGACCAGCGCTTCGAGTTCGATCTCGTGAGCGCGGACAAGCTGCTCGAGCGCTACGTGGATCAGCCGGTGAGGGCGATGGTGGACATTGAGGGTGGCCCCATGCGACTCAGCGGCACGCTGCTGGCCGCGCGCGGCGGCATGCTGGTGCTGAAGCGTGACCCCGGGTTCATCGACGTGGTGGCGCAGGATAAGGCCTGGGTGGAGATGGGGGCACTTCCGGGCGGACTCCGCACGCGCCCCACGCTGCTCTGGAATGTGCAGAGCTCGACGGGCGGGAACCACCAGGTGCGCATGGGCTATCAGACCAGCGGCCTCACCTGGCGCTCGGACTACAACATCACGCTGGACACGGCGAACACGAAGGCCGATCTCTCCGCGTGGGTCACGCTGCTGAATGTCTGCGGGCGCGCGTTCGAGAACGCGAAGCTGAAGCTGATCGCGGGTGATGTGCAGCGGGTGCAGCCGCGGTTCCGGGGTGCCGTTGGGGCGCCGGTGGCGATGGCCATGGACAAGGCGGCCTCACCCGAGGGGTTCCAGGAAAAGGCCTTCGGCGAATACCACCTGTACACGCTGCCGCGCGCGGTGAACATTCCGCAGAACGCGAGCCAGCAGATCGCGCTCTTTCCGTCGGTGTCCGGGATTCCGGTCGAGAAGTTGCTGGTGTACGAGGGCGCCGCGATGGAATGGGGTGGCGGCGGACAGCCGATCGATGTCCGCGAGTTCGGGCAGTTCGGCAGCTCGAAGGTCGACGTGTACGTGCGCCTGAAGAACGACAAGGCAAGCAACCTCGGCATGCCGCTGCCTGCCGGCAAGATGCGCGTCTTCCAGCGCGACGAGGCCGACGGCAGCCTGGAGTTCATCGGCGAGGACGTGATCGGTCACACGCCTCGCGACGAGAAGGTGCTCATCCGGCTTGGCAGCGCGTTCGACGTGGTGGGCGAACGCAAGCAGACGGACTTCCGCGTGGATCGCGCGCGGCGGCAGATCAACGAGTCGTTCACGATCGAGATCCGCAACCGCAAGGATGCGCCCGTGACCGTGCTGGTGCGGGAGCGGCTCTACCGCTGGAGCAATTGGAAGGTCTCCACGCAGGCGCGGTACGAGAAGGTGAACGCGGGCACGATCGAGTTCCCGGTGGATGTGGCTCCGAACGCGGTGCAGACCATCTCCTATTCCGTCGAATACACCTGGTGACCGAGAACGAGGGTCAGAGGTTGTTATTGACCACTTCACGCTCACACGCATCCGGCAACGATCCCCGACCCTCACGCCAGGACATGCAGGACATCGCCACCATCCGAGCGCTCCTTGAGAGCCGCGGCCTGCGCCCCAAGCACCGCTTCGGCCAGAACTTCCTGCATGACCCCGGTGCCATGCGCACGATCATGGATGCCGCTGCCGTGCGCCCGGGCGAAACGATCCTTGAGGTCGGACCCGGCACGGGCACACTCACCGAGACCCTGCTCGCCGCCGGCGCGCGCGTGGTGGCCTGCGAACTCGATCGCGACATGGCATCGATCATCCGGGACCGCCTCGGCACGCGGATCACGCTGGTCGAGGGCGACTGCCTGCAGGACAAGCACACGGTCAACCCGCAGCTTCTTCAGGCCCTCGCGGGCCCCTTCCGCATGGTCGCGAACCTGCCCTACGCGGCCGCGACCCCGCTGATCGCCTCGCTGCTTGAGAGCCATCCGGAGTGCGGAGGCATGATCGTCACGATCCAGCGTGAGGTCGCCGACCGCCTGACCGCTCGCCCGGACACGTCCGAGATCGGGCCCCTCACCATCACCGCGCAACTGCTCGCCATGGTGGAACGCATCAGCATCCTGAAACCCGGCGCCTTCTGGCCGGCCCCTGATGTGCAGAGCGCCGTCGTGCGCCTGACGCCGCGCACGCCACGCCCCAGCCTTCCGGCGAACCTGCGCATCACCGTGGACCGAGCCTTCCAGCAACGACGCAAGCAGCTGCGCAATTCATTGGGCGCGGACTTCCCGTTCCCGGCCGACTTCGATCCGATGCGTCGCCCTGAAACGCTGGAGCCAGCGGAGTGGATCCGTCTGGCGAAGGCATCAGGCTGAATCGGCCGCCAACTTCTTGAACACCATGCGGATGCGATTGCCCGAGTCGAGATACGCCACCTCGCTCATGTAGGCGCGCATCAGCATGATGCCTCGGCCACTCGGGATCTCGAGGTTCTCGTGCGCGGTCGGATCCGGCACGCCATCAGGATCGAAGCCTTCGCCCTGATCCTCCACCTCGAAGGTGCAGGTGTCCGGCCCGATGGACGCGCGAAACTTCACCACCAGACCCGGTTCGAAACGGTTGCCATGCCGGAACGCGTTCACCAGCGCCTCCTCCAGGCACAGGCGCACTGCGAACATCGAATCGTTGTCGTAGCCACGTTCGCGAAGCGCGTCGGCGACCTGCGTCTGCACACGCTCCACGTCCTCGCGCATCTCGCGCAGCGTGATGTCCAGTTCCAGGGGCTCGGACGGTCCCGCAGAGGCCATGCGAAGGCCTCAGGCCAGGCTCTGCTTCGCCTGATCCGCGGTCGCGTGAACCTGGAACAGCTTGTCCAGCCGCGTGATGCGGAAGACCTCGAAGATCGGCTTGGAGATCGCGCACAGCCGCAACTGGCCGCTGCGCGACTTCACGCGATTGTGCACGCTGATCAGCACGCCCAACGCTGCCGACGACAGATGCTCCACGCCCGAGAAATCGAGCAGCATCTTCGGCTGCGCGTCCGAGTCGACGAGCTTCAGGACCTCCTGGCCGATCTGATGGATCACGATCTCGTCGGTGATGCGCCCCTCGGTGAAGGTGACGCACGTCACGTCACCGTCTCGGGTCGATCGAATCGGACTTGCGTCGGGCATGGGTGGCTCCTGGCTCAACGGATCTGCGAGTCACCCGCCGCCATGTCGCGATCACCCAGCAGGCCCGGGAACAGCTTGTCCTCGGCCTCGCGCTGAATCATGATCTCGGGGCGGATCAGCAGGAGCAGGTTGTTCTCCGTCTTCGAGTTCACGCGGTTGGTGAAGAAGCGGTTCACGATCGGCACCTTGCTGAGCACCGGCACGCCAACCTCGACCTCGTAGTCGGTCGAGAACTTCTGGCCACCCAGCATCACGGTGCCCTTGTCCGGCACGCTGACCGAGGTGTTGATGTTCGCCTGGCGGTACTGCGGCAGCTGGATCTGGTTGGTCGCCACGGCGGCGCCACCGCCGCCCGTGCCGCCACCGGCCACGGCCTGCTGCACCGGAACCGTGTCGAACTTCTCGAAGTCCTGCGACTGGAAGTACACGGTCATGGTCACGTAGCGGCGATCCGCGCTGGCCACCGCCTCGATCGTCATGCTGATGCCGCTGACGAACTGGCTGGTGATCGGAACGCCGGTCGAGTTGCCCGTGCCCTGCGTGTAGCCCGAGATGTAGTTCAGCACCTTGCCGATGCTGATCGCGGACTGCTGGCCGTTCAGCAGCGTCAGTCGCGGCGCCGTCAGGATGGCATTGCGCTGATCCGCCTGCGTGGCCTGCACCAGCAGGTCCACCTGCACGTCATCCAGGAAGGTCATGCCCACCGTGAAAGCCGGGTTCACGAGCGCCGCCTTGCCCAGCAGGCTGGTGATCGTGCCTTCCGCGGCTTCCGACGCGAGCGGCAGGCCGTCCTGCTGCACGCCGACGGTTCCCCAGCCATTGCTGGTGTACGTGCCGCCATTCACGCCCGTGTAGGTCGCGCCGTTGGGGCGCACGCCGATCGGCGTGCCCACGTTGCCCATGGTGTAGACCGTGGTCGCGTCAGGCGGCGCGGTGGTGCCACCCGAAGCAGCGCCCGTCGCGGTCTGGTTCGTGTTGGTCACGTTCGAACCGCCGATGCCGCCGAACACGACCGGGTTCTTCAGCTGGCCAGCCTTGAATCCAGCCGGCGCTGCGTTGCGCTGGAAGAAGAAGTCGCGCAGCGACATGTTCGGGTCGGCTTCCTGAGCCGCCGCGTACATGCCGGAGTTCGTGTTGAAGTACATGTCGAAGTCGATGCCGATCTGCTCGAACCACTCGGTGGTGATCGTGAGCACGCGGACTTCCAGACCGATCTCGAGGGCCTGCACGGCTCGAATCTGGTTCAGCAGGTCAATCAACTTGCGGTGCGTCTCCGGCAGCGCCGTGATGATGAGCTTCTGATCGAAGTCCTCCATCTGCGCGCTGGAATCCCATGCATTGGGATCCACGACGGCCTTGACAAGGTTCTTGATGGTTTCCACGCGGTCACGGACCTCGGTGTCCTTGGCCGTGTCGATCGCCACGGTGGAACCGCCGCCACCGCCACCACCGCCGCCGCCACCACCGCCACCACCGAAACCACCGCCACCACCACCGCCACCACCGCCACCACCGCCACCGCCACCACCGCCCTGCTGGGGCGCGGGCACGCCGGAGGAGATGAAGTTCTTCTCGCGGAAGACCAGGTCTCGGATGTCGTACACGCGCGGAGTGCGCGCATCACGCGAGTTCTGCAGGTCCTCCAGGCTGGTGATCAGCACGTAGCCATTGATGACCTCGACGCGCGGAAGCTTCTCGGCATCCAGCGCGCCCTGCTCACCACCCGACTGCTGCAGGATCCGGTCCAGCAGGTCGGCCTTCGTGACGGGGCTCTTGCGGCCGTCCGCCAGGCGCGGAATCTCGACGCCCGTGATCGGGTTGTCGCGCTTGATGTCGTTCTTGTCGAGCGCGGTCCAGTTCACGTAGAGCGGAACGCCCGCGATCTTCTGCCACAGGTCAAGCGCGTCGGACAGCGTGGGCGGGGTGAAGTCGTTGATCGTCACCGTGGTGCCGAGGTCCTGCGCGATGCTCTGGTCGGCCGGCGTTCGCACCCAGCCGCTCACGCCGTACTTCAGGCGGTCCTCGGAGAGCTGGCGCCAATCCTCGGGGTACACCAGCGAGCCCGACAGGCTCTGCGGACCCGCCTTGCCCACGTTGCGACGCGGGGGCACGTTGGCCTCCGCCACCTCCAGCTCGAGCTGGCCGACGCCCATGTTGCGTCGACGCTGCACGTCGCTGTACTTGCGGTACAGCTGCGCGCTCTCGATCACGTCGCGCAGCGTCAGGGCTGCGGGGTTGTTCGGATCCATGAACAGGATCTCGTCCAGGATCTGCAGCGCCTCGTCGTACTTCAGCTCCATCTGGAGCTGACGGACGCGGATCAGCAGATTGCGGATCTGATCCTGACGCTTCTGCTGGTCGGCGGCGCGCTGCGCAGCCGCGGCACCCTCGACCTGCGCGCGCTTTGCGTCGGCCTGCTGGCGCTCCTGCTCGATGCGGTTCTCGTTGATCTGGTCCATCAACTTGTCCGCCTTGCTCATCATCTCCTCGCGAAGCGCGGGGGCGATCAGGGCGCTGTCGCGGTCCACGATCTGCTTGGCGGCCAGCGCCTGCAACTGGGCACCGGCATAGTCGCCGGACTCCATCTTGAGCTGCGCCGACGCCATCGCCGCGTTGTACTGGACGCGCAACTGGCTCAGCCGCAGCGCTTCGTCACTGCCGACGCGGTCAAGGAGCGAATCCTCGTCGAGCGACTTCTGGGCGGCCTCGCGCGCAGCGGCCGCATCACCCGAGGGCTGCAGCGAAGGCGGGGTCACGGGCTGGCTGGGCGAAGGCGTGTCAACGCCGGGCGCCGGCTCGCTGGGCGGCGGCTGGACGGCGGGCGCCGGGGCTGGCGCGGGCGCGGTGCGCGCCTTCATGGGGGTCTCGGTTGGAGGCGGCTCGAGGGGCTCGCTCTGCGCCATCGCGACGGAAGCGCTCACCGCGATCACGGCAAACGGGAGCGACACGAATCCGAAGCGGCGGCACCAGCGGTGCGTCGTGAGGCAATGCATCTTGAGCAGGACTCCGAGTGAAGAGGTGGTCGGTGAAGGGTCTCGAACGGAAGTGGAGACCGATCGGTCTCGTGGGGTCGAAAGTCCCTTCGGCCCGCGCATCGCGGGTGTTCCGGGAGTGGCGGGGAAAGTAACTGCGCGCGGCGTGGGCCGCAATTCGGGGACAACCCCTGTGGATGGCTCAGAATCGGGGGCACCGGAACAGAAGTCGATATCCGACAGTGGTTTGCGTTTGCCCTGCCGCTGAACCCTCGGCGTCCGGGGTCAACCCAAGCGGTTTTGCCCCGAAATCCTGATCCATTTGCACCCACCGCTACACTCGGCCGCGATGTCGACCACCACGCCCGTTGCGGCCCGCCTCGCCCTCGAGGACGGCACGGTCTTCCACGGAACGGCCTTCGGCGCGATCGGTGTCGAAGCCACCGGCGAGGTGGTCTTCAACACCGCCATGTGCGGCTATCAGGAAGCCCTCACCGATCCCAGCTACAGCGGCCAGATCCTCACCATGACGGCCACGCAGATGGGCAACTACGGCATCGCGGCCGAGGACATCGAGAGCGGCAAGCCCCAGGTGCAGGCGTTCGTGGTGCGAGAGCTCGCTCGACTGCACTCCAACTACCGGGCGGAGACCAGCCTGTCGGAGTGGCTGGCGAAGCATGGCATCCCCGGCATCTGCGGAATCGACACGCGCGCACTGGTGCGCAAGCTTCGCACGCAGGGAGCCCTGCGCGGTGTGGTCAGCACGGGCGGCACGATCAGCGACGCCGACCTCGTGGCGAAGGCAAGAGCCATCCCCAGCATGGCGGGACAGAACCTGGCGGCGTGCGTGAGCCCCGCCGCGCGCGGCGCCTTCACCGAGGACCTCGGCGCCTGGAGCCCCGAGCCCGCGCGCCCCGAAGGCCGCTCGTTCCGCGTGGCCTCGCTCGACTGTGGCGCGAAGCGAAACATCTATCGCAACCTCGTCGACCGCGGCTGCGAGATCATCACGCTGCCGCACGACGCCACGGCCGCCGACATCCGCGCGGTGCAGCCGGACGGCCTGTTCATCTCCAATGGCCCCGGCGACCCGGCGGTGGTGCAGGCCACCATCGCCACCTTGAAGGAAATTGCCGGGGAAATCCCCACCTTTGGCATCTGCCTGGGTCACCAGCTTCTCGCCCTGTCGCTGGGCGCAACCACATGGAAGCTGAAGTTCGGCCACCGCGGTTCCAACCAGCCCGTGCGCAACCTGCTCACGGGCCGCGTCGAGATCACCAGCCAGAACCACGGCTTCTGCGTGGACGAGAAGACGCTGCGCGCCGCGGGCGGCGAGCCCACCCACGCGCACCTGAACGACGGCACGCTGGCGGGCTTCCGCCACACCACGAAGCCGATCTTCTGCGTGCAGTACCACCCCGAGGCGAGCCCGGGTCCGCACGACAGCAGCTACCTCTTCGACTGCTTCATCGACATCATGCAGAGCCGCAAGCCCCTCACCGCCGAGGTGATGGAGAAGCACCAGTCCGCCGCCGCACGCGCGGCCGCCGCGGTGGCGGTGTAACGAGCGCCGCATGGGCGGCCTGTTCGGCAACGACCCGCTGGAGGCGCTCGGGGCACGCAACGCGCGGCGCAGCAAGCGTGCGACTGCACCATCGACATCGGCGACGCCTGTCTTGCGCACACCTCGCGAACCCTTCGTGCAACGCGTGCTGGTGGCGGTGGAACGCGGCGTGGATGCCTATCCCGAAGGTCTCACCTATGGCGTGACCGCGTCACTTGCCCCGCTGCGCGCGGGCCAGCGCGTGATCGTGCCGCTGGGTCGCGGCGATGCGGCCACCCACGGCTGGGTGGTGCGCACGCTGGAAACCGAGGATTCAGCGGGCCTTTCCGATGAAAGGTTGAAGCCCGTGCGCTCGGTCGACCCCACCACGGCCCTGCCCGCGCAGGTGATGGAACTCGCGCGCTGGATGAGCGCCTACTACGCGTGCCCGCTCGGCGTGGCGCTGGCGGGTGTGCTGCCGGCGGCCGTGAAGAAGGGCGTGGGGCGCGTCGATCGCACCTTCGTCTCGCTCACGCAGGCCGGGCGCGACACGGTTGCAGCGCTGCAAGTCCTTGCTGGCGCGAAGCGATCGAGGAGGCCAAAACCCGCGGAGGGCGAGACCCCGCACGCCGCGCTTCCGCGACTCTCCGCCCCGCAGAAGCGGCTGCTCGAGACGCTCACCGACCGTGCGGAAGCGGAGATCGAGTCGAGCGACCTGCTCGCGGCCGCAAGCGTTGCCACGAAGGCGCCGCTGAAGGCGCTGATCTCGCTCGGCCTGGTCGCCACCACCACCCGCACGCATGTGGAAGCGGACTGGCTGGAACAGGCTGCACGCGTGGGAGCGTCCGCCGCGATCCTTCCCACGCTCACGCCGGACCAGACGCGCGTGGTCGGCGAGATCGGCGCCACGCTCGCCTCGGGCTTCTCGCAGCACCTGCTCTTCGGCGTGACCGGCAGCGGCAAGACCGAGGTCTACCTGCGCCTCATGCGCCAGTGCCTCGACGCGGGCCGCACGGCGCTGCTGCTGGTGCCCGAAATCGCGCTCACGCCGCAGACCGCGGGTCGCGTGCTCGACCGGTTTCCCGGCGAGCGCGTGGCCATTCTGCACAGCGCGCTCACCGCCGCACAGCGCAACCAGCAATGGACGCTCGTGGCGGAGGGCCACGCGCGCGTGGTGGTGGGCGCACGCAGCGCGGTCTTCGCGCCGATTCCGGACGGCGCGCTGGGCCTGGTGCTGGTGGACGAGGAACACGACCACAGTTACAAGCAGGACCAGGCGCCGCGCTACCACGGTCGCGACCTTGCCATCCGTCGCGCGCAGATGGCGGGCTGCCCCATCGTGCTTGGCAGCGCCACACCGAGCCTCGAGAGCTGGTTCAACGCCGTCGAGCGCCGCACCAGCAGGCTGCATCGCCTGCCCACGCGCGCGCCCGGTCTCGTCACGCCCAAGGTGGAAATCGTCGATTTTTCGCAGGATGTGCGGCGTTTCCGCGATCGCCGCGTGCACCTGCTCGGCGAGCGACTGGCGGAGAGCCTGGCGCGCGTGGTGTCGGAAGATGGCCAGGCCATCCTGCTGCTCAACCGGCGCGGCTACGCCAACTGGATCAGCTGCAGCGCGCGCTGCGGGTGGATCATGCGCTGCGAGCACTGCGACGCGGGCATGGTCTGTCACGAGGGCCCGCGTGCGCGCTTCGTGCGCTGCCATCACTGCCTCACCGAGCAGCGCCTGCCCGAGAAGTGCCCCGACTGCGCGGCACGCGTGACCGTGTTCGGCCTGGGCACCCAGAAGGTGGAGGAGGAGCTCTCGCGCGTGCACCCAGCGCTGGCGATGCCTGGTGCCGTGCTGCGCGTCGACGGCGACACCATGCGCAGCAGCCGCGATCTGCACGAGGCGCTTGGCCGCTTCGCCACCGGCGAGGTGCGCGTGCTGGTGGGCACGCAGATGATCGCGAAGGGCCTCGACTTCCCCAACGTGCGGTTGGTGGGTGTGGTGAACGCCGACACCGCGCTCAACCTGCCGGATTTCCGCGCGAGCGAGCGCACCTTCCAGTTGGTGAATCAGGTGGCGGGGCGCTGCGGCCGCGGTTCAAGCGGCGGTCGCGCCATCGTGCAGACCTTCCAGCCCGATGCCGCGGCCATCCGCATGGCCGCCGCGCACGACTTCGAAGGCTTCGCCAGGCAGGAACTCGAGACACGCAAGCGATTCGGCCTGCCGCCGTTCAAGCGCATGGCGCGGGTGGTGGTTCGCCACGAGAGCGAGACCACCGCGCGAACCATCGCCCAACGCATCCACGATTCGATCGCCGCCCTCCCCGAAAGCGCGGAGTGCTCGATCCGCGGCCCGCACCCCTGTCCCGTCACGCGGGTGGCGGACCGTTTCCGCATGCAGGTGGAGATGCTTGCCCCGGACGCCCCGTCGCTGCAGCGCCTGGTCACGGCCGCACGCAACGCGGGCGCGTTCCCGGGCGGCGAGGTTGCCGCGGTGGACGTGGATCCGGTGGCGCTGCTCTGATCAGCGTCCGCGTAACAGGGTCGGAGGTTGTTATTGACCCCCAGTGCTCCACCCGCCCCCAACCGAGGGAGGGAACCGTTTGATGTCCAACCAGCAAGCGCAAAGGGCGCAGGTGGGGGCAGGACCCGGCCCCGAGCAGCCATTGACGCGACGTTCCCATCCCCTGAATCCGCCACTTCGCGGACGCCAAAAACCGCTAGAATCGGGCAGTTTCAGCGTCGAACCCCGCACCCGTCGCACCCGCCCGGGCGTCCCCGACGCAGCCACTTGGGAGAACCCGCTTGAGCACCTCGCCAGCCTCGAATCCTTCCCCCGCCCTGCCACCCCAGGTGAACGGCCTTGACCCGGCCTTCCTGGACGCGCAGTACCGCCAGTGGCAGAAGGATCCGAACAGCGTGGGCGCCGACTGGCGCACCTTCTTCCAGGGCTTCGAGCTGGGATACGAGCGCGCGCCCGAGCCGGCGAAGGCCGATGGCTCGTCTGCCCCGGCGCCCGCTGCAGTGCCGGCCACCGCACCCGTGGCGACCGCCTCCGCCGCCGGCTCACGCGGCGCACAGAGCAAGGTCGACAGCCTCATCTACGCCTATCGCAACCTCGGCCACCTCGCGGCCAACCTCGATCCACTGGGCACCGAGCGCCCCTTCCCTGAGCAGCTCACGCTCGAATCGTTCGGCCTGACCGACTCCGATCTCGCCTCGTCGTTCGACCCCGGCTCGCTGCCGCTGCCGAACCCGTCGCCGCTGGCCGACATCGTGAACCTGCTGGAAGAGACCTACTGCGGTCACATCGGCGTGGAGTACGAGCACGTGCAGCACCGCGACAAGCGTCGCTGGCTGCAGCAGCGCATGGAAGGCTTGCGCAACAAGCCCCAGTTCGACGCGGCGATCCGCAAGCGCCTGCTCGAGCGGCTGGTCGCCGCGGAAGGCTTCGAATCGTTCCTCGAGAAGCGCTACATCGGCAAGAAGCGCTTCGGCCTCGAGGGTGGTGAGAGCCTCATCCCGCTGCTCGACACCATCGTGGAGCAGGGCCCGGCCAACGGCATCCGCGAGTTCAGCTTCGGCATGGCCCACCGCGGCCGCCTGAACGTGCTCGCAAACGTGCTGCACAAGAAGTTCGACCAGATCTTCACCGAGTTCGAGGAGGCCTGGACCGAGGACTTCCTCTCGGGCGGCGGCGACGTGAAGTACCACCAGGGCTACAGCAGCGACGTCACGACGAGCACCGGCCAGCCCGTGCACCTCACGCTCGCGGCCAACCCGAGCCACCTCGAGTTCGTCACGAGCGTGGTCATGGGCCGCTGTCGCGCAAAGCAGCGCCTCGCCGGCGACACCGAGCGCCGCAGCAGCGTGGTGCCCGTGGTCATGCACGGCGACGCGGCCTTCCCCGGCCAGGGCGTGGTCGCCGAGTGCCTGAACATGGCGCGGCTCGATGGCTACACCGTCGGTGGCACGATCCACATCATCATCAACAACCAGGTGGGCTTCACCACCGACCAGCGTGACCTCTTCAGCGGCACCTACTGCACCGAGATCGCGAAGATGGTCGACGCGCCCATCTTCCACGTGAACGGCGACGACCCCGAGGCCTGCGCATGGGTCGCGCGCCTCGCGCTCGAGTGGCGCCAGAACTTCGGCACCGACGTCGTCGTTGACATGTGGTGCTTCCGCAAGAACGGCCACAACGAGACCGACGAGCCCAACTTCACGCAGCCCCTCATGTACCAGCGCGTGCGCAAGCACGGCAGCATCACCCGTCAGTACGCCACGCTGCTGGAACAGGAAGGCGTGGCCACGAAGGCCGAGGTCGACGCCATGCACGAGGCGCTGCACGCGCGCATGGACGAGGCGCAGACCCGCACGAAGGAGAAGGCCGTCGCGCCGGGCATCAACCCCTTCCAGCACATCTGGTCGGGGCTCACGGGCCAGTACGCCGACACCGCCATCGACACCGGCGTCGCCGAAGCCACGCTGCGCAACATCGCCGGTGCGCTCGGGAGCGTGCCTGCGGGCGTGACGCCGCACAAGAACATCACGCGCCTGCTCGAGCAGCGCGCCAAGCTCGGCGGCGACGCCAACATCGACTGGGGCCTCGGCGAGATGCTCGCCTTCGGCAGCCTGCTGCTTGAAGGCCACCCCATCCGTCTCACCGGTCAGGACGTGGAACGCGGCACCTTCAGCAGCCGCCATGCCGTGGTGCGCTGCCAGCAGTCGGGCGAGGGCCACACGGCGCTCAACCAGCTCGGCCCCGACCAGGCGAAGTTCTGCGTGCACAACAGCCCACTCACCGAGCAGGCCGTGCTGGGCTTCGAGTACGGCTACTCGCTCACCGATCCGC
>JBMOGS010000006.1:0-63150 GCA_049318245.1 Phycisphaerales bacterium | reverse complement strand
GCGGGCAACCACGACCACGACGAGACCCTCCCGCTGCATCGCATGCTCGCGGGCGATCGCGTGCTGGTGACGCATGGCCACGCCTTCATTCCCGAAGTCGCCCCGTGGTCGGTGTGGGCTCGCGAGGCGGGGCGCCGACACCGCGCCTATCTCCAGGGCCTGCCCGAACACGAGCGCGGTTCCATGCATGCGGCACTGCGTGCGGCGGTGGCGGCCAGCGAGGCGGCATGGAGCGACACCTCGCGCGAGCGCAAGCTGCACGCTGCCGCGATGCTCACGCGACCGTGGGCGATCGTGGCGGTGGTGCGCACCTGGATGAAATGGTCCGGGCGCGTGCATGCGTTCGTGGACAGGCACCAGCCGCAGGCGCGCGTGGTCGTGAGCGGGCACTCCCACAGACGAAGCTGCGTGCGCGTGGCCGACCGCTGGCTGCTGAACACGGGCAGCTTCAATCCCCCCTCGCGTCCCGCCGCCGTGTGGGTGCGTGGCAACGACGTCGCCTGGATTCCGCTCTCGCTGCGCCGCGGCCGCTACGAGTTGCCGCCCGAGTCGCGCTGGAGACGCATCAGCGTCTGACGCATGCGCGCGCCCGCCGCGGCCACGGCCGCCGCATCGACGCCATGCCGAAGCCCGCAGCGATCGATGGTCGCGAGCAGCGTTTCCGTGGCGAGATTGCCCGGCGCGCCAGGCGCGTACGGGCAGCCGCCGAGACCCGCGGCACTGCTGTCGAAGCTCCGCACGCCCAGTGCCAGCGCGCGCTCCACGCACGCGGCCGCCATCCCGCGCGTGTCATGCAGGTGCAGGGTCACGGCATCGGGCGCCACGGCAGGCGCCACCCCAACAAGCAGGCGCTCGATGTCCTCCGGCTGCGCGGCACCGATCGTGTCGCCAAGGTCGATCTCGGTGCATCCCATCGAGAGCAGCCGCTCGCTCACCACGCGAACGGCCTCCGGGGTGACCGCGCCATCGAACGGGCATCGCACCACGCAGCTCACGTAGCCGCGCACGGGCAATCCCGCGCCACGCGACTGCTTCACCACGGGCTCCAGCCGCTGCAGGCAGGCGTCCACGCTGGCGTTCACGTTCTTCTGACTGAAGCCCTCGCTGGCGCTTACGAACACGCTGACCTTGTCGGCCTTCGCCGCCATCGCCCCTTCAAGGCCCTTCTCGTTCGGCACCAGCACCGAGAGCACCGTGCCGGCACGGCGCTTCACGCGCGACATCACCTCGGTGGCGTCGGCCAGCTGCGGCACCCACTTCGGGCTCACGAAGCTGGTCACCTCGACCTCGGGGAATCCCGCGGCCACCAGCGCGTCCACGAAGGCCACCTTGTCGGCCACCGGCACGGTGGCGCGCTCGTTCTGCAGGCCATCGCGCGGCCCCACCTCGGTCACCCGCACCATCGCGACACCGCTCACCGCTTCTCGCCTTCCTCACGCTTGCGCTCCTCGCGGAAGGCATGCCGAAGCAGCAGTCCCACCACCACCGCCACGATTACGGTGAGCACGCCGGCGGCGATGAACAGCACGAATTCGGGCTCCATCTTCATGGCGTCCCTCCCGGCAGGAACCGCAGGCCTGGCTGCACCACGCCGATCGCCCAGTCACCCTCGGCAGCCACACGCACGCGCGTGCCAGGCTCGCCGCTGGCGTACTTCAGCATGGCGAAGGCCACGCATGCGCTGCCCAGCATGGGTGCCGGTCCGCTGCTGGTGATCGCGCCGATCACCTCTCCACCCGGGGCCTCCACATGCACCTCGGCGCCGGCCACCGGCAGGCGATCCTCCTGCATGCGCACGCCAACCAGCCGCTGCTTCGGCTTGCCCAGACTCTCCATGCGCGCCACCACTTCCTGACCCAGATAGCAGCCCTTGCGGAAACTCACGCGGCGGGCAAGCACGCCGGTCTCGTGCGGCAGCGCCTCGCGACCGAAGTCCACCAGGAACAGCGGCGAGCCACCCTCGATGCGCGCCACGTTGAACGCATGCCAACCGACGGCGCGCACCGGCTGCGACAGTCCGACTGCAAGCAGCGTGTCGAACATGGGCACCAGGGCGTCCGACGCCACGAACAGGTCGATGCCCGGAACGCCCGCAAGATCGCGGCGCACCGCACGCACCGGCAGCGCACCCAGCGTGCACGCGGCGCAGGATCGATCCTGCTCCAGCATGCCGGCGAGAAGTCCAAGCGCCTGCAGCAGCACCAGCGCCGCCGCGCCATGCAGCGCGAGCCGTCCCGTCGCCCCGGTGACGTCATCGATCTGCACGTCCTCGCTGAACAGGAAGCCGCGCAGCTGCTCGACCGTCGCGGCCGCGGCGAAGCGATCCAGATCGACCAGCATCTCGTCGCCGAACTCCGCGATCAGCAGGTCCGCCTGCACGCGACCCTTGCGGTTCAGCCAGAAGCTCTCGCGCGCCTCGCCCTGCTTCAGGTCCTTCAAGTCCTGCGTGACCATGCGCTGCAGGAACGCCACGCGGTCCGTGCCGCGCACGCGCAGCGTTCCGCGCGTGAACCCGTCCAGCACGCCCACGCCACGGCGAATCGCCGAATACTCCGCCGCAGGCGCGCCCAGATCGGCCGCCATCTCCACGCACGCGTCGGCGGCGTCCGGCCCGTAGGGCATCCAGGCCACCGCCGGCTGCAGCGGCGAGGTGTCCGCGGCGCCGGGCCGTGCGGCGGAAGCGACCGCCGTGCGCAAGCGCTCGGCCTGCGCCAGCACTTCCTGCTCGAACCGTGCATGCAATGGCGATGGAATCACGATCGCGATGGTATGCGTGCGGCTGCCGTGCCGGCGCTCAATCAGCGCGGGCCAGTTCCGCCAGCCGACGCGCGATCCGTTCCGCCGCATCCACGCGCGGCTGGGCCGCGAGCGCCGCCGCCATGCGGTCGCGTGCCGGGCCGTCGGTGACCAGGCTCTCCAGCAGGCGACCCATCACCTGCATGTTGGCCTCGGGCTCGATGGCATCCAGCGCGATCGCCGCCGCACCGGCCTCCACCAGTGCCCGCGCGTTCTCCCGCTGATGCAGGTCGCGGTGATACGGGTACGGCACGAACAGGCACGGCACGCGGTTCAGCGCCGCCTCGGCCACGCTGTTGGCCCCCGCGCGCGTCAGCGCCACGTCGGCCGCACCCCACGCCAGCCCCATGCGATGCAGGAAGGGAATCACCCTCGCCCGCACCCCAGCGCGCGCGTAGCGGTCCGCCAGCGCCGCGATCTCGGCATCCGGCATGCTTCCAGCGAGATGCAGCACCTGCCAGCCCGCCAGCAGCGAGGCGCGCTGCTCGGCGAAGTGCGGCATGAAGCGGTTCAGCGAGGTCGCGCCCTGCGAGGCCCCGGTCACCAGCAGCGTGTGGCGCGCCGGATCCAGTCCAAGTTCCGCCCTGCATCGCGCCGCATCACCGGAGGCGATCGCGCTGCGGCGCACCGGGAACCCGGTCACGGCCCCATCCCAGCCAGGCAGTCCCTTCGCATGCACCGCGCTCCAGACGTGCGAGGCCCAGCGCGCCACCGATCGGTTCGCGCGACCCGGCGTGGCGTCCAGATTCAGCAGCGTGACCGGAATCCCCATCGCGCGCGCGCGCCGCACCACCGGTGCCGACACGAACCCCCCGAGGCTCACCACATGTCGCGCGCCATGCTCGCGCAACGCACGCTCCGACGCGGCACCCGCCGCGAACCACCCGCGCACGAAACGCAGCAGCGCCATCGGTCGCAACGATGGCGGACGCGCCGGCACGGGCACGAAGTTCGCGCCCGCCTCGCGCAGCATCATCGCGTCGACCTTGCGATCACTGCACAGGAAGACCGAGCCGATCTCGGGCGCCACGGTGATCAGGCGCTCCGCGATCGCGAGACCCGGACTCAGGTGCCCACCCGATCCGCCCCCCGCGAACACGATCGATCCCTGCTGTGGAGTCGCCGCGCCCATCGTTGGTCACGCAGGCTGCGGCATTCCCTCGTCGGACTCCGGCTGCGTCACGCCCGCGACCTCCAGCGCACGCCTGCGGCCCTCGCTGACGCGCGCGATCGAGGCCAGCATGCCCAGGCTGAAGGCGGTCAGGATCCAGCCCGTGCCACCGCGAGAGATCAGCGGCAGCGCGATGCCCTTGGTGGGCGCAAGGCCCGTCACCACGGCCACATTGATCAGCGCCTGCACGCTCACCGTCAGCGTGAAACCCAGCGCCACCAGCGATTCATAGTTGGTGGTCAGGGGCACACGCCGCACCTCGCCACCAGGCGTCTGCACCCGTGCCGATGCGCTGGCGATCGCAAGGCCCGTGAAGGCCAGCATGGCGAACAGCAGCAGGATGCCGATCGCGCCACCCATGCCAAGTTCCTCGCAGGCGATCGAGAAGATGAAGTCGGTCGTTGCCTCGGGCAGGTAGCCGAACTTTTGGATGCCGTTGCCCAGCCCTCGGCCAGGCAGCCCACCGCCCGAGATCGCCGCCATGCTCTGGATCACGTGATAGCCCTTGCCCTGCGCGTCGGCGAAGGGATCCAGATACGCCAGGATGCGGTTCACCCGGTAGGGGCTGGTGACCACCAGTCCCACGAACGCGGCACCCGCCAGCGGCAGCAGCAGGCCCACGTGCCACCATCGCACGCCCGCGCTCACCAACATGGCAAGCGCGACCACCATGATCAGCACGGCCGTGCCAAGATCTTCAACGGCCACCAACGCGCAGATCACGCTCACCAGCGCGAACGGCTGGATGAATCCCTGCCAGAACGTGCCCAGCGCACCCGCGCGGCGGCAGCAGTGCCACGCCACGATCAGCGGGACCCCCCACTTGGCGATCTCGCTGGGCTGGAAGCTGAGCGGCCCCAGCGCAATCCATCGCTTCGCGCCGTTCACTTCCTTGCCGATGCCCGGCACGTGCGCCAGCAGCAGCCCCAGCAGGATCACGCCGAGCAGCCAGGGCATGGGACTGGACCATCCGCGCCGCGTGAAGATCGATTCCACGCGGATCCGCGTTCCCAGCCACAGGGCGGCCAGCGCCGCCACCAGAAACATGGTGTTGCGACCCACCAGCAGTTCCTGCAGGGTGGTCTCGGAGCCGTTGGCGCTGGTCAGGCCCGCGCTGTTCACAAGCACGGTGCCGGTCACCAGCAACGCGAACACGATGAACAGCAATCCCTGACCGGGGCGCATGGGATCCAGATATCGGCTCCGAGGCCCCGGAAGGGGCAAAAACGGGCATGGGTCACCGTCGCCGACCCTAGACTCTCCCCCTTCCCATGCCCGGCGTTCCCGTCTACCTGGAAACCTTTGGCTGCCAGATGAACGAGCTCGATTCCGAGCTTGTCCGCGGACAGCTGCTGCGGCTTGGCTATTCGTTCGTGGACGCCCCGGAGCAGGCCGAGGTGGTCCTGTTCAACACCTGCTCGGTGCGCGAGCACGCCGAAAGCAAGGCCTACAGCCGCATCGGCATCGTGGGCAAGCGCAAGGCCGCCGGCGAGCGCGTGCTGCTGGGGGTGCTGGGCTGCATGGCCGAGCGCGACGGCCTCGACATGCTGCGTCGGTATCCGCAGGTGGATGTCCTGTGCGGACCGGGCGAGCTGGATCGCCTGCCCGCCCTGCTGGATGCCGCCCGCCGAAGCGAAGCCGCCAGCCAGGCCGAGCGTGTGGCCCTGGCCGGCAACCGAACCCGCCGAAGCGCCGTGCTGAGCGCGGTGCAGGACGATCTCGAGACACTCGACCTGTCGCGCGCCTTCGATCCCGACGCCGAGGGTCGCCGCGCGCACAGCGCGCAGGTGCGCATCACCCGCGGATGCAACAAGTTCTGCACCTACTGCGTGGTGCCCTACACACGCGGCGCCGAGGTGCACCGCCCGCCCGATCACGTGATCGACGAGTGCAAGCGCCTGGCCGATGCGGGCGCGATCGAGGTCACGCTGCTCGGACAGACCGTGAATCACTACCGCTACGAGCATGGCTTGGCCGTGACCGTGGGTGGCCGCGAGGCGCCGCAGATCGGCCCGGGCCTGCAGGCATTCCGCAGCCCGATTCCCGAGGGAAAGCGCGTCACCACCTTCGCGCGCCTGCTGCAGCGAATTCATGACGAGGTGCCTGCGATCCAGCGGCTTCGCTTCGTCACCAGCTATCCGCGCGATTTCGGCCGTGACATTCTTGAAGTCATGCGCGACTGCCCGCGCATCTGCCGCTATCTGCATGCGCCGGCGCAATCTGGCAGCGATCGAATCCTGAGCCTCATGAATCGCGGCTACACGCGGGCGCACTACGAGGATTTCGTGCACCAGGTGTTCGAGATCCTCCCCGACGCCACGCTTGCGGGCGACATCATCGTGGGCTTCCCGGGCGAGACCGACGAGGACTTCCAGGCGACCTGCGATCTGGTGCGCACACTGCCCTTCAAGAACAACTTCATCTTCAAGTACTCGCCGCGCCCGGGCACCATCGCGATCGACCGCTTCCCCGACGACGTGCCCGACGAGGTGAAGCGGCTGCGCAACAACCAGCTGCTTGCGCTGCAGTCCGAGACGAGCGCGCGCGTGCATGCGCAGTGGGTGGGCCGCGAGGTGGATGTGTTGATCGAGGAGTGCTTCACGGATGCTGTGCCCACACGCGCGCCGGTCGGTGGCGTGGAGCTTCGTTGGGAGAGCCAGCGCGCCGCATCCAGCAAGCGCGCACTGCGCGGGCGCACGGCCGGCGATCTCATCGTGGCGATGGATGCGCCCGCCGGCGCCGAACCCGAGTCGATGGTTGGCCAGATCGTGCGTGCACGTGTCGATCGCTCCGCGGCGCTGCTGCTGCATGGCAGCGTGGTGCAGCAGACGGCGCCGGCGGCTATCTGACAGCGTCCTGTAATACAGCCGCTTTGGATTCAATATTGGCTATTTGGTCAAACATTGGCCCCAGAAGCCTCACACGCCTCCCGAAACAGCGCTTTTTCTTCTTCGTGCGCTTTCAACGCAACCCGTAGAAGCGATCGTTCGGAAGTTCACGCGTCGAGGAACTGCCTGTCGGATGAGTGTCCGTCAGGCGAGGGAGAGAAAGACCTCGACAACAACTAGATCCTCCTGAAGAGAGGGAAAGGGAAGAAGAGATGAAGCACTATCTCGTTGCTGCGTCCGCCATTGGTATCGCCGCGTCCGCCTTCGCCACCGTGGAGACCAAGCTCTACGCCGACACCTACATCGTGAAGGATGGCTCCGGCGCGAGCGCCCGGTTCTATTCGGTGCTCGACATCTACGCCAAGGGCAATCACCTCGGCGACACGATCGGCGGAACGGTTCTGGGCCTCAGCTCCCATTCCGTGATCTTCAAGACCAGCCAGGCGACCGCTGGTGCTGACATCTTCACGCACGGCGGCAGCGCTGGCAACGGATGGCTGCCCACCGACAATGCAGCCAAGAGCTGGGACAGCTTCATCGCAGCTGGTAACCGCGCTCAGGGCGCCAACGCCAAGGTCACCAACCGCGCTGGCACGCTGATCGATCAGGGTGTCGCGGGCAACTGGGTAGCGGCCTCGAACTTCACCCAGATGGGCGTCGCTGGCTCGAACTATATCGATGAGGGCACCGCTTCGGGCTGGTACGGCGCCAAGGGCGGCAACGCCTATTCGGCAGCCGCCGCCAGCGAGAACCCCTTCGCTCGCGTGAGCCTTTACAACAGCGCCTGGAACGCCACCTACGGCGACCTCTACCGCGGCGCGGATGTGCTGCTGACCAAGGGCCAGATGCAGACCGGTCGCACCACTGCCGCCGGCGATGCCGTGCTGGCTGGCGCAGCAGGAGCCTCGCTTGATTTCCACTGGATGGTCGGCCGCTTCGCGATCGACGTGACGGGAAAGTTGCCCATTGAGGTCATCACGATGCAGGCGCAGTTCAACATGGTGGGCAAGAACGGCAGCGGCACCAACAACGAGACGGGCACCACCTTCTCGGGTGCGCTGGCCACCGGTACCAACCCGCAGTACAAGGTCAGCAACCACTTCACCTTCGCCGTGCCGGCCCCCGGCGCGGGCGCACTCCTGGCGGCTGCCGGCCTGATCGGCCGTCGTCGCAAGGCCTGAATTTCGGCCTCCCATTTCCACACTCTTCAGGCCCCTGTGTCCTCACGGACACAGGGGTCTTTTCGGTTGCCGTGAAACAATTCGGCCAACACCTATCCTGCCCCGCTTCATGCCTTCCGATGCAAGCTCGCTTCCGCCTCGTTCAACCCGACCCAGGGACTGGATGGCCATCGGATCGCTGGTGTTCGCCGCACTCTCCGCGATCACGTGCATGCCCCTGCTCACCGGCATTGCCGCTTTCGGTGGCGTGATCGCGTTCCAGCGTGCGCGCCGAAACGGCGCCCCCACCCTGCTGCCGCGGATCGCGCTGTTCATGGCAGGTCTGGCGCTGACGCTGCAGATCGGCGTGTCGCTGCTTGCAAATCGCTGGCTTGCCCCGGCCATGCAGAAGCGAACCAGCGTGGCCCTCACGGCAGCGATTGGCGGCGATCATGCGGCGGCCATTCCAGCCACGCCGGACTTCCTCTCATTCGCGCAGCCACTGCCCGCACCAACCGCCGAGTCCACAACCCGATTCGCGGCGCAGGTTCGCCAGGCGCTTGGTGAACTGCGTTCCATCTCGCAGGTGAACGATTCCGTTGGCGGATCCGCCATGAGTCCGACCGTCTCCATGCCGCTGGTGCTTGAGTTCGAGCGCCAATCCGCCACCGGCTGGGCGCGCGTGCAGTGGGTGCCGGCCTCCGATCCCGAACAGCGCGACTGGCTGCCGGCCGTGCGCGTGCTGGAGGTCGAGATCACGCTGCCCGATGGAAGCACCGCCAGGCTGGCACCGGATCCGGGCCCCACCAGCCCGTAAAGTGCCGCGCATGGATCCCCTCGCGCCCGAAGAGGCCCCCAAGGAAATGAGCCGCACTGCGGTGCTGGCCGCGATGTTCGCGGTGCCGCTCTGCTGTCCGCCCATGTCGCTGCTGGCGTGCATCACCGGTGGCGTGGCGCTCTTCCAGATCGGGCGCAACCCGAACCTTCGTGGCGGCTGGCTCGCGTGGACCGCCATCGCCGTGGGCGCCATCTGCACCACCGTGATGAGCGTGCTGCTGTGGACCCACGGCCTGTCGCTGCTGGTGCGCGGCGCCACACCGCCGCTGCGCGCGGTCCTGGACGCCCAACCCGCCGCCATGCAGCAGGACTGGTCGGGACCGGCGACCAGCCTGAGCGAGGAGCAGCTTCGCGCCTTCGCGGAGCCGGTCCGCCAGCGCTACGGCGATCTGATCGCGGCCACGCCCAGCACCACCCGCACCGCGCCGCTCAAGCCCGCAGCCTCGGGCTCGATCGCCACGATTCCCGTCACGATCCAGTTCGAGCGGGCCACGCTCGAGGCGGATCTGGGCCTCGAGCTGTTCGACCAGCGCACCGGCGCCACCGTGATGAAGTGGCGAAGCCTGCGCATCATCGACCCAGCGGCCGGGGAACTCACCTTCCCGCCGGGCGAGCCCCCGCCGCCCCCGCTCGAGGCGGCCAGGCCCAAATCCGCGCCTTCTGCACCAGCCTCGCCCGCGCTACGCTGATCGCATGCCTGCCGCCATCGAGGTTCGCGATCTGGTCCGTGTGTTCGGCTCGCAGACCGTCCTGAACGGCATCACCGTGGACATCCACGAGGGCGAGACCATGGTCATCATGGGCGGCTCCGGCTGCGGCAAGAGCACGCTGCTTCGCCATCTGATCGGCAGCCTGCAGCCCACGTCGGGCACCATCAAGCTCTTCGGCGAGGAACTTGGCTCGCTCGACGCGGGGGGTCTCGACCGCGTGCGCGGCTACTTCGGCATTCTCTTCCAGTCGGGCGCGCTGTTCAACAGCATGACCGTCGCCGAGAACGTGGCACTGCCGTTGCGCGAGCACACCGAACTCGACAGCCACATCATCGACATCCAGGTGAAGATCAAGCTGGAGCTCGTGGGCCTGCGCGAGCACGCCGACAAGTATCCCAGCCAGATCTCCGGCGGCATGAAGAAGCGCGCAGGACTCGCGCGCGCGCTGGCGCTCGATCCCAAGATCCTCTTCTACGACGAGCCAAGCGCGGGCCTGGATCCCGTGACCAGCGCCGAGATCGACCAGCTCATGCTGGACCTGACGCGCAAGCTCGGCGTGACCAGCGTGGTGGTGACCCACGAGATGGACAGCGCGTTCACCATCGCCGACCGCATGGTCATGCTCGACAAGGGCCGCGTGCTGCGCGTGGACACGCGCGACAACTTCGACGCGCTGCGCAAGCTGCCCGAGGCAGAGGCCGCCCATCTGCCCGAGGCCGATCGCCTGATCCGACAGTTCCTTCGCGGCGACGCACAGGGCCCGATCACCGAGCGCAAGGCCGCCACGAACTACGCCGAGGACCTGCTCGGCACAGGCCTGAAGAAGGCCCCGATCTCCGCGATCACGCCCACGCGATGAGCAGCGCCATCGAGCGACAGGCCAAGGGGCGACGATGCCTCGTGATGGGACTGGGGGCCTTCGGCGGCGGTCTTGGCGTGACGCGCGCACTGGCGCAGGCGGGCGCGGCGGAGGTGCTGGTCACCGATCTCTTTCCCGCCGATCGGCTGCAGGCCCCGCTTCAGGAACTCGATCCGCTGGTCCGCGCGGGCCAGGTGCGTCTGCGGCTCGGCGGGCATGACCTGAAGGATTTCGAGCACGCGGACCTGGTCGTCGCCAATCCAGCCGTGCCGAAGCCGTGGGAGAATCCCTATCTCGCCGGGGCGCGCGCGGCTGGCGCCCGCGTGACCACCGAGATGCGCCTGGCGCTCGAGTCGCTGCCTTCGAACCGCGTGATCGCGATCACCGGCACCGCCGGCAAGAGCACCACCAGCGCAATGGTCGCCCACCTGCTCGATGGGAATCCGGGACGCGCGCTGCTTGCCGGCAACATCGGCGGCAGCCTGCTGGAACGCGCGCCCACGCTCGGCCCGCAGGACTGGCTGGTGCTTGAACTCAGCAGTTTCATGCTGTGGTGGCTCGGTCCAGACTCCGGCGGGCCTGCATGGCACGCTCGCATCGCCGCGCTCACGAATCTGGCCGACAACCATCTGGACTGGCACGGCGATGCCGCGCACTACAGCGCCAGCAAGGCCGTGATCCGCGCATCAGGCCAGACCGCGTTCGTGAGCCGCTTTGACCTTGATGAACCTCGCGCGGCCGCGCACTTCGCCACGCTGGGGTCGGGCGCATGGTGGCGCGGCGGCACGCTCGATCCTGCCATCGAGTCCGACCCGACGCTGGTGGACCACTGCCCGCTTCCCGGCGAACACAATCGCCGCAACGCACGCCTGGCGCTGCAGATTGCTGCGGCGGCCCTGCGTGCCGACGGGCTGACGCCCGACCTGCGGGCACTCGCCACGCGACTCGCCTCGTTCCACGGCCTGCCGCACCGCCTGGCGCTGGTCCACGAATCGGACGGCATCCGCTGGTTCGACGACAGCAAGGCCACCACCCCCGAGGCGACCCTGCTTGCCATCGCCAGCTTCCCGGAACCCGCCAAGGTGCACCTGATCGCTGGCGGCTACGAGAAGAAGATCGACCTGTCCGCCATCGCGAACCTGGCCCCACGCCTGGCGGGCCTGTACGCGATCGGCGCCACCGCCGCGAAGGTCGCCAGCAACGGCGGGACCATCTGTGGCACGCTGGAGAACGCCGTTGCGCGCATCCGCTCGGCTGCAAGGCCTGGTGATGTCGTGCTGCTCTCGCCGGGCTGCGCGAGCTGGGACCAGTACCTGAATTACGAGGAGCGCGGCCGCCAATTCGCGGCACTCGCGCGCTCCCGGTAACATTCCTTGCCATGAGGCACGGCTGCTTCCTTGCGACTCTGACTCTCGCCATCGCCACCCTGACCGGTTGCTACGCCCCCGATGGCGGCTTCATGCCGGGTTCGGGTCGCGGATACACGTATCAGAGCACCAGCATGTCGCCGCTCACGATCAGCGTGACCGACACGCGCACCGAGGAAGCCTTCTTCGTGATGGAACTTCCGCCGGGCAAGCAGCTCACCTTCAACTTCCTGCAGGGTGGGGGCGACGATCCGGTGTACACGCCGGACCGCATGATCTACGCGGTGTGGGACAACGGCACGGCGATGGGACATCTGGACAACCAGATCACCTGCCCCCCGGCCAGCTGCCGCCGAATCAACGTGGATATCCGCAAGGCCCCGGTGTGGCCGGAGCCGGATCCCGCCGTGCGCCTGCGCACGGATCAGGAAGCGGATCGGCCCTCCTACGCCACCCCCAAGGGTGGCACGATGCCGGATCCGAAGAAGAAGAACTACGACAACTGATGGCGTCCCGCATCGGACACGGTTACGACCTGCATCGGCTTGAGCCCGTGGCTCCCACCGGTGCGGGGCGTCCCTTCGTGCTGGGCGGCGTTCGCTTGCCTCATGACCGGGGGCCCGTGGGCCACTCCGATGGCGACGCCCTGCTGCACGCGATCACCGACGCGATCCTGGGCGCGATGGGCGAACCCGACATCGGCCAGCTGTTCCCCGACACCGACGCACGCTGGGAGGGCCAGGACAGCGAGCTCTTCCTGGTCGAGGCGCTGCGCCGCATGCGCGAGCGCGGGCTGCGCGTCGGCAACCTGGACGCCACCGTGATCTGCGAGCGGCCCAAGATCGGCCCCGCCAAGCCGGCGATCCGCGCGAACCTGGCACGCCTGCTCGGCTGTGGCGAGGATCGCGTGAACCTGAAGGGCAAGACCCACGAGAAGGTCGATGCCGTCGGCGAGGGTCGCGCCATCGAGGTGCACGTGGTCGCGCTGCTCGAGTCGCCCTGAAGAAGCGCCCAAATCCCGGGGAACGCCGGGGTTTCCCGCTACACTGCCGTCATGCGAGCAGTCGTCACCGGTCAGGTCGGCGTGGACAAGAAGCCCTATCTGAAGACCGTCACCGAGCTGGCCGCGGAACGGGGCGACCGCATCGAGCTCTTCAACGTGGGCGACCTCATGTACACCGAGGCCCCCGATGTGCGCCCGGGACGCATCCTGGACCTGCCGATCAGCCGGCTCGCCAGCCTGCGCCGGGCCGCCTTCAAGGACATCATCGGCTCCACCAGTCCCGCCGAGGACCACCCCAACGTCATCGTGAACACGCACGCCACCTTCCGCTGGCGGCACGGCCTGTTCGCGGCCTTCGACTTCGATCTGCTGCGCCGCCTGAAGCCCGACATGTTCATCTGCATGGTGGACAACATCGAGGTGGTGCACCATCGCCTGCACGCCGAGCACGACATCGACGCCACGCTGAAGGACTGCATGGTGTGGCGCGAGGAGGAGATCCTGGCCAGCGAGCTGGTGGCGCAGGCCATCGGCTGCAAGGGCGGCTTCTTCATTCTCAGCCGCGGTCGCCAGGTGGACACCACCGAGACGGCGTTGCGCATGATCACGCGCCCCGAGATGCGCAAGGTGTATCCCAGCTTCCCCATGAGCCATGTCATGGACATGCCCGAGGTGCTCGCCGAGATCGACCACTTCCGCGCCGAGCTGGCCAAGCACTTCATCACCTTCGATCCGGGTGACGTGGACGAGAAGCTGCTGCTCGACAACGCCATCGCCGCGGCGCGCGAGGGCAAGGACTTCATCGAGGTGAAGGCGCACAGCTTCGGTGGCCGCAAGGATGCCGCCCCGCTGCGCGTGAGCGTGCGCGAGGTGCTGGACATCGCCGGCGACGTGGATGGCCAGATCTACATGCGCGACTTCCGCCTGATCGACCAGAGCGACATGATCGTGAGCCTGGTGCCCGAGCTTCCCGGCGGCATCCCGGGGCTTTCCAGCGGCGTGGAGCGTGAGCTCCAGCACGCCTGGGAGCACGCCAAGGAGGTCTACGTGGTGTGGAAGCCCAGGAAGAATCCCAGCCCGTTCATCACCGAGACTGCCACGAAGATCTTCCGCAGCGTCGACGAGGCGCTCGCGTTCTTTGAGGCGCAGGGCATGTTCGCCACCAAGAACCTCTTCGGGCACTGATTGTGGCGGCGGCGCGTGCCGCCGACCGAGACTTCGAACGACCTTCCCCGGCGGCGGCGCGTGCCGCAGCGAATCTCCTGCAACACCTGATCCGCAGCACCCGGACAAGTCCATGATGCACCACCGCCGAAGCGCATTCACCCTGGTCGAACTGCTCGCCGTCATCGCGATCATCGCCCTGCTGATGGGGCTGCTGATCGTCGCCATCGGCGCGGCACAACGATCGGCGCGGGGCACCGAGGATCGCGCGCGTCTGCGCGGGCTGGCGCAGGCGGCCAACACCTACGCGGCCAGCAACAAGAGCGCCTTTCCAAGCCCGCGCACCGACACGCCGGGCGACTGGAGCGCCACGCAGGCCTTCAAGGACTGCGCCAAGAAGACCATCCGCGAGGAGGCGCAGAACGGCAACAAGTACCTGGGGTGGATCTGCGCGGACAACGGCAACTGCCCGGGCTCGATCGACAACAACTGCCGCGAGACGATGCTGGCACTGGAGCGAGGCACCCTGTTTCCCTACGTGGACTCCGCCAATGCATACGTGAGCCCGATGGATTCCACCGGTCGCCTGCGCACCTATTCGATGAACGCCTGGGTCGGCGTGCTCTACTGCGACGACTATCAGCCGCTGCTGGACAAGTTCAAGGGCGGATCGAAGTACCCGGACAACTGCAGCCTCTCGTTCGACACGCGCACGCTGAGCCGGATCCGGCAGCCCGCGAACACGCTGCTGTTCATCGGCGACAACGACGGCTTCAAGCGAACCACCAGCTGCCCCGGCTGGAACTTCAATGGATTCTGCATCAATCCCAACCCGGAGACGCAGACCCGCTGGTTCGACGCGCCGGCGGTGTTCCAGACCCCCATGAAGCAGGTGAACCTGGCGAACTGCGACGGCAGCACCGGCGCCTACAACGTGCGCACCAAGAAACTCGAATCGGGCGACGTGAAGAGCGATCCCGTGAACGGGTTCGCCGACTTCACCAAGGAAACCCTGGCCGACCTGCAGGGTTTCCGGGACATCGCGCTGCCCGGCCTGATCAAGTGACCGGGCGGAAGGCGGTCCCTATTTCCTGACCGTTCGGTCTGGAATTATGGGGCTTTCTTCGGTGGTCCATTCCGGAACAGATGTCTAGGATCGTCCGAAACATCGATGGTTTCATTTCCAAAGTGAAGCCTCTGATGCAGAATGTCCTCGTCACACGCACCCCCTTTCAGGGAGATACGAGAACCATGAACCACACGGCCCGAGCCTTGTGCTCCCGACCGTCGAAGGCTGTGATCGCGCTCTGCGCGCTGCTGGCGCTGAACGTGTCCGCATGGGCCGTGGTGTTGCCCGTGTCCACCCGTCCGGGCATGGGCGCGATCCCCTACCAGTCCGGCACCACGCGCGGCGTGACCTTCCGAACCTGGGCTCCAAACGCGCAGGCCGTCAGCGCCGCGCTGGCGAGCAACTTCTTCAGCACCAGTGCCTGGCAGCTCTCCTCCGAGGGCAACGGCTACTGGTCCGGCGATGTGCCCAACGTGCTTCCCGGCGCCCAGTACAAGTTCGCGATCAAGTACAACAACACGTGGCGACTGAAGAACGATCCGTGGGCGCGCGACCTGACCAACAGCGTGGGCAACTCGGTCGTGTACGACCCCAATGCGTACCAGTGGCAGACGCAGAACTTCCAGATGGCCAACTGGAACGAGCTGGTGATCTACGAGATGCATGTCGGCACCTACGGCACGTCGGCCAGCGGCAACCCCCCGGCGACCTTCCTGAACTGCATCGACAAGCTCGATCACCTGCAGGAACTGGGCGTGAACTGCGTGAGCCTGATGCCCATCAACGAGTTTCCGGGCGACCTGAGCTGGGGCTACAACCCGAGCTACCTCTACAGCGTGGAGAGCGCGTATGGAACGCCCGACGACCTGAAGCGCTTCGTCGACGCGGCGCACGCGCGCGGCATCGCCGTGCTGAACGACGTGCTCTACAACCACATCGGCCCCACCGACATGGACATGTGGCAGTACGACGGCTGGAGCCTGAACAATGGCGGCGGCATCTTCTTCTACAACGACAGCCGCGCGAACACCCCCTGGGGCAACACGCGCCCGGACTACACCCGCGGCGAGGTCCGCCAGTTCATCCGCGACAACGTGATGCTGTGGCTGAGCGAGTTCCGGATGGACGGCCTGCGCTGGGACGCCACCAAGTACATCCGACGAACCGACCAGTTCGGACAGGAACTGCCCGAGGCGTGGAGCCTGCTGCAGTGGTGCAACAACGAGATCGACGCGCAGTTCCCCGGCAAGATCAGCGTGGCCGAGGACTTCGACGACAACGACTGGATCAGCAAGACCACCGGCGCGGGCGGCGCGGGATTCGACAGCCAGTGGGACTGGTACGTGCACAACGTGCGCGACGTGATCCAGCAGACCTGGGACAGCGGCCGCGACATGTGGAAGCTGAAGGAGTCGATCACCCACAGCTACAACGGCAACCACACCGAACGCGTGATTTACGTCGAGAGCCACGACGAGGTGGCCAACGGCAAGAAGCGCATGTCGAGTTCCATCAGCCCGACCACGCCCGGCGACTACTGGGCCCGCAAGCGGACCACGCTGGGCGCGGGCGTGACCTTCTTCAGTCCGGGCATTCCCTTCTTCTTCCAGGGACAGGAGTTCCTTGAGGATGGCTGGTTCCAGGACAGCGATCCGCTGGACTGGAGCAAGAAAACCACCTTCAACGGCATCTTCAAGATGCATCAGGACATGATCGCGCTTCGGCGCAACACGCTCGGCGTGACCACGGGCCTCACCGGCCCGAACACCAACGTGTTCCACGTGAACAACTCGAACAAGCTGATCGGGTGGCACCGCTGGATGAACGGCGGCGCGGGCGACGACGTGGTCATCCTGGCCAACTTCAGCGCGACACCGTGGACCAACTACCGCATCGGCATGCCGCGGCCTGGCCTGTGGAAGTGCCGCTTCAATGGAGACTGGACGGGCTACTCGAGCGACTTCGGCAACACCCAGTCGCTCGATGTGGAGGCCAACGGCTACGCCTACGACGGCCTGGGACAGAGCGGCGTGTTCTCGATCGGCCCCTACACGATCCTCGTGTATTCCCAGGGCGACGTGCAGGTGCCCGGCAACCCGGCCGATCTGGATGCCAGCTGCACCGTGGACGGCGGCGATGTGGCGTTCCTGCTGCTCGACATGGGTGCGGAGGGCGGACCGGCTGACCTCGACGCGGACGGCATCGTGACCAGCAGCGATCTGGCGCTGATCCTTCTGGACTTCGGCTGGACCTGCAACTGAACATGAGGACCTCCATGCGAAGCCGCTGGTTTGCAACGGCGATCGTGATGGGCACGGTCGCGGCCGCGGCGCATGCGGTGGTGCTGCCGGTCTCCACGCGGGCCGGCATCGGCGCGACGCCGTACACCGCTGGCACCGCCAAGGGTGTCACGTTCCGGGTGTGGGCTCCAAACGCGCAGGCCGTGAGCGTGGTCGGCAGCTTCAACTTCTGGAGCAACACGGCGCACCAGCTCTCCAGCGAGGGCAACGGCTACTGGTCCGGCGACGTGGCCAATTGCCCCTTCAGCGCGCAGTACAAGTTCTCGATCAGGATCAACGGCACGTATCAGCAGAAGCAGGATCCGCGCTCCCGCCAACTCGTGAACAGCGTGGGCAACAGCGTGGTGCACGACCCGGCGGCCTACAGCTGGGGCACGGGCGCGTTCCAGATCGCGCCCTCGAACGAGCTGGTGATCTACCAGTTGCACATCGGCTCCTTCCACGTGCCCAGTGGCACGAGCGTGCCGAGCAACTTCAGCCGAGCGATCCAGAAGCTCGATGACCTGGTCGATCTGGGCGTGAACTGCGTGGAATTGCTGCCCGTGAGCGAATTTCCGGGCGACCTGAGCTGGGGCTACAACCCGTCCTATCCGTTCAGCGTGGAGAGCGCCTACGGCGGTCCCACCGCACTGAAGCAGTTCGTGGACGCATGCCATGCGCGCGGGCTCGCCGTGCTGGGCGACGTGGTGCACAACCACTGGGGCCCCACCGATCTGTCGATGTGGCAGTACGACGGCTGGAGTCAGAATGGCGGCGGCGGCATCTACTTCTTCCAGGACACGCTGCGCGCGAACACGCCGTGGGGTCCGCGACCCGACTACACGCGCACCGAGGTGCAGGCCTACATCCGTGACAACGCCCTGCAGTGGCTCGACGAGTACCGCATGGACGGACTGCGCTGGGACGCGACGAAGTTCATCCGGAAGACGGATTCGGGCGGCACCGACATTCCAAGCGGCTGGAGCCTGCTGCAGGCGACGAACAACGACGTGAACGCGCGCTTCCCCGACAAGCTGATCATCGCCGAGGATTTCGACGACAATGACTGGGTCACGCGTCCGACGGCCTCCGGCGGCGCCGGCTTCGACAGCCAGTGGGACTGGTTCGTGCACTCGATCCGTGGCGTCGTGACCGCCAGCAGTGACGGCGGCCGGGACATGAACACCGTGCGCGACGCCGTCACCCACGCCTACAACGGCAGCGCCATGCAGCGGATCATCTACACCGAGAGCCACGACGAGGTGGCCACGGGCAACGGCAAGCTGCGGCTTCCAAGCGCCATCAGCGCCGCAAGCCCCGGTGGCCTGCAGGCACGCAAGCGTAGCACGCTCGCCGCCGCGGTCACCTTCACCAGCCCGGGCATCCCGATGATCTTCATGGGTCAGGAAATGCTCGAGGATGGTGGATGGGACGACGAGGATCCGCTGGACTGGAGCAAGGCCACCAGCCAGGCGGGCACGCGACAGATGTACAAGGACATGATCGCCCTGCGGCGAAACGTCGCCGGACTGACCGCGGGACTGACGGGCTCGAACACCAACGTGCACCACGTGAACAACGGGAACAAGCAGATCGCCTGGCACCGCTGGAAGGACGGCGGCGAGCGCGACGACGTGGTCGTGCTGGCGAACTTCAGCGGCTGGCCCGTGAACAACTATCGCATCGGACTGCCTCGCCCCGGCGTCTGGAAGTGTCGCTTCAACAGTGATTCAAGCGCCTACGCGACGGACTACGCGAACACGCCGGCGCTCGACGTCGACGCCAACGGTCCGGCCTGGGACGGCATGTCGCAGAGCGGAACCTTCCGCGTGGGCGCCTACGCGATGGTGGTCTACTCGCAGGGCGATCCCGTGCCGGCGAATCCCGCCGACCTGGACGGCAACTGCGTGGTCGACAGTGGTGACGTGAGCCTGCTGCTGCTGGACATGGGCACCACAGGCGGCCCATCCGACCTGGACGGCGACGGCGTGGTCACCAGCGGCGACGTGGCCTGGGTGCTGCTGGACTTCGGCTGGACCTGCGAGTGAAGGGCGCGGTCAGCCGTTGGCTGGCAGATAGCTCTTCTCGAGATACTCCGCGACCATGCGGTGCGTGTTGAATCGACCGGGGACCGTGGCCACGCTGCGCAGTGCGCGGTGGATCCACTTGGCCGGCAGGCCGTTGCGCCCGCGGTCGTAGAACTCCGGCACCACCTCGCGCTCCAGAAGCCCGTACAGGCTCTCGGCGTCGATGGCGTCCTGCTTCTCGCGGTCACTGCCCTCGCTGCCGTCGCCGATCGCCCAGCCGTTGGTGCCGTCGTGCGACTCGGGCCACCAGCCATCCAGGATGCTCAGGTTGATGCCGCCATGCATCGGTGGCTTCATGCCGCTCGTGCCGCTCGCCTCGTGCGGGCGCAGCGGATTGTTCAGCCAGACGTCGCAGCCACTCACCAGCATGCGCCCCACGTGCATGTCGTATTCCTCGATCAACGCAACGCGCCCCTCGAAGCCATTCTCGCGCGCCCAGCGATGCACCTCGGCCGCATAGGCCTGACCATCTCGGTCGCGCGGGTGCGCCTTGCCCGCGAACACCAGCTGCACGGGGCGCCCCTCGGCCGACAGGATCCTGTGCAGGCGCTTGGCGTCACGGAAGATCAGCGGGGCGCGCTTGTAGGTGGCGAAGCGCCGCGCGAACCCGATCGTGAGCGCCTCGGGGTCGAAGGCCTCGCTGGCGCGCAACACCAGTTCCGGTGCCTCGCCGCGACGACGCGCCTGTCGCGTCAGACGCTCGCGGATGAACTGCACCAGCCGCGTGCGCAGGGCCTTGCGAAGCACCCAGAACTCGGACGCGTCGACCTTCTCGGCCGACGTCCAGGGATCCACGCCACGCTCGACGTGATCAAGATCGAGCCCGATCGATCGCTTCCAGAAGGCCTCGGCCTCGGGCGCAAGCCAGGTGCGCGCATGGATGCCGTTGGTGACGTGGCCTATCGGCACGAGCGCGGGATCGGACACGCCGTAGACCTGCTGCCACATCTCGCGGCTCACGCGACCATGCAACGCCGCGACGCCGTTCACGTGCTCGGCGGTTCGCAGCGCGAGCACCGTCATGCAGAAAGGCGCCTTGGGATCGGTCGGACGCTCGGAGCCCATCTCCAGGAACGCGCTGCGCCCCAGGCCTGCCTCGCGCCAGCATGGTTCAAGCGCCTCGGCGACCATCGCGGTGTCGTAGCGGTCATGACCCGCGGGCACCGGCGTGTGCGTGGTGAAGACCGTGCTGCGGCGGATCGCCTGCAGCGCGTCCTCCAGGGAGGATCCCTTCCGACGCAGCGCCGCCAGCCGCGCCACGCTGGCGAAGGCCGCATGACCCTCGTTCAGGTGGAAGACCGTCGCCTTGATGCCCATGGCCTTCAGCGCCAGCACGCCACCAACGCCCAGCAGCACCTGCTGACGCATGCGAAGCTCCGGCTCGCCCTTGTAGAGGCCTTCCGTGAGGCGGCGGTCCTTCGGACGGTTCGCCTTGCGGTCCGTGTCCATCAGGACCGCGCGGATGCGACCAACCTTCATGGTCCAGAGGCGTGCCACCACCTTGCGGGCGCCGATCGGAACCTTGATGTCGATGCCCGTGTCCTCAATCGGCATGTTCCGCGGATCCCAGCGCGGCTCGATCACGCGCGTGGAGCCGTCGGCACGAAGCTGCTGCAGGTAATAGCCCTGCTGGTAGAGCAGGCCCACTGCCGTGAACGGCAGCCCCAGGTCACTCGCGCTCTTCAGATGGTCGCCGGCCAGCACGCCGAGGCCGCCCGAGTACTGCTGCAGGCTCTCGTGGATGGCGAACTCGCTGCAGAAGTAGGCGATGTGCAGACCCTTGGCGCCGGGCAGGTCCTGCCGCTCGAACCACGGCACCGTGTTGTGATACGAACGAAGGGCGTCGCGCGCGGTCTTCACGAGATCGCGGAAGTCGGCGTCAGCGCAGCGCGCCGCGAAGATCGGCTCGTCGACGCCGCGCAGCACCGCCAGCGGATCGTGGTTGCTCGCCTCCCAAAGATTCGGATCGAGGGCCGCGAAGGGCCGCTGGGCGACCTCGTTCCAGCTCCACCACAGGTCGTGCGCCACCTTCAGAAGGTCACGGCGGACTTCCTTGGACACCTTGGCGTCCGCGGTGACCATGGCACCAAGCGCCGGCGCAGCGTCGGGCTTGGCGGTCGAAACGGAGCGAACGGCCTTCTTGGAGCGGGTTGCGGCGGGCATAGCCCACCGAATGTCTCGCAAAAACCGCTATTTGGCAAGACGGCCGGAATCGGCCGCCAGCGCGATCAGATGCGGGGCCAGCGGGGCCGGAATCGCTCCCGGCTCCATGCGCCAGCACCAGTTGCCGCTGGCCACGCCGGGCACATTCATGCGCGTGGCCGGACCCAGGCCCAGGAAGTCCTGCATGGCCACGATCGCTGTGCGGGCCGGACTGGCGTAGGCGAGGCGGATGAGCGCCTCCTCGGGCTTGCGACGATCGCCCCCGGCGTAGGCGCGGAACCTCGCGAGCGCCTCGCGCGAAAGCTGCTTCACCCACCCGCGACTCACGTCGTTGTCGTGCGTGCCGGGATAGACCACGCAGTTCACGGGATGGTGGTGCGGCAGGTCGCCACTGTCGGGCCCGTAGAAGGCGTTGTGCAGCAGCTTCATGCCGGGCAGGCCGAAGTCGTCACGCAGCTTGATCACCGCGGCGGTCACGGCACCGAGATCCTCGGCGATCAGCGGCAGGCGGCCCAGACGCCGCTCGACGGCGGTGAGCAGCTCGCGGCCTGGCGTCGGGGCCCATCGACCGTGCCGAGCGGTCTTCGCGGTCCCCGCGATCTCATAGGCATGCACGAAGCCGACGAAGTGATCGATGCGTAGCGCGTCGAAGCGTGTCAGCGCCGTGGCCACGCGGCTGGTCCACCAGCGGAATCCCTCGCGACGGTGCGCGGCCCACGCATAGTGCGGGTGGCCCCAGAGCTGCCCATCCTTCGAGAAGCAATCGGGCGGAACGCCGGTCACCACCTTGGGGCGGCCATTGCGCTCCAGCCGGAAGAGCTCCGGTCGATCCGCCACGTCGGCCGAGTCCAGCGTGACGAAGATCGGCAGGTCGCCCACCAGTTTCACGCCAAGCGCGTGACAGTGCGCGCGGAACGCCTGCCACTGGCGCTCGAACTGGAACTGGATGAAGGCGTGGAGCTCGCGCGCGCCCCCCTCCTTCGCCGCGGCGAAGCGGCACCACCCCGGCAGCCAGCCCTGCGTGGAACGCTCGAATTTCCGGAATGCCGGGCTGCGAAGGCCGCCACGCCTGCGGAAGGTCTCGAACGCCTCGGCGAAGCGCGGTCGCTTGAAGGCGCGTGCGGCCTCGAAATCCGAGCTCCCACGCCCCATCGAGGCCGGTGCGCGCAGGCGGGACTTCGGCAGCAGCCCGTCCTCGGCCAGGCGCTCCAGGCTCACCAGCATCGGCTCGGCCGCGAAGCTGCTCGTCGCGCTGTAGGGGCTCTCGCCGTAGCCGACCGGACCGATGGGAAGCATCTGCCAGAGCGTGAGGCCCGCGTCATGGCACCACTGCGCGAAGCGATCCGCGGCGGGGCCCAGGTCACCCACGCCATGGGGACCGGGGACGCTGGTCATGTGCATCAGGACGCCGGCGCGGCGTCGACGAAAGATGTCGGGAACGTGTTCCATCGCTTGCGGTCTTCCTGTCACTTGCTGTTTCGAACCCACACGCGGCCGGCCTGCATCGGCACCTCGACCTTCGGGAAGGCTTCGGCCCCGGGCTTCGCCGGCTCGCCGAACACCTGCTTCCACCCCGTGCCGAGCGAGGCGGGCAACTCGACCGTGGCCGACGCGTCGCCGGCGTTCAGCGCCACGAGAACCTGCTCGCCGTCGAGCTCGCGCAGGAACACCCAGGTGTCCTGGGCGTCGTCGGTCAGGATCGTGCGGAAACTGCCCGTGCGAAGCGCCGGATGCGCGTTGCGCAGCGCGATCACGCGCCGATAGAAGTCGAGCTGGTCCGCCATGACGGCGTTCTCGCCGGGCACGCCGTAGGGTTCGAGATCCTTCCACAGCATCGGCTTGCGGTTGTTCGGATCGCCGCTGCCCCACATCCCCACCTCGGTGCCGTACCAGATCATCGGCGCGCCCACGTAGGTCATTTGGAGCAGCGCCAGCAAGCGCACGCGGCGGTAGTGCTCACCGCCGGGCTTGGAGGCGTCATAGGTCTGCACCTCCTGCTCGCGGTTCAGGTTGTTGTACTCGCGGTCCGGGTTCAGCGCCATGCTCGCCACGCGATCGGTGTCGTGGCTGTCGAGCAGGTTCTGCATCACATAGGTGATCTCGGTGGGATAGGCCAGCCGCAGTTCGGCGAGCTTGGCATCCAGTTCCGAGGCCGTGAGCTTGTTCTTGCGGTCGAGCGCCCAGCGGATCGCGGGCTTGGCGAACTCGTAGTTCATCACCGCGTCGAAGCTCTTGCCGTCCAGCCACGGATCGGCGCGATGCCAGATCTCGCCGGTGATGTAGGCATCTGGATTGATGGAGCGCACGTACTTGCACCACGCGTGCCAGAACGGCATGGGAATCTCGTTCGCCACGTCCAGGCGCCATCCGTCGATGCCGTCCGAGGGATCGCCGTCGCCGTCCGGATCCATCCAGCGCCGCGTGACCTCGTAGATGTGCTTTCGCACGGACTCGCTGGCGAGCCCGTGCTCGTCGCTCTTGCGGAAGGTGGGCAGCTCGCCGAAGCCGAACCAGCCCTCGTAGTCGAAGGGGTCCCAGCTCTTCACGCTGAACCAGTCGGCGAAGCGGCTCGCCTGACCCTTCTCGCGCACGTCGCGGAACGCCGGGTGCGCGGTGCCGACATGGTTCCACACGCCGTCGATGATCACGCGGAAGCCCATCGTCTTGGCCTCCTTCAGGAACACCAGGAACTCGCGGTCGCTCGCGTTGAAGGTCCACGTCTTCGGGTCGAGCAGGTCCTCCGCGGCCTCGGCGGCCTTGTAGTCGCCGCCCGCGCCGATGCGCTCGTCGATGTGCAGGTAGTTGGTCGCGTTGTACTTGTGGTTGCTCTCGGCCTGGAAGACCGGCAGCAGGTAGAGCGCGTTCACGCCAAGGGACTTCAGGTACGGGAGCTGCTGGCGCAGGCCCTGCAGGTCGCCGCCGCACTGCCGCTTGAAGACGAAGTGGCTGTAGAAGGTCTGGCCATCCTGCCCCTCCCACGCGCTGGGCTCGTACCACTCCTGCTTCCAGTCTCGCGTGTTCGGGCCATCGTTGGAGGACGATCCGTTGCGGAATCGGTCCACCATGATCTGGTACCAGATCGCGTTCTTGGCCCACTCGGGGGTGTGGAAGCCGGGCATGCGATTGGTGTCGAGGGAGTACGTCTGCGGGTCACGCACGGACATGGTGCCGTCCTGGATCACGAAGGTGTAGTCGGTCGCCGGGCCGCCGACGGGAATGGAAACCTGCCAGAAGTCGAAGGGGCCGAGCCGGCCCGCGCGCTCCATGCGCAGTTGGCGCCCATCGCGGGCGACGAATGCTACCTGCTGCACGTCGCCGGCGAGCGTGCGGTAGCGAACGGTCCATGCGGAGGGGCCGCGTTCCAGGAAGCTCAGGCGCGAGGGATCGTGCCGAAGGCCGCGCGGATCGATTCGGCCATCGCCTTCGCGGCAGGCCGACGCATCCAGGCCATGCTCGGCACCCAGACGGAGCACGCTGTTGAAGCCGCCCTGGCCGTCCGGGACCTGGGCTGGATTGCGGGGATCACTGACCCAACGGTCGCCATCGACCACGAACTTGTAGAGGCGCATGCCCTCATCCATGCGGACGGTCGCCTGCCACGAGCCGTCGGACTGCCGCGCCATGGAGCCGGGCCCCGGCACTCGGCTCCAGTTGTTGAAGTCACCCGCCACCACCACGGACTGCGCGGGGCGATCCGGCCGGAACCGGAGCGTCACCATCCAGCCGCCCTGTCGAGCACGCTCGGCGGTGATGTTCGGGGGCAACGCGCCGGCCGCATCGTCGCGCGGAATCTCCGCGGCGGCGATCGCCGGAGGAAATGACTCCCCCTTCGCGGCCACCGCCGTGGGGGCCATCAGGAGGGCTGCGAGCAGGCCGATCCGCATCGCCCAACCCTATACTCGCCCCATGCGTCGCGGAAGCCGGAAAGGCTCGATCGCAGGGCGATTCCTGCGCGGATTTCTGGCCGGTCTGGCGCTGGTGCTCGTGGCGCTCAGTTTCGGGCGCGTGGGCTGGCGGACCCTGTCGAACTGGCGCAACCGCGCCTCGATCGAGAAGGAACTCGTCGTGCTCCACTGGAGCGGCGAGGGCGGCCCCGAGGAGGACGCCATCGTCGAGGACGCGCTGCGGGCGTTCGAGGGCGCGCATCCAGGCGTGCGCGTGCGCCGCATCAACCCCGGCGACGCCGGCAGCTTCTACGCCAAGTTGCAGACGATGCTCGCCAGCGGCGAGCCACCGGACCTCTTCTACGTGGGCGCCGAGCGCGTCGCCAGCTTCGCCGACATGGGACTGCTCGAGCCGCTCGATGGGCGGCTGCAGGCGGACACGAACGCGAAGGTCTCCGACGCGATCGACCTGAGCGCGTTCTATCCCAGCACCGTGGCGGCGTTCCGCTACGACGGCAAGCGCAATGGCGTGGGCACGCTGTACGGCATCCCGAAGGACTTCACCACCGTCGGCTTCTACTACAACAAGGACATCTTCCGGAAGGCTGGCGTGCCCTTCCCCAAGGATGACTGGACGTGGGACGACTACCTGTCGGCGGCGCGCGCGATCGCGAAGACGAAGGCGCCGGACGGCGAGAACTACATCGGCAGCGAGTTCGTGACCTGGCCGATGATGGTGCGGGCGTTCCTCCGCACCGAGGGCACGGAAGTGCGAGGCGAGAACTTCGACGAGCTTCGGCTCGACGCCCCCGAGACCGTGGCGGCCCTCGAGAAGTTGCGCGCGTGGCGCCAGGACGAGGTCGGCACGCTCACGAGCGGCCGCAGCAAGCTGGCCACTGGCGCCGCGGTGTTCACCACGGGTCGGGTGGGCATGGCTGGCCCCTTCGGTCGATGGGTCGTGCCCGAGTACCGCCGCATCCGCGACTTCGACTGGGATTTCGCGCCACTTCCGCGCGGCCGCACAAGCGCCAACGTGATCGCGACGGTTTCCTGGAGCCTGAGCGCGCGAAGCCGCCACAAGGACGAGGCGTGGCAGTTGCTGCGCTGGCTCGTGAGTCCCGCGAGCCAGGCGGCCAACGCCAGGCTGGGACTGGCCATCCCCACGATCCGCTCGGTGGCCGAGAGCCCCGCATTCCTGGATCCATCGCAGAAGCCCGCCAACAACCGGGGCTATCTCGACCCGGCGCCGACCGCGGAGGTCGTGGACTGGCCCGCGGATCCGCGCTTCGAGCAGCTGCTCGGCGGCAACCTGGACCGAGCGCTGAAGGTCGGCGACCTCACGCTGCCTCAGGCCATCGAGGAATTCAAGACCCAGTGGCGCGCCGAGAAGGAGAGCCCACTCGCGAAGCCCGGCTTCCCCGCGTACGCGTGGTCGCCCGTCGGCTGGACCCTGGGTGCGCTGTGCGCGATCGCGGCGTTGGTGCTGGGCTGGCGGGCGCTGCGACCACAGGGCGATCGCGCCGCCACCCGCGAGGCGCGATGGGGCTGGATGCTGGCGGGTCCCTGGGTGCTCGGCTTCGCCCTGTTCATGGCCTTTCCGATCGTGATGAGCCTGCTGCTCAGCCTTGCCAAGTGGAAGGGCGTGAGCACGCTCGACACGGCGACCTTCGTGGGCGGCGGCAACTACGCGCAACTGCTCGCGCATGACCCGCGCTTCCTGACCAGCCTGAAGGTCACGCTGTACTACACCCTGATCGCGGTGCCGGGCGGGCAGGCCCTTGCGCTGCTTGCCGCGGTGCTGATGAACCAGAAGGCGCGCGGCATCCACTTCTTCCGCGCCGCGTGGTACCTGCCCAGCGTGCTCGCGGGCGTGGGCGTGGCCGTGCTGTGGCGCTGGGTGTTCGACACCGATGGCGGCCTGATGAACGCGGCGCTGCGGCCGGCGCTCGCGCTCGTCAACCTGTCGCCGCCCGACTGGTTCGGCAAGGACGCAGCGGCCTGGGGTGCGCCAGCATTCGCGATCATGGGCTTCTGGAGCGTCGGTGGCGGCATGATGATCTATCTGGCCGGCCTGCAGAGCGTGCCCGAGGAACTGCAGGAGGCCGCACGCATCGACGGCCTTGGACCGGTGGCGCGCTTCTTCAAGGTCACGCTGCCGATGCTGAGCCCCGTGATCCTGTTCAACGTGATCATGTCGATCATCGGAAGCTTCCAGGTGTTCACGCAGGCCTTCGTGATGACCGGTGGCGAGCCCGGAGACCTGACGCGCTTCTACGTGCTCTACCTGTACAACCAGGCCTTCGAGTTCTACGAGATGGGCTACGCCAGCGCGATGGCGTGGATCCTGCTGCTGATCACGCTTGCACTCACCATGCTCACGCTGCGCGGCAGCCGCAAGCTGGTGCACTACGAGGGGCTGAAGCGATGAGCGCGACGAAGATCCGTTCAGGCGCCGTCGGCGGCGGCCTGGTGCGCTTCACGGCCTACGCCACGCTGGTGCTGGGCACGGCCATCATGGTGTTCCCGCTGCTGTGGATGATCTGCGTGAGCCTGCTCACGCCCGACAAGGCGCAGGCCGCCACCGTGAGCGGCGACCTGACCAAGCTGGTGCCGGCCGATCCGCAGTGGGGCAACTTCGGCGCAGCGCTGTCGCAGATGGGCTCGGTGCGATGGAAGGGCTTCCTGGATGCGCTGGCCAACTCGGTGGTGATCACCACCATCGTGGTGGCCGCCACCGTGCTTTCAAGCAGTCTGGTCGGCTTCGCCATGGCGCGCATGCGCTTCCGCGGTCGCGAGCCGCTGTTCCTGCTGATGCTGGCCACCATGATGCTGCCCGGTCAGGTGACCATGATCCCGCTGTTCCTGCTGTTCCGCGGGCTTGGCTGGGTGGACACCATCCTGCCGCTGGTGGTGCCGGCGTTCTTCGCCAACGCGTTCTTCGTGTTCATGTACCGGCAGTTCATCTCGCAGGTGCCCGAAGCGCTGGTGGAAGCCGCGAAGGTGGATGGCTGGAGCTGGCTCGGCATCTGGTGGCACGTCATCCTGCCGCTGTGCCGCCCCGTCACCGCGATCTGCGCGGTGTTCACCTTCATCTACGTGTGGAACGACTTCATGGGGCCGCTCATCTACCTGCACAGCGACGAGCAGGCCACGCTGGCCGTGGCGCTGAACAGCTTCCGCAACCAGTACGGCGGCGTGAACAAGGTGAATCTGCTGATGGCGGCGAGCCTGGTGACCATGCTCCCCTGCATCCTGCTGTTCCTGGCGGCGCAGAAGCAGTTCATCGAGGGTCTGGGCAAGGGTGCCGTGAAGGGCTGAAGGAGAACACATGGCGACGATCGAACTCGAGGCGCTTGGCAAGATCTATCCCGGTGGCGTGCGGGCCGTGCAGGGCGCCACGTTGCGCATCGGCCATGGCGAGTTCGTGGTGCTGGTCGGCCCGTCCGGCTGCGGCAAGAGCACGCTGCTGCGCATGATCGCCGGACTGGAGACGATCTCCGAGGGCACCCTCACGATCGACGGCGCGCGCGTGAACGACCTTCCGCCACAGGACCGCGACATCGCGATGGTCTTCCAGAACTACGCGCTCTATCCGCACATGGACGTGCGAACCAACATGGCCTTCGGCCTGCTGCGCCGCCGGCGCTTCCCAAGCGCCCTGCGCGCGATGCTCAGCCCGGACTACGCGGCAGGCCGCGCGCGGGAACGCCAGGAGATCGACGCGCGCGTGCTGTCCGCGGCGCGCACGTTGGGCATCGAGCACCTGCTGGCGCGCAAGCCGGCGGCGCTGTCGGGCGGCCAGCGCCAGCGCGTGGCCGTGGGCCGCGCGATGGTCCGCGAGCCCAAGGTCTTCCTCTTCGACGAGCCGCTCTCGAATCTGGACGCGAAGCTGCGCGTGGAGATGCGCGCCGAACTGCGCATGCTGCACCGGCGCCTGGGCGCCACGATGATCTACGTGACCCACGACCAGGAGGAGGCCATGAGCCTGGGCGATCGCGTGGTGGTGCTGAAGGATGGCCTGGTGCAGCAGGTCGCGTCGCCTCGGCAGGTGTACGAGCAGCCCGCCAACCGCTTCGTGGCCGAGTTCGTGGGCACCCCAACCATGAACATGGTGTCCGGCGACATCGAGGCGCGACCAACCGGCATGCGCTTCCGCGGCCAGGGCATCACGATCGAAGGCGTGCTCGACGCGTGGAAGCCCTTCATCCGCCCACAGCCTCGGCCCGTGGCGCTCGGCGTGCGCCCCGAGCATGTGCGGATCGGCGGTGGCACGGGCCTGCCCGCCACCGTGGAGGCGGTCGAGCACTACGGTGACCGCATGGACGTCGTGCTGCGCTGCGGTGATCGCACGCTGACGGCCCGGTGCGCCCCGCAGGCCCTTCAGGAGGGCTCGCAGGTTGCCGTGTCCATCGACCTGGCGCAGACCCACCTTTTCGAGCCGGATGCCACTGGCGCTCGCCTGCAGGCGTGAGCGCACGGCGCTGGCGCAAAAAAAGAACCCCCGGCGCAGGGCCGGGGGTTCGAACCACTTCGAATCAGGTGCTTTCGGATCAGCTGCACGGGCCGGAGCTGAGCAGGATCAGCGCCACGTCGCCGAAGTCGACCTCGCCGCTTCCGTCGAGATCGCCGCCGCAGCCGGGGCACGGACCGTAGTCAAGCAGCGCGAAGGCCACGTCACCCTGATCGACCTCGCCGCTGCCGTCAAGGTCGCCGAAGCACGCCGCGCAGGCGTCCGCATCGGCGGTGCTGAAGTACTGATTGCCTTCGATGGCGCCGAAGTCCACGCGCAGCGCCGCGGGGAATCCACCCACGTAGCCGCCGAGGCCGTCGCCACCAAGGTTGCCGTTGCCGACGGGCAGGCAGCCAAGGACCTGGTTGCTGGCGTAGTCGTGGCCCTGACCGTTGATGAAGGCGCAGACCTTGACGTCGCTCGAGCCGTCCCAGCCGGTCAGCACCAGCGGGATCTTGATCTCCATGCCGGTGGTGACGCCGCAGCCCGAGCCCGCATTCGCCGAATCGCCGCTCACGCCGCCCACGTTGCTGTTGTTGGTCGAGAACTGCGTGCCGTACACGACGTCATCGATCAGATTGCTGCCGGCCGTCGCATCGGTGAACGGACCACTGCCGACGTACGCGCCAACGCCACCGCCGTCGGTGAGCATCTGGGCGATGTTGGCGTACTGGGTCGGACCCGAGCCGGTGGTGCCGTCATAGCCACCAAGCGTGGTGGAGATGAAGAAGTCGGGCGCAAAGTCCGCGTCGAACTTCAGGCCGGGGGCCTCGGTGTCCGGCGTGCCATCGGCGTTGGTGTCGACCAGGCCTCGGCCCATGCGGCTCAGGCCGTTGTAGTCCACGTCCGGATTGTCGCTGCGGACCTCGTTCTGGCCGGCGCCTGGAACGCAGTCGATGAAGATGTCGAGCTTGTTGAAGTTGCTCTCGAGGTTGCCCGAGAGGAAAACGTAGAGGAAGCCATTCTCGGCATCGACTTTCAGCCAGCCTCCGTTGAGCTCGCTGCCGTTGGCGTAGCCGTTCACGCCATCCGACGCGTTGCCGAATCCGGTGTGGACCTGCTGACCAACCTTGGGGTTGCCATAGTCCGCATCGAGGATGCCATCCACCACGATCTGACCCATCGCCGAAGAGGCGAGAGCGACCACCGCTGCACAAGACGCGAAGCACTTCATCTGATATTTCTCCCGATTCGGGGTTCCTAGGAATGAGTTGCCCGCCCCTCCATTGGCGCCTGGGGTGGGCTCGTTCCGGCGGAAAGGTAGACCGGAACGGCCTTTGCGCCACCGAAATGTCACATAAACGGCGATTTAATCCGGGAAGCCGCGGCGGCGATTCTGGAAGGCCGTCGCGATGCCCTATAAACCGAGTTTCATGGTCCGTTTCGCGCTCCGCCTGGCCTATGACGGCACCGACTTCCATGGATGGCAGCGGCAGGAACCCCCCAACGCGGCCCCGCTTCGGACCGTTCAGGGGGAACTGGACCGGGTCCTCGCCGAGGTGCTGCAGCAACCTGTCACCTGTCAGGGGGCAAGCCGAACCGACGCGGGCGTGCACGCGGAGGCGCAGGTGGCAGCCTTCTCGGCCGCGTGCCGCATCCCGATCGGCCGGATGGCCGCGGCCCTGAACGCGCGCCTGCCCGACGATGTCCGCGTGATGGCCGCGTGGGAGGTTCCCCGGGACTTCGATCCCGTCGGAGATGCGCTTTCGAAGGGCTACCGATACGAGATCGCGCAGATGCGGCCGTTCCGGGCACGGCTGCCGTTCGACCGTCGCACGGTGTACCCGGCGCAGCATGATCTGGACATTGCACGCATGCGCACCGCCGCCCTGCAGATCGTCGGCGAGCACGACTTTGCGGCATTCGCGCACGCGCAGCACGGTCGCGAGAGCACCGTGCGCCGGGTGCACGCCTGTGAGGTCGCGTCGCTGCCCGACGACCGTGTGGCGATCGACGTGTCCGGCAACGGCTTCCTCTACAACATGGTGCGGATCATCGCGGGCACGCTGGTGGAGGTCGGCCGCGGTCGCATCGATCCCTCCGCGATCGGGACGATTCTCGCCTCGAAGGACCGCGCCCAGGCCGGGCCCACGCTGCCCCCCGGCGGTCTCCGGCTGCGCTGGATCCAGTATCCCGAGGACCGCGCCGAACCGCGCGACGCGCCCGTAGGATGATCCGGATGAACGTCGCGGTGCTTGCGGCACATCCCGATGACGCGGAGCTGGCGATGGGCGGCACGATCGCGCTGCTGGTCTCGCAGGGCCACGCGGTCACGGTGATCGACGCGACGGATGGCGAGCCCACGCCCTTCGGCGATCCCGCCACGCGAGCGCGCGAGGCCACGGAGGCCGCGAGGATCCTGGGCTGCCAGCGGATCAACCTTGGCTGGCCGAACCGGCGTCTCGAGCACTCCCTTGAAGCCCGACACCGACTCGCGGGCGAGCTGCGTCTTCGGAAGATCGACCTGCTGTTCGTGCCGCATCCCGAGGACGCGCATCCGGATCACCGCGCACTGACCCGCATCGGGGAGGACGCGCGATTCGACGCGAAGCTCACCAAGTGCGACCTGCCCGGCGAGCCGCACCACCCCCGCCGGCTGCTTCACTACTTCTGCACGCACCTGAAGGTCGTGCCGCAGCCGTCGCTCGTGGTCGATTGCTCGGCGTTCGCGGACGCGAAGCTGCAGTCCATCCGTGCCTACCGCAGCCAGTTCGACGCGAACCCCGCCAATCGCGGCGTGCCGGCGTGGATCGAGTCCATGGGGCGCTTCTACGGCAGCCGCATCGGCGCGGCCTTCGGCGAGCCGTTCAGCGCGCCGGAGTGCGTGGGCGTGCGAGACCTGTCCAGCCTGCTGCCGTGACGGTTCGGCTCACGCGAGCTGACGCACGGTCTCCACGAGCGTCTCGGCCACGTGCCGCAGCTGCGCCTCGCTGAGTTCGGGATAGATCGGCAGCGCGATCACTTCCTTCGCGGCGCGCTCGGCGTGCGGGAACACGCCGGGGCGGTAGCCGAGGAACTCGAAGCACTTCTGCTGGTGCAGCGAAAGCGGGTAGTAGATCTCGGTGCCGATCTTCCGGGCGGCCAGCGCATCGCGCACCTTGTCGCGGATGGCTCCCGGCACGCGCGCGCAGTACTGGTTGTAGATGTGACGCGCGCCCTTCGGGGCGGCGGCCGGGTAGCGCAGGGCGAGGCCGCCCGCATCGACGGCGGTGCGGTTGTCGGTCGCGCCCGCGGCGGCGAAGAACCGGTCGTACCAGGCCGCGTTGCGCTGACGCGCGGCGCTCCAGTTGTCCAGGTGCCGAAGCTTGATCGAGAGCACCGCGGCCTGCAGCGCGTCGAGGCGGCTGTTCATGCCGATCTCGTGGTGGAAGTACTTCGGCTCCATGCCGTGGTTGCGCAGGCGCTTCAGGCGCGCCGCAAGTGCGTCATCGTTCGTGCTCATCACGCCACCGTCACCGAAGCCGCCCAGGTTCTTGCTGGGGAAGAAGCTGAAGGTGCCGATGTGGCCGCGCGTGCCCACGCGCGTGCCGTGGCTGTCCTCGGTGCCGATCGCCTGCGCGCAATCCTCCACCACCTTCAGGTTGCGGGCCTTGGCGATGTCCATGATCGCGTCCATGTTCGCGGCCTGCCCGAACAGGTGCACCGGCATGATCGCCTTCACCTTCTTGCAGCAGCCGAAGGCCTCTTCCACGCTCTTTGGGCAGATGTTGTAGGTGGCGGGGTCGCAGTCCACGAACACCGGACGCGCGCCCAGTCGATGCACGCTGCCAGCCGTGGCGAAGAAGGTGAAGCTGGGCATGATCACCTCGTCGCCGGGGCCCACATCGAGCGCCTGCAGGGCCAGCACGATGGCGTCGCTGCCGTTGGCGCAGCCCACCGCGTGCTTGGCGCGGCAGTAGGCCGCGGTGTCGCGCTCCAGCTCGTCCACCTTGGGGCCGCCGATGAAGTACTGGCTCTCCATCACCTCGCGCACCACCGGCTCCACTTCCGCCCGAATCGTGGCGTACTGGGCCTTCAGGTCGAGCAGCGGAACGTTGATGTCGGTGGCGGTCGCCGTGGTCATTCCGCAAGTGTAGTCGGGGCCACGGTGCCGGCCCACCGACCGGTCAGTGACCGGTGCTGCCGAAACCGCCGCCACCACGGGCGGTTTCATCGAGTTCCGCGACCTCGTGGACGGCCACGCGCGCGACCGGTGCGACCACCAGCTGCGCCACGCGCATGCCATGCTCGATCGTGAACGCGGCGCGGCCCAGGTTGATCAGCGCCACCACGGCTTCGCCGCGATAGTCGCTGTCGATGGTGCCGGGCGCGTTGGGCACCGTGATCCCGTGCCTGGCCGCAAGGCCACTGCGCGGACGAACCTGCCCCTCGAATCCGGACGGAATCGCCATGATCCATCCAAGCGGGATCCGGACCAGGTCCCCGGGCTGCAGCGTGACCGGCGTGTCCAGGCATGCGTGCAGGTCCATGCCCGCGGCCTCCGCGCTCTGATACGCAGGGAGCTGGGCGCCGGCGTGCAGGCGCTTGAAGCGCACGGTCGGATGGTTCATGCCGAGAGCCTACTTCGCCGCGCGGATCGCCTCGAGCACCTCGGCGGCGTGTTCCTCGGGCTTCACCTTGTCCCAGCGCTGCAGCACCATGCCGCCCGGTCCCACCAGGTACGTGATGCGCGCGATGCCCATGTACTTCTTCCCGTACATCGACTTCTCCTGCCACGCCCCGAGCTTCTTCGCCAGCGTCGGCACGCCGTCCTTGCCCGGCTCGTCCACGATCAGTTCGAAGGGCAACTTGAACTTGCCGGCGAATCTCGCGTGGCTCTCGGCGTCGTCGGCGCTCACGCCGTACACGCGCGCCTTCGCCTTCAGCAGATCACCGTGCAGATCACGGAAGGCGCAGGCCTCCTTGGTGCAGCCCGGCGTGTCGTCCTTGGGATAGAAGTAGATCACCGTGTACCCCTTCGTCAGGAAGGCGCCCTTCACGATCTCGCCGTCGGCGGTGCGGGCGGTGAAGTCGGGGATCGTCTTGCCGGGTTCGATCAGGGGCATGACGGATCCTTCGCCGTGCGCACACCCGCGGATTCGAGCCGCACCCCGGGGACTCAGTCCGGGCGACGGTACTCGAGCGACGGCGGCGGCGAAGCCTGCCCGGCCAGTTCCGCGGTTCGCCAGCAGCCGAGCCAGCGCTGGGGCCCGATCTGGTGCAACACGTACGGTTCGCGCGCATCGGCCAGTGGCGGTCGCGCCGCCGCGTCCATGTGCGGCCACCACGGAACCACGCCTGGAACCTTGCGGAACTCCGCGGGGTCATTCGTCACGTCCTCGACGGTGGCGAGACGCGCCCGCGTGTCGTGCAGTCCCGGGATGCTGGAGAAGAGCCCGCGCGTGTACGGATGCATCGGGTTCTCGAAGAGCTCGAACACCGGCGCGTACTCCACCACGCGGCCCGCGTACATCACGCAGACCACGTCGGCGTTCTCCGCGACCACCCCCAGGTTGTGCGTGATCAGCATGATGCCCATGCCGCGATCGCGCTGCAGCTGCCGCAGCAGGTCCAGGATCTGCGCCTGGATCGTGACATCCAGCGCGGTGGTCGGCTCATCCGCCAGCAGCACCCTGGGCTGGCACGCCAGCGCCATCGCGATCATCACGCGCTGGCGCATGCCGCCGCTGAAGCGATGCGGATACTCGTCGAGCAGGTCGCGCTTGCCTTGCGCCAGCGCCATGGCGTCGGCCTTGAAGCGCTCCCTCAGGCGGTTGTAGATGCCCACCTCGTCCAGCGCGCCGATCGCGCGCTCGATGGCCTGCATCATGTCGAGCCGCTGGTGCAGCAGGATCGCCTCGAGGATCTGGTCCCCGATCGAGTAGACCGGGTTCAGGCTGGTCATCGGCTCCTGGAAGATCATCGCGATCTCGCCGCCGCGCACCTTCAGCATCTCGTGCTCGGGAAGGGTGAGCAGTTCGCGACCCTCCAGCCGGATGCTGCCGCGGTCGAATCGCCCGGGTGGCCGCGGAATCAGCTGCATGGCGCTCATCGCGGTCACGCTCTTGCCGCAACCCGACTCCCCCACCACCGCCAGGGTCTGGCGCGGAAAGAGCGTCATGTTCACCCCCGCCACCGCCTGGATGCGCGGCCCGCCGGGATTGCTCGCGTTGTCGAAGCTCACGGCAAGGTCGCGCACCGACAGCAGCGGAGCCGTCGCCCGCGACGCGTCCACGGAACCCTTCGTCTGCGCCTGCACGCTCATCAGTGGGCCGCCTTTCGAAGCTTCGGATCGATCGCGTCACGCAGCGACTCGCCCAGCACGTTGTAGGCGAGCACGCTCAGGAAGATGGCGCCGCCCGGGAACACCGCGAGCCACCACACGAAGGTGCCCGTGCTGGCCGTGGCGCTCGAGAGCAGCTTGCCCCAGCTCGCCTGTCCGTCGGGCCCGAGGCCCAGGAACGACAGCGTGGCCTCCACGGTGATCGCCGCCGCCACCGCGAAGCTCGCGTCCACGAGCACGGGCGTGATGCCGTTGGGCAGCATGTGACGGAACAGGATCAGCCGCAGCGGCAGGCCCACGCTCTGCGCGCTCTGCACGAAGTCCTGCCGACGCAGCTTCAGGAACTCCGCGCGCGTGAAGCGCGCCGCGCCCGTCCAGCTGAAACAGCCGATCAGCGCCATCATGACGTAGGTGTTCCGGGGCAGCACGCCGGCGGCCACGATGAGCAGGAACAGCACCGGGATGGCCATGAAGATCTCGACCATGCGCTGCAGCAGCAGGTCCACGCGTCCGCCGAAGTAGCCGGCGATCGCGCCGAGCGTCACGCCGATCAGCAGCGAGATGCCTGTCGAGACGAGTCCGATCGAGATCGAGAGGCGACAGGCCCAGATCATCTGGCTGAGCACGTCGGCGCCGATCGCGTCGGTGCCAAGCCACAGGCGGCGTCTGCCGAGCGGTGTGGTGGCCTCGCTCTCCACGCGATCCGCCACGCGCATGCCCGGATCGGCAAGGCCCATGTCGCTGCGCGCATACTCGGGGCTCCACGGGATCAGCGTGTAGATCGCGCGCGCCTCGCCCGAGGCCTCGAGTTCGGCGTAACGGTCGTAGTTCACCAGGCGACCCTGCCACCGGTCCGCCAGGCACCAGGTCGCCAGCGCCGCGGCGACCAGCGCCAGCCCGCATCGCAACCGAAGCGAGTCCACCGTCGGCAGCCAGGCGCTCGCGACTCCAAGCACCAGCGCCACGCCTCCCGAGACGATCCACGGCCCCGCGGCCGATCGGCCCCAGTCGCGCACGGCCTCGCCGCGCGCCGAGGCATCGAGCCAGTCGTGCGCCACCGACACCACCAGCACCGTGAGCGTGACCTGCACGAACGCCACCGCGAGCAGGCCGATGCGCGGCCCGCGGCTCAATCCCGCAAGCCTGCCCGGCCCGAGCCACGCCAGCGCGAACGCCGCGCCCGCGAGCAGCAGCAGGTCGGTCGCGCGCAGGTTCTCCCACAGTGGCGAGGTGCTGGCGGTCACCGCCCCCGTGGCGTCGAGCCGCTCGAATCGCAGCGGATGCGCGTTCGCCACCAGCGGCGCGAGCACCGCACCCGCCGCCACGATCGCGATCCACGCCAGCGCCAGCACGGCGGCCCGGCGGCGAAGCACGCGGTCCCACACGTCCGCCCAGAAGCCCTTCGCGCGCCGCTGGCCCACGCCGCGCATCGCCTCGATGCCCGAGATGACCGCGTTCGACTCACTCATAGCTCACCCGCGGATCGGCGACCGCGTACAGGATGTCCGCCAGCAGCAGCGCCAGCAGGTTCACGCACGCGATCATGAAGGTGTTGGCCAGGATGATCTCGCGATCACGCAGGTCGATCGCCTGCAGGATCAGCGTGCCCATGCCCGGCACGCTGAAGATGCGCTCCACGATCACGCTGCCGCCGAGCATCGCCGGAAAGATGCCCACGAACATGGTGATCAGCGGCAGCAGGCTGTTGCGGAAGACGTGGCGGATCACGACCTCCATGCGCGGCACGCCCTTGGCCTTCGCCGTGCGCACGTAATCGGCGCTCAGGTTGTCCAGCATCGCCGCACGGCACTGCTTCGAGAGCACCGCGAAACCGCCGTACACCAGGCAGGTCACGGGCAGCGCCACGTGCCACAGCATGTCCACCAGCCAGCCGCGCGTGTCCGAACTGGGCAGGAAGGTCCAGTTCTCCGCCTGCGTGTCGTGAAGGCCACTCACCGGGAAGAGTCCCAGGTACTGCTTGTTCGCCACGAAGCCGATCAGCAGCACGCCCGCGAGCACCGTGGGAACGCTCCACAGCATCAGGAAGATCGCACCGCTGGCCGAGTCGAACCAGGAACCGCGCTTCATCGCGGCCAGCACGCCGGTCGGGATCGCGATCAGGTAGATGATCGGGAACGCGATCAGGTTCAGCAGCAGCGTGACCGGAAGCGCCTCGGCGATCAGGTCGGCGACCGGACGGTTGCGACTGAACGCCACGCCCAGATCCGGCGGGCCGAGCCACATCGAACCCGGGATCAGGGGCAGGCCGATGCTCGGATACGGCTGCGCGTCGAAGCTCGCGCGCTCCGCGGCCGCCCGCTCGATCGCCTGCAGGCGTGCCGCGTGCATGGCTTCGGCGGCCTTGGCGAGCGCGTCCCACGATGGCGACCCGGGCGCCGGTTTCAGGCCCTCGAAGCGCGCCGGATCCGCGGCACCCTTGGCGTCGAGCAGGTCCTTGCGATCGTTGGCACGCGCCCAGTCCGCGAGCGCCTCGCGCGTGCCGCGCACCGTGCCCACGTAGGCGCGACGGCTCGCCTCGGAGTCGCGCTGCAGTGCGCGATGCCGATCGTTCGGATCCTGCGACTTCATGGCCTCGAACCCGGCAAGCCCCGCGGCGCCCGCCCTCGCGATCGCTTCGGTCGAGGCCGCCGGGAACCAGCCCTGCAACGGCGGCTCGGGAAGGTCGCGCGGCGGCCGCACCCATGCGCCCGAGGGGGAGCGCTGGAATCGCGGACCGAACTTCAGCGGCGAGATCTGCGCGAGCCAACGGCCGTACTGCACGATCACCGGATCGTTCAGGCCGTAGCGATCCTCCAGATATGCCTGCATCTGCATCACGCGGCTGGTGTCGCTCATCTGACCACCACTGACCTGCAGGCCCGCGCCGATGCCGCCGGGCGCCAGGGCCACCAGACTGAAGACAAGCAGCGTGATTCCCAGCAGCGTTGGGATCATCAGCAGCAGTCGCCTGGCGATGTAGGTGCCCATGCGCGCGAGAACCTGCGGAGGTCAGTTGGCCGACGTCGGCACGGCGCCGCCGCCCACGCGGAAGAACTCCTCGGGCTGCAGGCCCGAGCGGTAGGTGTTCACGTTGCCGAAGTCGCGGCTCACGAAGCGCAGCCACGGCGCCACGCGCACGAAGGTGTAGGGCTGCTCCTCGGCGATCGCCGCCTCGAACTGCTGCCACACGAGCATGCGCGTGGACTCGTCCATGGTGCGGCGGCCCTGCTCGATGAGCTCGTCCACCTTCGCGCTCTTCCACTGGATGAAGTTGTCGCCGCCCTCCTTCACGCTGTCGCTGTGGAAGATCTGCCGCGGATCGCTCTCGGGGCTGTTGGCGCTCCAGCCCATCGTGATGGCGTCGAAGTCGCGGGTCTTCAACAGGTCCTGGTAGCGGCTCCAGTCCACCGGCCGGGTGGAGACCTCGATGCCGGCCTTCGCGTAGCTGTCCTTCACGAAGCGCGCGAGTTTCTCGCTGATCTCGCCGCCCGTGGCATAGGTGTACTCGAAGCGGAACTTCTCGCCCTTCTCGTTCTCGATGGTGCCGTCACCGTCGCGGTCCTTCCAGCCCGCCTCGGCCAGCAGCGCCTTCGCGCCATCCGGATCGAACGGCAGTGGCTTCACGGCGGGGTTGCTGCCCGGGCTCTCGGGGTTCATCGGTCCCTTGCTCACGATGCCGATGCCGTCCCAGATGTCGCGGATCATGCGCTCGCGATCGAGCAGCATGGTCATCGCCCGACGCACGCGCACGTCTCCGAAGGGCGGCACCTTGCCGTTGGGACGCGGGCCGCACTGCCACGCGATGAAGCTGTAGCCGCAGCGCATGTTGATCCACTTCAGCATGAAGGCCTTCTTCGCGAAGTCGGGCTCTTCCTTGGCGATCTTGTTGAACTGCGGACTCGTGGGAAGCACCATCGAGCCCTCGCCGTTGCGGAACGCGACCAGACGCGCCAGGTCGTCCTTGATGCTCTTGAAGCGCCGGCTCGCCAGCGGTGCCTTGGGGCCCCAGTATCGATCATTGCGCACCAGCACCACGTCGTTGCCGGGGGTCCACTGGCCGGCCAGGTCGCCGGGGCCCTTCGGGCAGCGCGCAAGCGCGTAGGGGCCGCTTCCGAAGAGCACGCCCGTGGCCTGGTTGATCTGGCTCGGCTCGAACTGCGTGTAGAAGCGCTTGCTCAGGATCGGGTTGCCCATCGCGTTCAGGGTGTTCGTGAAGAGCGCCTTGCTGAAGGTGAACTCCACGGTGCGCTCGCCGATCACCTTCACGTCGGTGATGTTGTCCATCAGGCTGCGGCTGCGCTCCGCCTCGATGAGCGGGTTCAGCACGAAATCCTGGAAGGTCCAGCGCACGTCCTCGGCGGTCACCGGCGAACCGTCGCTGAAGCAGGCCTCGGGGCGCAGCTGCACGCGAAGCCACAGGCCGTCGGGATCGACTTGCCATGCGCCGGCGAGCTGTCCACGCATCTTCAGCGTCTTCGGATCCAGGCTGATGAGCCCCTCGCACACCGAGTCGATCACCCGCGTGCCGTACACGTCGGTGCTGATGTAGGGCACCAGCTTGGCGGGCTGCGCCTCGAAGATCTCGGTGAACTCGCCGCCTTCGGCGAAGCCGGGCTGCGAGGCCGGATCGCTCGCGAAGGCGACCTCGGGCTGCCACTCCACCTTCACGCCAGGCCGCGCCCACGACTCGTCTCGCGCGGCAGGCACGGCCCTCGCCGAGGCCGTGGGCGCCGCCGGCGCCACACGCAACTGCTGCATGCGCTGCTCGAGTTCCGCCATCCGGGCGTCCACGCGCTGCAGCAGCTCCCACTGCCGGTCACGCTGCAGCATCGAGAGCCACACGCTCACCGCCACGGCGAGCAGGAGGGCGAGCATCACCAGATCCTTGAATCCGAAGCCGTTTCGCATGGGGCGGGCAGGGTAACGCAGCCCGCGGCCCGGCGCGTCAGCCCGCCGACGCCGGATCGAGCCGGTCGCGCAGGCGATCCGCCGCGAAATTCAGCGAGAGCAGTGCCAACGCGATCACCACGCACGGTGGCGCGAGCAGCCACCAGCGACCCTTCACCAGGTTCAGTTCGGGCAGACCGTCCGCGGCCAGGTTGCCGAGACTCGGCAGCGGATCCCGGATCCCGATGCCAAGAAAGCTCAGGAAGCTCTCGCTCAGGATCGCGGCCGGGACGGCGAGTGCCGCGTAGGCCGCCACCGGGCCCGCAAGGTTCGGCAGCAGGTGCTTGCGGAAGATGTGCGCGCTGCCCGCCCCCGCCGCGCGCGCGGCCTCGATGAATGCGCGCTCGCGCAGCGAGAGAACCTGCCCGCGGACCACGCGGCTCATGGTGAGCCAGCCCACGCCCGCGATCGCCACGAGCATCGTGAGCAGGTTCAGCGCCAGCCGCAGCCCCGGAGAGGCATCGCCCAGCGCGCGCTCGGCGAATCCGTCCACGGCAACGCCGAGCAGCGTGGCCAGCAGGATGCTCGGCAGCGCGTACAGCACGTCCACGATCCGCATGAGTGCGGCGTCCACGGGACCCGCGAACCACGCCGCGGCCGCGCCCCAGCACACGCCGATCGCCGTCGCGACCACCGCCGCCGCAAGTCCAAGCGCCAGCGACAGTGCACTCCCGGCCACCAGCCGCGCCGCGACATCACGACCGATGCGGTCGGTGCCAAGCATCCGGCCAGGCACATGTTCGCCGGCGGCGCGCGCAGCTTCCACGCGGGCCTCCGCCGACGTGTCGCGCAGCCACGCCGGCGGCAGCAGGCTCAGTTGCAGGTTCTGCGCGCTCCACCGCGCCATGCGCGCGCCCCCCGGCATCTCGACGCGCGCGAAGGCCCACGGCGACAGCAACGCCACGAGGCACACGATCGTCGTGAGCAGCCACACGCCGACACCAGCGCCCGCGCGGGGGGCGCGGGAGCGAATCCCGCCTTGATCGTTCGTGCGCTGGATCACCCGAGCGGGCAGCCTACGGCACCGCGCCAGGCGGCGAAGGCGGAGCGGGTCGATCCCCCGGTGGACGTTCGCCCTGCGGACGACCGCCCTCGCGCTCACGCCACATCCACGGGCCGTCGCCTTCCGGGCCGCGCCCAAAGCGAGGCATCTCGCCCCGGTCCACGGCCTGAAGCGCCTCGGACAGGCGGCTCTCGCGATCCGAGATGTCCGACTGCAGCCGCTTGCGCGCATCCTTCAGGGCGCGCTCCATCGCCACCAGCTCATAGGCGCGCGCCTTCACGTCGAGTTCAAACTGCCGCTCGATCGCGCCTCGCACCTCGGTGCGGGCAAGCGCCTCCGAGGCCGCGTCGCCGGCCTCGCGTGCCTTGCGCAGGCGCTCGGACGCCGCGCGAATCTCGCGCTGCACGCGGAAGTCCTCCACACGAGCCTGGTAGATCTCGGGCTGCCGCTCTCGCAGCATCGACAGACCCATCAGCATGCGCGCCTGCATGCCAAGCCGCTGACGAAGCTTCGCGGGATCCTCCTTGCGGAGTTGCTCGAGGGCGTCGGCCCACGTCGGGTCCACGTCGCGCGCCGTGGCGATGATGCGCTCCACATCCTTGTCGGTCAGTTCCCGTCGCATCCCGCCGCGACGACCCTCGCCACCGCCTGAACCTGGGCCTTCATCGGCCTGCCGAGCCGGCGGCGGTGGCGGCTCACCACCCTGCCGACGCGACCGAGGCGCGTCCTGGACCGCGAACGACGCCACGACTGGCAGCGACGCGCACAGCAGGACCACCGCGGTCCAGCGCTTCAAGGTGATCATCCGTCGATCCTCCCGTCGGCCAGCAGGAGTCGCATCTCCGCATCGAGATCCGCGAAGCCACCGCCGCGGACCACGGCGATCGAGCCAACGTCCTCACCAAAGCCCTCGCCACCAGTGGACTCGATCACCACGGTGAGCATGGACTCGGATCCATCCGAGGCTCCGGTGGTCATCCCGAGCCGCAGCGCGATGCCGCCGGCGACCAGCAGCACGGCAGCCGCGGCGACCCAGCGCCACGACAGGCGACCGATCACGCCCCTGGCCGAGCGCACATCGGGCAACGATCCCACGCTTGCCTCGAAGACCCGCTGCGACAGGCCTGCGGGGACGCGCGAAGCATCGGCCCGGAGCAGCCGGTCCAGACGTGGGGATGGATTGAAATCGCTCTCAAGTGCCATGGAATGACTCCAGACTGGGCTCCCAACGGGGAGCGGGGAAGGGTCTTGCAGCGCGAAGGGACGAATTTCGCGGTATCGGACCGGCCATCACGGATTTTCCTCCTCACCAAGGCGTCTGCGCAGCATCTCGCGCAACTTTCGCAGGGCCCGATGGTGGCGTGCCAGCAGGGTTCCCAGGGGTTCCTTCAGGAGATCGGCCATCTGCTGGAAACCCATGCCGCCGTGGTGGCGCAGGTCGATCACGAGCCGGTCCTGCTCCGGGAGCTCCTCCATGGCCGCGCGCAGCGCCTCGATCTCCTCGCGGCCGGCCCGCACCTCCGCGCGCGCCGCGGGCCCGACGTCCGCAAGCACGTCCGCGTCCATGGGACGCGCGTGCTTCTTCCGGCGGCGCATCTCGTCGCGCAGACGGTTCAGCGCGATCCGAAAGAGCCACGCATCGAAGCGCCCCTGCTCCTCGTAGTCCGCAAGCTTGCGCGCCACCGTGCAGAACACGCTCTGCACGACTTCCTCGGCCAGTTCCGGATCCCGCGTGTAGCTGCGCAGGAAGGCGAACACGCGCGGACTGAACCGGTCGACCACCGTGCGCCAGGCCTCCGGGTCACCGGCGGCGGCCCGCTCGAGCATTCCTGGAATGTCATCCGGCGCGTCCATCGCTGCGCGCAATCTACTTGCGCGCGGCACCGCGGATCGATCGTGGTCGGATCAGAGCGGCAGGTCGTCCGGGGGCAGCACGGCGCGGCTGCGCGGCGCGGCCTCGAATCCGCTCATGCAGGCCGGGACTTGAGCACCCCCGCGGAGAATCCGTCCGACCGGCGAGTCCTTGAGTTCCTGCCCCAGGATCCTGCGGGCCTCACAGGCCCGTCGATGGAACTCAGGATGGCGGGATCGGATGGCGTCGATCGCTGCGTGCAGCGAGGTGGGCCCCACGGATTCGCACACGACCCCACAGCCGAAACGCGCCACGATCGACGCCGTCCACGTGCCCGCACTCGCGACGATCGGTGACCCGGCGTTGAGCGCATCGAGTGTCACGCCGCTGACGCGATCTCGGAAAGTCGCGGACTCGTAGGGCTGCAACACGATCGCACCACGAAAGAGCGCCTCGTACTCGCGTGGCCCGAGTGCGTCCGGGACGGTGCAAAGCCGTGGGAGTCGAGCAGTGCGCAAGCGTTCGACCAGTGCGCTGATGTCATCCTTGTACTCCCCCCAATGGTCGCCGGACACCTGGACGGTGAATGGCAGATCCAGGCCACGGGACGCCAGATGCTCGATCAATGCCACCACATGCGGGAATCCCTTATCCCTCCGGGCGCCGCCAGCGACCAGGACGCGTGGATCGGACTCGGACACGGTTTCTCCCTGCGAGGATCGGAAGCGGAAGGGGTACGGAACCTCGGTGACATTCCGGAAACCACACGAACGGAGCATTTCCGCGCAGCCGGATGTCGGTGCGAGCAACGCGATGTCAGGATGCGCCCGCGCGAACGCTGCCATGACTCGATCCTTGCGAGGCTTGTGGCGGTACCAATGCACAAACAGCGTCACGCGGTGGGTCGCTTGATTCGCGAGTCGTGCCGCAAGCCGAAGCGACCAAAAATCGGCGGTGGTCGCCGTGGAGACAAGGATTCGCTCACGCGCGCGAAGCAGCCGGAAGTACACCCACGGAAGCAGGAGTTTCCGGAATCGGCGCGGAAATCTCCGGACGATCTCCACGCCGGGGATCGAAAGCTCCTGCGACCTGCGATCCGCATGCACGATCACCGGCCCGCCGAACAGCGCCGCGAATTCGGAAACAAGACTCGACAGATGCCCGTCGTGGGATCGCAGCGTCGGCTCGATGATGTGCAGTGGTTGCCGCACCACGCGTACCATAGCCCACCGATCCGGCGGCCGCGAGGGAGTCAGAGCGGCAGGTCGTCCGGAGGCAGCACGGCGCGGCTGCGCGGCGCGGCCTCGAATCCGCCTGGCGGCGTGGCGTCCGTGAAGTCGCGGAACCGCGTCAGGCGTCCGTCCCACGCCAGTCGACACACGCCCGTCGGACCGTTGCGCTGCTTCGCCACGATCAGCTCGGCGAGACCGCGCTTGTCGGCGTTCGCCTCCAGCCAGTCGTCGTCGCCCTGGTGGTAGTACTCCTCGCGGTGCAGCATCAGCACCACGTCGGCGTCCTGCTCGATGCTGCCCGACTCGCGAAGGTCGCTCATGCGCGGCTTGTGGCCCTCGCGCTGCTCGGCGGCGCGGTTCAGCTGGCTCAGGCAGATCACGGGGACCTCGAGTTCGCGCGCCATCGCCTTGATGCCGCGACTGATCTCGCTGACCTCCATCTGGCGGCTCTCCACGCGGCCGCCGCTGGACATGAGCTGCAGGTAGTCGATGATGATCGCCTCGATGCCGTGCTGCTCCTTCAGGCGACGCGCCTTGCTGCGCATGCTCAGCAGCGACAGACCCGGGGTGTCGTCGATCCAGATGCTGCAGTTCTGCAACGCCTCGCACGCCCCCAGCAGCGCGCGATAGTCCTCCTTGCGCAGCATGTTGCGGCGCAGCCGCTGGCTGTCGATGCCGCCCTTCGCGCACAGGATGCGCTGCACCAGCTGCTGGCGGCCCATTTCCAGGCTGAACATGGCCACGGGATGCCCGCTGGCCGCGATGTTCTCCATCATGTTCAGCGCGAGCGCGGTCTTGCCCATGCTCGGACGCGCGGCCAGGATGACCATCTCGCCCTTCTGCAGTCCGCTGGTCATCTCGTCGAACTCCGCGAAACCCGCGGGAACGCCGGTGAAGGGCTTGCCCTCGCTCTGGTCGATCACCTTGAGCGTGTGATCGAGCAGCTCCTGCAGGCTGCTGAAGCGCGCGCCATCGCGCCGCTGCGCGATCGCGAAGATGCGCTGCTCCGCGGACTCCAGGACCTGCTGCGGCTCGTCGCCACCGGACTGCGCCTGCGCCAGGATCTCGCCCGCAGCGCGGATGAGTTCGCGCATGGTGGCCTTGTCGCGCACGATGCGCGCGTGCTCGACCGCGTGGGCGGCGGTCGGCGTGCTCTCGGCGAGTTCGACCAGGTACGACGTGCCGCCGATGTCCTCGAGCACCCCCCTGTCGGTCAGGTGCTGGTTCAACTGCACCACGTCGAGCGTGGCGGTGCGGTCCCAGATCTGCACCATCGCGTCGAAGATCGCGCCATGCGCGGGGCGATGGAAGTCCACGCCCGTCGGCACCACCTGGATGACGTCTCCAACCACGCGCGGGTCGATGAGCATCGCACCCAGCAGGCTCATCTCGGCCTCGGGGGCATGCGGCGGCGCGGCGTCGAGCAGGCGGCGCGCGTCGGCGGCATCGATGCGGGCCGGTCCGCGCGAGGCGGAACGACCCGATGGGCGATCGGATTCCATGTCAGGTCACCGCGCTCAGCGGGCGGCGACGGCGACGGCGGCCCCGCCCGCGGTGGCGGTGGTCGCCTCGCCATGCTCGCGCATCAGGCGACCGGGCTTGAAGCGGACCGTGCGCTTCGCCGGCACGTGCACGGGCACGAGCGTCTTGGGATTCTGCGCGTTGCGCGCGGCGCGCTGACGCACCTCGAACACGCCGAAGTCGCGGAACTCCAGGCGGTTGCCCTGCCCGAGTTCCTCCACCACCGCATCCAGGAAGCTCTGCACCACCGTCTTCACGTCGTTGCGCTGGAGTCCGGTCCGCTGGGCGATGCGCTCGACGAGTTCCTTCTTGGTGACGGTGTTCATCATCTTCTCCGAATGGGTTGTGCGGGCTGTCGTAACCGCCCTCGCGCCACGACTTGCGGCAGTATGGGGGGGCGGTGGGCGGCGAGTCAAGCCGCGGATTCATCCACGAATGGTCCCCGTTTCACGCTCCCGCATCCTGTGGATCGCGGCGGTCGTGCTGACCCCGGGGACGTGCCCGAGCAGTCGCAGCTCGACGCCCAACTCCACCAGCAGCGCGTGTTCGGCGACGTCTTCCGGTCGTCGGTAGTCGCCGCCCTTCACGTAGACGTGCGGATGAACAAGGCGGATCACCTCGTGGGCGCTCCGTTCCTCGAACGCGACCACCAGATCCACGGATTCCAGCGCCGCCAGCACCTCCATGCGCTGCGCAAGCGGGAAGACCGGCCGATCCTCGCCCTTCAGCTCGCGCACCGATGCGTCGGCGTTCACGGCCACGACAAGCAGGTCGCCCTGCGCACGCGCCGCGCGCAGACTCGAGACATGCCCGGCGTGCAGCACGTCGAAGCAACCATTGGTCAGCACGATGCGCTGGCCCGCCTCGCGACGCGCCTCGAGTTCCACGCGCAACGCCTGGCGATCTCGGATCTTGCCGGCCATGTGGCCCGCCTGCGCGAGCACCTGACGACGCACCTGCGCGAACGGGATCGGTCGCGCGCCGAACACCTCGACCTCGAGGCCCGCCGCCACGTTGGCGAAGGCCACGGCCTCGGGCCACGGGAAGCCGTTGGCAAGCGCGGCCGCCAGCGCCGCGAGCACCATGTCGCCCGCGCCGGTCACGTCGTAGACGCGACGCGCCACCGTGGGAACATGCACGGACTCGCTGCCCTCACGCTCCAGGAACGAGCCATGTCGATCGAGCGTCAGGACCACGGCATGAAGCCGATATCGCTCGCGCAGCGTGCGCGCGAGCTGGCGCACCTCGCCGGCCTCGTAGTCCGGCATGGTCTTCCGACCCGCCGCGAGCGCGGCCTCGGTGCGGTTCGGCGTGATCGCCGTTGCGCCGGCGTAGCGGCTGTAGTCCGCGATCGCCGCCGGATCCACCAGCACCGGCTTGCCCAGCCGACGACCGATCTCGATCACGCCCTGGCAGAGCGAGGGCGTGCAGACGCCCTTCGCGTAATCCTCCAGGCAGATCACGTGGCAGTCCACGGCGGCGCGCTCGATCGCGCACAGGAGCGCGGACTCGATCTCGCTCGAGATCGGCTCGCGGCTCTCCACGTCGACGCGGAACATCTTCTGTGGATGCCGATGCTGCGCCAGACCCACGATGCTGCGCTTCACGGTCGTGGGACGCGAGCCATCCTCGAGCAGGCCGTCCGCCTCGCAGCCGCCCTCGGTCAGGAGGCGCCGAAGCGTGTGGCCCTCGTCGTCGGGGCCGGTCACGCCGAAGCACCGCACACGCGCGCCGAGCGCGGCCGCACACAGCGCGACATTGCTGGAGCCGCCAGCCGTCTCCTCGAGGTCACGCGCGCCACGACTCAGCAGCACGGGCACCGGCGCGTCGGGGCTCAGGCGATCGGCCGAGCCGTGCTGCGCCTGGTCCAGCATGAAGTCGCCCACGACCAGCAGGTCCGAACCCTTCCAGCCCGCCAGCAGTGGCACCAGCGCTTCCGCGTTTCCGCTCATCCCCGCAGTCTAACGGCCCACGCGCCGATCTCCACGCGCGATCCCCTCGAAAAGCGCCTGCCGAAGCGGCGTGAGGCCCTCGATGCACTCGAGTTCCAGCTGCGGACGAACGATCCTGAGCGAGGATGGGCGCGAGAGCGGGCGGAGCTTCACCCAGTCCTTGCCCGTGCAGACGATGTCGGTGGCCCCGGCCGCGCGGGCGACCCTCGCGAGGCGCTCCACCAGTCGTGCGTCGAAGCGCTGGTGGTCGGCAAGACGCGGCACGTCGACCACACGCGCACCGCACGCGGTCACGTGCGCCACGAAGGCGCCTGGATTGCCGATGCCGGCCCACACCGCGACCGAACGCCCGCGCAGTCGTTCGAGCGTCCACGTCTCCTCCGCGTCCGTCGCCGTTGTCGCACGCAGCACGTGCCACGCGTGCCGCGTCCAGGCGATGGGAGGACGGCCGTGCAGTCGCTCGATGCGCGCCGAAAGTCCGTGATCCACGCTGTCCGCGCGCGTCACGATGACCGCGTGCGCGCGCCGCAGCGCCTCCGCGGGTTCGCGCAGCCAGCCCATCGGCAGCAGCGCGCCGTCGATCGCGGGCCTGCGCGCGTCGATCAGGACCAGATCGAGATCCCGGGCGACCTGCCGGTGCTGGAATCCATCGTCGAGCACCAGCGCGTCGACGTCCGCATGCGCGGATCGAAGCCGCTCGATCGCGGCGCGTCGATCCGCACCGACGCCGACAGGCGTTTCCGGCATCTCCGCCCGATGTTCAAGCGCCTCGTCCGACGATTCGCCTCCGCGATGACCGCGCATCACGATGGCTGGCGAGCGGCCCGCGTGGCGAAGTTCGGCACAGATCCATCGCACCATGGGTGACTTGCCGGTGCCTCCCGCGGAGACGTTCCCAACCGACATCACGGGGCACGGTGCCTCCCAAGCGGGAACGCGCTCCAGCGCCGCGGCGTGACGCCGCACGCCAAGTCCGTAGATGCGCGAAGCGACCCAGGCGACCGGCCACAGGATCGGCGGGAGCGGTCCGCTCATCGGGGCCAGCCCTCCATCGTCGCCTGAAGCCGCTTCCAGGGAAGTCCCCCGACGGTGTCCTCATCGCCCACGCAGTGGATCGTCCATCCCGCAGCCCGACGCTCCTCGATGTCGTAGGCGCCCGCCTTGCCCCGCCACGCATCCGACGCCAGGAAGCGCTCCAGCGCCTCCGTGCCCGGATGCTCCATTCGCACGCGCGCGACATCCACGAACGAACGCCACGCGCCTGCGCGCGTCACCACGACGGCGGTCACCACGTCATGTTCGCCGTCCATCATCTGGGCAAGGATCCGACGCGCCTGCTGCACCGACTCCGCCTTGCCGACCGAGCTGGATCCATGCCGACAGATCGTGTCCGCCGCGACCACGAACGCGTTCGCGCACCGCGCGGCATGCGCGGCGATCACCGCCTCCGCCTTGCGGCGCGCCAAGGACGCGGCGACGCCCGCCACGTCACCCTCCGGCGGCGTCGACGGATCGTCCACCGGAGCCTCGATGCTCTCGAAGGCCACCCCTTCACGCTGCAGGATCTGCATGCGGCGCGCCGAGCGACTCGCCAGAATGATCCGCTCGCTCACCAGCGCGGCCCCCGCTGGATTTCCTCGTGGAGTCGCCGCTCGACGGCATCGACCCCGATCAACTGCATGCGCTGCACCATGCGCGGGTCGCGATAGCCATGCGGATCCGTCGGCGCCGGGCCCGGAGGCGCGACCACGCACTCCGGCCGGCCGAAAGGCCCCACGGCGGCGGGATCCGTCGCCCCGTAGATGGCCACGAGCGGACGACCCAGGCCCACCGCGGCGTGCGTGGCGGCGGAATCGTTGGCCACGACGGCATCCGCTCCCTCGATCGCCGCAAGCCACGCGCCGAGCGAGAGTGTCCCGCACAGGTCGACCGCGCCCTCCTTTGGCATGCAGGCACGCACCTGATCGCGCTCGGACCCTGCCCCGAGCAGGACGACCCGCGTCCCTCGCGACGCCAGACGTTCCGCCAGCGCCCTCCATCGCTCGGCCGGCCAGCGCTTCGCGGACCAGCGACTCGTCGGCGCAAGCGCGACGTAGCGATGCAGTTCCATGGCGTCGCGCTGGGCTCGCCAGGCCTGCCGCGCCGTCTCAGGCACATGCATGCGCGGATCGCGCAGCGCTGGCACACCCGCATCCTCCAGCAGCGCAAGCATCACCTCGGTCGCGTCCGGCCCCCCGCGCCGGGCATGCCGCTCGCTCGCGAGCCATCCCGATCCCTCCCGCGCATCGCGCCAGGCGACGCGTCGCGCTCCCGCCGCAGCCTGCGCGAAGATCGCGCTCCGAAGCAGTCCCTGAAGGTCGAACACCAGGTCGTACCCGGCGTCACGGATCTGGCGACGCAATCCGACGACACCTCGAACCGAGGCGGGCGTCCACCATCGCTTCCAAGCGCGTCGGGGGAAGGGAACGACCGCGCGCAACGCCGGATGGGCGCGCACCGCGTCCATGAAATCGTCCTGGACGAACCAGTCGATCTCCGCCTGCGGGAAGGCCGCCCTGACGCTGGCGAGTGCCGGCATGGACCGGCAGACGTCTCCCAAGGCGCTCGGCTTGACCAAAAGGATGCGGCTGATCCGCCGGCTCATGCGAATGATGAAGGTATAGTCCGCACCCTCCTCTCGCCTGCACCCTCTCGTGACCGACGCCTCACCCCATCCCAAGCCCGCCGATCCCGGGAGCTCCTCCGCCGACAGCGCCGCTGGCCGCTCGTCCGGAGAGACGCTCGTCGGGCGCGCCGTGGTGGAGCGTGGCTGGGCCACCAAGGAGGAGGTCGAGAAGTGCCGCGAGATCCAGGGTCGCCTTCCCCCCGGCACCAAGCTTGCGGACGTGCTGGTGCAGAAGGAAGTCGTCACCCGTCGACAGCTCGCCCGCCTGCAGAAGGAACTCGAGGCGGACCGAGGACAGATGGCGATTCCGGGCTACCGCATCGAGAAGAAGCTCGGTGCCGGAGCGATGGCCACGGTCTTCCTCGCCAAGCAGGTCTCGCTGGACCGGTGGGTTGCCGTGAAGGTGCTGCCGCGGAAGTACAGCAGCGATCCGAAGTTCATCGAGCGCTTCTACAAGGAAGGCCGCGCCGCCGCGAAACTCAACGATCAGCACATCGTCGGCGCGCTCGACGTGGGCCAGGCCGGTGAGCACCACTATTTCGTGATGGAGTACGTGGATGGCGACACCGTGCACGACCGCATCGAGCAGTCGCGCCGCATGCCCGAGCTCGAGGCGATCAAGCTGGTGATGCAGGTGGCACGCGCGCTCAAGCACGCGCACGAGAAGGGCTTCATCCACCGCGACATCAAGCCCAAGAACATCATGATCTCCAAGGCGGGCGTGGCCAAGCTGGCGGACCTCGGCCTCGCCCGGGCGGTCTCCGACCGCGAAGCCGCCGAGGCCGAGGCCGGCAAGGCCTTCGGAACGCCGTACTACATCAGCCCGGAGCAGGCCCGTGGCGTGCTGGAAATCACTCCCGCCGCCGACATCTATGGGCTCGGCGCGACCTTCTATCACATGGTCACGGGACGCGTTCCCTTCGAGGGCAAGAACCCGACCGAAGTGATGCAGCGCCACCTGCGCGATCCTCTCACACCGCCCGACCAGCTCGCTCCGGACCTTTCGCAGGGCACCGCGCTGGTCATCGAGATGATGATGGCGAAGGACGCGCGCGATCGGTACCAGAATGCGGCGCAGCTGATCGAGGACCTCGAGGCGGTGATGGCCGGGAGTGATCCGGTCCACGCCCGCCCAAGTGGCGCGTTCATGACAACGCTCGCGGGCGCGACAACGCCCGTCGATGGCGAAGCGCCGATCCCCGTGCTGGAGACGTCCGGCACGCGCCTGCCCTGGCTTGCCATCGCGTTGGGCGTGCTGCTGCTCGGCAGCGTGATCGGCAACCTGCTCCAGATGCTTCGCTGAAGCTCAGGCGACTTCCGCCAGCAGCTCGACCTCGACACAGGCACCCAGCGGGAGCGCGATGTTTCCCACCGCCGCGCGCGCGTGGCGCCCCGCCTCGCCGAAGACCTGCTGGAGGAACTCGCTGGCGCCGTTAGCGACCTTCGGCTGCTCGGTGAAGCCAGCATCGCTGCAGACGAACACGCCGACGCGGACGATCCGACGAACCTTGTCGAGTCCGCCGGCGGCCTCGGCAAGCACGGCCAGACCATTCAGGGCGGCCTGACGCGCGGCGGCCGCCCCCTCCTCCACGCTCACCTGCGACGGAATGACTCCCTTGGAGAGCACCCCCTCCTTCATGGGAAGCTGGCCGCTGACAAAAACCAGGTTCCCCACCCGACAGGAGGGGATGTAAGCCGCCACCGGCTTGGGGGCCTGGGGCAGGGAAAGTCCGAGAGCCGCAAGACGTTGTGAGGGGGTTTCGCTCATCTGGGCATCTTGGCGCAACCTTTGCGAATTTGCCACCGAACCGGAACTCGCGAGGACTTGTCCCCATTGGGCTTGACCTTCGTTCACGCTCGGTTAACTTGATCGAATCACTCGATTCACTTGAATCACTCGGGTCCCTCAGGTCATTTCGACGGTCTTGACCGCCACCATGCCCTGATTCCGCCGGCCTCCGGCGCCTCATCTTCCCTGATGGGACCGACAACCAAAGCAGCGCGCCCGCGACATCGGTCTCGGGAGGCGCATGTCGGATTCGGATCGATTCCGCAATCAGGGATCACCCGTCATCCACGCAGATGTCGCTCCGCTCGGCGCGTTGCCGGTCGGAGTGGAAGGATTTCCTCGCTGGGCGAGCGAGGACCCCCTGCTCGATCGCCGTCTCTGCAGAGACGACGCTCCAGCCCTTTCGCCGCGGCCTTCGCCATGCCGCGAACAACCCCGTCGGGACCCGGTCCCGGAGACAGCACCATGCTTCAGCGTCGCGGTTTCACCCTCATCGAGCTCCTCGTGGTGGTCGCCATCATCGCCCTGCTCATCGGCCTTCTGCTGCCGGCCCTCAGCAAGGCCCAGCAGAATGCGCGCGAGACGAAGTGCTCCACGCAGCAGAACCAGATCTTCAAGGCCTTCCTGACCGAGGCCAACAACGACCCCACCAAGCGTCTTCCGACCCCGGGCCTGATGGACAAGGTCGGCACCGACGCCGGCCGCGGCCAGGAGCAGTGGGGCCTGAACGCGTGCCGCAACGTCTTCTCCATGATGATCGCGAACGAGCACTTCAACACGGACATCTGCATCAGCCCGTGCGAGAAGAACCCCGTCGTGGTCGAGATGGGCCGCAACGGCACCCCCGCCTACAACTACTCCGAGCGCAACGTCGTCGCGGACCGCTGGTGGGACTTCGCCTTCAGCGACAACCTGGACGGCAACGGCAGCAACGGCACGATCGACATCGCCAGGGTTGGCCGCAAGGACACCGGCACGAGCGCCGGCGCGGCCTCCACCGCCTCGGGCTGGTGCAACACCAGCTACTCGCTCCCGGCGATGTACGGACAGCGCAAGGAGATCAACTGGCGTTCGAACTCCGACTCGAGCAAGGCGCTCATGGGCAGCCGGGGCCTGATCCCGAATGCCGATCGCGCCACGAACTCCGGCGCCCAGATCCCGGGGCCGCAGCGAACCGATGCGGACTACTACCGACTCAGCTACGCGACCCAGCTCTATGGCCCGAAGGACATCTGGGAAGGCTTCGTCGTGTTCGGCGATGCCCACACGGAGCGCATCAAGTCGTTCGCGCCCGAGTACTCGAACTTCGACTGCGGTGACGCCGAAGGCGTGCGCCCGGACGACCTGTACTGGACCGACACCAACTTCAACCTGAACTGCCAGATCCAGGGCCGCAAGGGCGGCGACACCGCGCTGGGCCACTACGGCAAGCCGTGGCGCGGCGATGGCTCGTGCGACGCCTTCTGGGACTGGCGCAGCGACGCGGTCCGTCCGCCCTCCGGTCCGACCGGCAGCTGATCGAGCAATCCAGGATCTGATCCACCCAATCCACCCCCCCAAGGAGCACCACACCATGTTTCGCCGCAAGGGCTTCACCCTCATCGAACTTCTGGTGGTCATGGCCATCATCGCACTGCTGCTCGGCATCCTGCTGCCGGCGCTCAACAACGCGCGCGCTCGCGCCCGCGTGCTGAAGGATTCCACGCAACTGAAGGGCATCCACCAGGCGTGGGTGACCAAGTCCATCGACTACCCGAACGAGTTCCCGACGAACCCGCTTCCGACGCCGGGTCTCGTGAACCGCACGGGCCGCATCGTGGGACGCGGTGACGAGGACACGCTCAAGAACGACCACGCGAGCCTGTTCTCGATGTCGGTCGCGCAGAACCTCTTCTCCGCGCCGCTCTGCGTCGGCCCCTCCGAAGTCAGTCCGCAGGTGACGGTCTGCACGAACTACGACGCCACGCAGTACCGGCCCGCCGAGGACATCTACTGGGACGGCGACCAGCCGGGCGAGCAGGTGTTCGACGACGGTGCCAACCGCAACTTCCGCGCGAACCTGACGCAGGCCTCGAACACGAGCTACGGCGTCATGCCGCTGGTGCTGCCGACCGACCCGACCGTGGGTGTCGGCAACAGCCGCCGCGTGCGCGCGTGGAAGAACGGTGGCGTGAGCACGATGGCCGTGCTCGGCAACCGTGGCGTGCAGGACGGCATCGACGGTTCGACCGGCGGTGACATCAACATCTTCAAGAACAGCAAGACGCTGGACATCCACGGCGCCAAGGGTTCCTGGGAAGGCAACCTCGTCTACGGCGACAACCACGTGGACTACGCGAACAGCTTCTACAACTCGACCCCGACCTGCGTGAAGGCGAACATCCGCGCCGGCGCGGGCACCGCCGTGAACGACGCGGAGTGCGCCCGGACGGCCGGCGCGGGCTTCACCTGGGACAACATCTTCCGCGAGGACGACACCAAGGGCCAGACCGACTCCTGGCTCTGCGTCATCCCGCAGCTGACGTCGACCACCGTGAACGGCCGCCCGCGAGGCGCCGTGCCGACCACCTCGGCCCTGCTCTACGACTGAGTCACCCGATTCGGACCACGCAGGGGCCGGCGACCACGCGTCGTCGGCCCCTTTTCGTTGCACGGATACAGTGTGCGCATGCTCCTGCTGGCTTGCCTGTTCGCCGTGACACTCGGCAGCGCCACGCCGCCGGCGGTGCCGCCAAGCCGGGCCGCCCGGCTGGTCGCCGTGCTGCCCGTGCGAGGCGAGATCGACTCGATCACGGTGGAGAGCCTGACGGCGCGCGCGAGGCGTGCAAGCGATGCCGGCGCGGACGCGATCGTGATCGAGCTGGACACGCCGGGTGGCGAGATGCTGTCCACGCTGGAACTGTGCCGACGGATCAAGGGATCGTTTCCGCCGAACACGGTGGCGTGGATCCGGCCACAGGCATTCTCCGCCGGAGCGATCACGGCGCTCGCATGTCGCGAAATCGTCGTGACACCCGACGCCGTGCTGGGAGACGCCGCGCCGATCCGTGTCTCCATGCTGGGTGGCCTGCAGTCCCTGGAGCCCGCGGAGCGAGCGAAGCTCGAGGCCCCGCTGCTGTCGGAAGTCACGGACAGCGCACGGCGCAACGGCCATGACGAGCGGCTCTGCCGGGCCTTCATCAGCGCACCACTGGAACTCTGGCTGCTCGAGGATCCGGCACGCGGCGAGCGCTTCCTCGTCGACGCCGAGGAGTACTTCGCGGTGTTTGGAGAGGACCCGCCGCGCGCGAACGGCCTCTCCCGACCCATCGGTGGACCCGCCGTGCTGGCCTGGGTCACCGACGCGCTTCGACGCCCCGCTGCCACCGGTGACGATGATGCCGCGCAGCGCTTCGCGCCAGGCCGCGCGCCGCTGGGGCCGGCGGATCGCGAGCGGTTGCGGTACGTCAGCCGAATCGATGGTGCCGAGGAACTGCTGACGCTCCGGGCCGCCGAGGCGGTCGCGCTTGGCCTGGCCCGTGCCGAGATCGTCGACGAGGCGGCGCTCCGCCAGCACTTCGGCGCCCAGGCGAGCTTCACGCTGGAACCGCGCTGGAGCGAGCCGGTCGCCCGCGTGCTCACGAGCGGATGGATGCGCGCGCTCCTGGTCATCGTGCTGGTGGCCTGCTTCGTCGGCGAGATGCTCGTTCCCGGCATCGGCGTGTTCTCGATCGGCGGACTGGTCGCGGTGGGACTGCTGGTGATCGGCCCTTTGCTCGCCGGACTCGCCGAGTGGTGGCCCGCGATCGCCATGATCGCGGGACTCGGGCTCATCGCGCTTGAATTGCTGGTGTTTCCGGGATCGCTGCTGGCTGGAAGCGCAGGCGTGCTCGCCTTTGCGGGCGGCACGATCGGTCTCTTCGTGGTCTCGGATCCATCGCCGGATCCCACGCGCGCGATGCTGGAGGGCCTGGCCACGCTCGCGGGATCGGTGATCGCCGCCTTCGGGATGGCGTGGTGGCTCGGCCGCTCGCGCGGCGGACTCGCGGGGCTGGCGGTGCACGAGGTCCAGCTCGCGACGCCCGATCCTGCCACGGTCCCGCCAGCCATCGGTTCGGAAGGCCTCAGCCTGACCGACCTCCGGCCCATCGGCGAGGTCGAGATCGAGGGTCGCGTCTTCCAGGGCCGCGCCAACACATGGATCGCGCGCGGGTCACGCGTGCGCGTGGTCGGGATCGATGCCAACGAGCTTCGCGTGGAATCCACCGCATGATCGAGCTTCTCGCACAGGCCACGCCCGCCGGCGGTCTCGACACCGCGCTCATCGCCGGCTTCGCCTTGTTCGGTTTGGCGCTGGTGCTCGCCGCCCTGGAGCTGGTCGTGCCATCCGCGGGCGTGATCGCGATGCTGTGCGCCCTGTGCATCCTCGCCGGCGTTGTCTCGTTCTTCGTGCACTCGATGCTGTGGGGGCTCGCTTCGCTCGCGTTCGCGCTCGGCGGCGCACCCTTCGCGATCGGCTACGGACTGCGACTCTGGTCCACCACACCGCTCGCGCGTCGCGCGGTGCTGTCCACGGAACTCGAGGCTGCGCACGCACCGCGAGTTCCACCGGTCGGCGCGCGGGGCACCGCCGTCACGGACATGCGACCGGTGGGACGGGTCGAGATCGATGGGCGCACCATCGAGGCCATCGCGGAGGGTGGCTTCATCGAGGCCGGTAGCGCGCTGGCCGTGGCGGAGGGCTCGACCGCCGCGAGCCTTCGTGTGCGCGCGATCGCGCGGCCCTGAGCGATTCCCGCACGCTACCCTGTCGACATGCAGAAGAACCTGTTCCTCGCCGCGGACGCCCTCACGGTCCTGGGCATGGTGGGCCTCGGCGTCATCGCGCTCATCGGCCTCATCCTGCTCATCATGATCAGCCAGTACCTGCAGCTGTGGCTGCAGGCCTTCCTCAGCGGCGCGCGCGTGAGCCTGCTCGACCTGATCATGATGCGCCTGCGCAAGGTGCCGCCTTCGGTCATCGTGCTGAACCGCATCACCGCCAAGAAGGCGGGCCTGGAGGTTCCCACCAACCTGCTCGAGGCGCACTTCATGGCCGGTGGTCGCATCGACCGCGTGATCCGCGCCATGATCGCGGCGGACAAGGCCAAGATCGACCTCGGCTGGGATCGCGCCACCAGCATCGATCTGGCCGGCCGCGACATCCTGGAGGCGGTGAAGACCAGCGTGGATCCGAAGGTGATCGACTGCCCGAGCCAGTCCAGCAGCAAGGCCACGGTGGATGCCGTGGCGCAGGACGGCATCCAGCTGCGCTGCAAGGCTCGCGTCACGGTGCGCACCGCCATCGCCCGACTGGTCGGCGGCGCCACCGAGGAAACGATCATCGCGCGCGTGGGCGAGGGCATCATCGCCACCATCGGCGCCGCGGAGAGCCACAAGGCCGTGCTTGAGCAGCCGGATCGCATCAGCAAGACGGTGCTTCACAAGGGCCTCGACTCGGGCACGGCGTTCGAGATCCTGTCGATCGACATCGCCGAGATCGATGTGGGCGACAACATCGGCGCCAACCTGCAGACCGCGCAGGCCGAGGCCGACAGCAAGCGCTTCCAGGCCATGGCCGAGCAGCGTCGCGCCGCCGCCGTTGCGCAGGAAGCGGAGTATCAGGCCGAAGCCCAGAAGAACCGCGCGCTGGTGGTGCTGGCAGAGGCCGACGTGCCCAAGGCCATCGCCGAAGCGCTGAAGAGCGGCAAGATGGGCGTGATGGACCTGTACCGCATGAACAACATGCAGGCCGACACCGACATGCGCAAGTCGATCAGCGCCTCCGGCGGCTGATCGCGCATGCCGACGCTCTTCGTCGTCATCCCGGTCTTCGAGGAACCACACACGCTCGAGCCCTGCGTGCGCCGCGCGCTGGCGGCGGTGCTGCCGCCGGGCTGGCGGGCACGTCTGCTGCTGGTCGATGACGCGAGCAGTGCCGCGACCGCGAGCGTGGCGGACCGGCTGGCGAAGGAACTCGCCTCCGGCGGACGCCTTGAGCTCCTGCGCCACAGCGCGAACCGCGGCAAGGGCGCGGCCCTTCGAACGGGCTTCCGACGCGCACTCGATCTGGCGAGCGACACCGACGCCGTGCTCACGCAGGATGGCGACCTGGAATACGACCCTGCCGACTGGCGAGGACTCCTCGAGGCGCTCCCCCCCGGACCGCGATCCGCCGTCATCGGCGACCGATGGGCGCACGCGGACCTGCCCACGACGTGGCGTCGCCTGCATGCCGGCGTGAACGCGATTCTCACGCGGATGAGCAACATCTGCACCGGGCTCCGGCTGCGCGACATGGAGTGCGGTTACAAGCTGCTCCGCGCGCCGCTCCTGCGAGAGATGCTGCCCTGGCTCTCGGAGGACCGCTTCGGCGTGGAGCCTCAGATGGTCGCGGCACTCTCGCGCCTGCGCGCGGAGGTCCGCGAGGTGCCCGTGTCGTATGACCCGCGCGACCGCTCGCGTGGCAAGAAGATCGGACCCATGGATGGCCTGCGCGCGATCTGGGTGATCGTGGTCGAGCGCTGCCGGCGCACGCCTCCGGCGCGAGACTGATCGCCGATCAGAGTTGCGCTCGCGCCAGCGAGAGCAGCGACGCGGTGTGCGCGAGCCACTGCACCCGCAGTCGCTCCCCGCGCGAGCCCAGCCATCGCGCCCGTCCGCTCGAGCGATCCACGCGGCCCACGGCCACGCTCGCGTCCTCCAGCGTGGGGGCAAGGCGCCCGGCCGCCGACGCGTGCGCGCGTGCCAGCCACGCCGCACACAGCACATTCAGCGCAAGGAACGCCACACCTTCGTTGACCGGCAGCCCGTACAGGCCACTGCCCCACGCGCGACCACCCAGGATCGAGGCACGAATCCAGCGCCGGAACAGCTCATCGATGCGGTCCGAATCGGCCGCCGCGAAGAGGCCCTGCACCCGCTCGACCGCCGCGAACGCGAGGGGCGGCCAACCGGGAATCGCCGGGGCGACACCGCGTCCTGCGGCCCACGCGCGACTTCGGCGCCACTGCGAGAGCACGGATCGCAGTCGACCCGCACGCATCAACGCGTCGATCTTTGGATCCTCCACGCGGGCAAAGACCGCCTGCCGGAGCATCCGGCCCGCGCGTCTCGAGGGTGCCGTCACCTCCAGCGCCTGAAGTTCCGCCGGCGCGTGCACGACGAGCGTGTCGATCAGCTCGCCCAGACGCTCGCCTCGCACACGCACCAGTTCCGCGTTCCGCAGGCTCTGCGCCACGAACATGAACCCTTCCCAGCGGACGTTCGGGGCCACCTCCGGCGCGGACAGCCAACGGTCCAGTCCTCTCGCCACGATCTCGCACTCATCGAGCGACCCCGCGAGACCCGCCGCAAGATCCGCCGACTGCTCGCGGGCGCACGCCTCCGGCAGCGCTTCCTGCATGCGACGGACATCCGCAAGATGCGTGGGCAAGCCCGCCCCCACGCTGCCACGCACGCTCGCGCACGCGAAACTCACCCCGATCCGCGCGTCGCTCGGTCCGGGCGCGAACGTGAATGGAAAGAGTTGGCACGCGATCGGCTTGGCCTCCAGCCCAAGGCGCGCATGGATGCGGCACTTGCCGCCCTCGCCCAGGAACACGCACGCGCCATCCGGGCGCTGGCGAAGCCATCGCCTGCCGGCAAAGTCGACCCAGAACGGCTCTCCAAGTTCCTGCTCCCAGCCCTGCGACGACAGGCGCTCGAAATCGTCTCCGCGCAGCTCGATCGTGAAGTCACGGCAGCACTCGCCGCATCCATGGCAGCTGTAGCGCTGCTCGGGAAGCGTGGGCATGAGCACGGGAAGCCGCATGCGTCAGGCCAATCCGCGGATCGCTTGCGCCATCGCGCGCGCCGCGTGCCCGCGATGGCTGCGCGCGTTCTTGGCGGGCGGCGGCAATTCCGCGCTCGAGCAGCCCGCATCGTCAAGCCACAGCCACGGGTCATAGCCGAAGCCGTGGCTCCCGCGGGGCGCCTCCCCGATGCGGCCCTCGAACGCGCCGCGCGTCTCGGCCAGCACCCGACCCTCCGAGTCCGCCAGGCAGATGCAGCACACAAAACGAGCCGAACGTCGATCCGCCGGGATCCCGCGCATGCGCTCGGCCAGTTTCGCGTTGTTGCGTGCATCGCGCTCGGCGCGCGTGCCATGCGAGCCCGCCCAGATCGCGCTGTGCACGCCCGGCTCGCCACCGAGCGCATCGACCTCGAGACCCGAGTCGTCCGCCAGCACGGTGCGCCCCGTCGCCTTCGCGTAGGCCACCGCCTTGATGCGCGCATTCGTCTCGAACGTGCGACCCGTCTCCTCCGGCTCGGGAAACGGGCCGCCCACCTCATCCAGTCCACGCAACACGATGCCCAGCGGCGCCAGGATCGCTCGGATCTCCTCCACCTTGTGGGGGTTGCCCGTCGCCACCACGATCTCGCGCGGCGCACTCACGTCTGGATCACGCCCGTGCGCAGCGGCGCGTCCATTGGCGCCATGTGCGCCAGCGCCAGCGCGAACGCCAGCTCCTCGCGGGTCTTCGCCGGCTCGATGATGCGGTCCACCCAGCCCCGGCTCGCGCCGTAGCGGATGTCCTGCTGCTCGCTGTAGCTCGCCGTGATCGCCTTCAGCAATTGCGCGCGCATGGCCTCGTCGACCTTCTCGCCCTTGCGCTCGCGCGCCGCCAGGTCGATCTGCAGCAGCGTGCCCGCCGCCTGCGCCGCACCCATCACGCTGCACCGCGCGCCCGGCCAGGCCAGCGTCAGGAACGGGTCGAAGGCACGCCCGCACATGGCGTAGTTGCCGGCCCCGAAGCTGCCGCCCACGATCAGGGTGATCTTGGGCACCACGCAGTTGCTCATCGCGTTCACCATCTTCGCGCCGGCCCGGATGATGCCGCCCTGCTCGCTGTCGCGGCCCACCATGAAGCCGGTGGTGTCGTTCACGAACACGATCGGCACGCGCCGCTGGTTGCACTCCAGGATGAACCGCGCGGCCTTGTCGGCGCTGTCGTCGTAGATCACCGCCGGCATGTTCATCGACTTGCTCGGTCCGGCCTTGCCGCCGGGCATCTGCCGCTCGGTCATCTTTCGCTGATTGGCCACGATGCCGCACGGCAGCCCGTTGATCGTCGCATAGGCGCACACCAGGCTTCGTCCGTGCTCCGCGCGATATTCATCGAGCGAACCCCTGTCCACGAAGCACTTCAGAAGGTCGACCATGTCGTACTGCTTCGCCGGATCGCCGCTGAACACGTCCAGCGCATCGGCCTCGGGGCGCTCGGGGCCAGACACCTTGCCCTCGGCCTTGGCCATCTTGCGCGCCGCATTGTGCTTGGCCATCAGGCTGCGCAGGCGCGTGATGCAGCTTGGATCATCCTTCTCGCGGAAGTCGATCGTGCCGCTGATCTGCGCGTGCATCTGCGCGCCACCAAGTTCCTCGCTGGTCACTTCCTGACCGATCGCCGCCTTCACCAGCGCGGGACCGGCCAGATACAGGCCGCTGCCCTCGGTCATCAGCAGCGTGTCGCACAGCACGGGCAGGTAGCCGCCGCCCGCCACGCAGTTGCCCATGATCGCCGCCATCTGCGGAATGCCCATGCCGCTGTACACGGCGTTGTTTCGGAAGATGCGACCGAAGTCGTCGGTGTCGGGGAACACGTCCTCCTGCAGCGGCAGGAACACGCCCGCGCTGTCCACCAGGTAGAGGAGCGGCAAGCGCACGCGCTCGGCGATCACCTGCGCGCGGATGATCTTCTTGCAGGTCATCGGGAAGAACGCGCCCGCCTTCACGGTGGCGTCGTTGGCCACGACCATGCACGGCCGGCCCTCCACCACGCCGAGCACCGTCACCACGCCCGCTCCCGGCGCGCCTCCATACTCGCGATACATGTTCCACGCCGAGAACAGGCCACACTCCATGCGAGGCGAACCCTTGTCGAGCAGCAGTTCGATGCGCTCCCTGGCGGTCAGGCGACCGT
>JBMOGS010000005.1:0-73956 GCA_049318245.1 Phycisphaerales bacterium | reverse complement strand
TCAAGCAGCGGGCGCGCGATCAAGCAGCGGGCGCGCGATCAAGCAGCGGGCGCGCGATCAAGCAGCGGGCGCGCTCACGCCATCGCGAGGAAGTTCGCAAGCAGCGCCGGCCCCGCGTCGGTCATGAAGCTCTCTGGATGGAACTGCACGCCTTCAAGCGGCTTCGCGCCGGCGGGCGCCTTCCAGCGCAATCCCATGATCACGCCGTCCTCGGTGCGCGCGCTGACCTCGAACTGGGGCCCGACCGTGGCGGGGTCCACCACCAGCGAGTGGTAGCGCATCGCCGTGAAGGGATTCGGAAGACCCGCGTAGACCCCCTTGCCATCGTGATGCACCGGGCTGGTCTTGCCATGCATGGGTGCGGCGGCGCGGCAGACGGTCATCCCATGCTGATCGCCGATCGTCTGGTGCCCCAGGCACACGCCGAGCACGGGGATGCGCCCGCGAAAGTGCGCGATCATGCGCGCGCTCACGCCCGCCTCCCGCGGCGTGCAGGGGCCGGGCGAGATCACCAGGTGCGTGGGCTTCAGCGCCTCGGCCGCGGCCTCGTCGATCGCGTCGTTGCGCACCACCTCCACGCGAAGGCCGGGGCGCACCTCCTGCATGCGGTGCACCAGGTTCCAGGTGAAGGAGTCGTAGTTGTCGATCAGCAGCACCACGGCGGCGTGATGCTAGCGCGCCGAACTCACGCCGCCTCGCGCGTGCCCGCCACGCCATCGCGCGTCACGATGAACAGCGCATCGGTGATCGGGTACGGCAGCCGCTGGAAGTCGCGCATCACGCGCTGCTGCACCTTGTCCACGAACTCCGGCGGATCGCAGCTGATGGCCACGAACATGTCGCGCGCGGGCGTGGCCACGTAGAAGTCGCCCTTCATCTGCGGGGCCAGCGTGCGATGCAGCGTGTCCAGCAGCAGCCGTGCGGCGTCGTAGCCGTCCAGCACGCTCATGATGGCGGCGCGCCCACCGGTCTCGCTTTCCACGAGCTTCACCTTCAGGTCGGGCTGGTAGCGCGCCAGGTTCTCGCGGGCCAGCACCTCGAGATCCTCCGGCTGCACCCCCCAGCGCACCATCTGCTCCACGGTCACGCTCACGGTCACCTCCGGCATGTCGACCACGAACACGATCACGGTGTCGTTCACGAACGGGATGTGCGCGACCTGCGCGCGATCCAGCTGCGCGAAGATCGACAGCGGCTGGATGCGCGGCATGATGCGCGAGCGCACCAGCGCGAAGGGCATGGCGGCGTTGCCCACGGCGTCGCCCTCGAGGAGCTTCTCGAAGTAGTGCTGCACGATGGCCTCGCCACGCGATGGATCACGGCTGGCGAGTCGCCACAGGTTGTCCAGGCTCAGGTGACGGCCCTCGACGATCAGGTCCATCGGGCCCGCGACCTCGATCGATCGGTCCGGCCAGTGCATGCGGAACACGCGCTCGGTGTAGCTGGCGAATGCCTCGGGACCGTTCGGGAATGCCTCGCTCATGCCCTGCCTCCTTGCCACTCCATACGGGGGTGGTCGACTGGTGCTAACTTCGGTTCCGGAAAGCGACGTCCCAAGCGGTTCTCCTTCGAATTTCCGGGTTTTCATCCTTCCACCATGCCCCAGGCCGCCCGAATCCTTGAATCGTTCTTCACCAACCCGCGCCAGCGGCTGCTGCTGATCGCCGGCCCGTGCGTGCTGGAATCCGACGAGATCAACCGCACGATCGGGCGGACGCTGCGCGACGCCTGCGCCGAGGCCGGGGTGGACTTCTGCTTCAAGGCGAGCTTCGACAAGGCGAACCGCTCGAGCGGCAAGAGCGTGCGCGGACCGGGCATCGAGGCGGGCCTGGAGCGGCTCGCGGCGCTGCGTGCGGAACTGGCCTGCCCGGTCACCTCCGACGTGCACGAGGCCGGGCAGTGCGAGCCCGCCTCGAAGGTGCTCGACATGCTGCAGATCCCGGCGTTCCTGTGCCGGCAGACCGACCTCCTGGTGGCGGCCGCGGACACCGGCCGCCCCGTGAACGTGAAGAAGGGGCAGTTCATGAGCCCGCGCGAGATGCGCAACGCCGTCTCGAAGCTGGTGGATGGCGGATGCCGTCACGTCATGGTGACCGAGCGCGGCACCACCTTCGGCTACCACCGACTGGTGAACGACTTCATCGGCATCGGCGACATGCTCGACGATGGACATCCCGTGTGCTTCGACGTGACCCACAGCACGCAGTTGCCGGGTGCCGAGGGCGAGCGGACCGGCGGCCGACCCGAGCGCGGCCCCCTGCTGGCGCGCGCCTCCGTGGCCGCGGGCGTGCACGCGATCTTCCTGGAGTGCCACCCCGAGCCGGCGAAGGCCGCCAGCGACGCCAGCACCATGCTGCCGTTGCAGCAGGTTCCAGCGCTCCTTCGCACGCTGGTCTCGATCCGTGCCGCGATGCAGTCCGCGGGCGCGTGGACGGTGCACGCGCACGGCGCCCCGCATGATCGAACCACGGGGCGCGCCTAGAATCGCCATCCGATGAAGTGCGATCACTGCGACAAGCCAGCGGTGGTGCATGAGGTGGTGATCAAGGGCGGTGTCACCAGCGAGGTGCATCTGTGCGCGGAGCACGCGGCGCACAAGGGCTATCAGGTGCCCACCGTGCCGGTCACCCAGTTGCTCGCGCAGTTCACCGGCCAGGTGCCGGTGATCGCCACGCCCCAGTCGCGCAAGCCGGCGGCGCCCACGCGATGCCCCGGGTGCGGACTCGGCTTCGCGGAGTTCCGCCAGACCGGCGTGCTTGGATGCCCGGTCTGCTACGACGCCTTCATGCCGCAGATCGGCGCCGTGATCGAGCGCGCGCAGGCGGGTGCCGTGAGCCATGTGGGGCGAGCTCCCGCGCGGCTCGAGGGGCTCGCCGACCGCGCCGCGATGCGATCGAAGCTGCTGCAGGAGCTCGAGGCCGCGGTGACCGCCGAGCAGTACGAGCGCGCCGCGAGCCTGCGCGACCGCCTGAAGAATCTGGGCGAGGAGACCTGATGCGCCTGCGCGAGGAATCCTCGACGGTGCAGGTTGGCCCCGAGGCCGACGTGGTGGTGAGTTCGCGCATCCGACTGGCCCGCAATCTCGCCGGCTTCCCGTTCGTGGGGCGTGCCAGCGACGCACAGCGCCACGAGGTGCTGCAGATGGTCACGCGTGCACCGCTTGGCCAGGCCTTCGGCAGCGGGCTGACCTGGGTGAACATGGCACAGACCACGCCGCAGGAGCGGCAGCTGCTCGTGGAGCGTCATCTGGTGTCGCGTCACTTCGCCGACAGCACCGTGCCCCGCACCGTGGGCGTGGACGCCGAGGAGACGCTCAGCGTGATGGTGAACGAGGAGGATCACCTGCGCATCCAGACGATCCTGCCTGGCGCTCGCCTGGACGAGGCCTTCGAGCGTGCGCGCCTCTTCGACCAGGAGATCGAGAGCTCGATCGACTTCGCCTTCTCCGCGCGCTGGGGCTACCTGACCGCGTGTCCCACCAACGTGGGCTGCGGCGTGCGCGTGGGCGTGATGCTGCACCTGCCCGGCCTGCGCTACACCGGCGAGATGGAGCGCGTGAAGCGCGCCGCCAAGGACATGCATCTGGCCATGCGCGGCTTCTACGGCGAGGGCAGCGAGGCGGTGGGCAACTTCTATCAGGTGAGCAACCAGCTCACGCTGGGCTTCAGCGAGGACGATCTGCTGCGGCGCTTCACGCAGGAGACCGTGCCGCAGCTGGTCGAGTACGAGCGCACCGCGCGCCGCATGCTGGCCGAGTCGAACCGGGCGCTGCTGGAGGACAAGGTGTTCCGCGCCGCGGCCACGCTGCGCGCGGCGCGTCTGCTGGGTTCCGAGGAGGCCACGAAGCTGCTGGCGAACATCCGGCTGGGCATCTGCATGGAGCTGATCCCCGACATCTCGCTGGAGCTGGTGCAGCGCCTGCTGCTGCAGGTGCAGCCGGCGCATCTGGCGCGCATCGATGCCACCGCGACCGACGACGACAAGGGCCGCATCGCCCGGGCGTCACTGGTCCGCCGGGCGCTCCGATCCTGAGGGCGCGGTCGCCGGCGGCATGAGCGCCGCGGCGATGCGATCCGAGTCCGCCGCGAACGCGAAATCCTTGTCGGTGATGCCGCCCGCGTCGTGCGTGGACAGCGTGAGCGAGACCTTGTTCCAGCGCACCAGGATGTCCGGGTGGTGCTGCACGCGCTCGGCGGCGGCGGCCACGTCGTTCACGAACTTCAGGCTGGCGACGAAATCCTGGAACTGGAAGGTGCGCTGGATGGATCCACCGCATTCCGCCCACTGGTCCAACTTGGCCAGGCGGTTGGTCACCTGGCGCGGCGTCAAGGCCTTCATGGCGCCACCAATCTACCCTGTGACGCATGCAGGAAGGCGGCGGAATCACGCGGCTGGCGCCCAGTCCCACAGGAGCGCTGCACCTGGGCCATGCCTTGACCTTCCTGGTGAACTGGGCGCTGGCACGGCGACTGGGCTGGCGCGTGCTGCTGCGGATGGACGACCTGGACGCGCCGCGCGTGGCCTCGAGCGCGCATGACCCGATCGCCGCGCTGCGCTGGCTTGGACTGGATTGGGATGGCGCGCCGGTGCTGCAGCGTGCGCGCATGCCCGCCTACCGGGGCGCGATGGAACGGCTTGCAGCCGCGGGCGTGGTGTTCCGCAGCCCGCACAGCCGCAGTGAAGTGCGCGAGGCGGCGCTGGCGGCGGGTGCCCCGCAGGAAGGCGACGCGGCCGTTCCCTTTCCGGGCTCGCTGCGCCCCCCTCCGGGGCCGGACTGGCGCTTCGGCGACGATGGCATCAACCATCGTCTCGCGGTGCCTGCCGATCCGATCGAGGTGACGGACGAGATCGCGGGACGCGTGTCGGTGCATCTTGCCCAGGCGCACGGCGACTTCATCGTGTGGACCAAGGCCGGGATTCCCAGTTACCAGCTCGCATGCGCGGTGGACGACGCCGAGCTTGGCGTGACCGACGTGGTGCGCGGCGTGGACCTGCTGCCGAGCGCCGCGCCGCAGCAGCTGCTGCATCGACTGCTTGGCCATGCCTCGCCCCGCTGGTGGCACGTGCCGCTGGTGCGCGACGCGGCAGGCCGGAGACTCGCCAAGCGCGACGGTGACGAGGGTCTCGACGCGCTTCGTGCGCGCGGTGTCACGCCCGATCGGATCGTTGGACTGGTGGCCTGGAGCGCGGGCCTCGCGCCGCTGGAACCATGCCCCTGCCAGCGACTGCCGGAGCTCTCGGAGAGGAACGCCGTGGTGCGTGGGCTGCGCGAACGCGCGCATCGAGGCGGCCTGCGGATCACGCCCGCCGTGCTGGCGTGGCTGACAGGGGACGACGCCGCCGCCGATATGCTCCGGCGCGATGCTTGAGGAAGTTCCACCCGCCGAAGCGACGCGCGGCCCGAGACTGCGCATCGTGGCCACCCCCTCGTGCATGGACGCCATGCGCGCGATGCGGGAAACCCTCACGCGTCCGCCCATCGGCTGGCAAGGCACCTGCCACGCGCTGCAGGAACCGCAGCCTGACGTGGCACCGGACGCCCTGCTGATCGCGCTTGATCCGCGCGACGAGACGCACGGCCTCACGAGCCTCCTCGACGCCTCCGATCGGTGGGGCACGCCACGACTGCTGCTCTCCGCGGATCCGCGACAGCGGCTCGCGCCGGGCACCCTGCCTCTGGGCACGCCGGCCGACCGCGTGGCCGCCGCGCTCTCGGGCATGCTGGCTCGACAGGGCGAGATCGACCGGCTTCGCCAGCAGGCCCTCGGCGCCGAGCGCGTGGCGGGCGGCCTGCGCGGCGACCTGGCGCGCGTGCACGATGAACTGCAGCTGGCCGCCCAGGTGCAGCGCGAGTTCCTGCCCAAGACGCTGCCGGACCTGCCGCGCGCGCACACCGCCGCGATGTGGCGTCCGGCGAGCTGGGTGAGCGGCGACATCTACGACGTGCGCCGCATCGACGAGCACCATCTTGGACTGTTCATCGCCGACACGGTGGGCCACGGCGTGCCCGCGGCGCTGATGACCATGGTGATCTCGCGCACGCTGGTCTCGAAGGAGGTCCATGGATCGTCCTACCGGATCCTGCCACCCGCCGAGGCGCTGGCTCGCGTGAACGAGGAATTGCTGCGCCGCGAGAGCCGCTCCACGCGCTTCGCCACCGCCGTCTACGCGGTGCTGGATCTGCGCACGCTTCGGGTGCGGCTGGCAAGCGCGGGCCATCCCGCCGCCGTGGTGCTGCGCGGCGATCGCGCCCTCGAGGTGCTGCATGCCGCGGGTGGCGTGCTTGGGGTGTTCGAGGAGGAATCCTGGGACGAGATCGAGGTGGATCTGTCGCCCGGCGATCGTCTGCTGCTGCACTCGGACGGGCTGGAGGCTGCGGTGCCCGAGGATCCGGCGGTGCGTCGCGGCACCGAGATCGACCAGCATCTGGCCTGGTATCGCGCGATGCTGCCCGTGGCGGAACCCGGGGAGATCGTGCGCCGGATCGGCGAGCGCATCGACCGCGCGCCGCCCTCGGCGTCGACCCTCGACGACATCACGATGCTGGCGTTGCGCGCCCGCTAGCGTGCCGCTCGAGCTGTCGGCGAACCTCGCTGGCGATCATGCGGGCCATCATGTCGGGCTCGATGTTCACCCGCGCACCATCCAGCCGCTCGCGCAAGGTGGTCCGCTCGAGCGTCTCCGGAATCAGCGCCACCTCGAACCAGCCGGGACCGCATGCGGCCACGGTCAGGCTGACGCCGTCCACCGCCACGCTGCCCCGCTCGGCCAGCATGGCCATCACCTCGGCCGGCGCCTCGACGCGCGTGCGCCACTCGCCCCCGGCGCGCGAGACGCCGAGCACGCTTCCCACGCACTCCACGTGGCCCTGCACCAGATGACCGCCCACCAGCGCGCCGAAGGCGAGCGAGCGCTCCAGGTTCACGCGATCACCCGGCTTGAACGCGCCCAGCGTGGTGCGTGACAGCGTCTGCGGGATCACGTCGAACGACAGCGCGCCATGCTCCGCCGAGACCAGGGTGAGACAGCAGCCGTTCACCGCGATGCTCTCGCCATCGCGAGGATCGCGCGGCCATCCCGCCGCGTCGATCACGAGGCGCGCGCCCGTGGCCGTGGCCTGCACGGCGCGCACCTGGCCCTGCTGCTCGATCAGGCCCGTGAACATGGCTCACTCGCCTCCTGGAAGGCTGGCGGAGGCGCTCGGTGCGGCACCGGTGCCACCCTGCTCCACATCGGCGCCCGGGTAGTAGCGCGCGAGGATCTGGCGGTAGCCGCGACCGGACTTGCCCATCGCCTCGGCGCCGTACTGGCACATGCCCGCGCCGTGGCCATGGCCGCGGCCCTCGAAGACCACCTTGCCACCCTCGATGCGCGGCGCGACGAAGCCGCTCTTCAGCGAATCCTTCGAGCCACTCGCGCCGGCATTCACCGCGTATCGCAGGTCTTCCGAGTCCCACACCACCTTGCGTCCACGCGGATCGGTGATCCGGAACGAGACAGGCCTGCCCGCGGCATTCTCCTCCGAGGTCGTGATCGACTTCACGCCGGAGAGGCCGCCAAGGTCCTTGCGACCCTCGCGCGTGGCCCACGCATCGAGCCTGCGCGCGAACTCGGTGGTTCCCAGCGAGACCTTCCACCGCGCGGTCGGCGCCTTCTCGCAGCATCCGCGCGGGCGCGCATCCTCGCGGCCATCCACGGTCAGGGGCGCGATGTCCATCCAGCTGCCTTCGCGGATCGCGTCGGTGGCCGAGGCCGGCGCGCCACCACAGCAGCTGCTGTAGTACGCCGGCACCACGCGGCCGTCGAAGAGCAGGTACTGGCCCGCCGTGTCCTGCACCGCGCGACGACTGGTCGCGTCGGCGGTGGCGCCGATCCACGCCTGGCTGGCCTGACCCGCCACCACGTCATAGTGCCGGCGACCCTCCCACCATGCGTGCTCGCAGAGCGCGTAGCTGCGCGCAGCCACGGCCTGCGCGCGATAGGCATCGTCGCTCCAGCCCTTGTAGAGCTCCTTCGCCAGCACGCCGGGCAGGTACGTCTCCATCGGCACCGCGAAGACGAGGTCCGCCACGTCGCCACCCTCGTCGGGCCGGCGCACCAGCGTGGCGTCACCGGGCCACTCGCCACCCTTCCACTGGATCTCCCGGTTCCAGCCCTTCATGGGCTCGATGCGAAGCGGGCCATCTCCCGCCATCGCGACGCGCGAGGCCCCGTCACCGGACTCCGTCACCGACCAGCCCTGCGCGGCAGGACGGATCGAGACGGGCGTTCGGAACGTGCGGCCCGCCGCCTCGCCATCCGGTTTCACGAAGAGCCATCCGGAGGGATGCGACAGCACGATCGGCTCTTTGCGCACCGTGGCCACGCGCACGCGAATCACGGGCTCCTGTGCAGGAAGCGTGGGCCGAAGCGCCGGAGGCTTGGGGCGCTCGGGCGCCTTGGCTTGCGCGGCCACGACGGGGCCTGCGGGCGACGACGACCCTCGCGCGCTCTCGAGCGGACTGGGCGGCAACGAGGGCGAACGCGACGCGCCCGATCCCTGACAGCCCGAGGGCAGGAGGACCACGCTCCACGCGACGGCAGCCGTTCCCAGCGCGGCCAGCAGCCAGCGGTGGTACGAGGCGGGAATGCGCCACCCATGGTCGCCCATGCGACGGGCTCCTCTGCCGCGTCCGCGGCGGGAAGGGTCAGTCGAGCTGGCGCAGGGTCAGGCCGTTGGACGCCAGGATCTGTCGCAGCTCGTCAAGGCTGGTCTGGCCGAAGTTCTTCACGCCCATCAGCTCGGCCTCGGTGCGGGCGGCGAGATCGCCGATGGTGTGAATGCCGAGCAGCTGGATGGCCTTGCGGGCGCGCACGGACAGCTCGAACTGGGCGAGCGACTTGTTCAGGATCTCCTCGCCGACGGAGTCCTTCAGCTTCTCCAGCATCTCGGTGCGGATCTTGTCGTAGTGGCCGCGATCCAACTGCTGGCCCAGGCGCAGGCCCTTGGCCGAGAGCATGTTCTTGATCTCGACCAGGCTGGTCTCGCCGAAGTTCTTGTAGCTGAGCAGTTCCGCCTCGCTGATGCGGAGCAGGTCTCCCAGCGTGCGGATCTGCATCTTCTTGAGGCAGTTGCGCGCGCGCACGGACAGCTCGAAGTCGGTGACCGGCGTGTCCATGAGCGCGTCGCGACGCGCGCCCTCGCGCGCGATCTCCTCGTCATAGAGCATGTCCTTGCTCGCCTTCACGTCCTTCATGAACAGGCGGCCGCGTCCGTGGGTCGGATTCGCCTCGAGCACCTTCTTCAGCAGCTTCTCGGCGCGCGTGAACTGACCCGCGTCCTCCAGCAGCACGGCCATGTTCACGAAGGCCTGCATCGGCGGGCTCGGCAGTCGCGTGCACTCCTCGTAGGTGCGCAGCGCGTCGTCGTCGAGGCCCAGTCGATCCTGCAGGCGCGCGCAGGCGAAGATGTTCTTCGCGGTGCGGTCCTTCGCCGCGGCTTCCTTCCACGCCTCGAGGGCCTGGACCCAGTGGCCATCCGCCTCGGCCTGCTGCGCCTTCTTCACGAACGGCGCGGCGGCGGCGGGATCGTTGCGGTTGGCTCCGATGACGGTGTCGAGACCTGCGTTGGCCATGGCTCTCCCTGACTGAAATTCGTGGGGTACGGAAGTGAAACGGACGGCCGAACAGTCTACCGCGGCGGCGCGGTCGGCTCCAGCAGGCGGATCCGACGCCAGGCCCCCCGCTCGAACCGGAGCGCCATCCACACGCCGTAGACGATGATGTAGACGCTGGCTCCCACCCAGGGCCCCACGCTGGTCCATTCGGGCCGGTTCCACGCCAGCCAGGCCCCAAGCGCGACGATCAGGCTCCAGCTGAGCACGATGGTGGCGACGCCGGGCACGAGCGTGTCCCCCGCCCCGCGCAGGGCGCCCGTGTAGACGATGCCCACCGCGTCGAACGTCTGGAAGATCGCCGCGCAGATCATCAGGCGCGAACCGATCGCGATCACCTCGGCGGCGATCGCGGCGTCGTCGGCGTCCACGAACACGCCGACGAGCGCGTCCCGCCAGATCGCCATCGCAAGCCCGCACACGGTCATGTAGACGATCGCCATGCCGAGCGCCCAGTGCGCGCGGTTGGCGGCAAGGTCCGGCTTGCCCGCGCCGATGTAGCGGCCCACGAGCGCGGTGGTGGCCACGCTGAACCCCACGGCAGGCATGAACGAAAGGTGCATGTATCGCAGCGTGCTCCAGCCCGCGGTCAGATGAAGTTCCCCGAAGTGACCCACGAGCACCGTCATGAAGATCGCCCAGCAGATGATCTCGTTGCCGAACTGCACGCTGACGGGCCAGCCCAGGCGCATGAGGCCACGCAACGCCGACGCCCTCGGTCGCGCGGCATGCCACGTGTCGAGCTCCTTCGCCAGCCGGCCAAACAGGAACACCGCCAGCGGCACGCACGCCTCGACCAGCGTGCCGCACACGGTGGCGATCGCCGCACCGAACACGCCCAGCGCGGGCACGCCCGGCACACCGGGCCAGCCCCAGTCCTCCAGGCCCCTCTCGCCGTAGATGAGAACGTAGTTCAGCAGCACGTTCACCACGTTGCCCGAGATGGCGGCCACGGTGATCAGGCGCGGGCGCTGCAGTCCGAAGAAGAAGTTGCTCATCGCCTTGCCCAGCAGGCCGGCGATCGAGCCGTAACTCAGCACCAGGGCGTACTGCAGCTCCAGCGCGCGCAGTTCCGGAGAGTGACCGAGCGACTCGAAGAACCATGGCAACGCCAGCGACCACGGGATCATGACCACCACCCAACTCGCGAGCGCCAGATGGATGCCCGCCCATCCGTAGCCCGCGATCGCGTCGCGCCGGCCCGCGCCCACGCTCTGGGCGACGAAGGTGTTCACCACCGACAGGAACCCGAACAGGAACGATTGCGGCGTGAAGGCCCAGATGCCGCCGTTGCCCTGCGCCGCCACCTGAAGCGGACCCACCTTCGACACCATGAGCGAGTCCACGAACTGCATCACCGTGAAGCTCAGCATCGTGAGCACGGTGGGCCATGCCTGCGACCACACCTCACGCGCGGGGTGGCGCGCAGGCGCGTGCACGTGCTCGATGGAGGGACCGCCCCCGGTCACAGCTCCACCAGCACCATGTCGCTTTCCGCCGCGGCCTTCGCGGGGGTCGCATGGTGCTCGGTGGCGAAGCGCTCCAGACCCGGCACACGGGCCATCTCGGCCCGGACGGCGGCGGCATCGAACGCGACGGCGCGCATGCCGTCGCGGCCTGCAAGCAGGTCCAGCGCGATCTGGCATTCGCCCTTGGCGAAGTCGGTTGGTTGGACGGCGCGATCGAAGCCCTGCAGGCGACCCTTCGCATTCTCGAAGGAGCCGGCCTTCTCCAGCCACACGGCGCCGGGCAGCACCACCTGCGCCAGCGGCGTCAGCGAGGTCGGCAGCGTGTCGACAAGCAGGAACGGCACCTGCGAGAGCGCATCACGCAGGCCCGCGCCAACCCAGTCGCTCGGATAGTTGCCGGTGATCACGGCCGTGCCGATCGTGCGGGCAGCGAGCGCCTTCTCGAAGGCGGTCGCGTCGTGCACGGCGCGGCCCTTCGCCAGCGCCTCGAGCACCCGGCGCACGCCGCGCGCGTTGGGCGCCTTCTCGGCGTACATGGTGAAACCACCGGGGAAGGCCTTGTCGGAGCCGTGCACGGGCACGGGGCCCACGGCGAGCTCCGCCTGCGGATCCTGCGCCAGCACCCACTTCGCCAGCAGGTAGGCGTCCTCGCAACTCAACATCGGGCTGACCAGCAGGCCCAGCCGCTTGCCGGAGCGCGCCGCGCCACCCACGAGGTCGTTGGCCTTCGCCAGGCCGGCTTCCCAGGCTTCGGGTGCCTGCTCGAGCGCGAACGCGTCACGACCCTGGATCGCGGGCAGCTTGAGCCGATCCTCGCGGTGCACGAACTTCCAGCCGTAGCGCACCTCGTCCGTGATCCACCACTTGTTGACTTCGGTGTTCTCCCGCGGCTTCACGCGGTACACGCGGCCATCGTGGTGCTCCACGCTGATGTTGTCGCCGCTGGCCGTCAGGCCGTCCACGCTGGCGGTCTTGGTCAGGAACCACACGCGCTGCTGGAACAGGAAGTCCTTGTCGAGCAGCGCGCCCACCGGGCAGATGTCCACCACGTTGCCCGAGAGCTCGTTGTCGAGGGCCAGGCCGGGGAACACGTCGATCTCCTCGACGCTGCCGCGGCCCTGCACCATCAGCTCGCCGGTGCCGGTCACCTCGCGCGTGAAGCGAACGCAGCGCGTGCACATGATGCAGCGGTCGCTGTACAGCAGCACGTTCGGGCCCACGTCCTTCTTGGGGCGCTTGTTCTTCGCCTCCTGGAAGCGGCTCTCGCCACGGCCGTACTGGTAGCTGTAGTCCTGCAGGTGGCACTCGCCCGCCTGGTCGCACACCGGGCAGTCGACCGGATGGTTGATCAGGAGGAACTCCATCACCGCCTTCTGGTTCGCCACGCTCTTGGGGCTGTCGGTGTAGACGACCTGCCCGTCCATCGCGGGGGTCTGGCAGGTCGGGCTGAGCTTGGTCGCGGGAATCAGCTTGCCGGTCTTCGCGTCGGGGTTCCACACCTCGGCCAGGCAGATGCGGCAGCTCGCAACGACCGAGAGGCCGGGGTGCCAGCAGTAGTGCGGAATCTCCTGCTCGGCGCGAAGGGCGACCTGCAGGATGGTCTCGCCCTTGTTGAACTCGTGCTTGACGCCGTTGATCGTGATCTGGGGCATGGTGTGGCGGCCCGCCGGGCCGAGGCGGGGAGTCTAGCGCGGCCAAAACAAACGCACCCGCGGCCAGAGGCCACGGGTGCGTCACGGGGAGTGGTTCACTGCGATCCCGTGGTTCCCGCCCACGAGACCAGAATTTCATTTCGGCTCAGGTGCGTCGTCGGCGCAGGAAGGCGCTCAACGCGACCATGCACAGGGCCGAGGGGCCGGGGACGGCGCTGAATCCAACGCCGATCTGGAAGAGCGCGTCGCCGCCGAGGCCGGCGCTGTCGAGCGAGCTCGCCGCGGTGAGTTCCAGGGTGTAGGTGCCCGCCGAAAGTGTTCGGACAACGTTCTCGTTGCCCGCGCCGGTGAGCGTCCACAGGGTGCTGGAGCCCTGCTTCAGGCTGGCCATCACGGAACCGCTGCCGGACGCGTTCGTGGAGACGAACAGGTTGATGAACTGCGAGGTCGAGCCAACCTGGAAGCTCGTCTTGAAGACCGTGCTGGCCGTCCAGGTCGTGGTCGGCATGAAGGTTCCGAAGGCCTCCGAGCGCACCGAACCTTCCGCGTAGATCGACTGGCCCGTGCCCGTGCTGCCGTCCGGCAGGAACGTGGAGTACTGCGCGGCACCGTTCCAGTAGCCGTTCAAGCCCGACTGGTAGAAGAGACGATTGGCGGAGAAGTCGGAGAATCCAGCGGCGCTCGACGAACGCGTCGTCGTGCCGTTGAAGGCCGTCGCGGAGCGCTCCTGCGTGAGCAGCACGACATCCGCGGTCGCGGTGTTCGCGAGGCCCAGCCCGCATCCGATCAGTGCCAAGGATGTGATGACGCGAAGATTGCGCATCCTCTTTTCCATTTCCTCTCTCGCGGGCCCGCTGCGCGGAACCCGCCGCTGATTCGGTCCGTCCCCGCCCCGCCTCTCCCAGGCGGGGCTGTCGTCATGCGCCTTTCCCGAAGCGCATGACATATCCCTGAGCCTTGCGGCTCCTCCTTCTCTCCCTCTCCACGCGGGGTGAAGAGTGTGCAGTGATGTCCGAGCCACGATCACATGCGGTTGCGGCCCGCACAAGATTTCACCGGCGAAATTCCGTCATCCAGCCGCGTGTGCGACCGACGGCGCGGCCCGTTCAGCGTCCGGAAGCCTGCGCGGGCTCCGTGCGGAGTCTCAATCGCACCTCGCCAGGGAGAACTTCCAGGTCCAGAACCCGCACCTGGCGGCCATCCGCCAACCGGATCGGGCCATCCAGCCTGGCTCGATCGAGCCCTGGAAGCGTCGCGGCGCTGAAACCCGGCAGCGGCAGCCGCCCGGCGCCCATGCGCAATCCCTCCAGCCTCCAGCCCCCCGCCTGCGCGACTGGCGAGGCCTGCCACCACACGATCGCCTGCGGCAACGCCACGCCCACGCGCATCCAGCCCGGCCCCATCAGCGCCTGCACGGGCCCCGCCTGCGGCAGTCCGCGACTCTCCAGCCACGCCGGAAGGCGCGTGGCCAGCCATGCGTTCGCGTCGCGCTGCTCGATGCGGATCGACCACTCCGGCGCATCCGCGCGCACGCGGGTGAACTCCGACACCAGCGCCTGCTCGACCTGCGCGCCACGCTCGGCGGCGGCCGGGTCGGAGCGCGGAATCGGCGACCACCATGCGGGGGTGCGCAGCGCGAGCGACGCGCACACGCCCAGCACCGGCAGCAGCACCAGCAGCCCCACGAGCGTGGTGCGCACGAGCCTTCGAGGCAGGGAAACTGGCGCCCGGCTTGGCGCGGGTGCGATCATCCGCGGAAGCGCGTCACGACAAGTGCGTCGTTCTGGCCGCCGAAACCGAAGTTGTTCGACAGGCAGACGTCGACCTTCGCCGCGCGCGCCTGGTTGGGCACGTAGTCGAGGTCGAGCTCGGGATCGGGATTCTTCAGGTTGCGCGTGGGCGGCAGCATGCCGTCGCGGATCGCCAGCACGCACGTGATGAACTCCACCGAGCCCGCCGCGGCGATCAGGTGCCCCATCATGCTCTTGATCGAGCTCATGGGGATCTCCTTCGCCATGTCGCCGAAGACGCGCTTGACGGCCTTCGTCTCGATGGAGTCGTTCTCCTTCGTGCCGGTGCCGTGCGCGCTGATGTACTGGATCGGCGGGCGGCCCTGCGCGTCGCGCGCGTGCGGATCGATGCCGGCCTGGCGCAGCGCCTCGAGCATGGCCACGGCGGCACCACGGCCCTCGGGCTGGATGTCGGTGATGCGGTAAGCGTCGCAGCTCGAGCCATAGCCCGTGACCTCGGCCAGCGGCGTGGCGCCCCGCGCCATGGCGTGCTCGAGCGTCTCCAGGATCACCATGCCGCTGCCCTCGCCCATCACGAAGCCGCCGCGATCCACGCTGAACGGGCGGCTCGCCTCGGTGGGGTCGCCCTTGCGCTCGCTGAGGGCGGTGAGGCGGTTGAAGCCCGTCACGCCGAGCGGGTGGATCATCGTGTGCGTGCCGCCACTGATCATCACGTCGGCGTCGCCGCGGCGAAGGATGCTGAAGGCCTCGCCGATCGCCTGCGTGCTGGCCGCGCAGGCGGTCAGGCAGTTGTAGGCGGGACCGCGGCAGTTGAACTCGCGCGCCAGATGCGCCAGCGGCATGTTCGGCTCCTGCTCGATCTCCTTCAGGCGATCCATGCAGGCGAGCCCGCGGGCGGCCCACTTCACGCCGTCGACCTTGCCCGCGGCGCCGTCCCACGCGTGCAGCATGGTGGCGACGTAGTTGTCGAAGTCGAGCACGCCCTCGCCGGCGCCGAGGTACAGGCCCACGCGGCGCGGATCCTTCGGGGGCTTCACGTCCAGACCGCTCTGCTTCCACGCCTGACTGGCCGCGCCGAGCGCGAACTGGCTGTTCAGGCCGGCGGTGGCGTGCACCGCGGGATCCTTCACGAAGGTTCGGAAGTCGAAGTCCTTCTTCACCTCGGCGGCGAAACTGGTCGGGAACGTGCGCGCGTCGAAGCGCGTCGTGGGCTCCATGCCGCTGTCGGCGGCGAGCAGGCGCTTCCACACGCTCTCGATCGAGTGGCCAAGGCCGGTGACCCAGCCGATGCCGGTGACGACGATGCGTGGCTCGCTCATGAGGCTCTCCGCAGCACGATGGCGGCGTTCTGGCCGCCCAGGCTCGGCGTGTACACGACGACGGTCTTCAGGTCGGCCTTGCGTGCGGCGACCGGCGCCGCATCCAGGCCCTGGCTCGCGTCTCCATTCACGCGCGCGGGCAGCATGCCGGTGCGCAGCGCCTGCACGGCCACGCTGGCGGCCACGGCGCCGAAGCCTGCGCCGCAGTTTCCGGTGACGGTGGAGATCGTGACGAGCGGCACCTGGGCCGCGCGCGCGCCGAACACGCCGCGGATGGCTGCGGCTTCGGCGGCGTCGAGTGCCGGCGCGCCACAGCCAAACGGAACGACCGCGTCCACCTGGTCGGGCTTCACGCCCGCGTCATCGAGCGCGGCGCGCATCGCGTCGGCGATGCCCTCGCCATCGCGGCCCGGATCCGCGCCCACGGTGTCCGCGCAGAAGCTCTGGCTGGCGCCGAAACCCGCAAGTTCCGCGAGCGCCGTCGCGCCGCGCGCCTTCGCGGTCTCCGCGGCCTCGAGCACCAGGATGCCGCCACCCTCGCCCGCCACCCCGCCGATCGCGTCCTTCGCGAAGGGCCGCACGATGCGCGCGGGGTCGTCGCTTGCCGTCGCCTGGGCAAGGCGGCCCGCGAACTGCTGGCGCAGGATCGCCATGAGGTTCACCTTGCTCTCGGCGCCACCCGACAGGCACGCGTCGGCCGCACCGCGACCGATCACGCGCATGCTCTCGCCCACCGACAGCAGCGCGCTGGCCTCGCCGCAGGTGATGGTGTTCGACGGTCCCTGGCAGTCGTGGCAGATCGTGACATGGCAGGCCAGCATGTTGGGCAGGTACTTCAGCATCCACAGCGGCGTGAGGTTCTGCATGCCGGTGGCGCCCCACGCGGCGATGTCGAAGCCCCCGTCGGCCTTGCGGCTGGTGGCCAGCGCGGCGGTGAGCTCGTTCTCCTCGGCGGCGATCAGGCCCGCGCCGATGTGGCAGCCCATGCGGTCCGCGGGAATCGTGACCTTGCCGTCGGCGGGCTCGTGCGCCTTCGTGATCAGGCCTGCGGCGCGCACGGCCTCGTACGCCGCACCCACCGCCAGCTCGATGTCGCGGCTCATCACCTTGGTGGCCTTGCGGTAGCTCTTCGGCACCACCTGCTTCACGTCGAAGCGGTCCGCCGGCAACTGCGCCACGAACGGGCAGCGGAAGCCGGAGATGTCGAAGATCGAGCACGGACCAACGCCGGAGCGGCCCTCGAGGAGCGCCGACCAGATCGCGTCGATGCCGAGTCCCGTGGGGGCAATCGGGCCGATGCCGGTGATGACCACGCGTCGGTTCTGGCGGGGCATGGAGGTCGAGGAATGTAGCGCGATCCGGCCTGCGCCGCCGACCGCCTCAACGGGCGAGGCGACGCGCGATCCGAAGCGCCATCTCCAGCGCCTGCTCGTAGTTGAGACGCGGATCCACGCGGCTGCGGTAGGCGGCCATCAGGCCCTCGTCGGAGAGGCCGCGCGCGCCGCCGGTGCACTCGGTCACTTCCTCGCCGGTCAGCTCGAAGTGCACGCCCCCCATCACCGAGTCCTTCATGCGGTGGATCTCGAAGGCCTGCTCGACCTCGGCCAGGATGTGGTCGAACTTGCGCGTCTTCACCTGCGTGCCGGCGTGCGGTCCCGAGGGAATGGTCACGCGGTCGGTGTTGCCGTGCATCGGGTCGCAGATCCACAGCACGCGACGCCGCGCGGCCTGCACCGCGGCGATGAGCGGCGGAAGTCCCTTGGCGATCTCATGCGCGCCGAAGCGGTGGATGAGCACGATCTTGCCGGGCTCGTCGGAGGGGTTCAGCGCGGCCAGCAGCTCCACGAGCCGCTGCGGCGTGGTGCCAGGACCGACCTTCAGGCCCACCGGGTTGCGGATGCCGCGGAAGAACTCGACGTGGGCTTCGCCGGGCACCGCCGTGCGGTAGCCGATCCACGGCAGGTGCGTGCTGAGATCCCACCAGCCCTGCTTGTGGGGCACGCGACGGGTCTGCGCGGACTCGCTTGGAAGCAGCAGCCCCTCGTGGCTGGTGAAGAAGTCCACGCGGCGCATCTCGTGCACGGGGGCGCCCGCGAGCGTCTCCATGAAGCGCAGGCTCTGCCCGATCTCGTGCGTGATTCGGTGGTACTCGTCGCGCAGCGGGCTGTGCTGCACGAAGTCCAGATCCCAGTACTCGGGATGGTGCAGGTCGGCGAAGCCGCCGTCGACCAGCGAGCGGATGAAGTTCAGCGTGATCGCGCTGCGCGCGTGCGCCTGCACCATGCGCCACGGATCGGGGCGGCGCGCCTGCGGCGTGAAATCGGGCGCGTTCACGATGTCGCCGCGGTAGGCGGGCAGCGAGGTGCCGTCGCGCGTCTCGCTGTCATCGGTGCGTGGCTTGGCGTACTGGCCGGCGAAACGGCCCACGCGGATGACGGGCTTGCCGCTTCCATGCGTGAGCACCAGGCTCATCTGCAGCAGGATCTTCAGCTTGCTGGCGATCGACGGGCTGCGGCATTCATCGAAGGTCTCCGCGCAGTCGCCACCCTGCAGCAGGAAGCGCCTGCCTTCCTGCGCCTCGGCGATCTGCTGCGTGAGCGCCTCGACCTCCCAGCTGGTCACGAGCGGCGGCAGGCTGCCCAGCTCGGTCACCGCGGCCTCGAGCTCCGCGGGGTCCGGATACGCGGGCTGCTGGGCGGCCCGGAGCGCGCGCCAGGAGTCCGGTGACCATTCGGGTTGCGTCGGGTGGTTGGGCATCGCGGGTCCGGAGGGCGTGATCGGAATGCGGGCGACAGGACTTGAACCTGTACGGGCTTTCGCCCACTGGAACCTAAATCCAGCGCGTCTGCCATTCCGCCACGCCCGCGCGGCCTCGCGATCGTAGCACCTTCCCCAGCGGGACTTGCCGTTAGGATGCCGCGCACGGCGGGTGGTTCGTGACTGCAACGGACCGCCGAACCGCATGGAGGCAGCGCCGCGCGTGGCACAGAACCTGACCCAGATCTTCGCGCGACTCATCGTGTGCGTGGTCTTCCTGCCGGCGGGCGCGCACGCGCTCTTCGGCACGGAACGCTTCACCGCGGACGAGGCGCAGCGCATCGAGTCGCTCGGCTCCCCCGCCGCACCCTTCGAGAAGATGCTGGATCGCAAGGACACGAAGCCCGCATCGATGCGCTCGGAGCCGGCGCCGCAGCCGGAGCCCGAGGACGGCACGAGCTTCCGCGCACTCAACCGGATCGCGCTGCGTCTTGACGCGATGAAGGTGCCCGCGCCGGTGACGGTGGCCTGGGCGGTGGCGATCGTGGAACTGGTCGGATCGGTGGCCGTGCTGCTGGGCTTCTTCGCGCGGCTGTTCGCGGCGCCGCTGGCATGGATCGGCGCGATGACCCTGTGGACGGTCGTGTGGCCCGCACTCGGAACCCGACTGCCCTGGAACTGGACCGCGGCACAGTCGCAGCTTGCCGCCGCGTGGCTTGCGGCCACGCTGCTGCCGATTTCACTGACCCTGCTCGGACCGGGCGCTCCCTCGATCGATCGAATGCTGGGTGGTCGCAAGAAGTCCGGCAAGGGTGGCGGCAAGCCCGCTGCACCACCGGCCTGAACCTCTCGAGTCCGCATGCCGACGCAGGGATCCATGGAGAGATCGATCGACCCGCGCGTGGTGCGCCAGATGGGTGGCGAGCCCATCGGACGGCGGCGTCTCGCGTCGATCTTCGCGTGGGTCACCTCGATGGGCCTGCATGGCGGACTTGCCGTGGCGGTGATCGTGTTCGCGGCGACGGCCGCGCACTTCGCCACCAAGCCCGCGCCACCCCCCGCCCTGGTGATGGACTTCCAGCGTCCGGTGTACGCGCCCACCAGCACCCTGGCCGACACGGCGCGCGCGCCACGCGCCACGGAACCCAAGCCGCAGGAACCGCTGGCCGCGCAGGAACTCCGCGCGGCCGCCGAGCAGGCGCTGGCCGCGATGCGTCGCGCGGAACCGTCGCTGTCGCTCGCGGCGCACCGCATGAGCAAGCTGGGCGGCGAGTCGCGCCCGATCCAGGTGGACTTCGTGGGCCTGCGCGCCACGAACGCGCGGCGCATCGTCTACGTGGTCGACGCGAGCGGCAGCCTGGTGGGCAGCTTCCCGCAGGTGCTGGAGGAACTGCGCCGCAGCGTGATGAAGCTCGATCCGCGCCAGAACTTCGGCATCATCTTCATCCAGCGTGGCGAGGCACTCACGGTGCCGCCGGGTGGTGCGCTGCAGCCCGCCACGCCCGAGCGCCTGTCCGAGGCGATGAAGTGGATCGACGCGAAGGTCGTGCCCACGGGCCGCAGCAATCCGATCGCGGCGATCGAGGCCGCGCTGGCGCTGAAGCCGGAGATCATCTTCCTGCTCTCCGCCGACATCACCGGCGCGGGCGAGTTCGAGATCTCCGAGCGCGCGCTGCTCGACGATCTCGATCGGCTGAATCCGAAGGACCCGGCCACCGGCCGGCGCCCCGTGCGCATCCAGTGCATCCAGTTCCTCGACCCCGATCCCATCGGCACGCTGCAGCGTCTTGCCAGCGAGCATGGCGGCGCCGACGGATACCGCTACCTTGGCCGCGCCGAGCTCGGCCTGGACCCCGACCGATGAAGGACTCCATCATGCAACGACGATCGATCGCCCTCGCCGCCCTGCTGCTTCCCGTCGCCACCGCCGCCGCGGGCCAGGGCTTCGGCAGCATCTTCTTCTACACCACCGAGACCGGCGCGGACGGGCAGACGCGCGTGGAGTGGGTCGGCAGCGCGATGATCTGGCTGCTGATCGCGCTGAGCGTGGTGAACGTGTCGATGATGGGCGTGCTCTGGAGCGTGAACCGCCGCCGCCACATCCTGCCCGAGCGCTTCGCCGGCAAGGTGGAGGGATTGATCGAGGCGGGCAGCGACGCGGAGGCCGTGCAGCTGGTGCGCGCCGAGGCGAGCGACTACAGCCTGGTGCTGCGTTCGGCGCTGGAGCAGGCGGGCGCGGGCCACGCCGCGATGCTGCGCGCGGCGGAGCAGGCGGGCGAGGAGGCCGCGGTGCGACGCTTCCGACGGCTCGAGTGGCTGAACGTGCTGGGACAGGTGAGCCCGATGATCGGCCTGTTCGGCACGGTCTACGGCATGATCGTCGCGTTCCAGACGATCGCCGGCACCGGCGGCAACGCCGATCCCGTCATGCTCGCCTCGGGCATCGGCACCGCGCTGGTCACCACCTTCTGGGGACTGCTCATCGCGATTCCCGCGCTGAGCGCCTACGCCGCGATCCGCAACACCGTCGATGCCGCCACGCTGGAATGCGTGCGCCGCGTCGAGCGCGCCATCGCCCGCTTCCGGCCCGCCGCGTGAGGAGCGTCTTCACACGAGGACCCGCGCGGCCCGAGGCCGCGATGACGCCGCTCATCGACATGGCGATGCTGCTCATCGTCTTCTTCGTGCTCGTGTCGCAGATCGGCGCCACCGACCTGGTGCCGATGAAACTTCCCAAGCCCTCGCCAAGTGCGGCCAGCTCGCCCGGGCGCGAGCCGCGCTGCGTGGTGAACGCGCTCTCCGACGGCTCGGGACGCGTGCGTGCATGGCGATTCGCGGGAGCGGAACATGCGCCCGACGCGGCGGGGCTCGCGGCGCTGGGCGAGGCGATCACGCAGGCGCTGCGCGCGCAACCCTCGGTCGAGGTGCACCTGCGCGCCGATGCCGACCTGCGCTACGCGGACATCGCGCCGGCCATCGAGATGGTGGGACGCGCGGCCACCCGGGCCAATCCCGGCACGCCCGCGCGCCTTCGCGTGGCCGTGCAGCCGGAGCCACGATCGTGAACGATCCCGCGACGATCGCCGCGCACCTGCGCCGCCTGCGCGAGGGCGTGATGTCCGGCGCCCGGGTGGCCCGTGACGAGGACGCGGATCGGCGACTTCGCGAGACGCGCGCCAAGCGACGCGCCCGCGGCGGCCTGCAGCTGAACCTGACGCCGATGATCGACGTGACCTTCCTGCTCCTGGTGTTCTTCGTGTGCACCACCAAGGCGCTGGACAAGGAGGGCCTGCTGCGCGCGGACCTCTCGGAGCGCGGCGGCGCGATGCCCGCGGACGCGCTGGCACTGGACGAACCGCCGCTGCGCGTGGAGCTGCGTCGCGAGGATGCGCGCACGCGCGTGCAGGTGCTGGCGCCGATGCCGCAGCCCGAGGATCCCGAGGAACTCGGCTTCCTGCTCGCCTCGCGCCGGTACGGTCCCGAGAATCCCGCGGGGATCTTCGCCGCGGACCACCCGATCGAGCTGGCGCCCTCGGCCGACGCGCCATGGGAGGACACGGTGGCCGCCTTCAACGCCATCACGCGCGCCGGCTACACCCGCGTCAGCTTCGCGAGGCCGCGATGAGTCGGTGGGCGGCGTTCGCGTGCGCGCTCGGCATCGCCCTGGGCGCATGGGCGCAGGACGCGTCGAGCATCGACGCGTCGCTGGCATCGGTGGAGAACCTGAAGCGTCGCGTGCAGACCGAGGCCACCGAGGCGGGCCAGCGCAAGGCGGCCGACGCGATGCTGGCTGCACGCGCGGAACTTGTCCGTGCGAACGCGAACGATCCGCGCGTGCCGGTGTGGCTGGCGGATCAGGCGGAGGACTGCTTCACCGTGGCCCTGCCCGCCGGCGGCGACGTGGACCGCACGCTCTACGGTCTGGCCGGTCCCGACGCGCGACGGCGCGTGCGCAGGCTCGCCGTCGACATGGCGGCCGCCGCGGAGCAGGCGGAACTGGCTGCCAAGGCGGTGCTGGACCGCGCCGGCGCCGATGCGGCACCCCCGCCCCTGGTCGAGCGCCTCACGACGGTCGAGCGGCCGCGCCGCATTCCGCTGGTGCGCGCGCTCGCGGACGTGCTGCAGGTCGAGATGGCGGAGTTCGACGCGGGTCGCCGGCGCGCCCTTGCGGAGTCGGCCATCGCGCGCATCGACACGCTGCTGCCCGAGCTTGACGATCGCACCGCCAGCGTGGTCGCGCGGTACGCCGGCCTGACGGCCGCGCGCATCGGCGAGGAGCGCGCGGCGAACCGGTTCCTGTCGCTCGCGCGACAGAAGGCGGGCGAGGATGAGGCACTGACGACCCTCGCGGATCTTGCCGCGTTGCGCGCCGCGGGACTGCTGCGAGGGCCTGCCAGCGCGGCCGAGGCTGCCAGCGTGCTCCGCGGCTCGGGCACCACCGCGCGACAGCTCGCGATCGCGGAGCTCGAGGCGCGACTGCGAAGACAGGCCGAGGGCGAGACGGGAGGCGCGCCCTCGAGCGGACTGCTGGCGTGGACCTCTCCCTTCACCAATCTGCTGCGCCGAACCAAGTCCGACCAGGCCGGCGAGGTGCGCGACCTCGCCATGGCGCGACTTGCACAGGTGCTTCGCGACGGAACGCCACTGCCGGACGGCGAGCCGATGGCGATCCTCGGCGCCGCGCAGCATGCGCTCGATGCCGGCCAGCCCGTCGAGCCTCTCACGGACGCGCTGGCGAGGCTCGCCGAGGATCCGCAGGCGCCGGCCTCGCTGCGCGCGGGGGCGCTTCGCACGCTCGCGCGCATCGACATGGCGGCGGACCGCTGGGCGGAGGCCGCCGACCGCTCCCTTGCGCTGGCGCGTGGTTTCCCGCTGGATCCATCCAGTGCGCCCGCGATGTCGCTCGCCGTGCGCATCGCCCGTGAACTGGACCGCGCCGCCGACGGCGCGGACACGGCCGCACGACAGCGACTCGAGCACGCGGTGGCGCTGGGCCTTGCGGGCTACCCCGAACACGCCGACCAGGCACTCTGGCAGCTTGAACGTCAGGTGCTCGCCGCCGAGGCCGCCGCCGAGTCGCGCGCCTGCGAACTGAAGGCGATGGATCCCCTGCTGCCCGCGCCGGCCGATCCGGTCGTGGAAGGCCTCCGTGCGCGGCTGGCGAGCGCGCGTGCATGGACCGCGTTGCAGGCGGGCAGGCCGCAGGAATCGCTGGAGGCGCTTGCCTCCGCGGCTCCACCGGTGCCGGGACGGGCCGCCGATCTTCGACTTGCCGCACGGGTTGGTGCGCTGGCCGAACTGGATCGCGACGTGCTGGCCGACAGCGAGATCGCCGCCGCGAAGGCCGACGCGGTGAGCGCCGCAGCGGTCGCGCACGCGGCTCGTCATGTGCCCGCGCAGCGGCTTCCGGTGGAGCTTCCGAAGGCGGCTGGCGCGGGTGCCGCACGCGCGCGTCGACTCGCGGCGGCGGTGCGAGCCTCGGCGGCGGTGGCGGCCTCGGATTGGTCGCGGATCGGAGACCTGCTGCGGCTCGCCGGTGAGCCGGAACTCGCGCGGGAGGCCTACGCGCAGGCGCTCCAACTTCAGCCGGATGCGCTGGAACCGCTGCAGGGCATGGCCGAGGCGAGTTTCGCGCTCGGAGGCGAGTCCCGATGGAGCGAGGCGATGGGCATCCACCGCCGGTTGCTCGCTGGTCGCGAGATGGGTGGCGACGAGGCCGTGCAGGACCGCGCGTGGTGGCTCAGCCAGTTGCGGCAACTGCAGATCCTGCACGCGGCCGATCGCTTCGACGAGCGCGCGCGCATGCGGCTGAACCGCCTTCGTGCCATCGACGCCGGTCTTGGCGGTGCGGATTTCCGCGCCGCCTTCGACGCGATCGAGCGCGCCGCGCCCGCGCGCAACGACGGACAGGTTCGGTCGGACGGAACCTAGCCGCGCGCGGCGGCCTCAAGTCGAGCGCCCAGCGCGTGGAGCGCGGTCATGGCGCGTGCCATGTCCCAGCGCTGACGCTCGCGATCGCCGGTCGAGTTCGAGATGACACGCACCTCGCCACCGGGAATGCCGAGCCTGTGCGCCGCATGCACCACCGCCGCGCCCTCCATCGCCTCGGCGAGCGCCCCGGTGCGACGCTCCACCTCGGCGGCCAGCGCGTCGGTGCCGCTGCAGGTGGCCACGGTCGCGATCACCCCCCGATGCAGCGGCCCCGGCAGGAAGGCGGTGAGTCGTGGGTCGGTCGGGACGCTGTTGCCCGAGAAGTCGCCCAGCGGAAAGCCCAGGGCCGCGGTGTCGACGAAGCCGGCCGGCGTCTGGAGGCCTTCCTCCATGTACACGCAGGCGCTCGCAACGACGACCTCGCCAGGCTGCAGCAGGGAACCGGGCAGCGCGCCCGCGATGCCCACGCTCAGCGCGCCATCGAAGGGACCTTCCTCCAGCAGCGCGGCCGTCGTGGCCGCGGCGGCGTTCGTGCGGCCGATGCCGCTCACGATCACGTGCGCCTTGGAGCAGCCGAGCGCCTCGGCCTCCTTCGACGTGGCCGCCACGATCAGCAGGCGGGCGCTCACGGACGCGGCGCTCCGGCAAGGCGCGCAGCCACCTGCGCCAGTGGCACGAGTTCCTGCGCCCCGCCGTCGAGGTCCTTCAGCGCCACGGCGCCCTGCGCGAGCTCGGCGCCAAGGATCACGGCGAAGCGCGCGCGCGCCTTCGCCGCGTCGCCCAGCAGCTTGCCGACGTTGCGCGTGGCCTTCCAGTTGCTGCGCGCGTGCAGACCCACGCGGCGCATCTGCATGAGCAGGTGCGGCATCGCGCGCTCGGCCGCCTCGCTGCCGTCGCTGATCAGGAAGGCGTCCGGCCGCGGCAGAAGCGCGAGGGCGTCCTTCGGCAGCAGGCCGCGGTCGCCGAGCACGAGACCGAGCACCACGTCGCCCATGCCGAAGCCGATCGCGGGCATCTTCGGGCCGCCGAAGAGTTCCACCAGCCCGTCGTAGCGGCCGCCGCCCGCCACCGCGCGCTCGCCACCGCTCGCCTCGTGCAGCTCGAACACGGTGCCGGTGTAGTAGGCGAGGCCGCGCACGATGCCGAAGTCCCACTCGCACCATGGCGCGAGGTCCATCGCGCGAAGGCGCTCGGCGAGCGTGATCGCGGGCTCGAGCGCGGATTCCGGCACGCCGAGCCTCGCCGCGAGCGTGCCCGCGGACGTGTCGACCGGAAGCTTGGCCGCCGCGATCGACTCGAAGCGCGCGCGGGCCTCGGGGGTGAGCCCCAGCGCCGCCGCGCGCCGCTCGAACTCGGCCGGCTCGAGCTTGTCGCGGCGATCGAGCAGCTCGAACGCGTCGCCAGTGCGCTCCGAGGGCACGCCAGCCGCTGCGAGCGCCGCGCCCACCGCACCGCGGTGCGAGAGGCGCACGCGCACGTCGGTCGGCTTCAGCCCGAGGCGCTCGAGCGCGAGCACCGCGCAGCCGATCACCTCGGCGTCGGCGGCCGCGCCCTCCACGCCAAGCAGGTCGACGTTCCACTGCACGAACTCGCGCAGGCGGCCGCGCTGCTGACGCTCGGCGCGGAAGTGCACCGGGATCGCGAACCACTTCACCGGCAGCGGCAGGCTGCCCGCCTTCGCGGCGACCATGCGCGCCAGCGTGGGCGTGAACTCGGGGCGCAGCGCGTAGTCGTCATCGCCGCCAGCGCGCCGGAAGCTGAACAGCTCGTTCACGATCCCGGGGCCGCTCTTCGCCGTGTACAGCGAGAGGTGCTCGTAGGTCGGGCCCTCGATCTCGTCGAAGCCGCAGTCGATGCTGGCGTGTCGCCACGCGCCCTCGATGTGACGGCGCACCGCCATCAGGTCGGGGTAGAAGTCGCGCGTGCCCTTCGGGCCCTGGTGGGTGACGGCCATGGCGAGGATGGTAGGAAAAGCGCCGCCGCCCGCGCGCCGCTCAGGCGGGCAGCGTGTCGCCGGGGCGACGCGCGCGCAGCAGGAAGACCGCGGGCAGGCCCGCGAGGGTCCAGCCGACGAAGCTGTCGAACACCATCACCGCGGTCCACTCGTTGGGCGCGCTCATGAAGGCCCAGACCACCATGTGCGTGGAGAGCGCCATGAACACCACCATCGCCTCGAGCGCGAGGAAGCGGCGAAGGCGGCCGTGCGCGCTGCCAGCGAGACCCACGGCCGCCACGAGCATGGCGGTGGCGAAGAACTCGACCAGGATGCCGCGCACGAACATGCGCGGATCCTCGGGGTCCTGTCCGCCCTTCGTCAGCGCCATCATCACGATCGGGCCCCTGCGGAACTGCTCCGCGCGGGCCTTCTCCATGCTCTCGCGCTCGACCTGCGTGCGCGCGGCGTCGGGCTCGGGTGCCGATGGGTAGACGTACATGCCGCTGGTCGCGGCCGCGTCGTCGAGCGCGCGCACGATCGCGTCACCACCCGGCATCGGGTGCAGGAAGCGCTCGTACAGGCCGCCCGCCCACGCGAAGCCACCCCACGCGAACACGAGCACGGTTCCGATCACGATCGAGAGCAGGTAGCGCATCGGCATCGGGGCAGGTTAGTGCACCCGATGGACAGGGGGCCCGACGCAAATGCCAGCCTTCGGCGCAACCCCGCTCGAAGCTCCGACGAACCATTCGGCGCCAACTCTCGAGGTGTGTCCCGGATCCGCGAACGGTTCCGGCGCGTTCCGATCACGTACCCTGGAGACCAGAAACATGTCAGGCAAGATCCGGCGGGCACCCTTCGGGGTGTCGAGTGGCGTTCTCGTGGTGGGCACCTCTCTCGCGGTTCCGATGCTGCTGCAGACCGGCGCGTTGGCAGGCCCGGTCCGGCCAGCGCCGGGGCACTCCGTCAGCCTCGTGTCCGCCGTGGGGCACTGCGGTTCCCACTTCGCGGCGAACTACGGGCCCGTCAGCGGCTGCTCGGGGCTGAGCGTCGCCCTCGAGAACTGCCCGGACTCCGACGCCGAAACGGTCGCGCGGGCGTTCTCGCTCGAAGTCGGCGAGCGCGTGGATTCGGCCCGAGCGGCAGGCGTGCAGATGTCGGAGAACCTGCCGCTGTCCATCGTCCACGAGGTCGATCCGTCGGTGCAAACGCCGATCATGCGAACGCGGGTCGCCGCGCAGCGCGGCGCCAACGACCTCTGGCTCGACTTCGAGGTCGTTCGCCGCTCGATCGACTCTCTCACGAGCGGTTCCGACCGCGTGCTGGAAGCCTCGGTGGTCGACACCAGCGCAGGCATCGCGGTGCTCGGCGAGCTCGACCGTCTGGAAGCGCGGGTGGATCTCGAGGTCCTGGTCAGGACCACGCTGCGAATCGACGGCGTGATCGGATCGGTGGACGTGCGCACCAACCAGAGTCCCGGTTGGCGATCGGAGTTGCAGTGGGAGATCCGGTCATCGACCGACACGCGCATCGCGGGCTGCGCTGCAGCGGTGAGCGAGACCGACCAGCTTGCGTCGCTCGATCTGGGCCGCACACCCCCCGTCAGCCCCAGCGGAAGCTCCAACGCGCTGGTGGCCCTCGAGCCGGGCACCTATCGACTGACGGTCTCGCACATGCGAACGCTCGTGGGGCCCTTGGTCTCGCTGAACGGCTGCCAGACGGTGTTCGGTTCGTGGGCCGAGCGCGACGAGGCGTCCCTCAGCGTGTCGGTCGCCGTTCCCTCCGATGTGGACGGCAGCGGCGTGGTCGACTACGGCGATGTCTCGCTGACGCTGCTCGACTATGGCGCCGGCGAAGGCGCATCGGATGTGGACGGCAACGGCGTGGTCGACTCCGGCGATGTGGCCCTCGTCCTGCTCGAGTACGGCACCGAGGTTCCCCAGGCAACGCCCTGCTCGTGAGACGGCTCCGGCGCGCGCGGGCGTCAGCACCCCTGCCGCTCGCGCGCCCAGCCGATCCAGCTCGAGTCGGGCAGCGACTTGCCCATGCTGCGGAACATGAAGCTGAGCTGCGCATTGTGGTACAGCGCGTGCGTCGGCACCTGCATGCAGGCGTCGACCGCGCGTTGCCGATAGGTCTTGCCATCCCGCGTGCGCTCGACGATGCGGCCGCACTCCGCCGGCGTGAGCGCCCCGAGGTAGCGGTCCCAATCCGCGCGCGTGGCCTTCCACGCGCGCTCGATCGCGTCGAGATCGGGGTACGCGTCACGCGTTGGCCACACCACCTTGTCGACGGTGCCGTTCAGCACGCCGATCCACACCATCTCGGCGCCCAGCAGGTGCAGCAGCGTCTCGAAGACGGTCGAGAGGCCGATGGGGAACGCGCGGTGCAACTCGTCGGCGGACAAGCCGCGCGAGGCCTTCATGGTGCGTTCGGTCAGCCAGCGCACCCACTGGTGCGCGTCGCGGATGGTCTGCAGGTCGCTCATCGATGACACGATACCGCCCGCGCCGTCACGGCTCCTCGGGCATCAGCAGCCAGAGCGCCAGATACACCAGGATTCCAGGAAACGCCGCGCTCAAGATGCTGAGCACCACGTACGCAACGCGCACGTTCACGCCGGGCCAGCCGATCCATGCGGCGATCCCGCCGCACACGCCGGCGATCACGCGGTCATTCCGGCTGCGCCAGAGTCCGCGGCCCGTCATCACCACTCCGGCCCGCCGGCGTAGCGGCCGTACACATCCGCCATCGCCTGCACCATCTCGCCGAGCGTGCAGCGACCCAGCGACGCCTCGACCAGCGCCGGCATCACGTTGCGTCCCTCGCGCGCATCCAGGCGGATGCGGTCCAGGCAGCCCTTCACCGTGTCGGCGCTGCGCTCGCGACGGAACTTCGCCAGGCGCGCGCACTGCTCGGTCTCGACGGTGTGCGGAATCTGCAGGATCGAGACCTGGCGCTCCTCGTTGCCCTCGGGGTAGGCGTTCACGCCCACGATGATGCGGTCGCCCGCCTCCATCTCCTGGCCGAAGCGGTAGCTCGCCTCGGCGATCTGCCGGCGGAAGTACCCCTTGTGGATGCCGCTCACGACGCCGCCCATGTCGTCGATCTCGCTGATGAGCTGGTTCGCGTCGCTCTCCATGCGATCGGTGAGCGCCTCGACGAACCACGAACCGCCCAGCGGATCGACCGTGCGATGCACGCCGGTCTCGTGCGCAAGGATCTGCTGCGTGCGCAGCGCCACACGCACGGCCTGCTCGGTGGGCAGGCCGAGCGTCTCGTCCATGCTGTCGGTGTGCAGGCTCTGGCAGCCGCCCAGCACGCCCGCCATGGCCTGAAACGCCACGCGCACGATGTTGTTCAGCGGCTGCTGCTCGGTGAGCGAGCAGCCCGCCGTCTGCACGTGCGTGCGCATGAGCCAGCTGCGCTCCTGCTTCGCGCCGAAGCGGAAGCGCATGGCGTTCGCCCAGATGCGCCGCGCCGCGCGCAGCTTGCAGATCTCCTCGAAGAACTCGTTGTGGCTGTTGAAGAAGAACGAGAGGCGCGGCGCGAAGGCATCCACGTCCATCCCGCGCTTCAGGCACGCCTCGACGTACTCCATGCCGTCGCGCAGCGTGAAGGCCAGCTCCTGCGTGGCGCTGCTGCCCGCCTCGCGGATGTGATAGCCGCTGATCGACACGCTGTTCCACTTGGGCAGGTGCTGGCTCGCGAACTCGATCGTGTCCACCACGAGCTTCACGCTCGCCTCGGGTGGATAGATGAACTCGTTCTGGCTGTGGAACTCCTTCAGGATGTCGTTCTGCAGCGTGCCGCCGAGCTTGTCCCAGCCGATGCCGCGCTCCTTCGCCATCGCGAGATACATCGCCCAGATCACGCACGCGGGACCGTTGATGGTCTGGCTCACGGTGACATCGCCGACCGGGATGTCGGCGTAGAGCCGGTGCATGTCCTCGATGGTGCACACCGCCACGCCACAACGACCGACCTCGCCCGCGCTCAGCGCATCGTCGCTGTCGCGACCCATGAGCGTGGGAAGGTCGAACGCGGTCGACAGGCCCGTGTTGGCCTTCGTGCCCTTGGCGTTCTCGAGCAGATACTTGAAGCGCCGGTTGGTGTCGTCGGCGCTGCCGAAGCCCGCGAACTGGCGCATGGTCCAGAGGCGGTTGCGGTACATCGTCTTGTGCACGCCGCGCGTGAACGGGAACTGGCCTGCCTCGCCGATGCGCGCGTGCGGCTTCGCCGGGTCCTTCGGGTCCTGCGTGGGCACGGCCTTCGGGTCGTAGCGCTCCTCGACCACGTACCCGCTGAGCGTGACGGTCTCGGGATCGACGGCAGGCTTCGCGGCAGGCGCGTTGGCGGTGGTTCGCGTGCTCATGGGTGCTCCTTCGGCGCAGGAATGCTAGAGGATTCGACCGCGCTTCCCAAGCCCCCCAAGTCCCTAGCATCGACCCCTCGTGACCCCCCGTTCGCGCCACCACACCCTCATGCTGGTCCTCTGCTTCGCGGCGGTCTACCTGCTGTGGGGCAGCACCTTCCTTGGGAACAAGATCGCCCTTCGGCAGATCCCCCCCATGCTGCTCTCGGGCTTCCGCTTCGAGGTCGCGGGCCTGCTCATCCTCGGCGGCGTCGTCGCGTTCGGCAGGCTCGAGCCCGGCGCCCTCACCAACTGGCGCCACTGGCGCACCGCGATCGTGACCGGCGGCCTGCTGTTCCTGCTCGCGAACGGCCTGCTGAGCGCGGGACTGGCGCGACCCGTTCCCACGGGCATCGCCGCGCTCATTGTTGGAAGCACGCCGATCTCGCTGGTCACGATGGATCGCATGCAGACCGGCCGCGGGCTGCCATCGACGCGCGTGATGATCGGCATGGCGATGGGACTGGGCGGCGTGGCCACCCTGGTGTGGGGCTCGATGGCGGGCGGCGACGGCTCCAGGCCGCTCGAACTCGTGGGCGCCCTCATGGTCTTCGCGAGCACGCTCTTCTGGGGGGCTGGCACGATCCTGGGCCGCGTGCTGCCGCAACCGCGCAATCCGCTCACCGCGAGTTCACTGCAGATGATCGCGGGTGGCGCCATGCTGCTTGCCGTGAGCGCGATGGCCGAACGATGGGAGCCGGTCGCTCGGATTCCGCCGCAGGATCCTGCGTGGCTGGCGGTGCTCTTTCTGGTGTGCGGCGGTTCACTGCTCGGGTTCACCGCCTACATGTGGCTGGTGCGCAACACCAGCGCCGCGGCGGTGGCCACCTACGCCTACGTGAATCCCCTCATCGCGATCCTGCTGGGATGGCTCTTCCTGGAGGAGAGGCTCCACCCGCGCGTCGCGCTGGCGGCGGCACTCATCCTGGGCGGCGTGATCCTGATGCAGACGGGTCGCAAGGGCCGCAAGGGCGAGCATCACCCGAGGAAGGTTGCGGCGTCCGAACCATGACGAGCGCGCGCACCCGATCGCCCGCACGCCCGCCGCTACGCGTCGAGCGCGTGCGCAATGGCCGCGGCCTGGTTGCGACCCGTTCGTTCCAGGCCGGTGCGCGCATCATCCCGCTGCACGGCCGCGTCGTCTCCGCGCGCGCGGTCTGGGGCTGGTGGGCGCACGACCCGCGCCGCGCCGCCAACTGCATCCGCTTCGACGCCGACCGCTACCTCGACCCACGCAACGCATGGGGGGCGTTCGCGAACCATGGATGCGACCCGAACGCCGCGATCATGCGCGAGCGTGGCGGACTGGTGCTGCGCGCCATCCGTGCCATCCGCGCGGGCGACGAGGTGCTGCACGACTACAGCACGCTGCTCGGCGCGGATGACGTGTGGACGATGCGCTGCCGGTGCGGCGCGCGCCGATGCCGTGGCACGGTGCGGAACGTCGCGCGGCTCCCTGCATCGGTGATGCGCCGATACCTCGCGCTGGGCGCGATCCCGCGCTTCATCCTGGACACGCTCGGCGATCACGCCTGATCGCGCTCACACCGCGAAGTACTTCGCCTCGGGGTGGTGCACCACGATCGCGCTGGTGCTCTGCTCCGGATCGATCTGCCAGTTCTCGGTGAGCCGGCAACCGATGCGCTCGGGGCGAAGCAGCCGGAAGAGCTTCTCCTGATCGCTCATGTCGGGGCAGGCCGGATAGCCGAAGCTGTAGCGGCTGCCGCGGTACTTCTGCGTGAAGAGCTCCTTGATGCGAGGACTGTCGTCCAGTCCGATGCCCAGCTCGGCGCGAATGCGCTTGTGCCAGAGCTCCGCCAGCGCTTCGGCGCATTCCACGCCCATGCCGTGCATGTAGAGGTACTCGGTGTACTCGTTGCGCTCGAAGAGCTGCTTGGCGCGATGACTCACCTCCACCCCCATCGTCACGCAGTGGAAGCCCACCACGTCGCGCTCCTTCGCGCTGCGCGGGCGGAAGAAGTCGCTGATGCACAGGCGCTCCCGTCCCGCCTGCCGCGGGAAGCTGAAGCGCTCGATCTCGCGCTCGGGATCCGCCGGATCGAAGACCACCAGATCGTTGCCCTCGCTCGCGCAGGGATAGAAGCCGTAGACCACCGCCGGTCGCAGGATGTGCTCGGCCTTGCACTGCGTCTTCAGGCGGTCAAACACCTCCTCCGCCTTGGCCTCGAGCTTGGCGTACTCGGCGTCGTTCAGGTCGCCACGCTTGAACCCCCACTGGCCGCGGAAGAGCGCCGTGCGGTTCACGAAGGGATAGATCTCGTCCAGCTCCACGGATTCCACCAGACGGTCGCCCCAGAACGGCGGCTTCGGGACCGGAAGGTCGTTTCGGACCGCACTGCGCTCGGGCGCGGTCGCCGTCGCGCTGCCGGAGGTCTCCAGCCGCTGCCCCACCTTCGCGTCCACCTCGGCGCGCTTCGTCAGGCGCGCCTGCACTTCGGAGTCGATGCGCCCCAGCTCGCCGCGCGCCATCGCCTCGCACACGGCCAGCCCCTCGAACGCGTCCTTCCCGTAGTACAGCGGGCCGTTGTACACGCCGCGCAGGTGGCTCTCGCAGTAGTGCCGCGTCAACGCCGCGCCACCCAGCAGGATGGGCACGGTCACGCCGAGCTGGTTCAGCTCGTGCAGGTTCTGCTCCATGATGGTCACGCTCTTCACCAGCAGGCCGCTCATGCCGATGCAGTCGGCACCGGTGCTGCGCCAGGCGTCCACGATCTGCTGCAGGCTCTGCTTGATGCCGATGTTGTGCACCTTGAAGCCGTTGTTGCTCAGGATGATGTCCACCAGGTTCTTGCCGATGTCGTGCACGTCGCCGGCCACGGTGGCCAGCACCATGCTGGCCTTGGGCTTCTCGGCAACACCGCTGCGCGCCATGTGCGGCTGCAGGTGCGCCACGGCCTTCTTCATCACGCTGGCGCTCTGCAGCACGAACGGCAGCTGCATGGTGCCCGCGGCGAAGAGGTCGCCCACGGTCTTCATGCCCGCCAGCAGGTGGTCATTGATGATCTCGAGGGGCGGATACTTCTCCAGCGCGGCATCGAGCGTGGTGGCCAGTTCGCCATCGTCGCCATCCACGATGTGCCGCTGCATGCGCTCTTCCAGCGGCAGGTCGGCCAGACCCTTCTTCTCGATGGTCTGCTCGAGGCCGTCGGGGAACAGGCCGATGAAGTGCAGCAGCGGATCGAAGTCGGCGGCCTTGCCCTCGGGGCGTTCGGCGCCGCGGCGATCGAAGATGAGCCACTCCGCGGCTTCCCACTGCTCCGGCGGAATGCGGTTCGCGGGCAGCAGCTTGCTGAAGTGCACGATGGCGGCGGTCAGCCCGCGCTTGCGCGACTCGTGCAGGAACACGCTGTTCAGCACGGCACGCGCGGCGGGCTTCAGACCGAAGCTGATGTTGGAGAGGCCCAGGAGGATGCCGCACTCGGGAAAGCGCTTCGCGATCAGCTCGATGCCCTTCAGCGTCTCCAGGCCCAGCTTGCGATCGTCCTCGTTGCCGGTGGCGATGGTGAAGGTGAGCGGATCGAACAGCAGGTCCTGCGCGTCCAGCCCCCACTTGCGCGTGTACAGGTCGTGGATGCGCTCGGCGATCTGCAGCTTGCGCTCGGCGGTCTTCGCCATGCCGGCCTGCGGATCCTCGTCGATGGTCAGCGCCACGCACGCCGCGCCGTAGCGCTTCAGCAGCGGGCACACGCGGTTCATGCGCTCCTCGCCATCCTCCAGGTTGATGCTGTTCACGATGCAGCGGCCGCCCGCGCGCTTCAGGCCCTCCTCCAGCACGGGCGCCTCGGTGCTGTCCAGCATCAGCGGCGCGTTCACCTGACGCACGATGCGGCTGGCCACCTCGCCGATGTCCTTCACGCCATCGCGACCCACGAAGTCCACGCACAGGTCGATCAGGTGGCTGCCGTCGCGCATCTCCTCGCGCGCCATGCCCACCAGCTGGTCCCACTGCTCCTCGTCGAGCAGGCGCTTGAACTTCCGGCTGCCGTTGGCGTTCGTGCGCTCGGCCACGATCAGGAAGGAGTTGTCCTGCTTGAACTCGGTGAAGCCGTACAGGCTGCTGCACCCGGGCGCCTGCGGCTCGATCGCGCGCGCCGCGCGCTGCCGTCGCGCCCCCACCACCTCGCGCAGCGCGCGGATGTGCTCGGCCGTGGTGCCGCAGCAGCCGCCGACCACGTCCACCTTGAATTCCTCGACGAAGCGACGCATCGCCTGCGCGAAGGCCTCGGGCTGCAGCGGGTACTCGGTGCGGCCCTCGACCAGCACCGGCAGACCCGCGTTGGGCACCACGCTCACCGCGCGATCCCAGTGCTTCGCGAGATACGCCACGTGCTCGGCCATCTCCACCGGACCGGTGGCGCAGTTGAGGCCCAGGCTCGCGATCGGGAACGGCTTCAGCGCGTTCACCACGGCCGCGATGTCGCTGCCGAGCAGCATCGTGCCGGTCGTCTCCATCGTCACGCTCACCAGCAGCGGGATGCGCTCGTGCGACAACCCGCGCTCGGCCAGCGCATCCAGGCACGCGTTGATCGCGCACTTCACCTGCAGCAGGTCCTGCGCGGTCTCGATGATGAAGCAGTCGACGCCGCCCTCGATCAGGCCGAGTGCCTGCTCCTTGTAGCTGTCGAGCATCAGGTCCCACGTGGTGTTGCCCAGCGTGACCAGCTTGGTGCCGGGCCCGATGCTGCCCGCGACGAAGCGCGGACGATCCGGCGTCGAGTGCCGGTCACACGCCGCACGCGCCACCTGCGCACCCATCCGGTTCAGTTCACGCGTCCACGCGACCATCTCCGGGTCGAACTCGGCGCCCACCAGCTTGTTCGCGCCGAAGGTGTCGGTCTCGACCACGTCGGCGCCCGCTAGGAGAAAGTTCTCGTGAATCCGCTGGATCACGTCGGGCCGGCTCTTCACCAGGATGTCGGTGCAGTTGTCGCGGCCCAGATAGTCGGCGGGCGTGCAGTCGGTGCACGCGTGAATGCTCGTTCCCATCGCGCCGTCGAAGACAAGGACCTGCGCGTGGAGCGCGTCGAGGAAGCGGCTGCTCATGGCGCTGCAAAGTTAGTTCGCAATCGGCCAACCATCAACCGTTCATCCGGATATACGGATGACTTGAAGCCGGGAGAGGCATCATGAGTCCGATAGTTTTTCAGCGCACAACCCTGCTTCCGATGACCCCCAACGAGTATTTGCAAATCGAGCCGACTTGAACACCCCGAAGGATGCGCCTTCCCCGCACACTTCCGACCCATGTCCTCCATGTGGGTTCGCCGCGTCTGCCCGTGCGTCGCAGCGGCCGTCATCCTGATCGCAGGCGTTCGGTGCGCGAGCATCCGCCCGCCGTCCGGCACGCCCATCACCCGCGAGCAGGCACGCGCAAGTTTCGAGGCGGCGTGGAGCACGATCGAGAAGGGTGATCCGGATCCCGCGCACGGAGGGGTCGACTGGCGAGCCGTGCACGACCGCTTCGCGCCGAGCGCCGAGGCGTGCACCACGCGCGAATCGCTGCGCGCGGTGCTGCAGCAGATGCTCTCCACGCTTGGAAGAAGTCATTTCGGGATCCTCTCCGACCAGGAGAGCGATCGTCTTGCGGACGCGCCCGACGCGACCGCCGCGGACGGAACCTGCGGGCTCGATCTTCGCCTGATCGAGTCCCAGGCGATCGTGACGGGCGTGCAGGATGGTTCCCCCGCCGCGAGCGCCGGAGTCCGGCGAGGCTGGCGCGTGACGCTGGTGGACGATGAACCGCCGATCGATCCGGCGTGGGGCGACGAGACAGGAAACCCGCTGAAGCGCTACGCCCACAACGCGTCGATCCGCGCGCTCGATCATGGCGCGGCCGGCGTGGCGACGCGATGGTCGTTTGTGGATGCAGCAGGCGCACCGCGCGCCATCTCGATCGCGCGCGAGTCCTTGCCGGGTCAGCGCACGAAACTTGGCCTCCTGCCCGAGTTCTCGGTCACCTGCACGGATCGCCTCCTGACCACGGACGAACTGCGCGCGCTCGGCGCCCCCGAGGATCTCCGCATCGGCGTGATCGCGTTCAACGTCTGGATGCCGGTGCTTGCCGCGGAACTCGACGCGGCAGTCGATCGCCTGCGTGACAGCGACGGCATCGTGCTGGACCTGCGAGGCAACCCCGGCGGGGTGGGCGCGATGGCGATGGGCGTCGCGGGACACTTCTCGAACGAGCCGGACAGCCTCGGAACGATGCGCACGCGCGACACCACGCTCGAGTTCCGCATCAATCCCCGGCGAAGCACGGCGGATGGCCGCGAGGTCGAGCCATTCGCGGGTCCGCTGGCGATCCTGGTGGATCCCCTCTCCGCAAGCACCAGCGAGATCTTCGCGGGCGGACTCCAGGCGCTTGGCCGCGCGCGCGTCTTCGGTCGCACGAGCGCGGGCGCGGCGCTGCCCGCGCAGATGCGCAGGCTCCCGAGCGGCGACGGCATGATGTTCGCGTTCGCCGACTTCACCCTGCCCAACGGCCGCTCGCTCGAAGGCGAGGGCGTGATCCCCGACGAACCCTCCGGCGACACGCTCGACGCCTGGCGCGAGGGCCACGATCCGGATCTGCGCGCCGCGGCGCAGTGGATCTCCCGGACGCTTCGCGACCGCGACTGCCACGAGTGAATCCCTCCGAACCCGGGCCAACTATCCTGCTCCCATGCGCACCACGCTCTGCATCCTGCTGCTCTCGCTCGCCACGCTGAACGCCCGGGCGCAGGACGGCGCGTTCGGCGCCTCGCCCGCGAAGTCCGACGAGAAGCCCATCACGCCCACCGCGCCGCCGACCAAGGACGCGCCGGCTTCACCCGAACCCGCTGCGCCCGCCTCGCCCACGGCGACACCCATCGTGCAGCCCGCGGACCTGCCGAGCGCCTCGGAGATCTTCAAGCGCAGCCTGCAGGCGATCGGTGGCGAGGCCGCCGTGCGCAAGCACACCTGCATGCGCATGGAAGGAACGCTCGCCGCGGCCGCCATGGGCATGAAGGGGCGCATGGTGGTGCAGGCGCTCGCGCCGAACCTCTTCCTCACCTCGATCGACATGGATGGCATCGGCTCGATGAAGCAGGGCTTCGACGGCACCGTGGGCTGGACCAGCAACCCGATGATGGGAACGCAGCTGCTCGAGGGCCGCACGCTCGACGAACTTCGCCGCAGCGCCGACTTCTACCGCGAGCTCGATCCGGGCAAGGTCTGGAAGACGGCGACCGTGAAGGGCGTCACCGATTTCGGCGGCACGCCGTGCTACGAGATCGCCGTGACGGGCGACATGGGCGACGGCAGTCTCTTCTACGGCGTGGCGGACGGGCTTGCACGAGGCATGCGGCTCGAGGTCGAGACGCCGATGGGCAAGATGCCCACCACCACGCGCATGGTCGAGTACAAGCCCTTCGACGGCCTGATGATCGCGAGCAAGACCGAGATCGAGGCGATGGGCGCCGTGCAGACGATGACGGTGGAGAAGGTCGACTTCACGCCGATCGACGCGAAGGTGTTCGAACTGCCCCCGGACGTGAAGGCGCTGGTCGCCTCGGGCAAGCGCAGCGCGCCGCCCGCCGCGCGCCCGACGAGGAACGGCGGGGCCACCAAGCCCGCCCCCGCATCGGGCAAGCCTGCGACCGGCACCTCCCCGAAGCCCGCGCCGGCTTCCACGCCGTGAACCTGGCGATCGTCGCCGCCACGCTGCTCCTCCAGAGCGCGACACCGGCCACGCCCGCCGCGGATGCGGCGTCACCCGCGGATCACTTCGCGAAAGCGATCACGCTGGTGGGGCCCGTGGACCGGGTCCCCTTCCTGCGGTGCGAGGGAACCATCGAGACCGAACGCGGCACCAGCACGCTGGAGGTGCTGTGGAGCGCGCGCGCGCCGCGTCGACTGATCGTGCGCGAGCGACTCCCGGACGGGTCGATCACGGAGTCCGGCTGCGACGGCACGCGAGGCTGGATGCGCGTGCCGGGCCGGGCGGCCCCGCTCGAGGTGGAGCCGGCCGCCGTGCTGGCGGGCAACGCCGGCATCGTGCCACCACTCATGCTGCTGGCGCTCGCCGACCGGTTCCCGCAACGAACGCCAGGCCCTGACGAGACGATCGGCGGCGTGGCCTGCCGGAGGCTCGAGATGGAGGACCGCGATGGCGTGCCGGGCGTCGCCTGGTTCGATGCCGCCACCGGCCGCCTGCGCGCCTTTCGCGTGCAGTCACGCCGCTCGCAGCCCGCGATGACCACCACCATCACCGCCTGGTCCACCGTCGGCCCCCTGCAGGTGCCCTCGGCCTTCGAATCCACGCGCGGCGGCGCGCCCACGCGCGTGCGCTTCACGCGGTTCGACACCGAGCCGATCGATCCGGCGGCCTTCGCGCCGCCATCCGCGAGCGGCACATAGTTTCGCGAAATATCGCCTCTGCAAAACCTGAACCCCCGATATCCTGCCATCGCCATGACCGACACCCGCGTGATCCGAATGCACGACGTGCACAAGCGCTTCGGCGCCACGCACGCGGTGCGCGGCGTGTCGCTGCAGGTCGAGCGCGGTGCCGTGTGCGGCTTCCTCGGCCCCAACGGGGCCGGCAAGAGCACCAGCATCCGCATGATCATGAGCATCATCGTGCCCGACCAGGGCCTGGTCGAGGTGCTCGGCGCGAGCGCGCTCGAGGCGAAGGATCGCATCGGCTACCTGCCCGAGGAGCGCGGGCTCTACCGCACCATGCGCGTGGCGGAGTTCCTGCGCTTCATGGCACGCCTGAAGGGCGTCGCGTCCACGCAGACCGATGCGCGCATCGGCGACTGGCTGGAGCGCCTGGAACTGCCGGGCGTCAGCCGCAAGCGGTGCATGGAACTCAGCAAGGGCATGCAGCAGAAGATCCAGTTCATCGCGGCGGTGGTGCACGCGCCGGACCTGCTGATCCTGGACGAGCCCTTCAGCGGACTCGACCCCGTGAACGCGCGCGTGCTCACCCGCGAGATCCGCGGCCTGCAGGAGCGCGGCACCACGATCCTGTTCAGCACGCACCAGATGCGCACCGCCGAGGAACTGTGCGACCGCGTGGTGCTGATCCACCGCGGCGAAAAGCTGCTCGACGAGACGCTGGACTCGATCCGGCAGCGGTTCGACCCGCGCACCGTGCTCGCCGAACCCACCGGCGATCGCGCCACCGCCACCTCGGCGATCCTGTCGTTGCCGGGGGTGGCCGAGGCCCGCTGGCATGACGAGTCGCAGGCGCTGCATGTGCGCCTGCGCGAGGACGGCGATCCGCGCGCGGCGATGCGCGCCATGCTCGATGCCGCGCCCATGCGCCGGGTGGAACTTCGCAGGACCACGCTCGACGAGGTCTTCGTGCGGCTGGTGGGCGGTGACGAGAGCGTGCTTGCGGCACAGGAGGCATCCGGTGACTGAGGGCTCTCCCATGCGCCGCGTGCGCGCCGTGGCCTGGCGCGAGTTCCGCCACACGGTCCTCACGAAGGGCTTCATCTTCGGAGCGATCGTGGTGCCGGCGGTCATGATCCTGGCCGCGCCCCTGATCCCGCTGCTCATGGGGTCGGAGACGCCCCCGATCGAGGGGCGTGTCGTGGTGCTGGACCGCGTGGGGGGTCATGTCGAGGCCCTTCGCGCCGCGCTGCTGCCATCCGACGATGCCGCGTCGAGGCCCGCGGATCCCCTGAACGCCCCGGTCGAGCGCCGGCCGCGCATCCGGTTCGACGCCACCATCGAGGCCGCGCCCGCCGACGCGGACGAGGCCGCGCTCCGGTCGCAGGTGGGCCGGCAGGAACTCACCGCACTGCTCGTGATCACCCGCCCGAACGAGCGCCCCAGTGCGGAGCTGCTTGTCTCCAGCAACGCGAGCCCGCGCCACACCCGCTTCCTGGAGGTCTCGACCGAACAGGCCCTCGTTCGCGCACGCGTCGCGGCCGCCGGGCAGGACTACCCCCGGCTGCGCGCGCTCATGGGCGACGGCGCGGTCGCCACGCTGCGCGTCAGCCCGGAGGGCGTGGCCAGCCCCGAGGAGACCGAACTGCGAATGCTGGTGCCGCTGGGCTTCATGATGCTGCTGTGGATCGCGATCTTCACGAGCGCGAACTACCTGCTCACCACCACCATCGAGGAGAAGAGTTCGCGCGTCATGGAGGTGCTGCTGAGCGCCGTGAGTCCGATGGAACTGCTGCTGGGCAAGCTGCTCGGACAGGCGGGCGTGAGCCTCGTCATGCTGCTGATGTACGGCGCGGCTGGGCTTGGCGGGCTTGGTGCGCTGGCCATGCTCGACACCGTGCCGCTGTCGCACGTGCTGTGGTTCCTGATCTGGTTCCCGATCGCCTACTTCATGGTCGCCGCCATCATGGCTGGGGTCGGCAGCGCGGTCAGTGACCTGCGTGAGGCGCAGTCGCTCGTCGGCCCGGCGATGCTCGCGCTGATGGTGCCGCTGATCCTGTGGATGCCGATCGTCGAGTACCCCAATGGTGGCCTTGCGGTCGCGTTCAGCTTCATTCCACCCGCGTCGCCGTTCGTGATGGTGCTTCGCCTCACCGCGGCCAACGAGCCGATCCCGCTGTGGCAGTCGATCCTCGCGCTCGTGGTGGCGTCGGGCAGCGTGGCGGCCCTCGTCTGGGCAGGCGCCCGGATCTTCCGGGTCGGCGTGCTGATGCAGGGCAAGACCCCCACGCCGCGCGAGCTGCTCCGCTGGATCCGCACGCGCTAGGCTCGTCGGCGTGAGCCGCGAGAGCCTCGTCATCCTCGGCTGGCTGGCTGGCATCGCCGTCGCGCTGTTCCTTCTCTGGTCGCTGTGGTGGGCGCTGTTCAGCGACCGCTCGCGCGGGATGCGGCGCTGTCCCAGGTGCTGGCACGTGAACGATCCCGGCAACTCGGCCATGGCCAACCTCCGCTGCCCGGAGTGCGGCCACGAGGCCGCGAGCGAACGCGACCTGCTGCGCACGCGTCGCAAGTGGGTGCTTGCCGTGATGTGCGTGGTCGGTCTGTGCGCGGAGACCGCGTGGGTGCAGGCGGCGGTGGCCGAGAGCGGCTGGTGGAGCCTGCTGCCCGATCGCGTGCTCATCGCCATCGGCCCGTGGATGGGAGACACCGCCGAAGCGCGCGCCATGCGCGCGTCGCTCCGCGATCGGCTGGTCTGCGGACGCATCGATCCCGCGGACGTGGTGCGCCTGTTCGAGCTCGCGCGTGAAGGTGATGCCGAGGCCGTGCCCGGCAGCGTGCAGTGGCGCGCCCGGTACCTCCCGTGGATCCAGGCGCTGCATGGTCCCGGGTTCTGGAACGCATACGCGAACGCGCCCGAGGTCCGCGCGGCGGCGATCTCGGTGCCTCCCGACATCACCGCGTCGCACCCGCGTGCATGGTGGCCCGACACGCCGCTTCCCGTCACGCTCGCCGTCGAGGACGGCCTACCCGAGGACACCAGCATGCGCGTCGAGGTGCTCGACGCCGAAGGACTGGGCTTGAGCGACGCGGGCCGAGAGGAGCTCCGCTCCAACCGCTGGGTGCGACGTGGCCCGAGCGGCTTCGGCACCGAACTTCCGATCGTGCTGCCGGCGCCGGGCGCAGGTGCACTGGATGGCCAGCTGGTGGTTCGGTGGAGCGTGATCGATCCCTCCGCATCAGGCGGATCCTCCACGGGCGGCATCGCGCGCGTTCCAATCCGTGTCGAGGTGCGGCCCGAGCAGGAGGCGCTGACGGCGCGTGCCGATCCCCTGATCGACGAGGCCGTGCGCGCCGCGTTCGAGCCAGGCCTGCTGCGGCGGCGCGCCGGACGCAATCCTCGATTCGCCTTCAGCTACCGACCGCCGGAGACGGCGGCATCCGAGTTCCGCGACACCGCGTTCGGTCTCATCGTCGAGGCGTGCGAATCCGGCGTGCCACGCCGGACGCTGCGCGTGTGGTGGCGCGGCGGCTCGGGTCGCTCGATGGGATGGGAGCGGCCCGCCGAGGATCGCGAGCGCCTGCTCACGGCGGAACCCTCGTCGATCTGGACGCTTCGCATCCGCGGCGACGAATCCCTCGCGCGACGGGCCGCCGAACCCGACGCGGGCGAGCCGGCCACGCACTGGTGGTCCGGCACCATCGAGATGCCGCTGCGCATCGAGGACGTCGAGCCCCAGCGACGCATGCAGCGCTGGATTCCCGATGTGCCGCAGCAGGCCGACGAAACGCCCGAACCCACCAGCTAGGATCCTGCGCATGGAACGCAACCTGTGGGCGCCATGGCGCATGGCCTACATCCGCGATCTCGACCGTCGCGCCGCCGACGCGTCCACTTCGGGCGGATCCGACGGGAATTCCAACTTCCTGCTTGCGGCCTGGCGGAATCCGTCGGACGACCCGGTGAACCATGTCGTCCACCGGGACGCGCACGGCCTGATCATGCTGAACCGCTTTCCGTACACGAACGGGCACCTGCTCGTCGCGCTGGGCGATGCGCGACCGCGACTGCTGGAGTACGGCCCCGAAGCGCGCGCGGCGTTCTGGAGACTTGTGGACGTCGCCGCGGCGCTGGTCGAGGAGAGTCTGCATCCGCAGGGCCTGAACATCGGCCTCAATCAGGCACGCGCGGGCGGCGCGGGTCTTCCCGAGCACATTCACGCGCATGTGATGCCGCGATGGAACGGCGACACGAACTTCATGGCCACGATCGCCGGCGCGCGCGTGGTGCCGGACTCGCTCGAGGCCGTCGCGGATCAGTTCCGCGCCGCGCTGCCGAGGGCGCTCGCGTTGGTCGCCGCCAACCCCGACCGGGGCTAGACTGCGATCTCCGCGACCTCTCGCCCCGCCGGGCGGCAGGCCGACCATGCACTCGAACCGATGCGAACTCCCAGGGTTCCCCATCTTCAATGGCTGCGTCGATGACCAAGCCTCACGCCCTCCGGGTGGAGTGGAAGGTCGGGCACGATGGCCGGGGATCCCACGTTCAAGCGGGGGTTCGAGTTTCCTCGTCGGCTTCCGCGGCCCTCGGGCCGCCCTCCCGGCGGGGCAAGGGGCCGCGGCTTCCTGCTATCCTTGGCGCTCCATGATTCGCCCCACGATTTCCGTGCTCGTGATCACCGCGCTGGCGGCCTGCCACTCGAAGCCGACCTACCTGCCGTCGGGAGATCTCGCCCCCGCGACCGACAAGGATTACGCCAAGGGCGGGATCTACGACGTCAGCTTCGAGGCGATCAAGAACAACCCCACGCCCGAACTCGCGGGCATGAACGAGCGCGACATGGACGTGCAGCGCAACATGCTGGTGAACGCGAACCAGACCACGCGCATGTTCTGGAGCGATCTGGGCCGCATGTGGCTGGCCGATGAGCCCAGCCCGCTCTCGCCGTACCCGACCGTCAACACGACGGGCAACCCCTGAGCCGCGACAGCAGTCCGAACCTTCAGCGACCCGCCGATCGGCGGGTCGCTTTGTTTCCCGCCCTGCGTCCTCGCGGACCGATGCAACCCTCCTAGAGTCGACCTTCCATGTCGTGGACCGGCACCCAACTTCGACGCGGCTTCGCGGCCCTTCCCGGGGTGCGGCAGTTCCATCCGCGCTCGGTGCCCGCCGTGTCACGACCCGCGTACATGCGCGAGATCCTGAGCTGGGCGTTCCTGCCGCTCTTTCTCGGAGCGGTCGAGGGCGGCGCGCTTGGCGTGGTGGTGAAGAAGGCCTTCGGCGAATGCGGCGTGTCGGCACTCGAGCTCAACCTCGCCGTGGCCGTGGTCAGCGCGGCGCCCAATGTCGCCAATCTCACCAGCTTCCTGTGGGCGGGCTGGGCGCGCGGACGGCGCAAGGTTCCCTTCATCGCGTCGCTCCAGACCGCCACCGCGATCTGCGTGGGACTCATCGCGGCGATGCCCGAGAACCGCCTCGGTCTCTGGGGCCTGTGCGCGCTGGCCACGCTGGCGCGCACCACCTGGACCGGCGTGATCACGGTGCGCGCCGCGGTCTGGCGCGCGAACTACCCGCGCGAGGCGCGCGCGCACATCGCCGGCAACATGGCCACGGTGCAGTCGCTCGTGCTGGCGCTGAGCGGCTGGATCCTCGGCGTGGGCATGGACCTCTCGCCGCGCAGTTTTCACCTGCTCTTCCCCGCCCTCGCGCTGCTCGGCATCGTGGGCAACGTGCTGTGGCGACGCGTTCCCATGCGGGGCGAGGCGCGCTCGCTCCGCGCCGAGAGCGTGGACGCGGAAACGCGCCGCATCGACGCAGGCTCGATCGTGCGCACCCTCCGCGAGGACCGCCCCTACGCGCACTTCATGCTGTGGATGTGGATCTTCGGGCTAGGCAACCTCATGATCGGCGCGCCGCAGGCCATCGTGCTCGAGGACGAGATGCACGCCACCTACACGCAGGGCATCCTGGCAACCACCGTGATTCCACTGCTCGTGATGCCGCTGGCGATCCCGTTCTGGGCGCGGCGGCTCGGGCGGTCGCATGTCGTCGACTTCCGGGCCGTGCACGCGTGGAGCTTCGTGGCCGCGACGGCCGTGCTGTTCCTCGCGTCGTGGTGGCGCTCCATGCCGCTCTTCTATCTTTCGGGCGCCATGCTGGGGATCGGCTTCGCCGGCGGCAGCCTGGCATGGAACATCGGCCACCAGGACTTCGCGCCACCCGAACGCGACGCGGAGTACATGGCCGTGCATGTCACGCTCAACGGCATCCGAGGCCTGATCGCGCCGTTCCTGGCGGTGGGTCTGTACGAGGGCCTGAAGGCCTGGGGCCTCGCACCGTGGACCTTCTTCGCCTGCACCCTCATCAACGTGGTCGGCGCGTGGGGCTTCGTGATGCTCCGGAAGGCTCGACGCAGGCCCGTCGCAACCCTCGTGGCTGCATCGGCCTAGGGCTTCGGCCACACCCCGCTTTCGGTTACACTCATCGACCCGGCGTTTCGCGCCGGTGCCCCGGGCGCTCGCCCGGGCGTTCCGAACCCAGCCGGCCTGACGCACGCGCGACAGCGGCGCAACCACGCACCCTTTCTTCACAACATGGTCAACCACAATCTCATCGAAATGCTGGCCCTCGAGGCCGACGCCGCCGACCGCATGCTTCGCGATGCCTTCGGCGACGCTTCCGACATCAACACGATCCTTGGCGACGAGCTCGCCGCGGTCGGCACCGGCAACATCGTCAAGGGCAAGGTCGTCGCCATCAGCGGCGACTTCGTCATCGTCGACATTCGCGGCAAGAGCGAGGGCCAGGTCGAGAAGGCGGAGTTCGATGAGGCGGGCGGCGTGGCGATCGGCGACGAGGTCGAGGTGCTGGTCGAGGAGACCGAGAGCGCCGACGGCGGCCTCATCCTCAGCAAGCGCAAGGCCGACCGCATCCGCGGCTGGGAGCAGCTGCTCCAGACCCGCAAGGAAGGCGACGTGGTCGAGGGCAAGGCCCTCCGCAAGATCAAGGGCGGCCTGCTGGTCGACATCGGCGTGCCGGTGTTCCTGCCGGCCAGCCAGGTCGACGTGCGCCGTCCCGGCGACATCGGCGACTACATCGGACGCAACGTGCGCGCCGTCATCCTGAAGATCGACGAGGAGCGCCGCAACATCGTCATCAGCCGTCGCAAGCTGATCGAGGAGGAGCGCGAGGAAGCCAAGCGCAAGCTGATGGGCACCGTGAAGGAAGGCGACATCGTGCGCGGCACGGTCACCAACATCGCGGAATTCGGCGCGTTCATCGACCTCGGCGGCCTCGATGGCCTGCTGCACATCACCGACATGAGCTGGGGCCGGGTGAACCACCCCAGCGAGATCGTGAAGATCGGTGACGAGATCGAGGTGAAGATCCTCAACATCGACCGCGAGCGCGAGAAGATCGCCCTGGGCCTGAAGCAGAAGGAAGCCAGCCCCTGGGAGGAGATCGAGCAGAAGTACCCGGTCAACGCCCGCGTGAAGGGCGAGGTCGTCAGCCTCATGAGCTACGGCGCGTTCGTGCGCCTCGAGGACGGCATCGAGGGCCTCGTGCACGTGAGCGAGATGAGCTGGACCCGCCGCATCAACCACCCGAGCGAGATCGTGAACGTGGGCGACGCGATCGACGTGGTCATCCTCGAGATCGACAAGGAGAAGCTCGAGATCAGCCTCGGCATGAAGCAGACCGAGGTGAACCCGTGGGAGCTCGTCGCCGAGAAGTACCCGCCGGGCACCATCATCGAGGGCAAGGTGCGCAACCTGGCCAACTACGGCGCGTTCGTCGAGATCGAGCCGGGCATCGATGGCCTGCTGCACGTCAGCGACATCAGCTGGACCAAGAAGGTCGCACACCCGAACGAGGTGTTCAAGAAGGGCGACTCGGTCAAGTGCGTGGTGCTCGACGTGGACCGCGAGAAGCAGCGCGTCGGTCTGGGCACCAAGCAGCTCAGCGAGGATCCGTGGGTCGAGGCGATCCCGGGCGCGTACCGCCCCGGCATGATCGTGAAGGGCCACATCACGAAGATCACCAACTTCGGCGTGTTCGTCGAGCTCGAGGAGGGCCTCGAGGGCCTGCTCCACATCAGCGAGCTCAGCGACCAGAAGGTCGAGAACCCGCTGGACGTGGTGAAGCCCGGCCAGGAGGTCGACGTGAAGATCCTTCGCGTGGACACCTCGGACCGCAAGATCGGCCTCAGCCTCAAGCGTGCCCAGTGGGGCGCGGGTGCGGCGGGCGAGCGCGAGGCGGCTCCGGCCGACGAGTTCCCGCGCATCAAGCCGGCGCCGACGCGCGGCGGCATGGACGATCACGGCGCCCTGGGCACGGACAAGATCAAGTTCTGATCCACGCCTGAAACCTGAAAACGCGCGCGGCCCCGGCATCTCGCCGGGGCCGCTTTGCTTGATGAACCTCGCGGGGGGCCTGGGAACGTGGCCCCCCGCAAACGAAGACACGCGACGCGCCGGGGACTCAGCAGAGCGCGATGAAGCCGATCAACGCCAGCCCGAGGAGGCGGCGATGGTGGTCTTCAGGGCTCAGGAATCGCAGCACGGACTGCATCACGTCTCTTCGCAGTTGCCTTGTCGGAGCCGCCCCGTTCCAACGCGGGACGAAGGCGGCTCCGGCTACGCTGCCACCATGCCCCGAAATTGGCGCCTGTCCAGCCTGCTGGTCATGTTCCTGGTCGGATTTACCCAACCGAGCCCCGATCGGCCCACGCTCTCGGACGCGCAGACGTGGTTCCAGTCGTGCCGAAGCTGGCTGAACGCGCAGGATGGATCCCAGCGCGAAAACGCGCCCAGATCGACGATTTCGGAGCCCGCGGGATCCGCCGCCACGATGCGATTTTCGGCGGTCGGCGTGATCCTTCGCCTCGACGGTCGACTCGTCGGTGAGGCGTGGCGACGAGGTCCGGGAACGGCCGCCATCGAAGGCGCACTTTCGGAGGCTTTCAGGGAGTCGTGCGCCGATCGACGCATCGCGGCACTGCCTGTGGAACTTCGTGCGCAGCTCGGCGCTCGCCTCGCACTGGAACTGGAGTTCGCGGGCGAACCGCAACCGCTCGTCGGCGACCGTCTGGACCTGATGGCTGCGCGCATCGAGCCTGCGCTGGACGCATTCGCGATCCGCAACGGCGATCGCTGGGTCTTCGCCCTGCCCTGCGCCATCCAGACCCACAACCAGTCGGCCTTCATGAACTACCTGGCGCTCACGCTGGCGCGCGATGTCGGCCTGGATCCCGCCGCCTCGAAGGACCTGAAACTCCCGGACGGGGCCGCCGCCTATCGCTGCACCACGCGCCGGCTCGCCCAGCGCACCGCCGATGCCGCGCCCTTCGAGTCGATTCGAGGCCGGCAACTCGTGCCCGTCGCATCCGTGGATGGGGCACGCGTGCAGCGCCTGGCCACGGAGCTGGCCTCGCACCTCTCTCAGCGCTGGCCATCGCTGGATGGACTGCCCGCGGAAAGCGCAGACGCGCTCCGCGCGCTCGGTCCCCGCGCGCTCTATCAGCCCGCGAAGAACGCGTGGCCCGAACCCGTCTCGCCACCGGCCGATCAGGCCCTTGCCGCGCTGGCGCTGGCGGAGTTCGCGAACAGCGCCTGGGCCGGCGTCGAGGATCGCGCGCAGGCCCGACGCAACGCGATTGCCACGCTCGAGTCGCTGCGTCGCGTGAGCGACGGCGAGACGGATCCGGTGTCGGACGCGTCGGCCTGCGCCGCTGCATGGCTTGCCGCGGCGACACTCGACCGCTCGGATGCGGCATGGGCCGACGACGCCATGCGCACGTGGGTCGGCGGCATCGCGGACTCGCTTCGAACCGGCCCCGCGAGCACGAGCAGGCCCTCGCCCACCACCGCGGCGATGGCCTGGGCCGTGCTTGGCGACTCGATGCCCGAGGCATGGCGCGCGATCGCGTGGGATCCCGCCGTGCCCGAGCGCGTGGTCACTGCGACACCGTGGATCGCGCCGGCAAGCCGCGTGCCCGCGACGGACATCGCGGCGGCCTGGACCCGAACGCTTTCACCGCTGATGGATTCGCAGTTCGTGGCGCGCATCGACGGCGCCTCCGCGGACGATCTGGACGGTGGTTGGCCCGCAGGCAGCCAGTCGCCATGGCCGCAGGCCCAGTCCGCACGCGCCGCGCTTGGACTTGCCACGGCGCTCCAGCGCACCGGACTGATCGATCCGAGCGAGCACGCGAAGGCGACCGAATGCCTGCGCCAGGCGATGCGATTCATTGTCCAGCTGCAAGCCGACGATGACGCCTGTCACGCGTTCCGCGACCCCGCGCGCGCGCGAGGTGGGATTCGCACCTCCTGCTGGGACAGTGAACAGCCGATCGCCGCCTCAGCGTACGCCCTGCTTGCGGCCGTGCGTGCGGCCGATGCGCTGGATGGATCACGCACGCCCGCGCCGTAACATGATGCGCATGCGTTGCGCGTGTTCCATCCTTCCCACGCTGTTCCTCACCGGTGCCAGTCTGGCGCAGGCGCCCATCGTGGACGCCGTGAAGAGCGGCTCCAGCGGCACCGTGGGCGCGGTGGCGGAGCGACAGGCGCCGCTCGCCGAACCCGGCGATCCGGTGATCCAGATGGAACGCGCGCCCGGGCCGGATCTGCGCAAGGCGCGCTCGCTGCGCGACGCACTGAACGAGATCGGTCGCAAGGCCGACGTCCCGGTGACCGGGCTGTGGCGCAAGGGCGACAGCGGACCCGGACTCGACCCGGACCGCGTGGTCGTGATGGAGGTTCCGCCCACAACCTGCGCGGATGCGCTCCACGCGATCGCGGACGCCCTGTCGCGCGAGGGCGAGCCCGTCACCTGGCAGCAGGCGCGGGTCGGCATCGAATTCGGCCCGCGCTCCCTGCTGTGGCGTCCCTCGGCGATGCGCGTGAAGGTCTATGACGTGAGCGATCTGCTTCTGTACAAGCCCGCGTTCGTGTCGGCTGGCGTTCCCGCACCCGGTGGCGGAGGCGGCTCCGGCATGGGCGGAGGATCTGGGGGCGGCGGCAACGGCGGAGGTGGCGGCAACGGCGGAGGCGCCAGCTCCAACGTGGTCGATGACGCCGCCGCGATCCGTCGCGCGGCTGCGCGCGACGACCTGATCACGCTGATCCAGCTCACGGTGGAACCCGAGGCATGGGAGTCGCGGGGCGGCCCCTGCACGATCACCCACAACCAGGCTCTCATCGTCGTGCGCGCGCCCGACTTCGTGCACCGACAGATCGAGTCGCCACGACCCCGCCCGCGATCGAGGCCGCCCGCTGCGCCGGCGTCAGGCAGTTCGAATCCTTGAGCGAGGGTGGCAGTCAACCGCCCCCATCGCCGTCGACCAACCTGCGACGCGACCTGAACGCCTGCACGGGCGATGGAGCGACCTATTGCGTGATGGTCGGCGCGTGCGAGGGCAACTTCGGCGCGTTCGCGCTCGCGCTTGGCAAGGGAAGCGTGCTCGGCGGCCTTGCCGCCACGGTGCCGAACCTGCTTGGATCGCTGCTGCAGCTCGTCTCCCCCACCGGTCTTCGCTGGCTCGGTTCGCCGCGCCGATGGATCCAGGGCTGCGCCACGCTGCAAAGCGCCTCATTGCTCGCCATGGCGACAGGTGCATGGCATGGCTCCATGCCGACCTGGCTGGTGTTCGGGTGCATCGCCCTCTACTGGGCAAGCGCGCTCGGTGCCGGTCCTGCGTGGAACACCTGGGTCGCGCGCCTCTTCCCGCCGCGACTCCGGACCCCGTACTTCGCGGCCCGCAGCCGCTTCTGCAACCTCCTGCAGCTCATCAGCATGCTGGTGGCGGGCTTGATCCTCCGCGAGGGCGAGGCCGGCGGATGGCCCATGCGCTCGTTCGCGGTGGTGCTCGCCTGCGCGGCGCTCGCCCGGCTCTCCAGCATTCCCTTCCTGCAGGCACAGGGCGACGTGCGCCTGGAGCCCAACGATGTGGTGCGTGTGGCCTGGCGAAGCCTGCCGCGACGCCTTGTCCACGGCGACCTGCGCGTCATGCTGTTCCTTGTGTGCCTGCAGGGTGCGCTGCAGAGCGGCGGCCCGTTCATCACGCCATGGCTGCGCGAGCACCTCAGGATGGACATGTGGCGATTCACGGTGTGCGTGGCCATGGTCTTCGTGGCACGCAGCGTGGCCATGCCCATCGCGGGAAGACTCATCCACCGTCTTGGCGCCTCGCGCGCCATGTCCATGGGCGCGTTGGGAGCCGCGATCGCCATGCTGCTGCTTCCGGTCTCCACACACCTGGCGTGGATCCTGTTCATCCAGGCGCTGGCCGGAGCCTCGCTGGCATGCGTGGACCTGGCCGGATTCCTGCTCATGCTCGAGACGCTCGACCATCGCGAGCGCACCTCGCTCATGAGCGCCTACATGCTGTTCACCTGCCTGGCGCAGGTCGCCGGATCGCTGCTGGGCGCCGGACTTCTCGGCTGGCTCGGCGCGAGCGCGGCCACCTACGCGTGGATCTTCCTGCTCTCGGGCACGTTGCGCGTCCTCGTGCTCCTGGTCCGACCCGCGCGCGTTCCCGTGCGCGCCACGGTCGTCTCCTAGACTGCGTGGCGTGCCCTCGACCGGCTCGCGAGCTCGCTGGATCCCGCCGACGCTCGGCCTGATCGCCCTGCTCGCCGCATGGGGCACGCCCCTCGAGGCGCTTCGTGCATGGCTGCAGCATCCGCATCGGGCCCACGCCGAGGAAGCCGCCGCACAGGCCGCCGCAAGCGCCCGCATCGGGTGGACGGTTGGCGCGGTCGTGCTCGCGCTCCTGCCCTTGCTGCTGCGTGATCCAAACCGGCTGCGCGCGGCGAAGGTGGATTGCCGAACGCTGTGGCTCGCGATGATCGCGGCGCTTGTGCTGCGCTTCTCGGCATCGACGCAAAGCCTGTGGTACGACGAGATCGCGCCCCTTGCCACCTACATCGCGCACGGGCCAGGCGTGATCATCGGCAACGCCTTCACCACGGCGAACCATCCGCTGCAGTCTCTGCTCAGCTGGTGCTGCACCCCGCTTGGCGTGGAACCATGGATCCGGCTTCCATCGATGCTGTCTGGCGTCGCCGCCGTTCTCGGCGCATGGTGGATCGGTCGAGCCACGCGGGAGGGCCCCCGGCTTGGCGGCGCGATGGCGATCGCGATGGCGATCCTCCCCGCGGCCGTGAACGCGGGCAGCGAGGCGCGTGGCTACGGGCTCATGATCGCGGCGTCCTCGCTTTCAACCGGGCTGCTGCTGATGGCGCTGCGTTTCGGCGGCTCCTGGCGATGGATTGCCTACGCGATCGTGCTGGCACTCGGTGTCTGGGCGCACTTCCTCACCGCGATGGTGGGTGTCGGTCATGCCGTGGTCGCGCTGTGGATGCTCCGCCACGCGCCCGAACGACGTGCTGCGGTCCTGATCCTTCGCGCCGTGTGCTGCGCAGGACTGCTCTCGCTGGCGCTCTGGAGCCCCGCTCTTCCCGACCTGCTTCATACTCGGGGCCAGTTCGCTGCAGTTCGCGGCAATGAGCCATCGCTGCTCGGGACTCAGGGCCTGCTCCTGCTCTGGCAAATGGTCGGCATGACGCCTCTGCCCATGCACAAGGCCGGCATCGACGGAACGCGCGCCCTGCTGACAGCCCTGCCAGCGCTTGCGCTGATGGCCATCGGCGCCGCGACATGTTTCCGCGATCGACAGGCACGGCGCGCACTCGCCCTGGCGGCCCTGGGACTGCCGCTCGCGGTTCTGCTCGCATGGCTGGGTGGCAGCTGGCTCTACGCGCGCTTCCTGCTGTTCGCGGTGCCAGGCACGGTGTTGCTGCTTGCGGCCGGAGCGCGACGACTGCTCGACATCATGGTCGCTCAACGCCATGCATTCGCTCTGCGGATCGCTTGCGCGCAGATCGTGCCGCTGTTCATTTGCATGTGTCTGGCGTACGACCTTGGATCGGGCCCGCGACAGCCGATCCGCGAGGCCGTGGCGCGCGTCGCCGAACACCGGGCTCCCGAGGATCGCGTGCTCGGCATCGGCATCGCCGACGATGTCGTGCAGTGGTACGCGCTCGCCTTCGACCTACCGATCGAGCCCACCGGAATCGGCGGCGAGCGACTTCCCGACGCGCTCGCGCGCGGCGATGCGCGTTGGATCGTCGCGCTGTATCCGAATCACAGGCATCCCGAAGCGTCCGCCAAGCGGCTGCATGAACTCGGCTTCCGCCGCCGTCCGCTGAACGGTTTCCAGGGCTGGCTCGATGGCGGCGAGGGGACGGTCGAGGTCTGGGAGCGCGGCTCGGAGGGGCCGTAACCTCGCGACATGTCGCCACCCATCGAGATCCTCACCGAATCGGAGATCGAACGGGGCTGGCGCTTCACGGCGCAGGCCGTTCAGATCGATGGATCGCTGCTCCCGCTCACGCTGGAACTCTCCTGGGCCGACTACGACCACTGGTGCCCCGACGGCAGCGCACCGCCGGCAGCCGTGGCCGAAAGCGCGATCCGCTGGATCCTGGAGCACCGCGGCGACCGCGTCCTGCCCGCGCGCCTGGACGCGAGCCATGCCCGCCGGCTGAATCCCGACGCGGATCGCGCGATCCGCGCATCGCTCAGCCCGCTCGACCGGCCATGAGCGGCGGAAGCGACTTCGCGGCGAACTGCACGGGAACCTCCACCCAGAAGGTGCTGCCCTTGCCGACGGTGCTCTGAAGTCCCACCCCCGCGCCCAGCATCTGCGCGAGTTCACGACAGATGGCAAGCCCAAGTCCGGTGCCTCCATGCCGCTTCGTGTGACTGGCATCCACCTGCCGGAACTTCTCGAAGACGGCCTGTTGCATGTCGGCCGGGATGCCGGGGCCCTGATCGCTGACGCTCAGTCGCACGGCCGGTCGGCCGTCGCGCGAGCACGCCTCGGCCTTCAGGCGGACCTTGCCGGTTTCGGGCGAGAACTTCACCGCGTTCGAGACGAAGTTGTAGAGGATCTGCTGCAGCTTGCCGGGATCGGTCTCGAGCGTCGGCAGATCCTCGGGGCGCTCCACCTCGATCAGGGCACCCTTCGACTCCGCCAGTGGCCGCATGATCGCGGCGATGCCCTCAAGCACCTCGGCCACGCTGACGGACCCCACGGAGACTTCCATGCGGCCCGCCTCGATCTTCGCCATGTCCAACAGCTCGTTGATCATCTCGAGCAGGCCGCGACCACTCGCCTGGATGTGCCCGATGAAGCGAAGTCGCTTGGGATCCGCGGCCGTGTCGTTGCGCGCCAGCTCCGACAGCAGGTCCGCGAAGCCCAGGATGCTGTTGAGCGGCGTGCGCAGCTCGTGGCTCACGTTGGCCAGGAACTCGCTCTTCAGGCGGTTGCTCTCGAACAGGCCCACGTTGGCCTCGCTCAGCTCGCCAACCTTCAGGTCCAGGTTCCGGTTGATCGACTCCAGGCGCGCCTGCGCGGCCTCGAGGGCTTCCACCATGCGGTTGAACGCCTCGCCGAGCTGCTGCAGCTCGTCACCGGTGTTCAGCGTGCTGCGCGCGTCCAGATCGCCCGTGCGGACCTTCTCCGCCACGTCGCGAAGCCGTCGCACCGCGCGCAGGTAGCCCCGCACCACGAGCGTCCGCACCAGCACCAGCTGCGCGATCCAGGCCGATGCGCCCACGATCGCCAGCGCCACCTGATCCGAGGCGATCTGCCGTGCCACCGCCGCACCGGGCCGCTCGAACACCACCATGCCGACGAGCGGTTCGCCGCTCCAGGCGGCCGGCGAGGAACTCAGTCCGACCTGCATGCCCGCGCGTGCGCGGTTCAGATCGTCGCCCCGCAACGGTCGCGCATGCAGCAGTCGCGCGGGGGACTCGCCCGTGAGCCTGTCGAATCCCTCCGAGGCCGGATCCGACAGGAAGTTCGCGTACGCCGCCTCCACGAACGGATCACCGGCGGCGGCAGCGGCGGTTCCACCCTCGACCACGCGCAGGCCGTCGCCCGCAAGCGCCGGCGACTCGCACCAGGCCGATGCCACCTCACGCCACACGGCACGCTGCGCCTCGATCGCCCGGTCGTGCGCCTTCATCCACGGCCCCACCGCCACCGCGGCGATCGCGCCCGCCGACGCCAGCGCGAAAACCAACTGGCTTCGCTGGGTCAGGCTGAGAAGGGCCATGCGCGGCAGCATAACCCCGACATAGGCTCGCACCATGCACCGCCCCGGCTGCGATCCCGACGACATGACCGAGCTCGACTTCCTGTGCGACTTCTGCGGACGCGACTGGTCGGTCGCCCAGCCGTTCGTCGAGGGGCATCATGGCTCGTGCGTGTGCGGCGCATGCCTGCGTCAGGCGCTCGCGGCGTCCGACGTTCCACCCATCGGCTTCCGGTGCAACCTGTGCCTGGAGGATCGCCAGGATCTTGCGCTCTCGGCCGGTGATGCGCGACTCTGCCGCCGCTGCCGCGACCGCTCGGTCCGCACGCTGGAGCGCGACCCCGAGTCGGGGTGGACGCGCTGAGCGTTCAGTCCCGTCGGACCAGCGTCATCGCGTGGAACGGCCTGCCCTCGCGGCGGTACTTGCGCTCGAAATTCGTGCCGACCACCTCGCCCTCACCGGCACTGCTCGGGCGCTCGAAGGCCCGGCGCTCGAACAGGTCCGTCACCTGCGCAACATGCGCCTCGTACCAGGCCCACAGGTCGGGATGATCCGTCACCAGGCGAAGTTCACCGCCCGGCTGCAGGAGACGATGGAACGCGCGCAGCGAATCCAGCTGCACCACGCGTCGCTTGTGGTGACGCTTCTTGGGCCATGGATCGCTGAAGTACAGGTGCACCGTGCGCACGCACGCGTCGGCGAGCCAGCATCGCACCACTTCGCCCGCGTCGGCGTACAGCATGCGCACGTTGTCCATCGCGTGCCGTCGTACCCGATCCGCGGCGTAGCGGAAGAACTCGCCGGCGTACTCGATGCCCAGAAAGTCGGTGTCCGTGCGCGCGGCGCCCTCCTGCACCAGGAAGGTGCCCTTGCCCGAGCCGATCTCGAGCTCGAAGGGCCGCCCGGCACGCCCTGGAAAGAAGAAGTCGTGACCGATGCGGCCCGATTCCGGATCCGGAAGGTCGCTCGCGTTCAGCCCCCACGGCCGCAGGTCCGTCGCCGGTGCGCCGCCCTGCGTCATGCTGTCACTCGTCGTCCGAGACCACGCGCGCTGCACGACGAGGCTTCTCGTCCGCCGCGCGCTTCCACGTGACCCGGGGCGCGTCGGCCCACAGGCCGTCAAGGTCGTACCACGCGCGCTGCCCGGGCTCGAACAGGTGCACGACAACGTCCACGAAGTCGGCGACCACCCAGGTGCCGCCCGTGTCCCTGTCGCGCTTCCACCGATCCATCCCGAGTTCCGCACCGAGCTGCTTCAGGTCGTCGGCCACGCTGCGCATCTGGCGATCGCTCGTGCCGTTGGCCACGATCATGTACTCGCACACCTGACTGCGACCACGCACGTCCAGCAGCGCCACCTGGTCGCACTTCAGGTCAGCGCACAGCCGCGCCGCCTCGATGGCGAATCGGCGGACCTTGTCGGGATCGGTCTGGCTTTTCGTCCGCGTCATGCCGCGTCCGGATCACTCCGGACGGGGACGACGCACACCGCCGGTTCGCGAGCCGCTCTTGGGGCCACGCGCACCGGGGCCGCCACGGCTGGCAAACGCCATCGGAGGACGCGCCGCACGGATCGCCTCGCGACGCTTGCGCTCGCTGGGCTTCTCGTAGTGCGAGCGCTTCTTGAGCTCCTTGGTCAGGCCCTCCTTCTCGCACAGCTTCTTGAAGCGGCGAAGCATCTGCTCCGCGGTCTCGCCGGCTCGGGCCTTGATTCGAATCGCCATGTTCGTGTCGTTCCTTGGGTTGCGTGTCCTGGTCGGCCTGCCGCATTCGGCAGGGCCGAACATGATCCCCGAATCGGGCCCTCCATGCAAGCGGCCCGAAAGCCTCCCAAAGGCCATAATCAGCCCATGCGGCTGCTTGTCGACGCCTGCAACGTGCTTCATGTGACGGGCATCCTGCCCCCGGAACTGGCCTTGGCCGAGCCGGTCGAGCTGGCGCAACTCGTGCAGCGGAGCCGCTACGGACGCGTGCCGGTCACGCTCGTCTGCGATGGCGCCCGACCCGGCGCGCAGGCGCTCTCGCATGGTGGCCGCATCACCCTGCAGTGGACCGGATCCACCACCGCCGATCAGGGCATCCGTGACGCACTCGCCGCCAGTAGCCACGCGCGCAAGCACCTGGTCGTCTCCAGCGACCGCGCCGTGCAATCGACCGCCCGCCACTTCGGTGCGCAGATCCTGCCAAGCGACCGCTTTCTGGAGCATCTCGCGATGGACGCCCGGCGAACACCCAGGCCCGTGGAGCCCAACCGCGAGGTGCATCTGGATGACATCGCGACCGAGCGGTGGCTTCGAGAGTTCGGACTGGATCAGGAGACCGCACCATGAAGACCCTCGACTTCGACCATCCCCCCGCCGAACCGCTGGCCACCTGCCGCGCCTGGTTCAAGGAAGCGGAAGGCATGGGCTTCGCGAATCCCAACGCGATGACGCTGGCCACGGTCGACGCGCAGGGCCGGCCCCACGCGCGCATCGTGCTGCTGCGCGGCTTCGACGAGCGTGGCGCGGTGTTCTTCACGAACCGGGAGAGCGACAAGGGCACGCAGCTGGCCGCCCACGCGCACGCCGCGCTGCTCTTCCACTGGGATCGCGAGCCGATTGGCCGACAGATCCGCATCGAGGGCGCGGTGTCGTTCGCCAGCGACGCCGAGAGCGACGCGTACTGGAACAGTCGTCCGCGCGAGAGCCAGATCAACGCCTGCGCCAGCCAGCAGAGCCGGCCCGTCGCGAGCCGCGCCGCCCTGCAGGCCGAGCAGGACCGTCTTGCAGCGCAGTTCGAGGGCAAGCCAGTGCCGCGACCCGCGCACTGGGGCGGCTACCGCGTCTCGCTGGACCGCATCGAGTTCTGGCAGGGCGACAAGTACCGCCTGCATGATCGCATCGTGTACACGCGGTCGGGCAGCGGCTGGTCCGTGCAGCGACTCAGTCCCTGAGGCTCAGGCCGCCACGCCCTCGCCGCGCGGCGCACCCCACCGGCGCGGCTCCTTCTTCGGCGGCACCCAGCCACCAAGCACGGCCACCTCGCCCAGCGCCCCCAGCGTCTCGCGCAGCCGCGCCACCAGGGTCTGCGTCGGCACCACCCGGATCGCGCGCGCGCTCATCACGACATCGCGGCCATCCTCGATCTCGACGCGCAGCACCACATCCACGGGGCGCCCCTGCAGCGACTGTGAACTGCCCGACGCCTGTCGCAGCACGCCGGCGGCCATGCGCCACACCGTGGCGAAGGGCTCCTCGCCGTCCGCGGTCGAGCCGCGCAACCGGACCTCCAGGCGCGTCGCGAGTTGCTCCTGCGCCTGCTCGATCGGGATGACTCGATCCACGATCAGGCTGGGTTCCGCGCGCGAACGATCCACGCTGCCCACCACCACGACCGGCCGGTCCATCTGCAGGAACTCGCCGCTCTTGGCGAACGAATCCGGGAAGATCACGCCCTCGACCTGACCGTGCCGGTCCGCCAGGCTCAGCATGGCCATGCGACGACCTGGCTCGCGACCCCGCTGACTCACCGTGGGGCGAAGGCGGGTCACGATGCCGGCCAGCACCACCGGCGCCTGCTCGCCAAGTTCCGCCACATCCAGCGTTCGCGCGCTGCAGAAGGTGCGCACGGCCCACGCGTGCTCGTCCAGCGGATGTCCGCTCACATGGAAGCCGATCGCGTCCTTCTCCATGGCCAGCGTGGTCATGCGGTCCCACGCGGGCACCTGCTTCAGCGCGGCCGCCGCGCCGGTCGCGCTCGCCGGCGCCTCCGCCTCGACCATCCCGAACATGTTCATCTGACCGCTGCGACGATCGCTCGCCTCGGCCTGTCCGGCCTGCACCGCGTCCGGAATGGTCGCCATCAGGCTCGCGCGCGCCTGCACGCCATGCAGCGAGTCGAACGCACCACCCTTCACCAGCGCCTCCAGCGTGGCCTTGTTCACCGCGCGCAGATCCACGCGGGCGCAGAAGTCGTGCAGGTCGCGGAATGGCCCGGCCTTCGTGCGCTCCTGCACGATCGCCGCGATCGCGTTGGTGCCCGCGCCCTTGATCGCCTGCAGGCCGAATCGCACATGCCCGTGGCACGCGTCCACCGCCTCGTCCGGCTCGAACACCACGGCGAAGTCCGCCGCGCTCCGATTCACGTCGGGTGGTCGCACCTCGATGCCCACATGCGGCTTCGCCTGCGTGCTGTCGGGCCACGGGCAGCGCTTGCAGTCCTCGAGGTACACCGACCACTCCTCGATCTTCTTCGCCTGGCTCTCGAAGCTCAGCACGCTCGCCATGTAGAACGCCGGGAAGTAGGTCTTCAGGTAGGCCGTCTGGTACGCCACGATCGCGTAGCCCGTCGAGTGGCTCTTGTTGAAGCCGTAGCCAGCGAACCGCAGGATCAGCTCGAAGAGTTCCTCGGCGCCCGCCGCCTCCATGCCGCGCATGCCCGCGCCCTTCACGAAGTCGGCCTTCGCGCTGGCGATCACGTCCTGCTTCTTCTTGCTGATGGCCTTGATGATGGTGTAGGCGGCGCGCAGCGGAATGCCGCCGAGGTGGTGCAGCACCTGCATCACCTGCTCCTGATACACCATGATGCCGTAGGTCTCGCTCACCAGGCGATCCACCTCGCCGTTCATCACGGGCACCGCCTGCCGGCCATTCTTGCGCGCGTTGTAGTCGGGAATCAGGTCCATCGGACCCGGCCGGAACAGCGCGTTGGCCGCGATCAGGTCCTCCAGGCGGTCGGGCTTCATGTCCACCAGCAGCTTGCGCATGCCGCCCGACTCGAACTGGAACACGCCCATCGTGTCGCCGCGGCGGAACAGCCCCAGCACGCGCTGATCGTCCATCTTCAGGCGATCCAGGTCCAGCGGATGCGCGCCGCCGTCGCCTGCCTCACGCCCGACGGCCTTCCACACCGCCTCATCCGGCAGCCCTGCCTTCACCAGCTGCACGCAACGCTCGATGGTGCTCAGCGTGCGAAGACCCAGGAAGTCCATCTTCAGCAGGCCGGCCTTCTCGCACGTGGGTCCGTCCCACTGCGTCACCACTTCCTCGCCGCCACCCGCGGCGCGGCACAGCGGCACGATGTCGTCGAGCGGTCGCGTGGCGATCACCACGCCAGCCGCGTGAATGCCCGCGTGTCGCGCGTGATCCTCCAGCGCCTTCGCGTGCTCGATCACCTTGCCGATCACCGGATCGCTCTCGGCCGCCTGCTTCAGCTGCGGCTCCTTCTGCAGCGCCTCATCCAGCGTGATGTGCAGTTCGGCGGGCACCAGGTTCGACAGGCGCTGGCCCTCGGCGGGCGGCAGGCCCATCACGCGCGCCACATCCTTCACCGCGGCCTTCGCCTTCAGGCGACCGAACGTGATGATCTGCGCCACGTGCCCGTACTTCTGTCGCACGTAATCCAGCACGCGACCGCGGCCATCCTGACAGATGTCCACGTCGATATCGGGGTATTCGCTTCGATCGGGGTCGGTGAAGCGCTCGAACAGCAGACCGAAGCGCTCCGGGCACGCGTTCGACAGGCCCAGCACGTAGCCCACCATCGTGCCCACGCCGCTGCCGCGGGCCAGCGCCGGAATGCCGTTGCGCCGGGCCCACGCCACGAAGTCCCACACGATCAGGAAGTACGCCGAGATGCTCTTGTCGGCGAGCACCTTCAGCTCGCGCTCCAGTCGCGCGCGCACGGGCGCCGTGATCCCGTCCTGTCCGTAGCGCCAGAGCGCGCCAGCCTCGGCCAGCTCGCGCAGCGCCTCGTCGCACTCCTTCTTCGCCCTGGCGCGCTCCTTCTCCGCCGCGTCCACCCCCTCGAAGGGCTGCAACTCGAAACCCGCGCAGAATGCGTTGAACCAGCCCGTGGGATTCGCCGGATCGAACGCGGGCGCCTTGCCCACCCGTTTCACGCGCACCAGCGGGGCGTGGTTCTCGCCCTTGGGCAGATCCACGTTGCAGCGCTCGGCGATCCGCAGCGTGTTCTCGATCGACTCGGGCACGTCGGCGAACAGCTCCGACATCTGCGCCGGATCCTTCACGTACAGCTCCTCGCTGTAGATCAGGCGGTCGGGCGAGTCCTTGGTCTTGCCCATCGAGATGCAGCACAGCGTGTCGTGCGCATCGTGGTCCTCCTTGCGCAGGAAGTGCGCGTCGTTGTCGCACACGAGCGGAAGCTTCAGTTCCGCCGCCAGCTTGCGCACCAGCGGGTCGATCTGCCACTGGTCCTCCACGTGCCGCTGCAGCTCCAGATAGAAACGCGGCTCGCCGGCGGCGTTCTTCCCGAAGCACTTCGCGTGCCACTGCGCCTCCTCGCGCGCCGCCTCCCACGCCTTCGGATCCTGCGTGCGCGCGAACTGCTGCAGCCAGTGCGCGACGCTGGACCCCAGGTGACCGTTGATCGCGATGATCCCCTCGCCCCACTGCTCCAGCGTGGAGCGATCCATGCGCGGCTTGTAGTAGAAGCCGTTCAGGAAGGCGTCCGAACTCAGCTTCATCAGGTTGCGCCAGCCCTCGAGGGTCTCGGCCAGCAGCACCAGATGGAAGCCACCGTCGGCGATGCCGTTGGGCTTCTTGTCACGCCGATCGCCCGGCGCCACGTAGGCCTCGATGCCGAGGATCGGCTTCACGCCCGCGCCCTTCGCGGCCTCATGGAACTCCCGCGCAGCGTGCAGGTTGCCATGGTCGGTGACGGCCACGGCATCCATGCCGAGCGCCTTCACGCGCTGCAGCAGTGCCTCCACGCGATTGCCACCATCGAGCAGGCTGTACTCGCTGTGCAGGTGCAGGTGCACGAACTTCGGCTTGGGCGTGTCCGTCATGGCCGCGCGCTCTTTCTCCACGGGCGACTCCGCCGCCCGCGTCGCATGGTAGTGGGCGGCACAAGCCGTTCCCGACCGCAGGAAAGCTTGTCCACAGTGCGGTCAGCCGGCCGTCAGCTTGGCAAACGATGCAAGCCAGGCTTCACGGAGCGCGCGCGTGGAAGCCCCGGGCGCGCCCTCGCCGATCACGCTGCGCTCCACGCGCACCACCGGCAGCACACCCCAGCTCACATTGGACAGGAACACCTCGTCCGCGCCAAGCAGGTCGTCGATCGTCAGGCTCACGCGCTCCACGCGCAGACCCGCTTCCTCGGCCAGACCCATCACCGTCCGGCGCGCGATGCCTGGCAACACCGGGCTTCGCAGACCGCCCTTGGGTTCCTCGCCCCGCGCGATCGGCGTCTGCAGCACATGACCCTTGACCACGAACACGTTGCTGGTGCACGCGCACGCAAGGCGGTTGCTCACGTCGAACCACACCGCCTCGGCGGCACCGGCCTGCGCGGCGTCACGCAGCGCCGCCAGTCGCGGCCAGTACCACAGCGTCTTGTGACCCCCGAACCGGTCCAGCGGATTCAGCCGGTCATCGGCCACCACCACCCCCACGCCCTGATCGAACATCGGCTGCGGAAACGGCGTGGGCGGCGTCACCACGATCAGCAGCGTCGGATCCGTGCGCACCGGGCGACCGTCGCGCGCTTCGCGAAGCATGTTCACCACGCCAGCGCTGATCGTCAGGCGCACACGTGCCGGCGAGTCCCCCCACCTCTGCATGACCTGTTCAACGGCCTGCGACAGCGGCTCGACCCGCAGCGGATCGGCCAGTCCCAGTTCGCGTGCGCTCTCCGCCAGTCGCTCCAGATGGTCCGGCAGCCGGAACACCTTGCCGCCGCGCGCCTGCATCGTCTCGAACAGTCCGACGCCATGCTGGAACCCCGCATCGAGGGCCGAGATGCGCGGGTCCGTTCCATCCACGAATTGTCCATCCAGCCAGCAGATCATGGCGCGAAGGTAGCGCAGCCACCAAAAGCGCCGACGCCGCAGGGGAACTGCGGCGTCGGCAAGGAAAGGAGGGAGGGGTTTCGGAGGCCAGCGCTTCGGGTCAGAGCATGCTGCTCTTCATCACCGGCACGCCATTTCGATCGACCACTTCGATCCGGAGCAGGCTGGCGCCATCGAGTGTCGCGCTCGCGAGCCAGCATCCCGTCACGCCGGACCCGGCCACGAAGGAGCCCAGGTCGTACGAGCCTGCCGAGGACATCAGGCGCACGCGATATTCACCATTGGTCGGAAGTCCGAAACAGAGGAAGTAGAACTTGCCTCCGTCCTCGGGAAGGTGGAACAACTGGCCACCGACGCCGGCCTTCGGATCCACGCCGGGCAGCGCGTAGACGGAACGGCCCTGCGCGAGAATCACCGAACGCAGCGTGGGCGCCACGTCCTTGCTGCTTTCCAGATCCTTCGCGGCCACCTCGTTCTGCAGGAGTCGCTCGACCATCTGCACGTTGGATTCCAGCGCGCCCGCCCAGACCACCGCCGCAACCAGTGAGGCGGCAAGCCCGACGGACACGGCGCGCCAGACCGACATCACGCGCTCGGCACGTCGGACTGCAAGGTTCAGGCGCTCGCGCTCGATCAGTTCCGAGGCCGCTTCAGCCCGGGCGGCGGCCCGGACGGACTTGGCACCGATCGTCGCGATCGGCTTGAGTTCCCGAGCCTCCTCATCCATGGCCTCGCGGACCGAACCCATGACCTTCGCACGAAGGTCCGCGGGCGGCTCCTCATCCGCAAGCAGCGCGGCATCGGTCGCCACGGCGGCCTGCAGACGGCGAATCTCCTCCTGCACGGAAGCCGGTGCGGCGTGGAAGCTGCGGGCGTAGTGGGCAGCCTCGAACTCGTCGAGAAGCCCCAGGGCATCCAGAGATGCCTGCTCAAGCAGTTCTTCGCGGCGCAGCACTTCGTTGGGCTGATTCATGACCTTGTCCTCGTCCTCTCGCATCCAAACCATCCAGGACCGGACGCCGCCATGGTGCAGGAGCGGCGTCTGAGCGCCGCGGACCCTGTGACAAACCGAAAGTCACTCAAGGAGGGTGCGGCGTTCTTCCCGGAAGCCTTTCGGCAACCGCCACTCCCTCTGATTGCGGATAAGTACGGACCCCTTCCATGAAGGGGTGCACCATTCCAGAAGTATTTTGAGGCCGGGTCAGGCCAGGTGCTGCTCAGCGTCGCCCATGCGCTCACGCAGCCGCGCCAGACCGCGGCTGAGCGCGCTCTTCACGGTTCCAAGAGGCGCGTTCAGCTGCTCGCTGACCTCGCGAAGGGTGAAGCCCTTCAGATACGTGCGCTCGATCACCTCGCGCTGCAGCGCGGGCAATTCCTGGATCCGGGCCGAGAGAGCCGGATTCGCCTCAACAGGAGCAACCTGCTCCTTGGTCGATCCCTCGGGAATGAAACCAGCCTCGTTCTCGGTTTCAAGTCCGAGAACTTCCGGCCTGGCGACCTTCCGACGCAGACGATCGATCAGGTGGCGACGGGCGATCAGCATCACCCAAGTCACCAGACGGGCACGGCGCGGATCAAAGCGGTCCGCCGTCTTCCACAGCCTGACGAAGATCTCTTGCGAGGCGTCCTCGGCCTCGGCCCGGCTGTTCAGCACCTGCCGCGAAGCCTTGAAGACCAGAGCCCCGAAACGCTCGTAAAGCTCCGAAATCGCCGACTCTTCGCCAGAAGCGACACGGCTCATCAGGATCCACTCTTCATCCGTCGATTGGAAGACCATCTTTTCCACTCCTCGTATTTGAGGTTTCGAATTGTGTGGGCAGGCGACAAGTCGTCCGCTCCGAAGTCAATCTAACCCGGCTTTAGGGGAAGTCAGAAATATTCCCCTCATTTTCCTCGCATAGGCGAAACCCCGTGGCATGTTCCGTTCAGAAACGGTTGCATGCGGCTTGTGGGAAAGGGGTCCGAAAACCTCAGGATCAACATGGCTCGCCACCTCAACAGCCAATTCCGCCGCGCGCGTGGATTCAGCCTCATCGAGCTGCTGATCACGCTCGCTGTGATTGCAGCCATGTCCAGCATGATGTTCCCGGCCTTCTCGAAGGTCCACGACATGGCGCGACGGCTGATGTGCCAGAACAACATGCGTTCGCTGTACTTCGCCCTGCGAACGTTTGCGGAGGACTCGGGACAGGAACGCTTGCCCGAGTCGGTTCACGCGTCGAGGTCACTGACCGCGACCCTTCGCCCGCAGGAACTCATGGCCCTCTCGACGGATGTGGATCCGAAGAGCGGGCGATCCGCTTGGGACGGGCTTGGAAAGCTCTGGCGCGGAGGCGGCGCGCTGGTTGGCGACGCCTCGAACTTCTACTGCCCGGCACATGGCTCACGCCACACCCTCGCCGAGTATCGCGAGCACTTCGAGGCCTCCGCCAAGAACGCTTCGGGCGTTCGTCGCATGGCCCGGCAGCCCGATGAGAAGGTCTACAGCAACTACCACTACTGGGAAGCCTGGAACAGGGCTGTCGAAGCGCGCCGAACCGGCACCAGCCGTCCCGCACGCGAAAACACGTTCGAGAACGTCATCCTGACGGACGGCCTTCGTTCGCGTCTGGACCTGAACCACCGCAGCGGCTGCAACACGCTGAAGAACGACGGTTCGGTCGAATGGATCGGCGGAACCCGCTACGACCGGGTGACCATGCGGCTGCCGAAGGACGGGGAACTTCCGAACACGGGAGATCAGACCCGGATCTTCGAGCAGATCGTGAGCGAGTTCAACGAGCTGAGCCAGTGACGCCGGGCTCGCGCTTGCGGAGCCGAACTTCCGTCATCCTGTGACTGCTGATGCCGGGATCGATCGTGCGCCCCTGGAGCGGCTCGATCGATGCGGACACAAGCACATGATCGATTCTCCACATCGGGAATCGCCGGGGCCAGGTCGCGAGCCAGCCCCTTCCCGCCACCTGCAGCGCATCGCGAAACGTGGGGAAGCATCGCGACAGGATCACGCTGCCATCGGTCGCGTTGAAGTCCCCCGCCACAAGGTCCACGTCGCCGAGGGAGCCCTCGTCGCACGCCTGCCGCAAGGCCTCGGCGACCGCCGCACGTGGAAGCGTTGGCTTGCTTGGCAGATCCACCATCGCGATCCGCAGCGGCTCGCCATTCCATTCGGGAGGCAGCACCTCGAAGCGTGCAACCCACCACCGCTTGCCCGGCCCCCCGCCACCCGAGACCTGGATCGCTTCGCGCACCGGCCACCGCGTCACCATCGCGAATGGCCCGGCTCCAACCACCCGGGCTTCCGCCCCAGCCCATCGGCGCACCTGATCCGGAGAAGTGATCGCGCCCCGATTGGAGATGAGCACGATGTCGGCGGGCACTGAAGCAAGGGCCTGCACGCTTCGTTCATCATCACTCGATGGCCAGTTGGTGTTCCATTGGAGCACGCGAAGCGTCCCGGGTCCGAGCTCCGCTGCATTCAAGCCGACGCCAAGGTCGGATCGAAGCATCGCAACGGACGAAAGCAGGAGCACGCACATCGGAAGCGCCACCCTTGGCCAACGCCGAGGCTCGCCCGTGACCCACGGCGTGGCCAGCGCCCCCGCCGACAGGGCCACCACCGTGACGGACGGGATCCAGAACAGCCATTGCGACCATGCCCAGCGATCTTCAGCGATCCGCCCCACGAACCAGGCAGCGAACCACGCGACACTGACCCCCCGAAGGGCCAGGGCGCACCATCGGACGGGTCGTGGGCTTGCCATGGCCGCGCATCATCGCATGAATGCCCAAATGGCAGTCCCCGGGGGTCCGGACCCCCCATTTGACCTGTCAGAGCCACCCCTCAGGCCCCGGTATCGTGGGATTTCCGCAGGACCGGAGGTTTGGCATCGCCCTTGCTTCCCGCTCTGGTGCCGCGCGGGCTACCCCCGACCGGCGAAAGGAAACACTCCCATGGCAGGAAAGATCATCGGCATCGACCTTGGCACCACGAACTCCGTCGTCGCAGTGATGGAGGGCGGCCAGCCCAAGGTTCTCATCAACGCCTCCGGCGCCCGCACCACCCCAAGCGTGGTCGGCTTCACCGAGAAGGGCGAGCGGCTGGTCGGCCAGCCCGCGCGTCACCAGCAGGTGACCAACCCCAAGAACACCGTCTTCAGCATCAAGCGCTTCATGGGCCGCCGTCACGACGAGGTGGAGCATGAGGAGAAGTTGGTTCCCTACACCGTGGTCGGCGGTCCGCAGGACCTGGTGAAGGTGGACGTGCGCGGCAAGCAGTTCACGCCACCCGAAGTCAGCGCCATGATCCTTCAGGAACTGAAGAAGGTGGCCGAGGACTATCTGGGCGAGAAGGTGGACCGCGCGGTGATCACCGTGCCCGCCTACTTCAACGACAGTCAGCGACAGGCCACCAAGGATGCCGGCGAGATCGCCGGTCTGAAGGTGGAACGCATCATCAACGAGCCCACCGCGGCCGCGCTGGCCTATGGCCTCGAAAAGAAGAAGAACGCCCGCATCGCCGTGTTCGATCTTGGCGGCGGCACCTTCGACGTGAGCATCCTCGACGTGGGTGATGGCGTGTTCGAGGTGCTCAGCACCAACGGCGACGGCCACCTCGGTGGCGACGACTTCGACCAGCGGCTGATCGACTTCATCGCCGACGAGTTCCGCAAGAAGGAAGGCATCGACATCCGCAGCGACGCGATGGCGCTGCAGCGACTGAAGGAAGCGGCCGAGAAGGCCAAGATCGAGCTCTCCAACCAGATGGAGACCGCGGTCAACCTGCCCTTCATCACCGCCGACCAGAACGGCCCCAAGCACCTGCAGGTCACGGTGACCCGCTCGCGCTTCGAGGATCTGTGCAAGGATCTGTTCGAGCGCCTGCGTGGCCCCTGCGAGCAGGCGCTGCGTGACGCCAAGCTGAACCCGAAGGACGTGCAGGAGGTCGTGCTGGTGGGCGGCTCCATCCGCATCCCCAAGGTGCAGCAGCTGGCGAAGGACATCTTCCAGACCACCGAGCTCGACAAGAGCATCAACCCCGACGAGGTGGTGGCCGTGGGCGCCGCCATCCAGGGCGCGGTGCTGCAGGGCGACGTGAAGGATGTGCTGCTGCTCGACGTCACGCCGCTCTCGCTGGGCGTGGAGACCCTCGGTGGCGTGATGACCAAGCTGATCGAGAAGAACACCACCATTCCGACCAGCAAGAAGGAAGTGTTCAGCACCGCGGCCGACAACCAGACCAGCGTGACCATCCACGTGCTGCAGGGCGAGCGCGAGTTCGCCAACGACAACCGCAGCCTGGGTCGCTTCGACCTCAGCGGCATCGCCCCGGCCCCCCGCGGCCTGCCGCAGATCGAGGTGGAGTTCGCGATCGACGCCAACGGCATCCTGAACGTGTCGGCCACCGAGAAGGCGACCGGCAAGAAGCAGGAGATCCGCATCACCGGCTCGAGCGGCCTGAGCAAGGACGAGGTGGAGCGCATGCGCAAGGAGGCCGAGCAGAACGCCGCGGCCGACAAGGTGCGTCGCGAGCTCGTGGACCTGCGCAACCAGGGCGAGGCCGCGGCCTACAGCACCCGCAAGGCGCTGGAGGAGCATGGCGGCAAGGTGAGTGCCGAGGCGCGCGGCAAGATCGAGGCCGCCCTGTCGAACCTGGAGACGGCGCTGAAGGGCGAGGACAAGGCGGCCATGACGGCGGCCCTGAAGACGCTCAACGACGCCTCGACCGAGCTCGGCAAGGCCGTCTACGAGGCCACTTCCAAGGGCGCCGCTGCCGGCACCGAGGGCAGTGCGCCGAAGTCCGGCGGCAAGGACGACGTGATCGACGCCGAGTACGAGGTGAAGGACGGGAACTGATCTTCCCCCTGAACCGTGAAACCATGCGGCCTCCGGATCGAAACCGCTCCGGAGGCCGCTTTCGTCGTGGGAGCGCCCGGATCGACTGCCCTACCCTGAACCCGATCATGCGAACGCCGCTCCTGAGCTGCCTCTCCGCCCTGCTTCTCGCCGCGGGCGAGCCACCCGCGCAACCGGCACGCGTCGGCTTCGCATGGCCTCTTTCGACGTGCGTGGTCAGCGGCGAGCCGCTTGGCGCCAAGCCCGTGGTGCGCGTGCTCGAGGACGCGAAGGATCCCGCCGTGAACGGTCGCGAGGTGCGATTCTGCTGCGAGAAGTGTGTGGCCACCTTCGAGGCCAACCGGGCCAAGTATCTCGAGGCCGCGGACACGGCGATCGCGCAGCGCGAGCAGGCGGTGTACCCAACCCGAACCTGCGTGATCATGACCGACGAGACGCTTGCGGCGCCGGGCACCCCCGAGGCCTCCGAGGTTCGTGAGGTCGTGATCGGCAACCAGCTTGTCCGCCTCTGCTGCGCCTCGTGCGAACGGAAGGTGCGTCGCAACCCCGCCGGCGCGATCGCCAAGGTGCAGCGCGCCGCGATCGAGGCGCAGGTCAAGGACTATCCGCTGAAGGCATGCCCGGTGAGCGGACGTCCGCTGCCGGCGGAGCCGACGGACACGCTGCTCGCCGGGCGACTCGTTCGATTGTGCTGCAAGGACTGCCAGGCCAAGGCGGAGCAGGACGTCGCGGCCACGCTCGCGAAGCTGTCGCCTGCGCCCGCAGCGAAGCCCGTCGAGACGGCCCGCTAGCGACCCTTGCGAGGCGCCGCGCGGAAGAGCGCCGCGAAAAGGCCCGGCCCGGCCGTCTTGGGCTCGGGCGGCAACTCGCGGTGTCGCGCCAGCTGCACGCCCGCGGATCGCGCCATCTGCTCCAGTTCGCCACGCGAGAAGCCCATGTGCAGATGCCCCATGCTCGCGGCGTAGGCGCGTCGATCGTGGGGCACCAGATCCACCACCAGCACGCCGCCACCCGACCGCACGCCCCGCACGGCCTCGCGCAGCACCGCCGAAGGATCCGGCACGTGGTGCAGCACGAGCATGATCACCGCGGCATCGGCCTCCCCATCCTTCAGCGGAAGCGACTCGAGCGCGCCCTGACGGAAGTCCACGTTGTCGCACGCACCAAGCCTCTTGCGCGCGGCCTCGAGCATGGAGCGCTCGCGGTCGATCGCGATCACCTTGCGCACGCACGGAGCCAGCAGTTGCGAAGCCTCGCCGGTGCCGCAACCCAGATCCGCCACGCTCCACTGTGGATCGAGCAGATCCAGCAGCGCAAGCGCGGTCACGCGATCACCGAACAGGTCGCGCCGCACCTCGCTCCACTCGCCACCAAGTCGACCGAAGAAGGAGCGGCTGTCCATCTTGCGGTCCGCGAGCACGCTCGCAAGCCGCGCCAGATCCTGCGCCGACTCGGGATGCCGTCCGAGCGCGGGCTTGGCCAGCTCCCAGAGCAGCCGCGCCTCCTCCGGCATCGCGGGGCCTGCCAGGCGGTAGAGACCCGACGGACCCTCGCTGCGGCGCGCCACCCAACCGCCCTCGAGCAGCGCCTTCAGGTGTCGGCTCGCGGTGCTCTGCGGCACCTGCAGCGTGCGGGCAACCTCGCCCACGCCGAGTTCCTCGCGTTCGAGAAGCGCCAGCACCCGCCAGCGGGCCAGGTCGCCCATGGCGGCCAGTCGGCCCAGCAGTTCGGCCGATCGGTCGGCCCCCTCACCTGGGGCGGAGGCCCGGGGCATGTCCGCTCAGCTGCCTCGAGGCAGCCCCAGCGTGGGACCGAGGATCTGGCCACGCTGCTGCAGCGCCTCGCGCACGCGCGGGTCCTCGGGGTTGATGCCGTAGGCCTGGCGCAGGCGGCGCACGGCCTCCTCCTCATTGCCAAGCTTCTCCTGCAGCATCGCCATGCGGTAGTAGGGCTCGGTGCTCTTGGCGATGTCGTACCCCTGGTCGAACTCGATCGCGCTGTCGAGCGCCTGCTTGGCCGAGTCGAGGTCGTTCGTCTGCTCGGCGATGGACGCGAGACGGCAGTACGCCTCGGGGCTTCGCAGTTCCGCACCCGTGTTTCGAAGCAGGAGATAGATCTGCGGAATGTCGTTCTGCTTCTCCATGCAGTCGGCAAGCGCGAAGACCACGTCCAGGTCGTTCGGATTGCGCGCCACGGCGACCTCGAGCGCGCGTCGGCCTTCCTTCAGGTCGCCCAGGCACACCATCGCGCGGCCATAGGCGTACTGCGCGCCCCAGCTGCCCGGGTTGGACTCGACGACCGGCTTGATCATGTCGGCCGCTTCCTGGCATCGATCATGGCGAACCAGGTAGTCGGCCTTTTCGACGGTGCTCTCCGTGGGCGGCGGGCCCTGGCAGGCGGCCAGCAGAAGTGCCGCGGGAGCGGCGAGGGCGCGAAGGATCGTGGCGACTCGGACGATTCGGGACATGGGGGGAAATGATAGGGTTCGGCGTGGCCTGCTGCAGCCCGCCTCCCGATGCGCTTCCGATGGCGATCCTGCGCCATGAAACCCCGGACGGGGCCGCGCATTTCGATCTGCTGCTCGCGGACTCGGCCCGCGTGCCGGACGACGCACGCACGGTTCCAACCTGGCGCTGCGAGCGGGATCCGTTCACGTTGGCGCCTGGCGAGCGCACGCGCGTCACGGCGATCGCGCCGCATCGCGGCTTCTACCTCCGACTGGAGGGCGAGCATGTGCTGGAGGGCGCCCGAGGTCGCGTGCGAGGCGAGCATCGCGGGTGGCACTCGGCGCTCGGAGCGTGGAAGCGACTCCACGATCCGCGCCACGGCCACGCCACGATCCGATTCGAGGGCGACGCGCTGGTCGCCGGTGACGCTTCTCAGGTGAACGCGTCGTAGACCAGGACGATCCACGTCACGAGCGCGCACGGCAGCTTGGCGAGCGACCCGATCACGCGGCCCACCGCGGCACCGAGCGCTGGGCGCATCGACTCGCTCGCCGATCGGCCATGCAGCGCCATCTCGCCGAACAGGGCGCCCAGCGCCACGCCAACCAGCGCGCCCACGATGGAGCCCACGATCGGCACCGGAATCAGGATCGTTCCGGCGATCACGCCGACGACGCCACCCACCATGCTGCCCACCATGCCGGCACGGCTCGCACCACCGGCCTTCGCGCCCAACGCGCCCGCGATGAACTCGAGCACCTCGCCCAGCGCAGCCGCCGCAATCGCGATCACCAGCGCCCGCAGGCCGAAGGGCAGCGGTTCGGCGCCTCCGAAGAGCATGGCCGTCACATCGACCGTGCCCGCAATGCCGATGATCATCCAGGCCCCCGGCACCCCTGCCGGCGTGAGCAGCACGGCCAGCAGGCCGGACAGCGCGAACCCCACGGCACCCGCATAGTGCAGCCAGATCACGGCCGACCGCCCATCTGCCGCAACTCGTCGCGAAGGATCGCCGCGAGCTCGTAGTTCTCCGCGGCAAGCGCCTGCTGCAGCCGTCGCTCCAGTTCGCCGCGCTGGCTCGTCGGAAGCTTCAGCGTGAGCGCGTCGAGCAGCGCGCGCAGGAGCGCGACCTCGGGTCCGTTCTCGGCGAGCTCGGGCCGCCGCATGCGGATCCACGCGTCGCGCACGGCCTGCAGTCCCGCGTCGAGCGCGGCCTGCGCCAGATCGCGCCGTCCCGACGCCACGGCGATCGCGGCCTCGGCGCGCGCGCGCATGGCAAGCTCGTGCGGCCGCCAGCCATCGAAGCGGGCACGATCGGATGGATCCGCGCCCCGGCGCGCGATCAGCTCGATCGCCTCCAGGTTGTCCATCGCGTCGCGCCGCACGCGCACCCAGTCCTCCAGCATGGCGCACGCCAGGGCACGCTGCCGTCGCTGACCCATCTCGGTCGCCAGGTCGGCGACAGCGGTCGGACCCAGTGCGACCGCACCCGCACGGGCGCAGGCGAGCGCCGAATCGTGCCCCTGGTAGGCGCGGCCATCGGGCCGCCCGTCCGACTCCAGTTGCAACACGCCAAGTTCCACACGCACCTGGAACAGGAGCCTTCCATCCGCGCCCTGAACACGGCGTACATCCAGCCTTCCGGGCTCCCAGGGCCATTGCGACAGGATCGGCGTGAGGTCATCCATAGGGGCTGCACCAGCCATGCTAATGGGAACTGCATGAAAATCCCGGCTTCAAGGTGCTGGCACACCCCCACCCCGCCGATCTACCATGACCCGTCCACGGGTCTTCCGTAACGCCGTCATGCCCCGCCCCAGCTCCCAATCCGATCTGCACGTCTACATGAAGCAGATCAACGAGGTTCCCCTGCTCACACCCGAGCAGGAGAAGGATCTCGGTTGGCGCATCATCAACGACGACGATCAGGGCGCGAAGGAGCACATGATCAAGGCGAACCTTCGCCTGGTGATCGCGATCAGCAAGAACTACGCCCATCGCGGACTGGCGCTCGCCGACCTGGTCGAGGAAGGCAACATCGGACTCATCCGTGCCGTCGAGGGATTCGATCCCGCGCAGGGCGCGCGCTTCAGCACCTACGCGAGCTGGTGGATCAAGCAGGCGATCAAGCGCACCCTGATCAACGCGGTGCAGCCGATCCACATTCCGGCGTACATGGTCGAGTTGATCGCGCGGTACAAGCAGATGCAGCGCAAGTTCGAGGAGGAGCACGCGCGCCAGCCCAGCCTGCAGGAGCTGAGCGAGCTGATGGGCATCCCCCCGAAGAAGCTGGAGATCGTGAAGCGCGCCGTGAAGGCGCGCAACACGCCGACGCAGGCTCCCACGAAGGACGACGGCGAGGGCGTGGACTTCAGCGATCTCTTCCAGGATCACCGGACGCCCGATCCCGAGCGAAAGGTGACCGACCGCGAGGATCTCGGCTACATCCTGAAGCTGCTCGACTCGATCGACCAGCGCGACGCGCGCGTGCT
>JBMOGS010000004.1:0-74198 GCA_049318245.1 Phycisphaerales bacterium | reverse complement strand
GCCGCAAGCGACCTGCGTGACGCCGGTGGCGTTGCTGGGGGTGCTGGTCTGGCCGTAGTCGTTGTAGCCCCATCCGAGCAGCGTGCCGTCGTTCTTGAGGGCGTAGGTGTGGAGGCCGCCGCAAGCGACCTGCGTGACGCCGGTGGCGTTACTTGGGGTGTTGATCTGGCCGTAATAGTTCCAGCCCCATCCGAGCAGCGTGCCGTCGTTCTTGAGGGCGTAGGTGTGGGATTCGCCGCAGGCGACCTGCGTGATGCCGGTGGCGTTGCTGGGGGTGTTGATCCGGCCGTTGCCGTTGTTGCCCCATCCGAGCAGATCGGATTGCTGCGCCCACGCCCGTCCAGCCAGCCCGGAGGTTACGGCCGCCATCATCAACACAGTGCGCGCGATCTTCATGGGTGTCATCTCCACACGTGACCAAGGCCGCGTTTTCGACATGTGAAATCGCCCGGAACCTCGGAAGCCACAAGGTAACCCGGGCGTCGTACGGCGCAAACGCGAATCTTGCGATTCGCCTGAGATTTGGCCAATAACGAGCCCACGCGTGGCGGCGTTTACAGCCCGGCGGCCCAAACTCCGCGTAAGCCCCTCACGCCTTCGAGCGCAGCACCCAGCGTTCAAACCACCAGGTGGTGAACGGCGGCACCGCAGCGAGCAGTCCGAGCACCAGCACCCACAGCGGCTTGCGCAGGTGCACCATCGCCTCGATGGTGAACACCACGTACAGCACGAAGAGCAGCCCATGCACCGGGCCCATGATCTGCACGCCGATGGGGTTTTCCACCACCACGTACTTGAACAGCATGCCAAGCAGCAGGCCGGCCCACGACCACGCCTCGGCCAGGGCCATCAGGCGAAATCTTCCGACGGGCGTGGTGAGCAGGGCGGGCATGGACTGAAAGAGTAGGCGCGGAAATGTCGGTAACGGTGCGGGTCAAGGGCGCTCGGCGTTGTGCCCGTGGCCGCTGCTAAACTCCGCACCGCCTGTCCTCGTAGCTCAATGGATAGAGCGCTGCCCTCCGAAGGCAGAGGTTGCGCGTTCGAGTCGCGCCGAGGACGTTCGCCCCGGTCCCCAGTGGCCGGGGCGTTTTGCTTCCGGGGCTCGCGCTAGCCTGCGCCGCATGCGCATCGCCGAATTCCAGCAGCACATCCGTGACCGCTACTTCGCCAGCGACAACGCCCGCGGGGCCGACGGCACCTTCCTGTGGTTCAGCGAGGAGGTCGGCGAACTCGCGCACGCGCTCGCCAACGCCGCGCGCGGCAAGGCCGACCCCGCGAACCTGCGCGAGGAATTCGCCGACGTGCTCGCGTGGCTCACCACGCTCGCCAACATCAGCGGCGTGGACCTTGAGGAGGCGATCCGCGAGAAGTACCTCGGTGCCGACGGCGGCCCCAAGGGCGTGAAGTGAGCGCGCGTGTCGACCTGCCGGGCGGGTGGTTCCTGAAGCCGCACGCCGCGCCGTGTCCGGTGGCTGGTTGGTGCGTGCTTGAACTGCAGCGCCCGGCCGCCACGCTGGACGCACTCACCTTGGACGAAAGCCGCACGATGGGCGAGCACATCCGCCGCGTGAGCGCCGCCATGCGCGCCGTCACCGGCTGCGCGCGCGTGTACATGCTGCTGTTCGCCGAGTCGCACCGTCAGGTGCACCTGCACCTGGTGCCGCGCCAAGAGGCCGACGACGCAACGAAGGCATGGGCGCTCGCCGATCTCTACCGCGCGGTGGCCGCGGGCAGCCACGCTCCGGTCACGCCCGAGGAAAGCGAAAGGGCCTTCGCCGCGATCGCGACGAAGGCCCTGATGGATCGAACCTGATTGCGCGCGCCGCTCAGGCGCCGACGGTCATGCGCACGAACTTCAGGATGCGCACACCCGCGGGCAGCACTTCCTTCACGCGCTTGGTCTCGTCGCGCACGTAGGGCTGGCCGAGCAGCGTGACTTCCTCGAGGAACTTGCGCATCTTGCCCTCGGCCATCTTGGCCGCGATCTGGTCGGGCTTGCCGCTCGCCTTCGCCTCGGCCTCGGCCTCGGCGCGCTTCTGCGACAGCGTGTCCGCGGACACGCCGCTCTCGTCGACCGCCAGCGGGGTGGGCACGCTCGCGGCGATGTGCTGGCAGATGCCCACGGCAAGATCCTCGGGCATGGCGCCCTCGTACTGCAGGAGCACGCCCAGGCGTCCGTCGTGGTGCACGTACTTGGCGAAGTTGCCGCCCTGCAGGCACACGCCGCGACCCAGCGAGACGTTCTCGCCGGTCTTGATGCGGATCTCGTCGATGCGCGCGGTGATCGGCGCCGTCGCCTTCACCTCGCCCGACTGCTCGCAGGCCATCTTGGTCACGGCCGCCGCCATCGTGCGGAACTCGTCGTTCTTCGCGGTGAAGTCCGTCTCGGCGCGCAGCTCGCAGATGCTCGCGCGGCCGGCCTCGATGCACACCGCGATGCAGCCCTGGCCTGCGGCGCGGTCGGTGCGCGTGTCCATCTTGCCCTTGAGCTTCTCGCGCAGCCACGCTTCGGCCTTGGCCATGTCGCCGCCGTTCTGGGCGAGGGCTTCCTTGCAGTCCATCATGCCGAGGCCGGTGCGCTGACGCAGGGCCATCACGTCCTTGGGGTTCACTTGCACAGTGGTCATGGAATGTCTCCTTGTCAGGCGCGGGCGCGCCGAACCGATGGCGAGCCCGCAGGCTTGGTCAGGCGTTCTCGACGGCGGGGGCGGCTTCGCTGCGTGGCGCCGTGCCGGTGTCGGCCTCATCGGCGCGACCGCGGGCGCGGAACTGGCTGCGGCTGCTGCGACGACGTCCGGCGGGAGCGGTCTCCGCGGCGGCGTCGCCTCGCATGTCCTCGCCACGATCGCCGCTGGTGGCGGCGCTTTCGGAGCGCTGCGAACGGCCCTCGGTCACGGCGGCGCACAGCTCGCGCACCACGATGTCGATGGCGCGCATGCTGTCGTCGTTGCCGGGAATCGGGATGTCCGCGAGTTCCGGGTTGCCGTCGGTGTCGATCAGGCAGATGGTCGGAATCCCGAGGTTGCGGGCCTCACGAAGCGCGTTCACCTCGCGGCCGGTGTCGATCGCCACCAGGGCGCCCGGCAGCTTGGTCATGCCGCGGATGCCGTTGAGGTTGCGGAAGATCTTCTTCTGCTCGCGGGTGAGCTGGCTCTCCATCTTCTTGGAGTAGTTGCGGATCTCGCCCGACTGCTGCAGCGACTCGAGCTCCTCGAGGCGACGCAGACGGTCACGGATCGTGCGGAAGTTGGTCAGCGTGCCGCCGAGCCAGCGCTCGGTCACGTACGGCATCTTCGCCTCGCCGCAGCGGGCCTCGATCGAGCCGCGCGCCTGGCGCTTGGTGCCGACGAAGCAGACGTCCTTGCCCTCGGCCACGAGCTTCTGGATGAAGCGCTTGGCGAGCAGGAGGCCCTTGATGGTCTCGCGCACGTCGATCACGTGGACCTGGTTGCGCGTGGTGTGGATGTACGGAGCCATGCGAGGGTTCCAGTTGCTTCGGCGCTGGCCGAAGTGAATGCCCGACTCCACGAGTTCCTTTGCGAGTGACGACATCAGAGGGATCCTTTCGTCTCTTCATCAGCAGCGACACCGGCGGAGGTCGACCGTGGATCGGTCCGCATCAGGGCGCTTGGTCCTGGGGTGGGCTCGCCGCACGGCGAGACCCGCGTGCCGCCCTCCGTCCACGGCGTGTGGAGGGCGTCGCCCGAAGGACATGTCGTCCAACCGGGCGAATCTGCCAGTCTAACCGGGCCCAGCGCTGGCGGCAATGGGTCACCTGCCCCCGGTAGCATCGACGAAACCCCGATTTCCGGGTCCGGAGCCCGCCGCCATGCTTGCCAAAGTCTTCAAGGCCTACGACGTCCGCGCCACCTATCCCAAGCCGCTGAACGAGAAGCTCGCGTGGCAGATCGGCTACGGCACGGCGGAACTGCTGCTGGGCGAGGCGCAGGCCGCGGGCCACGACGATCCGATGAGCCGCCACATCGCGGTGGGCCGCGACATGCGCAAGAGCAGCCCCGCGCTCAGCGATGCGCTGATGCAGGGCATGCAGGACTTCGGGGCCGACGTGCTTGACCTTGGGCTGGTCGACACGCCCTTCGTCTACTTCGCGATCAACCATCTTGGCTGCGCGGGCGGCGTGCAGGTGACCGCCAGCCACAATCCCGCCGAGTACAACGGCTTCAAGATCAGTCGCGCGAAGGCGAAGCCGGTCGGGCAGGATTCCGGCCTGACCGAGATCCAGCGGCTTGCGGCGCTGGTGGAGCGCGAGAAGCTGCAGCCCCGCGGCGGGCACCGCGAATCGCGCGACCTCTGGAAGCCCTATCGCGAGCACCTGCTGCGCTTGCTCGATCCGCGGCTGCTGGACGGTTCGCGCACGCTGAAGGTGGTGATCGACGCCAGCAACGGCATGGCCGGCACGATGGTGCCGAAGGTCTTCGACGGCGTGAAGGGCCTGAAGATCGAGCGCATCAACTTCGACAACTCGACCGGCGAGTTCGTGCACGAGCCGAATCCGCTGGTGGAGGCGAACCTGGCGCAGGTGCGCGCGGGCGTCGTGAAGGCCAAGGCCGACTTCGGCGTGTGCTTCGACGGCGACGCCGACCGCTGCATGGTGGTGGATGAGCGCGGCGAACCCGTCGGTTGCGACCTGCTGCTGGCCGCGATGGTGGGCGGCGAGCTGAAGTCGCGCGCCGGCGCGAGCGTGGTGTATGACCTGCGGTCGAGCCGCGCGGTGCCCGAGGCGATCCGCGCCGCCGGCGGCGTGCCCGTCGAGAGTCGCGTGGGGCACGTGTTCATGAAGGCGAAGCTGGCCGAGGCGAACGCGCCCATCGGCGGCGAGCTGAGCGGCCACTTCTACTTCCAGGACATGTTCAACACCGACAGCGGCGCGCGCGCCTTCGTGGCCGCGCTGAACACGCTGGTCCAGGCGGGCGGAAAGCCGCTGGGGGCGCTGGTGAAGCCGTTCCGGCGTTTCGCGCAGAGCGGCGAGATCAACTTCGAGAACGAGGACAAGCTGGGGGCGCTCCAGGCGCTGCGGAAGGCGTATCCCAAGGCGAAGGCGCACGAACTCGATGGCCTGAGCCTGGATGCCGGCGACTGGTGGTGCAACGTGCGCATGAGCAACACCGAGCCGCTGCTGCGGCTGAATCTCGAGAGCGCCAGTGCCGCGACCACCGCGCGCATGGTCGAGGCGCTGAGTCCGATCCTTGGAAAGCGGGTGGCACACTGATGTCAGGAGGCGCGCTTTGAACGCCGAGGAGTTCCTGGAGCGACACGGACTTGCCGTGAACCCCTTCGCCGCGGAGGACGCGGTGCAGGACGCGATCCTGAGCCGCGCCACCGAGGCGTGGCGGCATCCGGACTTCGCGAAGATCCTGGGCGACCCCGCGCACCCCTCGCCAACCGTGGTCTTCGGCGAGCGCGGTTCTGGAAAGACCGCGCTTCGGCTGCAGATGGAGCGGGCGCTCGAGGCGTGGAACCGGGAGCACAAGGAAGACCGCGTGCTTGTGGTGGACCACGACGACTTCGACACCATGCTGCACGCGATCGCCCGGCATGACGGCCTGCGCGAGCCGGGGCAGGCGCTCGAGGGCCTTCGGTTGGCGGATCACGTCGACGCGATCCTGCATGGCGTCGTTCCGCGTCTGGTGGATCAGGTCCTGGACCAGCCTGGGGCGGATCTGCTTCGGGCTTCCGGTGTCCGTCGCACGATGCGCGGCGCGCCGGTGTCGGTGCGTCGCGACCTGCTGCTCCTGCAGGCGGTCTACGACCATCCATCGGCCGCGGTGCGTCGGACGCGAAGGTTGCGTTCCGCCATGCGCCTGGGCGGTTCGAGTGGCGCCACGCTCGCCGCCGTCTGGACGCTGCTGCTGCTCGGGCTGGCGGGCGTCATGGCGCTGCTCGGCGTCGGACAGCCGCCGAAGTACTCGTTCCTGGCGCCCGCGGCGCTGCTGGCGCTTGGGGGATTGCTGACGGGCTTGGCGTGGCTGATGCGCCACGCGCGGGTGGCGCGCGCCGCGCGCAGGCTCTCGCGTTCGGTCCGGGTGCTGCAGCGCGAGCTGGTGGGCTGGCGCGGATCGTTGCACCTGGTGCCGCTGGAGGTTCTGGACAGTTCGGTGCCGCAGGATCGTGGCGAGGACCTTCGCTTCGCCATGCTGGATCGGTTCACGCGTGTGCTGCAGTGCGTCGGCTACGGAGCGACCACGCTGCTGGTCGACCGCGTGGACGAACCGGCATGCGTGGCAGGGGATCCTGGGCGCATGCGCAGTCTCGTCTGGCCGCTGCTCTCCAGCCGGTTCCTGCAGCAGCCGGGTCTGGCCGTGAAGCTGCTGCTGCCGCGTGAGCTGGGCGAGGTGGCCGCGCGAGAGGACAGCGCGTTCCATCGTGGCGCGCGCCTGGACAAGCAGAACCTGATCGACCGTCTGCAGTGGACCGGTGCGATGCTCGCCGAGCTGTGCGATGCGCGCCTGGCTGCGGCGGCTCGCTCGGGCAGCAAGCCGGTCCGTGTGGAGGATCTGTTCGATCCCTCGGTCGGCCGCGCGCGTCTTTCGGAGGCGCTCGAGCGGGAAGGCACGCCGCGTCGTGCCTGTCGCCTGATCTACGCGGCGATCCAGGAACACCTGGCGCACGCCAATGCGGACGAACACCGCGTCAGCGCGGGTGCGCTGGAGTGGGTGCGTCGGAAGGCGCAGGAGTCGGGCTGGAACGCGAGCTGAAGATCGCGATCAGGGCTTCGCAGAGCCGGGATCCGCGCCTTCCTGAACACCCTTCTCGGCGCCGCCACCGACGTCGATGGGCTTCACGTTGCTCTTGTCCTTGACGGCCATCGGCTTCTTGCCATCGCCGCAGGCGGCGAGAGTCAGGGCGGCAAGGCAGGCGGCGACGATTGCGATTCGGTTCATTCGGGTTCTCCTTCGTGGCGGACTGGACCGCCTCCACATTGAATCCGTTCAGGGGGTGTTCCGTCAAGGCTTCGCGTTCGCGCGGAGCGCGGCGGGAGCTTCGGTCGGCGCGAGCCAGCGCCATTGCGTGTGATAGGTGTTGTCGTTGTCGGCGACCCCCACGTTCAGCCGGGAGGGCAGACCCGCAGGCACTGGAATGCGAAGTTCGGCCCACCAGCCACCACCGGGCAACGTGCCTGACGTCACCTGCGGTGTCCGTGCCGGCGCACTCGCGGCGACCGTCGGCGTGAAGGGCTCCGCGATCGCCCATCCCTCGCCTTCGGTGTCGGTCCAGGTCACCTTCACCGCATCGGCGCCGGGATCGCGCACGCGACGGTCGCCCTTCGGCTTGTCGCCCGGTGCGTTGCTTGCGGACACGGAATCCGCGACCTCGGCGCGCACCAGAAGGGTCCGCGTGGCGGCATCGTGCGTGATGCGCACGACCGGATCCGCCTCCAGCGTGTCGTACGGCGAGGGGGTCCACGCGTGGACGGGCCAGGGCGAACCATCCACGGGGATCGTTCGCTGCACCGCGGGGCGCAGCCACTGGTAGACCGGCACGGCGCGCCCCTTGCTGTCGGTGAATCGCGCATGCACCACGAAGGTGGGTGGAGGCACCGGCCCGTTCGCGCGCGGCCAACTCCACTTCAGCGGCACCGCGACCGACCCCTTCGCGGGCACGGTGCATGCCGCCGGCGTTGGATCCAGTCGGTACGAAGTCTTCGCGTCGACGGTGAAGGGATTGAAGGCGTCGATCGCGGTGCGGCTCATGAAGAGCTCGCCGTCCACCGGCCACGCCTCGCCCGCGGTCCACGGGCGCACGTCCACCTCGATCGGTCGATCGAGGGGATTGGTGACCTGCAGCAGGACCTCGCCCGTCAGCGGCGCGCGCGTGTCGGCGGGATCCGCAAGCACGCCCTGAAGCTTCAGCGATCCGGGCCTCTCACGCAGCGCGTAGACGCGATCCTGGTCCTCGCGCACCACGAAGTCCGCGGGAAGCGTGAGTCCCACGGGCTGGTGAAAGAGTTCGAGGGTTCCGTCCGGCTCCAGCTGCACGAAGGAGAGGTGCTGCAGCTGGCCAGCCAGTGGATGCTGATCGATGCTGCCGCCACAGGTGCCCACGATGGCGTACTGCACGCCGTCGCGAACGCCGTCGTGCTGCATGCTGTGGAAGTGCCCGGCGATGACCGCGTCCACGCCGGACTCGACCAGCAGCGGGTGCACGCGCTCGAACCACTTCACGCTCTCGGTGCGCCACAGCGGTCGGTGCATCAGCAGCATGATGGGCTTGCCGCGTCCCTTCGCGCGCTCGAGGCAGTTCTTCAGCCAGCCGATCTGCGCGTCGGACAGTTTCACGCCGCCGTCGCCGTAGCTCTCGTCGCTGAACAGCGCGATCACGCTGGCGCCGTCGAGTTCCGCCATGTACTTCAGCGGACCGAAGGTGCGCAGGTAGCGATCGCCGAACGCCGAGTCGCCGGGAATGCGCGAGCCGGAGATGACATCGTGATTGCCCGCAACCGGGAAGAGCGGCGCCTTCAGGCCCGACGTGATCGACTTCCACTGGTTCGCCTGCCGATCCCACTCCGCCTCGTCGCGCGTGTAGCCCTGGATCATGTCGCCCACGGTGAAGACGGCGTCAGGACGGATGCGATTCAGATCTCGCACCGCCGCCTCGAGATAGGGCAGTCCCCAGTCGCGGCCCGTGGTGCGGTCGGGCAGGATCGCGATTCGGAAGGTGCGCTCTGGCGACGCGAGCATGGTCACCTGCTCGTCGATCGCGGCGGGACCTTCCTTCACGAACGCAGGAGGCGAGGCCTCGAGAAGGCGGGTCAGGAACAGCAGGATGAGCGCGGAGGCGAGTGTCCTCATCGCCGTGGGTTACCACGACTCCGGCCTCCATGTGAAAACCCCGCCGATGTAAAGAAATCGGCGGGGCGGAGGGGAGAAAGATGCTGGGTTGGTCGCCTCGCGGCGATGGACGGACATCGGCACGAGGGGGCGCAGATCCTGAAAACCTGGCCCAGAGAATGGCGGATCCGGTTCGGCGATCGGGCTGTGGCGGCAGCGGAACCTCATGCAAGGCCTCCATTTGCAGACACCGCGCTCGGCGTACGGGCGGGCTCCAGCGTTGAAAGGCCTTGGCCGTGGCGGACCCGCCAAAACCTTGTCTGAATCGAAAGGTCCTGCCTGGATGCGGCCTGTTCTTGATCTACCTTGGCGAACCTCACCACAAAGGAGTTGCATGCAACATCAGGCGTCCCGCAGTTTGACCCTCGCGCATTGCTTCATCTCGGTTGCTGCCTCGATGGCCGTGCCATCGTTGGCCTGGGGCCAGTCGGTGGGCGCCCTTGCATGGGGCGACAATGCCGCTGGCCAATGCACCATTCCTGAAGTCGCACAGCGAGGCGTCACGAGCGTCGCCGGCGGCGTTTTGCATGCGCTTGCGCTGAAGGATGGTGGCGTCTCGGCCTGGGGCTGGAACGCCTACGGTCAATCCACCGTGCCAGCGGCGGCCACCAGTGGCGTCTCCGGGGTCGCGTGCGGCTTTTACCACAGCCTTGCGCTGAAGAGTGGTGGCGTGATGGGTTGGGGCGACAACACGTTTGGTCAGTGCAGCGTTCCGCTCGCGGCCCAGTCCGGTGTGACCGCCATCACGGCTGGTCAGCTTCACAGCGTCGCGTTGAAGAACGGCCTTGTCGTGGCGTGGGGGTACAACGCCTGGTTTCAGTGCGACACGCCGGTTGTCGCACAGTCGGGCGTCACCGCCATTGCCGCAGGGGACGCCATCACCATGGCCCTGAAGGATGGTGGTGTTCTGGTGTGGGGCAACAGCGGGAATGGCGAACGCAATGTTCCGGTCGCCGCCGGCACGGGCGTTTCCGCGATCGCGAGCGGGTCGATTCACGCGATCGCCTTGAAGGATGGTGCGGTGCTGGCCTGGGGGTCCAACATCTACGGTCAGTGCAACATTCCAGCATCAGCCTCCAGCGGCGTGTCGGCGATCGCGGGCGGCATGTTCCACACCGTTGCCCTGAAGGATGGCGCCGTTCTGGCCTGGGGTCTCAACAACCGCGGCCAATGCACCACGCCTTCGCTCGCCATGAGCGGCGTCACGGGCATTTCGGGCGGTGGCGAGTTCACCGTCGTGCTGGCGCCCGCCGACTGCGATGGCGACGGCATCTCCGACATCGCCGCGATCGCCGCCGGGTCCGCGGATGTGGACGCGAACGGCATCCCGGACGCGTGCGAGGTGGACTGCAATGGAAACCAGGTTCCCGACGGCTACGAGCTCGCCATCGGCACCGCCGCGGATCACAACGCCAACGGAACGCTGGACGCCTGCGATATCGCGGCGGATCCCACGCTGGATCTGGACCAGGACGGGATTCTTGACAGCTATCAGATCGCCCAGAACCCGCCGCTCGATTCCAACCAGAACGGCATCCTGGACAGGGTGGAGCTCGCCGTGGCCAACGCCCAGGTCGCCGACTTGTCCACGCAGAATGCCGCCCTGGCATCCCAGGTCCAGACGCTCGCTGCGCAGAGTGACCAACTGCTTGCGCAGAATGCCGACCTTCAGTTGCAGCTCACGGGGCTCTCGATCTCGTACGACAGCCTCGCGGTGAGCTACAACGATCTCGTCACGCAGAGCGCCGCACAGGCCGTGCGACTGAACTGCGGCGACCTGGATGGCGACGGCGAGGTCGGAGGCGCCGACATCAGCCTGGCGCTGCTGAACTTCGGTCCCTGCACGCAGTGAGCGGCGGGGATCAGGCCGGCTCGCTCTGGCTCTCGGGCGCCTCGGCCGCAAGTTCGCGCAGCAGCTTCCACGCGTACAGGCCGGTGTCGTGGCCGTCGCTGAAGCGGATGCGCACCGCGTAGTTGCCAACCAGTTCGGCGGTGGTGGCGGTCAGGGGGCCGCCCGCGGCCTGTCGCGGCGACAGCACATGCAGCGGGTTCTTGGCCATGGCCTCGCGCTCGGTGCGGGCGTCGGCGCTGGGACTCATGCGGCGCAGCAGCGCGAGCGAGAGAAAGGCGACGGTGCCGTCGTTGAAGGTCACGTGCAGGCCGCGCTGGCGGTCCAGATGCAGCGCGCGCGGCGCAGGCTCGGATGTGTCGAAGTGATCCACGGGCCGATCGTAGCGGCGTCGGTAGGATTTCGCGCATGACGCCTCCGCAACATCCAGGCGATGCGCTTCGCTGGTGGGTTCAACAGCGCGGCGGTCCGGCGTGCATCGGGATCGATCCGGTGCTGGAGAAGCTTCCATCGGCCGTGACGGGCGCCACGCCACTCGCGCGCATCGAGTCGTGGTGTCTGGCGCTGCTCGACGCCGTCGAGCCGCACGCCGCGGCGGTGAAGTTCCAGTCCGCGTGCTTCGAGCGCTACGGGAGCGCGGGGGTGGCGACGCTGGAGCGATGCCTGACGGCGGCGCGCGGGCGATTCCTGGTGATCCTGGACTGGAAGCGTGGCGACATTGGCGTCAGCAGCGAGCATTACGCCGCCGCGGCAAGCGGACCGCTGGCGTGCGACTTCGTGACCGCGAGTCCCTACCTGGGCACGGATGGATTCGATCCTTTCCTGAAGCTTGGTCTGGGGGTCTTTGGACTCGTGCGAACCAGCAACGCGTCGGGTGACGTGGTGCAATCGCCGGCCATGGCCGCGGGGGGCACCGTGGCCGAGATGGTCGGCGCCTTCACCTCGGCGCAGGGCGCGAACTGGCGTGGCGCGTCGGGATGGAGCGCGTTGGGTGGCGTGGTGGGCGCCACGAAGGCCGCCGACGCCGCACGGCTTCGCGCGCAGATGCCGCACACGCCGTTCCTGGTGCCGGGCTTCGGCGCCCAGGGTGGCGGTCTCGATGACGTGCTTGCGTGCTTCGATGCGCGGGGCGAGGGCGCGCTCGTCACGGCGAGCCGTTCGGTGATCTACGCCGAGGGTCCGGGTGCATGGACGGATGCGGTTCGCGTGGCGGCGCGTGCACTGTGCGAGCAACTCTCCGGAGCGCTGTCGAGCCGGGTCCTGACGTGAGGCGACTCGCCCCGTACGCGCTGGCGCTGCTGGCGCTCATCGCGCTGCCCTTCGTGGTGCGCGGGGGGCAATCGCCGCGTGCGAGCGCCGAATCCGGCCCCGAGGTGATCGTGATCACGCCCAGCACGGAACAGATCCGCGACGAACTGGGCGAGGCCTTCGCCGCATGGCACGAGCGCCGCTTCGGCGAGCGTGCGCGCGTGACCTGGAGCGCGCCCGGTGGCGCGGTTGAGATCCGCCGGCTGCTCACCAGCGCATGGGAGGCCCGTCTGAGGCAAGGACTTCCAGTGGGTGGCGATGCCGACGTGCTGCTGGGTGGAGGCAGCTACGAGTTCGAGACGCTGAAGCGGCCGGTCGAGGTGCGCGTGGATGGGCAGATGCGCGCCGCGAGCGTGCTGGAACCGGTGGCGCTTCCGTTGGACCTGCTGGCAGCCTGCTATCCAGAGCCGGAACTGGCTGGACAGAGGCTCTACGACGCCGACGGATGGTGGTACGGCGTTGCGCTCTCGACCTTCGGCATCGTGTGGAATCGCCCGGCGCTTGAGCATCTGGGGCTTCAACCGCCCACGCGATGGGCCGACATGGCGGATGCCCGCCTGCTGGGATGGGTCACCATGGTCAATCCCTCGCAGTCGGGCAGCGTGCTGGCCGCCTTCGACAGCATCGTGCAGCGCGTGGGATGGCGGAAGGGCATCGCGATCCTTCGTCGAGCCGCGGCGAACGCGCGCACCTTCGCCCCCAGCGGAACGCGCGGACCGCTCGACGTGGCCTCGGGCGATGCGGCCATGGCGGTGGCGATCGACTTCTATGCGCGATTCGAGGCGCAGGCGGTCGCTGCCGCCGGTCAGGCGTCGCGGGTGGGCTTCACGGCACCTGCGGGCGAGAGCGCCGTCGATCCGGATCCCGTGGCCATGCTCCGCAACCCGCCACACCCCGAGATGGCGCGCCGGTTCGTCGCGTTCTGCCTGACACCGGACGCGCAACGGCTGTGGCAGTCCGCGGTGGGCAGCGAGGGTGGCCCGCGATGGCACGAACTTCGGCGCATGCCGATCATGCGCGCGCTGTACGAGCAGGAGGCGGAACGTTTCGTCGACCCCGTGGACCCGTTCCGTGATGCCAGTGCGCCATCGCATCGTGCGGCGGGCAGCCGCGCCGTGCTTGCCGTGCTGTTCGGCGCGATGGCGATGGAGTCGCAGGAGGCGTTGCGCGCCGCGTGGCGGGCCATCGTGTCGCATCCGGCCTATCCGCTGCAGCGGGGCGGCCTCGTGATGGCCGCTGACGTGCAGGATGCGGCGTTGCAGGCGATGCTGGAACGGTTCGACGCGTTGCCCATGGCGCCCTCGCCACAGGGCCCGCTGGATGCGGGCGATCCCGCGGCGCTGGAATCGATCGAGCGCGGGTGGATCCGGGGCGGCTGGTCGGGCGAAGGCCTGTGGAATCCGCAGGATCGGCCGGCGGAGGCGCTGCGGGCGATGTGGCTTCCGTTCTTCCGCGAGAACTACGACGCGATCACCAGGCTCTCGACACGAACACCATGAACGCCGCCATCCTTTCCATCGGAGATGAGCTCACGCTCGGCCAGACGCAGGACACCAATTCGCGCTGGCTCGCCGGGCGCCTTGCGGATCGCGGCGTTCGCTGCGTGGAGTTCCGGACGGTGCCCGATGAACTGTCTGCGCAGGCGCACGCCCTTCGCTCGCTGGCTGCCGCGGCGGAGATCGTGCTGGTGACCGGCGGCCTTGGACCGACCGACGACGATCTGACGCGCGATGCGCTGCGCGAGGCGATCGGCGACGGCGCGCCGCTGGTGCTCGACGAGCCCTCGCTTGCTGCGCTGGATCGATGGTTCAAGGACCGCGGCCGAGCGATGCCGGACATCAACCGGCGACAGGCCATGCGGCCCGCCGCGGCCGAATGCCTGGCCAACGACGCTGGCACCGCGCCTGGTCTTCGCGCGAAGGTTGGCAAGGCGATCGTGGTGTGCCTGCCTGGGCCACCGCGCGAGATGGAGCCGATGTACGTGCGCTTCGTGGAGCCATTGCTGCCGCGCCTGGCGATGGCGACGGCCGTGCTGCACTCGTTCGGGCAGGGTGAGAGTTTCCTGGCCGAGCGACTGGGCGACCGCATGCGCCGCGAGCGCAATCCGCTCGTGGGCACGACCGCCAGTGGCAGCGTGGTCTCCGCGCGCGTCCGTGGCACCGGGCCGCAGGCCACGCCACAGGCGATCGATCAGGAACTCGCCGAGATCGAGCGGATCTGGCGGCCCTACGCCTTCGCGCGCGGGTCGGTCACGCTGGCCGGGGCGCTCGGGCAGGCACTGCAGTCGCGCGGCCTCACGATGGCGCTCGCGGAGAGTTGCACGGGTGGATTGGCCGGGTCGCTCGTGACGGCGGAGAGCGGCTCGAGCGCATGGTTCCGTGGCGGCGTGATGAGCTACGCCAACGAAGCCAAGCGCGACCTCTGCGGGGTGGCGCAGTCCACGCTGGACGCGCATGGCGCGGTGAGCGCGCCGGTGGCTCTGGAACTTGCGCGTGGAGCGCGAACGGCGCTGCATGCGGACTGGGCTGCTTCCATCACGGGCGTGGCGGGTCCGACCGGTGGCAGCGATGCCAAGCCGGTGGGCACCGTCTTCATCGGCGTGGTGGGACCTGACTTCGAGGCGGTTCGTCGCTTCCGCTATCCCGGCGAGCGGGCCATCGTGCGCGACCGCGCCGCGAAGACCGCGCTGGCGCTGCTGCGTCTTGCGATCGCGGATCGGGAGCACTTCGGCGCGCCCTTCATCTGGGAAGCGAAGGATCATGGCTGACGCACGCACGCATCGCGTGGCCATCGCGCTGGGTGCGAATCAGGGCGATCGGCTTGCGAGGCTGCGCGAGGCGGTCGACGCGATCGAATCAAGCGGCCTTGTGGACGCGATGCGCGTGAGCGGCGCGTATGAAACCCCACCGGAGAAGCCCGAGGACGGAGATCCGTTCCTGAATGCGGCGGTCTCGGGCGACTCGATCGCCACGCCTCGGGATCTGCTGCAAGGCCTTCTGGCCATCGAATCACGGCTCGGTCGCGTGCGCGAGCCGGGCGTGCAGGGCGGGCCGCGGACGATCGATCTGGACCTGGTGCTGCATGGATCGAGCGTGGTCGACCAGCCGGGCCTGCACGTTCCGCATCCGCGTTTCGCCTGCCGCGCGTTCGTGCTGGTTCCGCTGGCGGAGATCGAGCCTGACTTGATCGAACCGCGCTCCGGAAGGCGGATACACTCCCTCCTCGCCGCGCTGGCGCCAGCCTCGCTGCCCCGAGTGGGTTCACTGCGGAAGTGACCCAGGGTGGGCGAGGAGGCGCACCGACGGCGATCCGGCGAATCCGCCTCGGAGAACGCATGCGCATCCTTCCATCGCTCGTCAGCCTGCTGCTCGCCTCCAGTGCCGCGCTTGCGCAGGGTGATCCGGCGGCCGCGCCCCCGATGCCCGAGGACGGTGGGCTCCAGATGCCGGCGATGCCGAAGACCGAGCCGCTCAGCAAGAACTGGAAGCCCGAGGAGACCTCGCCCGAGGCCGCCGCGAAGGGTTCGGCGGCTCTGGCGAAGCTCGTCGCGGGCTACACCTCGCCTGCCGCGATCGAGGACAAGGTCGAGATCGTCATGTCCGTTCCGGGCGGCGATCAGAAGCAGGAACTGGGCATCGCGTTCGGTCCCAACGGCGCGGCGCGCCTCACCGCGCCCGGCGTGACGGTCACGCGCATCGGCGACGACCTGTTCTTCGAGCCCGGCGACGTGAAGGGCAAGTACCTCAAGATCACGCGCAAGGGCGCGCTGGAGGACGCGATCAGCGAGGCGTTCGGTTCGGCGGCGCTTCCGCTGCCCGAGATCCAGCTGCGTGGCGGCGAGGCCGCCAAGGCGCCGGCCGCACTCGGTTCGATGTTCGTGGCGGAGCCCAAGGTCGTCGGCTTCCGCGCCGGCGCCAACGGTGGCGCCGACGTGGTGCTGCTGAAGGGCGAGGGTGGCGGAGAGATCGAGGCCGCGATCAACCCGACCAACGGTCGCCTGGTCACCGTGAAGTACTGCGCGGTGCCGCCGGGTGCGCCGGAGGGCTTCAGCATTCCGGTCACGCTGAACGTGACCAGCACCTCGTTCGAGAAGGACCTTCCCTCGCCGATCGCCTTTGATCCGGCTGGTCGCAAGGCAGTCAGCTCGATGGACAAGCTGCAGGTGAGCCTGGACGCCGGCAGCGCCGCGCCGACCTTCAAGTTGAAGGACACCGACGGCACCGAGGTGGATCTGGAGGCCCTGAAGGGCAGCGTGGTCGTCATCGACTTCTGGGCGACGTGGTGCGGCCCCTGCATGAAGGGTCTGCCCAAGGTCGACGAGTTCGCCAAGTGGGCGAAGGAAGGCGGCAAGGCCGTCAAGGTCTTCGGCATCAACACCATGGAGCAGGAAGAGGGCGACGATCGCGTGAAGAAGATCGGCGAGTTCTGGAAGAACAAGGGTTTCACCTTCGCCACCCTGATCGACGCCGACAACAAGGTCAGCGGCGCCTATGGCGTGCAGGGCATTCCCTTCACCGTCGTGATCGATCCCGCGGGCAACGTGGCGGACGTGCACATGGGCCTCTCGCCGTCGCTGGTGGAGGACCTGAAGAAGGCCACCGAGGCCGCGCTGGCCGCGAAGAAGGGCTGAGGCGCCCTTCGCCCAGGGCGAACCCGCGATGGTGCAGCAGGCCATGGACGGCTCGGCGCGCGTGACACTCGAGGTTCTGTCGCATTCCGACGCCGCGCGCATGCGCGTGGCGGATGGCTTGCGCGCGCTTGGCGTGGGTGAGGTTCGGTTCGACCGGCACGACCGGATGCTCTACGCGACCGACGCGAGCATCTATCAGGTGGAGCCGATCGGCGTGGTGGTGCCGTGGTCGACGGATCGCGTGCCCGACCTGATGCGGTTCTGCGCAACGCACCAGTTGCCGGTGCTCCCGCGGGGTGGCGGCACCAGCCTGGCAGGTCAGTGCGTGAACTTCGCGGTGATGGTGGACTTCGGCGCGCACTGCCGCACGATCCTGGAGATCGATGCACACGCGCGCACGGCGCGCGTGGAGCCGGGGGTCACGCTGGATCAGCTGAACGCGGCACTCGCGCCGAAGGGGCTCCTCTTCGGCCCCGACGTGGCCACGAGCGGGCACGCGACGCTCGGGGGCATGATCGGCAACAACTCGGCGGGTGCGCGCAGCATCCTGTACGGCCGGACCGTCGAGAACCTGCTGGCGCTGGACGTGGTGATGCCGGACGGCACGCCCTTGCACCTGTGCGAGGGCTCGTGCGAGCGCGATCCGCGTCAGCGCGCCATGGCGGAGCGGCTCGCCGCGATCGTGCTGCCGTTGCGCGAGGAGATCCGTCGGCGCATTCCCGCGATCAAGCGCCATGTGGACGGCTACAACGTGGACCTGCTGCTGGATCAGCTCGATCGTTGCACGCCCGGCACGTTCGATCGCGTGAATCTGGCCGCGCTGGTCTGTGGCAGCGAGGGCACGCTGGCGATGGTCACGGCCGCGACGCTGAGGCTGGTGCCGAAGCCCGCGTGCACCGGGCTGGCGATCCTGGGGTTCGAGAGCGTGCCGGCCGCGCTGGCCCCGCTGATGCAGATGATCGCCTGCGGACCGAGCGCGGTGGAGCTGGTCGACGACGTGGTGATCGAGACGGCGCTGGCGAACACCGAATACCGTCGCTACGTCGAGGTGCTTCCGAAGCCGACGGGCGGGCGGCTGGGATCGGTCATGTACGTGGAGTTCCAGGGTGACTCGATGGAGACCGTGCGCGCGGGCTTCGATCGGCTCGCCGTGGCGCTTCCGGGCGTGCCGATGCAGCGTCACGAGGACCCGAAGACGCTCGCGAATGCGTGGAAGTTGCGCAAGGCCGGGGAGCCGCTGCTGCACGGCGTGCCGGGTGCGCGCAAGCCGATGACCTTCGTCGAGGACACGGCGGTCGATCCCGTGAAGCTCGCCGCGTTCGTGGACGGTTTTCGCGCGATCGTGGAGCGGCACGGAACGAAGGCCGCCTACTACGCCCACGCAAGCGTGGGGTGTCTTCACATCCGTCCGCTGGTCCAGATCCATGACGCCGGGGGCCGTGCGGAGATGGTCTCGATCGCGAAGGAGGTCGCGGACCTCGTGTCGCGTTTCGGCGGCGCGCTGAGCGGTGAGCACGGCGACGGGCGGGTGCGAAGTCCGCTCCTCTCGCGCGTGATGGGGCCCGTGCTGTGCGAGGCGTTCCGACAGGTCAAGGCCGTGTTCGATCCAGAGGGGCGCATGAACCCGGGCAACCTGGTCGACACCGACCGGCCCGAGGCGATCGTGGAGAGGTTGCGCGTGCATCCGGACGATGCGGACGTGGCGGTGCCGGACGTTCGAACCTTCTTCGAATACGACCGGGAGCATGGCTTCGACCACGCGGTCGAGGCCTGCAACGGCGCAGGCTTGTGCCGTCGCGTGCAGCCAGGTGGCACCATGTGCCCGAGCTATCGCGCCACGCTGGACGAGCGGCACGCCACGCGCGGCCGCGGCAACGCGCTGCGCCTGGCCATCACGGGCCAGTTCGGCGGGAGCGCGTCGCCGGACTGGCGCGATCCGCAGACCCAGGCCACGCTCGACCTCTGTCTCTCCTGCAAGGCGTGCAAGAGCGAGTGTCCGAGCAACGTCGACATCTCGAAGCTCAAGGCGGAGTTCGCGGCGCAGGGCTTCGCCAAGGCGGGCAGGGTTCCCTGGCGCACGCGCATCGTGGGACGCGTGCGTCGAACGCAGCGACTCGGATCCGCGCTGTGGCCCGTCGCGAACGCGCTGCTGGCCGTGCCGCCGCTTCGGCGCATGCTGACGTCGCTGCTGGGGTTCCATCGTGATCGCGATCTGCCGCGTTTCGGCCCGGCGGTCGACCGATGGCTGCGGCGGCGCGGCTCGCGGGCTGGGCAGGGCGCCCCGACGGTGCTGCTGTTCCCGGATTGCTTCGCGACCTATGGAGAGACCGATCTTGGCCGGCTCGCGGTGGAACTGCTGGAGGCCTTCGGATATCGCGTGGTGATGCCCGACGTCGGCTGCTGCGGACGCACGCTGCTGAGCGTGGGCATGCTTGCGGAGGCGTCGCGCACGGTCGGTGCCACCGCGAGCGCCGTGATGGACGCGATGCGCCGCGAGAACGCGGTCGCGCTGCTGGGGCTCGAGCCCTCGTGCGTCAGCGCGATCAAGGACGACTGGATCGACCTGAAGGGAGCGGGGGACCGACAGGCGCTGCGTGCGCTGGCACAGCGAACGTTCCTGGTCGAGGAGTTCCTTGATCGGGAATGGGACCGCCATCCCACGCGGCCTCCGCTGCCCGCGCCGCCGGCGGAGCCGGTGATCCTGCACGGGCATTGCCACCAGAAGGCGCTCTGGGGCGTCGAGACGAGCGCGGGTCTCCTGCGCCGGCTCGTCGGCGATCGACTGCGCGTGCTCGACTCGGGGTGCTGCGGCCTGGCGGGCTCGTTCGGGTACGCGGCGCATCGACATGACCTCTCCCTGCGCATCGGCGAACTGTCGGTCTTCCCGCCGATCCGGGCGGAGCCCGAGGCCGCCGTGGCCGCACCCGGCACGAGTTGCCGCCACCAGATCCATCACGCGACCGGCGCCGAGGCGATGCATCCCGTGGCGCTGGCCGCGCGCCTGCTGCTGACGCCCGCCGCCGCTAGCATGCGCCGCGCATGAGCGAGCGACGCGACATCACCGAGCCTCTCGACGCGGATCTGGACGAGACCGACCTGACGAGCGCCACGCTGCTGCTTGTCGACGACAACCAGCAGAACCTGGAGCTGATGCAGGCGTGGCTTGAGCCGCTTGGCTGCACCCTGCAGATCGCGCGGGACGGCGCGGAGGCGCTCGAGGTGGCCGCCCGGCACGTTCCCGACCTGGTGCTGCTGGACGTGATGATGCCGCGCATGAGCGGCTTCGAGGCGTGCCGCCGCCTGAAGGACGCCAGCGCCACGCGCGACACCGTGATCATCATGGTGACCGCCCTGAATGAGGTGGGCGACTTCGAGCGCGCCGTGGAGTGCGGCTGCGACGACTTCCTAACCAAGCCCGTGAACAAGCTGGAACTCACGACCCGCGTGAAGAGCCTGCTGCGCGTGAGGCTGCTGAAGCGCAAGGTGGACGCGCTGCTGCGCGAGCGGCGCGAGGGCTGACGGCATCGACTTCCAAAACGAAAGCCGGGCTCCGCGTGCCTCGTGCGGAGCCCGGGACTTCGTCGGTCGTGAGACGGCGGTCGCGGGGGTCAGGCCGCGGACCGCCGCCACACGACAGCGGCTGTGTCGCCGGGGCGTCGCCAGCGGCTGTCTCGGCCGCGCGGCTCCAGCGTGACTTGCAGGTGGTCCAGGTAACGACGCAAGGCGTGCCAGTCGAATCCCTGGAGGAAGTTCCGCTCCGCGGCGGGATTGATGCGCTGAATGGCGTCGATCAACTGGTCCTTGGTCTGCATCGGTGAGCTCCTGGGTTCGTGTGCTTCGCGACGACAGATGAAGCATCGGATCGAAAACCCTGCAAGCGCGAGTCGATAATTCGAGCGGACCTTGCGCGATGGGGCGTGGCAACAAGGCCTAGTGGAAGGGCGGCCGGGCCCCACAACACTCAGCTTCGAGGCCGGAAAGCCAGCCTGGCGGAATTCACGTCGGGGAACAGCTCGAAGACGGTGTCGAGCCGCGTGAGATGCAGTGCCTGCGCGACCAGGCCCTGCAGACCGGCCAGGCGAACCTGGGCGCCGCGCGCCTTCATGGCGCCATGCAGTCGAAGCAGCGTGCCGAGTCCGGCGCTCGAGATCACCGCAAGCCTCGAGCAGTCCACGATGATCGCGCGCGCGCCCGCATCGACATGTCGCCCCACGTCGTCGATGAGCTGGTGCGCCGTGTCGCGGTCGAGTCCGCCGTCGGCGGTCACGATCAGGAGCTCGCCGTCGCGTTCCTGGACGAAGGTCTCCATGATTCAGTCGCGCACGACCTTCAGGGCGATCAGGTCCTGCACGTCGAGCAGGCCAAGCGGCTTGCCCTCGGCGTCGACCACGGGCAGTTCGTCGACGCGCAGCTCGCGCACCATGCGAACCGCGTCACGCACCAGCGCGTCGCTCGGAAGCGTGCGCGGATGGGTGGTCATGCACGCCGACACGGGCGCGCCCAGCGCTTCCGCGCCGCGGGCGTTCACCAGCCGGCGCACGTCGGCGTCGGTCAGCAGGCCCGAAAGACGGCCCTGCGCGTCCACCACCATGAGCGCGCCGGCGCGTCGGCCGTCGCCCGCGGCGCGCAACGCCTCGGCGAGCGATCCGGTCGCGGGCACGCACGGCAGGTTTCGACCGACACGGAACCGCACGACCTCGAGAATGGGGCGCAGACCTGCACCAAGCAGTCCACCGGGGTGCATGCGGTGGAAATCGTCGGCCTTGAAGTCGCGGCGGCGGGCGAGCGCCAATGCCAGCGCGTCGCCGGCGGCCAGCATGGCGGTGGTGCTGGCGGTCGGGGCGAGATTCAGTGGGCACGCTTCCTCGATGTCACCCAGGGCGACATGGCAGTCACAGGCCTGCGCCAGGCTGGTTCGATCGCTCTTGGAGATGCCGATCCGAGCCACGCCATCGGCCTTCAGCAGGCTCGCCAGCGCCAGCACTTCCTCGGTCTCGCCACCGTAGCTCAGCAGCAGGGCCGTGTCGCCGCGTCGGATGCGCCCAAGATCTCCGTGCACCGCCTCGGCGGGATGCACGAACAGGCTCGGCTGGCCCAGGCTCGCGAAGGTGGCGCTCACCTTGGCGCCGACCAGTCCCGACTTGCCCATGCCGCTCACCACCAGCGAACCCTCGCAGCGTTCCAGCAGGTCGAGCGCGGCTCCGAAGGCGCGCGCCTCGGCGCCGCCCGTGCCCACGCGTTGCGCCAGTCGATGCACCGCGTCCGCCTCGGCGGCGAGCGCGTCGGCGATGAAGCGGGCCTCCAGCTCGGTGGCCGACGTCGTCATGCGCGAAATGATAGCGGAGAACACGCGGTTTCCTGCTACGCTCCCGCCATGGCCGCTGGCGACGACTATCAGGTGCGACTGTCCGCCTTCGAGGGTCCGCTGGACCTGCTGCTGTTCCTGATCCGCCGCGCCGAGGTGGACATCCACGACATTCCGATCGCGCAGATCACGACCCAGTACCTGGAGACGATCCGCGGGGCGCGTGACCTCGATGTGGAGCAGGCCGGCGAGTTCCTGGTGATGGCCGCGACGCTCGTCGAGATCAAGAGCCGCATGCTCGCGCCGGTGCCCGAGGGCGTGGACGCGACCGATCCGCTTGCTCCGAGCGAGGCGGGCGAGGATCCGCGGCGTGACCTGGTGCGTCAGCTGCTCGCCTATCAGCGCTTCCGAAGCGCGGCGGACGGACTGGAGCAGCTTCGGTCCGAATACGCGCGCCGGTGGCCAGCCAGTGGCCACGCGGATGCGCCGAACGAGGACGGCGAGGAGCGCGCGTGGACGCCGGAGGACCTGGATCTGGGCGACGTGCACGTGCTCGACCTGCTGGAGGCGTTCGAGCGCCTGAGCGCCGCGGTGGACTTCACCCGGCTGGGCGATCATCAGGTCACCTGGGACGACACGCCGATCGGACTGCATCAGGACGACCTTGTCGATCGCCTGGCGCGCAGTGACGGGCGGCGCATGACGCTGCAGCGCGTGTTCGAGGGGCGCTCCCGACTGGATCGCATCGGGCTGTTCCTGGCGCTGCTTGAACTCGCGCGTGAGCAGCGCGTGCGTGTGCGTCAGGATCGTGCCGAGGACGCCATCGAGATCGAGTTGCGCGACGCGCCGGCAGCCAGTGCGGCACCCTCCGTCGCGTCCGCCGTGTCATGAAGGCCTGAGTCTGCGATGCGGAGCCAGGCTCCGCGCCAGGCGTTCATCCACCACCGAGGGCGGGTCGCGGTTGCTGCGGCAGGCGCTCGGGCAGCTTTCCATAGGTGCGCGCGATCGCCTTCGCCACGGCCTCCTGCAGCTGCTTGGCCTTGCCAACGCCGTCACCCTCGAACCCGTTGCAGATCACGCTGAACGTGGGCTGGTGGCCGTTCGTGCAGTCCACCACGCCGCTGAGCGAGCAGACGCCATCGATGTAGCCCGTCTTGCATCGCACCGTCGCCAGGCTGGGGTCGAGATCCCGGAAGCGCTTCTGCACCGTTCCTGAGGTGCCGCCCACGGCAAGGCTTGCCAGGAATGGCCGCGCGACGGCCGAGTCGCGCGTGAGGTGGCTGATCCATCCGGTCATCAGGCTGGCCGTCACGCGGTTCTCGCGGGAGAGTCCACTTCCGTCGGCGGCGTTCAGGCCTGCAGCGCCACCGACGCGGCCACTGACGAGCCGTTCCATCGCCTCGCAGCCATTCGTCCAGCTGCCCGGCGCATCGGAGACCTGCCGTCCAACGCGCTTGAGCAGGCATTCGGCGTAGAGGTTCTGGCTGTCCACGTTGCACCGCCGAACGATCGCCGCGATCGGCGTGCGGATCACCGGGCCGATCGGGGAACCGGTCGAGGGGGGCTCCTCCGCCGCGATCACGCGCACGGCGTCCACGGCGACGCCCGCCTTGCGCAGGCGCTCCGCCAGCAGCTTGCCGAAGAAGTCGGGCGGCGCGTCGATCGAGACGCTCACGGGGGCCTTCAGCGCCTGGCGCAGGAAGCCGCGCACGGTGAAGCTGTTCGAGTCGGCCTCGCGGGCGATCCACAGCCCGTCGTCCCGCGTCTTGCCAGGCGTGGTGGCGTTGCGAATGGGGACGAAGGTGCACGCCGGTTCGATGCGCGTGACCTCGGCGCCGCGTGGACTCGGGACGGCCCAGAAGTCCAGGTGGTTGGCATGGAAGTTCAGGCCGCTCACCTCCGCGCAGTAGGGCTCGTGCAACTGGTCGACGGGCCAGTCGACATGGCAGTTGCTGCGGTCGAAGACCCGGTCATCCACCACGAGTTCGCGCACCGAGGTCATTCCCGCGGCGCGAACGGCATCGGTCCAGAGCGCCAGCAGCGCGTCGATGGTCATGCCCTGATGCTTCTGACCCTGCGCGTCCGTGTAGGTCATGCTCGAGAGCATCTCGGGATCGCCGAAGGAGGGATCGCCATCGCCCACCACGGTCAGCCGTTCGCCGTTGCGCAGCAGGCGCGTCTCGAAGTTGAAGTCGGGACCGAGAAGCATCAGGGCGGTGCCCGAGGTCAGGAGCTTCTGGTTGCTCGCCGGCATGACCGGCTGGTCGCCCTTGAAGTTCACCACCTCGTTGCCGTCGCTGTCGCGAACGCTGATGGCCACCACGCCCTTGCGGGGCCCCATCGCCTTCATGAGACCCGCAACCTCGTCCTTCAGGGTGCCGGCGAGGGCCAGCGAGTGCGACAGCAGGACAACGGCGAGGGTCAGGGCGCTGCGGAACATGGATGCCGCACTCTATCGACCGCGGCCGCGATGTCGGCTCAACTTTCCAGAAGGGCTTCCGCGGCGGATTGTCCCGCGACGAAACCGCTTGCCCAGGCCCACTGGAAGTTGAAGCCGCCGATGCGTCCGTCCACGTCCAGCATCTCGCCGACCATGTGCAGTCCGGGGCGAAGGCGGCTCTCCAGCGTCTCCAGCCGAACCTCGGTCAGGGGCACGCCGCCTGCCGTGGTCTCGGCGTAGGTGAAGCCGCGGTCGCCGGTCACCGGCAGGTCCAGCGCGACCAGGTTTCGAACCAGGTCGCGGCGGCGCTCCTTCGGCAGTTGCTGCGGCGTGGTCTCGGGGGTGACCCGCGACGCCTGCAGCACCGCGCGCGCCATGCGCTCGGGCAGCCGTTCGCGCAGTCGCGAGATCAGGCTGCGACCGGTGGCGTCCAGGATCCAGCGGTCCGCCCCGGAGGGGTCCAGATCCGGCAGCAGACTCGCTTCCAGTCGTGCCTGGGGCTGCACGGCCCGCTGCAGCGTCCAGTGGCGCGAGATGTCCAGCGCGACGGGCCCGGACAGGCCGAAGTGCGTGCACAGGAGGGAGCCCTCGAAACGCGCCAGCCGCTTGCCGGCCGGATCGGTCACGCGAAGCTCGGCTGGCAGCGCAAGGCCGCTCAATTCACGCAGCCAGTGTCCCTCCTGGAGGATCAGGGGCACCAGCGATGGCACCACCCGCTCGGTCAGGGTGTGGCCCAGCGCGACGGCCATCGCAAGTCCGGCGCCATCGGAGCCGCTCTTGGGAAGGCTGCGCCCGCCGGTGGCCAGGACGACCCGGCGCGCGCGCAGGGTTCCGTGCTCGGACCGGATGCCGAACGAGGCGTCCTCGAGCGCGTCGACGGCGAGCACGCGATCGGGATGGCGAATCTCCACGCCCACGTCCGCCGCGGCGCGGAGAAGCGCCTGCAGCACCGTGCGCGCGTTGTCGGTCACCGGAAAGAGCTTGCCGGTCTCCTCGCGCTTCAATTCAACGCCGAGTTCCGCGAAGAACTCGATCGTCTGTGCCACGGTGAAGCGCGACAGCACGCGGCGGATCGATGCGGGGGTCGCTCCCGCGTAGTCGCGCTCGTGCACGGCATGGTGCGTGACGTTGCATCGCCCGCCGCCGGCCACCAGGATCTTCGCGCCAAGCGTGCGCGCGCCATCCAGCGCGATCACGCCCTTCAGTCCCGCGCGTCCCGCCACGATCGCGGTCATCAGTCCCGCGGCACCGGCGCCGACCACCACGAGCGGATGCGTCGATTCAATCACGGCGCGCCTGGGCCGAGCCCGGAGCCTCGCCCTCGATGGTCAGGGTCGCGCGCTTGGGCTTGGGAGGTGCGCCGTCGGCGGGGCAACTGCGGCAGGGGGCGCCACCGCCACGCGCAGGCAGGAGCGGGCGAATGACGAAGAACGCCGCGGCGAGTGCCGCGACCGAGACGGCCCAGAATTGCCAGTCGCTCCAGGGCATCAGGTGACTCCAAGAGCCAGGAGGGTATGCCGGACGGCGAACGCCATGGTCCACGCGAGGCAGCTCATCCACGCCAGCTGCAGCAGCGGCCACTTCCACGAGCCGGTCTCGCGGCGAACCAGCGCGAGGGTCGGCAGGCACTGCATCGCCAGCGTGAAGAACGCGAGCAGCGCCGCCGACGTGGGAACGTCGAGCAGCGGCGTGCCGTCCAGCCTCCGCCCTCGCGCGATGCGCTCGATCATGCGCCCCTCGTCATCCTCGCTGGAGGCGCCCTGCAGCACGCTCAGGGTGCTCACGAAGACCTCGCGCGCCAGGAAGCTCGTGAGGGTGGCGACCGTGAGCTGATGGTCGAAGCCAAGCGGCGCGAACGCGGGCTCGGCGACGCGTCCGATGCGGCCCGCGAAGCTCTCCAGCTGCTGCTTCTGCGCCAGTTCGCCCTCGGCCTGCACCTGCAGGGCGGCGCCCTGCGCGATGGACTCGAGCGAGCGCCCCTCGCGCAATCGCGCGGCCTCGGCGAAGCGTGCGTCGAGCTCGGCGCTCGGCGTGGCGGCTGGGTAGGCGCTCAGCCACCACATCACCACGCAGATCGCCAGGATCATGGTGCCCGCGTTCGAGAGGAACAGGCGCGCGCGGTCCCACGTGACCCAGAGCGCGGTGCGCACGCTCGGTCGGCGGTAGGGCGGAAGTTCCAGCACCATCGGGCGCGCGGGGCCGCGCAGGATCGTGCGTCGTGCCAGCAGCGCGCTGAGAAGCCCCGCGAGTGCGCCGGTCGCGTAGCAGCCCATGAACGCGATGCCTGCCAGCCACGGCCGACCCGCGAACAGCAGCGAGATCAGCAGGACATAGACGGGCAGGCGTGCCGTGCAGCTCATGAACGGGGCCACGAGGATCGTGGCAAGACGATCCTTCGGATCCGGGATCAGTCGGGTGCTCAGGATTCCGGGCAGCGCGCAGGCATGGCTCGAGAGCAGCGGCACGAAGGCCTGGCCCGGCAGTCCGAAGCGACGCATGAAGCGGTCCGCCGCGAAGGCCGCACGCGCGAGGTAGCCGCTGTCCTCGAGCAGGCTGAGCATGAAGAAGAGCAGCGCGATCTGCGGCAGGAACACCACGGTGCCCGCCACGCCGCCCACCACGCCATCCACCAGCAGGTTTCGCAGCGCACCCTCGGGAAGCGCGGACTGCAGCCAGCCGCCGAGGTTCGTGAAGATCCAGTCGATGCCGTCCATGGGGAACTTGGCCAGCCAGAAGATGGCCGTGAACAGAAGGGCCATCACCATCACGAACACCGCACCGCCCGACACCGGGTGCGTGAGCGCGGCATCCACGCGATCGCTCAGCGCGTCGGCGCGGATCGCGTGTGCGCCGCCGATGCTGTCGGCCACGGCGTCGCCGCACCAGGCTGCCAGCGCCGCGTCGCTCTCGTTCGATGGAAGCAGTGCAAGACGGTTCTCGAACACGCCGTCGCTGATGCCCTGATGCGCCACGCGCATGGCTGCCGCAGCCATCGCCTCCACGCCCTCGCCGGTGCGGCCGCTGGTCACGTGCACGGGGCAACCCAGTCGTGCCTGCAGTCTCGCCGCATCCACGCTCAAGCCCTTGCGGCGCGCCTCGTCGGCCAGCGTCACCGCCACCACGCAGGGCAGGCGCCTTCGCAGGGCGGGCACCACGAAGCGCAGGGACTTCGCCAGGTTGGTTGCATCGGCCACCAGCACCACCACGTCGGGCGCGCAGTCGCCGATGCGACCCTCGATGCACTCGCGACACACGCGGCTCTCGGGAAGTTCCAGATGCAGACCGTAGGTGCCGGGCAGGTCCATCACCTCCATGTCCTGCGTGCCCACGCGGGTCAGGCCCACGCGACTTTCCACCGTGGTGCCTGGCAGGTTGCCCGTGCGCGCGCGCACGCCGCAGAGGCGGTTGAACAGCGTGGTCTTGCCGGTGTTGGGCTGTCCGAGCAGCGCCGCGCGAACGACCCTTGAGGTCGCCGTGGCCAAGGGCGTGGTGGGCGTGGCGCTCACCCGTGGCTCCGCGCGTTCAGCGGGTCCTTGCCAGCGAGCGGCGGCTTTCCGCGCGGCTCGCCTGGATGATCCGGTCCGCGGCCTTCGGGTTGGCCTTGCACTCCAGCAGCGCGGAGAACATCAGGGGCGCAACGATGGTCGCGTCGCTCTCGATCACGAACATGGGTGTGCGCTCGGTCAGCTTGTCCCACGTGATCTTCTCGTTGGGCGTGGCGCCGGAATAGCTGCCGTAGCTGGTGGTGCTGTCCGAGATCTGGCAGAACCACGCCCACGGCTTCACCTTCTCCTGGAGGTCGTACTTGATGCTCGGCACCACGCAGATGGGGAAATCGCCGGCGATGCCGCCGCCGATCTGGAAGAAGCCGATGCCTCGGCCCGCCGACAGGCGCTTGTAGTCGTCGTAGAACTGCGCCATGTACTCGATGCCGCTCTTCACGATCTGCGCGCCACAGTCGCCGTACTTCACGTGCGAGGCGAAGATGTTGCCGAAGGTGCTGTCCTCGTGGCCCGGCACCACGATGGGCAGCCTCGCCCTGGCCGCCTCGAGCAGCCAGCACGCGCGCGGATCGCCCTCGAACTTCGAGCGCGGCAGCTTGCCCACGAGCTCGTAGAAGTACTCGTGCCAGAAGCGGCGCTCGCCGTCGCGGCTCGCCTTCTTCCACATGGGCACCAGGATCTTCTCGACGGCGCGGAAGGCGTCGTCCTCGGGGATGCTGGTGTCGGTCACGCGACGCATGCGCTGCTTCAGGATGCGCGTGTCGTCCCTCTTGGTGAAGTAGCGGTACTCCGGGAAGTCCTTGTAGCTGTCGTGCGCCACCAGGCGGAAGAGCGACTCCTCAAGGTTGGCGCCGGTCACGCTCAGGCCGTGAATGAGGCCTGCGCGGATCGCGGGCGCGAGCGTGATGCCCAGCTGTGCGCTGCTCATGGCGCCGGCCATCGCGAGGTACATGCGGCCACCCGCCTTCACGTGGTCCCAGTAGCTGAACGTCGCATCGCGCGTGGCACGCGCGTTGAAGTTGCGGTAGTTGCGGGCGATGAACTCGAGGACGGGGAGCTGCGGCGCGGCCATGAGGCCTCGCAATGTACCGAAAGCCGTGCGGCGCGCGGCAATCAGCCGGCGTCCGTCGCGCTCTCGCAGGGCGTGACCATCAACTGGTTCGCCACGGGGCCGCTGAGTCCGACCCGCGTTCGCTCGACCTCGATGATGCACGGCTCGCCCGGCTTGCACACCCGCAGTTCGCAGTGCTCGTGCACGCCCATCGCGCGCAGCAGGCACTGGTCGTTCTCGGGAAGGCCCGCCATGCACCCGGCGTCCAGACGCGCACGCTGGCCGCGCTGCAGCTGCGTGAGCGGCACGCGAGGACGTCCGCGGGTATCGTGCGCTTCGGTCATTCCGTGCAGTCTAGGTGCGACGCGGGGTCCGTTCAACGGCACGCGCTCAGCGTGCTGGCGTTGGATTCGAGCCCGCCCGCTCCAGCGAGTTCACCACGAACCGCAGCGAGCACTCCACCTGCGGCGCGATGGTGTCCCGCGGCCGGAACGCCGATGCGTTGGTCCCGGGACCCTCGGGCGCAAGGGACAACTCGGGCACCACCTCGCCCTTGAGCACCCAGATGCCCTTCGCGTCGAGCGGGTTCAGGCGAGGCACCGCGCTGGCGGGGCATCGGATGCGGTACCAGCCGCCAACCCGGGCCCCGTCCGCGTTCAGGGAATACGCCTCGATGTCGAACTCGCGGACCGAGCTGTTCGACGCCACGCTCACCTCCAGGATCTCGATCGTCCAGGTGATCGGCTGACGCATCCGGCGCTGTCGAAGCGGGTCGCGGAACCATCGCTCGACCTCGGCTCGGTAGGCATTCACGGCGCGAGCGTCGGCACTCGCGTCCGGAACCGCGACGCTGCGCGACGTGAGGTGCTCACGCAGCATCTGTCCCAGGCTGCGCCGCACGGCGAGCGGATTGCCGAAGTTGTCGGGGCCGGGATCCTCCGTGGTCTTGGGCGCGTTGGCGGGCTTCGCGTTGCCGGACTCCAGCGCCTGCAGTCGGTCCTTCGCGGCCTGCAGCTCGCGCGTCAGTCGCTGATTCTCGGCCTCGAGCGCCTTGATCCGGTCCTCGGTCGAGGTCTGCGCGAGGCAGGGGGCGTGCGTGAGGGCCAGGCACAGGAGAAGCAGGCAGGCGCGCAGCATGGCGGAATCGTATCGGGCCGCCGAGTGCCGCGACTATGCTGCCTGCATGCGAGCGTTGCGCAACCTCGTGCGCATGGCCTGGCGTCGACTGCGATGGCAGCGCGGCCTTGAACTCGCCGCGCCGGGGCTGCTCGTTGCGGCGGGGGTCGCGGTGGCGGCGCTCCTTGTCAGCCGATGGATGCGCCTCGAGGGCTGGTGGATCGCCGCCGCGGGAGGCTGCGCGGCGGGTGCGGCGCTGATGTGGGCGCTCGGTCGTGTGCGCCCGGTGCCATCGGAGCGTGGCGCCGCGATCGAGATCGACGCGCGTCTGGGTCTGGAGGGTCGCATCGCGTCGGCCCTCGCGCTCGATGGCCGCGAGGATCCCTTCGCTCGCGCTGCGGTCGAGGACGGCGCGCGACTCGCGACGGATCCATCGGTGCTTGTCCGGGCGAGGCGCGCCTTCCGCGTCTCGATGCCGGCCCGGATGGCGTGGGTCCCGGTGGCGTGGTTCGCCTTCGCGCTGCTGGCGTGGATGGTTCCGACGCGCGCCGTGTCGAGCCAGGAACAGCCTTCCGACAACGCGACGACCTCGCGCGAGGAACTCGAGGTGCGCGCCAGCGACGCGGAGAACCGCGTGCAGGAAGCTGTGCAGATCCTGGCGCAGAGTCCCGAGGCGCAGCAGGAACTCAAGGAACTGCTGCAGGAGTTCGCCACCACGCCGCCACCCGCGGTGCCCGGTGACTCGGCCGGGGGCCGTGACGCGAAGCAGCGCGAGGCGGAGGCGTTGCAGCGGGCCGCGGCGCTGGAGCAGCGGCTCAGCGAGGCATTGGATGCGCCGGAGCTGGAGGCATCGCAGGAACTGCAGGACTTCCTGGCCGCGCTGCCGAATCTTCCGAACGTCGATCCCGCTTTGCTGGAGTCGCTGAAGACCGGACAGATGGAAGCCGCGATGCAGGCGCTGGAGAAGCTGGCGAAGGACGCGGCGGGTGGGGACCCGAAGCGGGCCGAGGCCGCGCGCAAGTCGCTCGAGTCCCTCGCGCAGGCGATCGAGCGAGCGGAGGCGGCGGGCTCCAGATCGATGGCCGCGGCGCTGGAGAAGGCGGGTCTGGACGCGAAGCTCGCGCAGGATCCGGCCGGCGCCGCCCAGGCGATCGAGGAGGCCGCAAAGGCGGGCGCCATCTCGAAGGAGCAGGCGCAGGCGCTTCAGAAGCAGGCCCAGGCGCAGCAGCAGGCGCAGCAGCAGAAGAAGGAACTGGCCCGAAGCATGCGCGAGTGCAAGAACGGCTCCAGTGAATCCGCGCGCCGGCAGCTCTCGCGGCAGCAGGCCGCGCAGCGCATGCAGGCCACGCTGCAGATGGCGATGCAGCAATGCAACAGTCCAGGCCAGGCTGGCTGGTCGATGCCCTGGACTCGAGGCAAGTCGTCCAAGTCCAACTCGGGCGGATCCGGTGGCGGGAAGGGTTCCGGCTCCGGTGGATCCGGCAAGCCTGGGCAGAGCGGAGCGCCCGACACGAACGGTCGCACCGACGCGATTCCCGATGGCAAGCTTGCGAACAAGCAGGAGTCCGCGGGCGATGGAAGCCTGCTGGACGATGCGGCGGCCCGTGACTTCGTGCGCGCCGAGGGCCTGCCCAGCGGCACCTCGAACAGGCAGATCCAGGCGGTCGCGGCGAAGGTCGCCGCCGGTCTCGAGGAAGGCAGCGAGGAAGACCCGGTGCCCGGTCGCCTCAAGCAGGCGCACAAGCGCTACTTCGAGCAGTGGAAGAAACGGCTCGAAGAGAAGGGTGCGGGCGCGCCGCCCTCGACGCCGTGATTCCGCCAACGCAACGCCTGGCCACCCCTTCCTGAACGCACGCCGTGCACATCGCCTTCGATCGACCCGGATGGCTCGTGCTGCTTGCGCTGCTGGCGCCGGTGGTGTGGCTGGGTTGGCGCGCGATCCCGCACCTGGGTCGACAGCGCGCGATCGCCGCGACGGTGCTTCGCGCGCTTGTGGTGGTGCTGCTGACCGCGGGCCTCTCGCGTCCATCGATCCTTCGCTCGGGTGAGGGGGTCAGCGTCATCGTGGTGGCGGACGCAAGCCGCTCGATTCCGCTCGCGCTTCGTCAGCAGGCGCAGGCGTGGCTGCAGGAGCGCGTCGCGGCGCGCACGGATCCGAAGGACCGTGTCGGGGTCGTCACCGTGGCGCGCGCGCCCGAGATCGTGTCGGTGCCATCGGCGGTGGCCGTGCCGGACACGCTGCGTCACGCCGGCGACGCGGTCGGGACGGATCTGGCCTCGGGACTGCGAACCGGCCTCGCGATGCTGCCGCCGGACACCGTGCATCGCATCCTGCTGGTGAGCGATGGTGTCGAGACCTCCGGCAGCCTGGCGGACGCCGCCGAACGCGCCGCCGCGCTCGGCGTGCCGATCGACGTGGTGCCGATCGTTCGGCCCTCGGTCGCCGACGTGATGGTCGAGGCGCTGCGAACGCCAGCGCGTGCGCGGCGCGGCCAGGTCATCGATGCGCGGGTGGTGGTGCGCAGTTCATCCGCCACGTCGGGCAAGCTTCGGCTGCGCCTGGATGGACGATTCGTGGATCTTGATCCGAAGGCGCCGACCGACGCGCTCGCGGTGCGGCTGGAGCCGGGGCCCAACGCGATCTCCATCCCGCTGCCGATGGACCGCTCCGGCGCGGTGCGGTTGGAGGCGGTGTTCGAGGCCGATGCGCCCGCGACGGACTCGGTGCCGGAGAACAACGTGGGTTCCTCGATCACGCTGGTCGCGGGCGAAGGACGCGTGCTGGTGGTGGGCGAAGGGCCCGTGCTCGATCCGATCGTGCAGGCCATCGCTGCGGCGAAGCTCGAGGCCGAGGTGGTGCTGCCCGACGGCGTCGCCTCGCGTGTCGCGGGCGGCGACTTCGACGCGTGCGTGCTGGTGGACGTGCCGCGATGGGCCCTGGATGCGGAGACCGACCGCGCCCTGGCCGCAAGCGTGCACGACCTTGGATGCGGCCTGGTGATGATCGGCGGAGATCGCAGTTTCGGCGCGGGTGGCTGGAACGAGAGCGCCGTGGCCGGTGCGCTGCCGGTGGACATGGTTCCGCCGCAGGAGCGCAAGCTTCCAACGGGCGCGCTGGCCCTGGTGATCGACTGCTCGGGCAGCATGACGATGCCCGTCGCAGGCGCGGGCGGCGCCACGCAGATGCAGATCGCGATCGAGGCCGCGATCAAGGCCATCGGTGCGCTCACGCCGAAGGACGAGGTCACGGTGATCGCGTTCGCGGGCGAGCACGCCACCGTCGTGCCGCTCACGCGCTGCGAGAATCGCGCCAGCATCGAGTCGGCGCTCCGATCGATCCAGGCCTCCGGTGGCACCAACATGTTTCCGGCGCTCGAGGAGGCCCGACGGGAGCTCGCCAAGAGCCGCTCGTCGACGCGTCACGTGGTGGCGCTGACCGACGGCGCGACCGCGGGCGATCCCGCCGATGGCTTCACGATCGCGCAGGCCATGCGGAAGGACGGGATCACGCTCTCGACGGTCTCGATCGGTGACGGTTCCAACGACGGACTGCTTGGGCGTCTCGCCAACGTGGCCGACGGACGTTTCTACGCCGTCAAGGACACGCAGAGCCGCGTGTCCGTGCCGCAGATCTTCATCAAGGAAGCGCAGCTCGTCCGCCGCTCGATGGTGTGGGAGGGTGAGCCATTCACGCCGTCGCGTGTCGCCAACGCCGAGTGGACGCGCGGACTCGCGTCGATGCCGCCCATCCGCGGCTACGTGATCACCGGCGCACGGGGCGAGCCTGCCCAGGTGGGACTGGTCAGCCAGGCGGATCTGCCCGACCCGATCCTTGCGTGGTGGAACCACGGGCTGGGCCGCGCGGTGGCGCTGACGACGGAACTTGGCGGCCCGTGGACGCCCGGATGGGTGCAGTGGTCGGGCTACCAGCCGTTCGTGGCGGGCATGATGCGGTGGGTCATGCGACCGGGTTCGCCGCCGGATCTGGCAGTGCGCACGCGCGTGGATGGGGACGAGGCGATCGTGGAGGTCGAGGCCACGGGCGAGGTGGCTCGAAAGGCGCAGTCCGCGGAGGCGCGCGTGGTCGAGCCAGAGGGGAGCGCGCGCGCGCTTTCCCTGCGCCAGGTTGCGCCCGGCCGATGGACAGGCCGTTTTGCCGTGGATCGCGCGGGCGCTTATCTGGTGAACGCCGCCGTGGGCATGGCCGCAGGCGAGCGTCCGATGTTCACGCAAGCCGTGGTGAGCGTGCCCTATCCGCGGGAGTTCCGCACGGTCGATCCGGATGTTGCGCGACTGGAGGCCGTCGCGCAGCGCACGGGCGGGCGCGTGATCCGTGTCGGGGACTCCGCGTCGGACCTCTTCCTGGACGAGGGCCTGCCCGTGCCCGAGACGGTTCGCCAGGCGTGGGACCTGTGCGTGTACCTCGCCGCGATGCTGTTCATCGTGGACGTGGCGGTGCGGCGCCTCTCGCTGGAGTGGAACACGAAGCCAGCCGTGGAGGTGATTCGGGACACGGCGCGCGTCACCGCGGCATGGCGGCACGCGCGGGCGAGCGCGCGTGGCGATGCGCCAACGGCGCCGCGGTCGCCGCAGCAGGCGACGTCCGGGCAATCCAGATCCGCGCAAGCCGTGCCATCCGCCGTCGCCGAGCCGGAGTCGTCCGCGAACCAGGCTGTCGCGCCTGTCGCCCACGAGCCCGAGGACGATTCGCCGATGGGCCGCCTCCGTGCAGCCAAGCGCAGGGCGCGTGGAGAGTCGTCATGAGCACACCCGTGATCCAGGATGCCGCTTCGGCCCGGGCCGCTGCCGACGCCTTTCGCGACTCCGCCGCGCAGATCAGGGGCGCGATCGAGGCCGCGGTGGTTGGGCTCGGAAGCACGCTCGAGGAGTGTCTCTGGTGCCTCCTTGCCGACGGACACCTGCTGCTGGAGGGCGTGCCTGGACTCGGGAAGACCCTGCTTGTCCGCACGATCTCCGAGGCGACCGGATTGCGCGCGGGGCGCGTGCAGTGCACGCCCGACCTCATGCCCGCGGACGTGCTTGGCACGCCCGTGCTGGTGGAGGATCCCGCCACCGGCCATCGCGTGCGGCGCTTCCGTCCGGGTCCCGTGTTCTGTCAGGTGCTTCTGGTCGACGAGATCAACCGCGCCGCGCCGCGAAGCCAGAGCGCGTTGCTCGAGGCGATGCAGGAACGCTCCGTGAGCGTGGATGGTCAGACCATGCCACTGGAACGTCCCTTTCTCGTGCTCGCCACGCAGAATCCGATCGAGCAGGAGGGCACCTATCCGCTGCCCGAGGCGCAGCTCGACCGCTTCCTGGCCAAGGTGCACGTGCCGGTTCCCGATCGCGCTGCGCTGAACGAGATCCTGCGCCGGACCACGGTGGACGCGATGCCGAAGGTGCGGCAGGTGATCGATGCGGCTGGACTGATCGGCCTGCAGGCGCTGGCGCGTCGGGCTGCCGTGGCGCCGCATGTGGTTGACTGGGCGATCCGTCTCACGCTGGCATCGCATCCGCATGGATCACATGCAGCACCCTCCACCAAGCGATGGATCCGCGTCGGTGCGGGGCCGCGCGCCGCGCAGGCGTTGCTGCTGCTGGCCAAGGTTCGCGCGCTGCTGGTCGGCCGGCATGCCGTCGCGATCGATGATCTGGCGGCCGTCGCGCCGTGCGCGCTTCGTCACCGACTGCAGCTCTCCTACGAGGCCGAGGCGGACCGCGTGGATGCCGATCGGGTGATCGCGCACCTGATCGACCACACGCCGCAGGAGGTCGCATGAGCGCGCTCGGTCGCATCGATCAGCTGCTGGACGCGCCCCTCGTGGCCGCGCTCGACCGGCTCGACATCACCAGCCGACGCCCGCTGCAGGGCACGCGGCAGGGGGAGCGGCGCAGCCGTCGGCGCGGGCAGGGCATGGAGTTCGCCGACTTCCGGCCCTACGCCCCCGGCGATGACCTGCGCTTCGTCGACTGGAACATCTACGGTCGCATCGAGCGGCTCTTCCTGCGCATCTTCCTGGAGGAGGAGGATCTCTCGCTGGTGGTGGCCGTGGACGAGAGCGCGAGCATGGGATTCGGCACACCGAGCAAGTTCGACGTGGCGCGCCGCATCGCGATGGCGCTGGGATACGTCGGGCTGGTGAACCAGCATCGCGTCACCCTGGCGGGCCTGCGTGGCGATCGTGCCGAGCGGCTGGAAGGCCTGCGAGGGCGCCGCAAGGCGAGCGAGGCGGCCAGCTGGCTGCTCGGTCGGCAGCCGGGCGGCGCGCTCGATTTCGCGGCCGCCGTGCGTGACATGGCCTCGTCGCGGCATGGCCGGGGCATCGCGGTGATCGTGGGCGACTTCCTGTGCGAGCAGGGACTCGACGCGGGGCTGCAGGCGCTGCGCGTGCGTGGGTGGGACACCTTCGCGTTGCAGGTTCTGGCGCCGGAGGACATCGCGCCGGGCGCGCACGGCATCGTGGGAGACCTGCGGCTCGTGGACTCGGAACTTTCCAGCGAGGTGGAGGTGACGGTGAGCGAGGCGCTGCTGCGCGAACACCGCCGAAGACTGGAGGCACACAACGCGAAGCTGCGCGACCTCTGCGCCCGCATGGGTGCGCGCCATCTGACCATCGACACGACCGCCGACCTGCCGAGGCTCATGCTGGAGTCGCTGCGGCGCGGAGGCCTCCTTCGATGAGCCTTCTCACGCCGATGCTCGGCGGCATCCTGCTGGCAGCCACGCTGCTGCCGCTGGTGGCGCTCTACATCCTTCGGCTGCGCCGCACGCGAAAGGTGATCGGAAGCGTGATCGGCTGGAAGCGCCGCACCGAGGACCTGCGCGCCAACGCGCCCTTTCAGCGGCTGCGTCCCAGCTGGCTCCTTGCCCTGCAGGCACTGCTGCTGGCGCTGCTGGCGCTGGCGGCTGCGCAGCCCGTGATTCGGGGTCTCGCGGGCGGCGCCTCGCGCGTGGCGCTGCTGATCGACTGCTCCGCAAGCATGCGCACGCTGGATTGCGACGGTCGATCCCGGCTCGAGGAGGCGCGCGAGCGCGCGCTCGCGCGTGCCGACGCGCTGCTGGGCGCAGGTCTGTTCGCGTTCGAGGCGCCGGAAGTCATGGTGATCGCCTTCGCGGGCACCGCGGACGTCCGCGCGCCGCTCGGTCGCAGTGCAGCGCGCATCACGCAGGCCATCGAGTCGATCCTGCAGACCGACGAGGCAACCCGGCTCGGGCCGGCGCTGGAACTGGCGCGCGCGCACCAGGCCGGGAGCGGCAACGACGACCCGTCGCAGGCCATCGTGCCGATGCGGATCGAGATCTTCAGTGACGGCAAGTTCGGTGATGCGGCCGAGGTGGCGCCGCGTGCCTCGGAGACGGTGGAATGGGTGCGCGTCGGCTCGGTGGAGACCGCCAACGCCGGATTCTCGGCGGCCGGCGTGGAGCGCAGCGGGGAGGATCCCGGCCGCGTGGAGGCCTTCGCGGCCCTTCGAAACTTCGGCGGGAAGCCGATCGCGCGCGCGGTGTCGATGCGCGCGGACGGCACGGGGATCGCGCGCACGCCGGGCGATCTTGAGGTGCCTGCGTGGACGCGAGCGACGGCGCAGTCGCAGCCCGGGGAGCGACGCATCGCCTTCGCGCCGTTCACGTCCGGCGGTCAACGTCTCATCGAGCTGACGAGCGAGCCGGGCGACGCGTTCACGACCGATGATCGCGCGTGGGTGGCGCTGCGGGCGGCGCGTGCGCCGACCGTCGCGCTGATCGGCGACGACGCCTCCCTGGACGCGCTGCTGTCCGCGCTTCCACTGGGATCCCTGACGCGCCTCGATCGCGCGGCCGCCGAGGCGGCGATCGCGAAGGACGCGGCGTGGGCCGAGCGGTTCGATGTGGTGGTCAGCGTGGGCACGCCCCCGCGCGAGATGTCGCGGGGGCGTTGGCTGCACTTTGGGGCGCCACCCGCACTGCCCGGGCTTCATCCGCTTCCGGATCCGGGGCGCGACTATGCACGGACCGCGCGACTGGATCACCCCGCGCTCCGCCAGTGCAACCTGAACGAGCTTGTGGTTCGGAAGGCGCACGCGCTTGCGGCGGAGCGCGGCTGGACGGCGCTCATCGAGGGTGGTCGCGCGCCGCTTGCGCTCGCGGGTCGGACGCCGGGCGGCTTCGCGATCCTGGTGGCGTTTGAGCCGGGCGACTCGAACTGGCCCTTCCAGCGTAGCTTCGTGAACTTCACCGCGCAGGCGGTGGACCTGCTCGCGGGTCTTGCCGAAGTCGCCAGCGAGGAGAGCGTCGCGCCGGGCGACATGATCCGCGTTCGGCTGCCCGACCGCGTGAATGCGGTGACCGTCACGCCACCCGGCGAGCGGGCGGTGCCATTGAACGTGCGGTCGGGCGAGGCCGCATGGGGACCCGCGCGTCGGGTGGGTGCCTATCGCGTCGAGTGGACCGGCAGCGACGGTGTCGGTCAGTCGCGTTGGGTGACGGTGAACCAGCTGGATCCGCTGGAGTGTGACGTGGCCGCCGCCGATGCGGTGTCGCTGGGTGGTGCGGCGGTGCGGGCCTCGGCGGGGGGCGACGGCGCGCTGGACGCGTGGCCGTGGGTCCTGGGACTCGCGCTTGCGCTCCTCGTGCTGGAGTGGTGGATCTACCACCGCCAGGCTTCGCGCTGAATCCGCGCGCCGCGGGTGCGCGCGATCGCCGCGCCCGACGCCCTATCATCGCCGCCATGAACGAGGACCGAATCGCGAACTTCGAGCGCATGGCGCAGGCCGACCCGACCAATGAGATGGCGCACTTCAGCCTGGGCAACGCCTATCTGCAGGCGGGCCGCCACGCCGAGGCCGCGCAGAGCCTTGAACGCTGCCTGGCCATCGCGCCCGAGATGAGCAAGGCGTGGCAACTCTGCGGACAGGCGCAGATCGGCGCCGGCTGGGCCGACAAGGCGGCGGCCACGCTGATGAAGGGGTACGAGGTCGCCGCGAGCAAGGGGGACCGCATGCCTCAGCAGGCGATCGGGGACCTGCTGCGCTCGATCGGTCGCGAGCCGCCGAAGGTTGAGAAGCCGGTGGACGAGGCGGCCGAGGCGCTGCGCGCCAGCGGAGCCTTCGTGTGCCAGCGCACCGGGCGCCCGGGAACGCGCATGGAGCACCCCCCGTTCCGCGGACCCGTGGGTGCGTGGATCCAGGAGAACATCTCCGCCGAGACGTGGAAGGCGTGGATCGGGCAGGGCACCAAGGTGATCAACGAGTTGCGTCTGGACTTCTCGCGTGACCGCGATCAGGAGGTCTACGACCAGCACATGCACGAGTTCCTCGGGCTCGACCCGGAGGCGCTCGCGCGCATCCGCGGCGCCGCCACGGCGGGACAGGGTCGCTGAGACGTGGCGGCAGTGCCCTCCGAGCGGCTTGCGACGGCGCTTGCCGGCTGCGCACTGCAGACGCCGCTGGTGGCGGCGGCGGGAACCTGCGGCGTGCTGGATGAACTGGCCGAAGTCAGCGACGTGCGCTGGCTCGGTGCCGTGACAACCAAGAGCCTCACGCCGGAGTCGCGCGAGGGCAACGCCCCCTGGCGGGTGGTCGAGACCAAGGGCGGCATGCTCAACGCGATCGGCCTGGCGAATCCCGGCGTGGACGCGTTCGTGCGCGAGCACGCGCCGCGCGCGCGCGACATGCGTTGCGCGGTCATCGGATCCGTGGCTGGCCATGGCGTGGAGGAGTTCGTGCGGGTCGCCGTGGCGCTGGAAGGCGCCGGCCTTCAGGCGATCGAGCTGAACGTGAGCTGTCCCAACACGTCCGACGGGCGGATGTTCGGGTCGGATCCGGCGCTGCTGGCCACCGTGGTGCGTGCCGTGCGCGCGGCGGTGCGGGTGCGGCCGTTGATCATCAAGCTGCCCCCCGATGGAGACCCGATCGCGCTGGCGCGTGCGGCGGTCGAGGCGGGCGCCGACGCGCTCACGCTGTGCAACACCTTCCCGGCCATGCAGATCGATCCGGAGTCGCGGCGGCCGGCCCTGAGCCGGGGCAGTGGAGGTCTCTCCGGTCCCGGCATCCACCCCATCGTGGTGCGGATCGTGCGCGAGGTGCATCGCCAGGTCGCGGGCCCGGCGGCCGTTCCCATCATCGGACTCGGGGGCGTGCTGGACTGGCGCGACGCCGCCGAGCTGGTTCTGGCGGGTGCGACGGCCGTCGGCGTTGGGACCGCGCTGCTGGTCGATCCGGGCTCGCCCAGGCGCATTGCGCAGGGACTCGATGCGTGGTGTGCGCGGCAGGGCGTGCGCTCCATCCAGGAACTCGTCGGCGCCGTGCAGGCATGAATCCCGACGATCGAGAGCGCTTCGACCGGTTGCTCGAGTCGGTCCTGGAGACGCTTCCCGACGCGTTGCACCGGCTGCTCGACGAGGCGCCCCTGGTGGTGGAGGATGCCCCGTCCGCGGAACTGCTTCGTGCGATGGGAATTCCCGAGGCCGACGACCTGTGTGGCTTGCATGAGGGTCTGTCCCGCACGGAGCGATCGGTCGAGCACCCCGCGCTGCCCGACGTGATCACGCTGTTCCGTCGCGGCATCATCGATCTTGCGGGAGGCTGGGAGCCGGTCGCGAGCGAGCACGGCACGATCGGTGGCGAGGCCGCCGTGCGCGAGGAGATCCTGATCACGCTGCTGCACGAGATCGGCCACCACTTCGGCCTCGATGAGGACGATCTCGAGCGGCTCGGCTACGCGTGACGCTCAGCGCTTGCGCGCGGCTTCGGCCACCGCCGAGGCGGGCATGTGCAGGATGCGCTTGCAACTCACGCACTGCACCACCTTGCCGGTGTCCCCGGCAAGGCGGGCGTAGAGCGCCAGCGGGATCTCGGTGTTGCAGGCGCTGCAGGCGTACTCGCGGTGACGCGCGTCGATCACCTCGACCTCGCTCATCGCCTCGCCCTCGTGCAGGTCCGCCACCTCGTCGAAGAGGCGCATCGCGTCGGCGGGCACCTGGGAGGCGGCGGCCGCGCGCTCGCGCTCCAGTTCACCCAGGCGCTCGCTCGTGTCCTGCCGTCGCTGCGCGCACTCGGCCTGCGCGGCGTCACGCAGGCGCGTGCGCTCCGCCAGCAACGGCTCGAACGACTCCAGTCGCTTCGTCGTCTGCTCCACGCGCTCCAGGACGCCGAGCGCCTGCTCGTCGATCGCGTCCTTCTGCGCCTCGATGCTCTTCATCTCCTGCAGGACCGCGTTGTACTGCTTCGTGTTCGCGCTCTGGTTCAGGTCGTTGCGCAGGCGCTGCACGCGCTCGTCGATCGACTTCGACTCGACCTCCATCGTCGCGGCCTGCGCCTGCAGCTGGCGGCGCTGGTTCTCCACGTCGGTCCGCTGCGCCAGCAGTTCATCGAGCTGTCGCTGCTGGCCCGCCAGGAAGCGGTCGGCCTGCTCGAGCCTGGATCGGAGCGAGCGCACCTGCACATCGACGCGGTGAAGGGCCAGCAACTGCTGCAGCAGACTCATGAAAGAACCTCCATGGAAGAGGGTTCAGCGTACACGCATCGGTTGGGGCGCGTTCCGAGCGTTCCCGCGCATCAGGCCACGCTGCGCGCGCCGAGCAGCCACCAGGCGGCCGGCGCCGTCAGCAGCAGGCTGTCCAGCACGTCCATCGCGCCACCCATGCCGGGCACGGTCGCGCCCGAGTCCTTCGCGCCAGCCTGTCGCTTCAGGATGCTCTCCGAGAGATCGCCGATCGGACCGAGCAGCGACGCGAGCAGGCCGAAAGCCGCGCCGCGCATGCCACCCACGCCCATCCGCTCGCCAAGCCACGTTCCAGCGGCCACGCTGCATGCGGCGCCACCGAGGAATCCCTCCCACGTCTTCTTGGGCGAGATCCACGGCACCATGCGGTGCTTGCCAAGCGCCATGCCGCTGAAGTAGGCGCCCATGTCGTTCAGCTTCACCACCAGCACCGCGCCCGCGAGCGCCCACCACGGCGCCTCCGCGCGCAAGGCGATCCAGCACGCTGGAAGGGCGCCGATCCAGCCCGCGAGCAGCAGCCAGCGGCCCGACTCGGCGAGCGCCTTCGCGCTGTCCGCGCGGGTCAGCGCCACGGCCGCAGGCAGAAGCCCGAGCGTCGCCACGATCGCCGCCGCGCGCGCGGCGAAGGGGAGATTCCAGCTCGCGAACATCACGGTGGCGAAGCCCGCCAGCGCGACCGGCAGGGCGGCGCCGAACGACCAGGCCGCGACGCCGCCCGCGCGCAGCAAGCGCGTCAACTCGATGGTGAGCGCCGGAACCAGCAGCAGCATGGCGACGGATCCAAGCAGCACGCCACCGGGCAGCGAGCCGCCGGGCAGCGAGCCGCCGGGCCAGGCCTGCACGGGCAGGTCCTGCCAGCGTGCATCCAGCCACAGCAGGCCCGCCAGCAGCGCGATCAGGATCGCTCCGGTCACCAGCCGTGTGTGCAGCATGGGATCAGTAGATCGGGATCGAGGGATCGATGTCCACGGACCACAGGTGAATGCCGCCGGCCACGCTTCGGACCTGCTCGAATCCCGCTCGGCGCAACGCGGCCGCGGCGCGAAGGCTGCGCACGCCGTGATGGCAAAGGGTGCAGATCTCGCGCGACTCGTGCGCCCGAAGCGTCTCGATCTGCGCCTCCAGGTCCGCCAGCGGGATGTGAACGCTGCCGGCGATGCATCCGATCGCGCGTTCCTGCGTGGTGCGCACGTCGATGATCAGCGGCGCGTCGGGCCCGTCGCGCAGCGCCTGCAGCGCACGCGGCGTGATCTCCCATTCGTCGTTGAACGGGTATCCATCCGGCAGGCCGCGTGGATCCAGTGCGCTCACGGCGAGGTGGTTCCTTCGGCCGCGACCCATCGCCACAGGCCGGGTGCCTCGGCGCGCTGCGAGGGTGGAAGCGTGCCATCCGCCTGCGCGGGCCCCTGCATGGTGAGCCAGGGTGGCATGCCGAGCACCATCCGCACCGGCGACACCACCAGCAGCACCGCGGGCCAACCCGCTTCCAGGGCACCCTCGGCGGCCGCGGCGTCGGCGCGGGTGCCCAGTTGCATGGCGTCATTCGTGGTTGGGAACGTCTCGCCGTTGCGGGCGCTTCCGCCATTCAGCACGAGCGGCTCCGAATACGTGGGCTGATGCTGCACCTGTCCACGCGGTGCCTCCACGCGGACGATGTCCCAGTTGCGGCGATCGAGGCCCTTCACGCTCGGTCCCGCGGAGCGGGTGGCCGGCGGAACCTGCTCGGGCGGATTCAGATCAGGGGTCGGATCGGGACCGGCATCGACCAGCGTGTCGCTGTCGTTCAGGCACCCGCCAGCCAACAGGCCGGTCAGCGCGCACGTGAGGAGGCTCAGTCGTCGGAGGGGCATGGGATTCCTGCGTTCCGCAAGGCTTCCGCGATGGTATCGAACTCGAAACCACGACGCCCGAGCGTGCGCACGATCCACGCCGCGTCGCGCCCCTCGCGCTTCCAGCGGCGCAGGTGCACGGCAAGGTCCTGCGGCCGATCGAGGCCACCCGCGGCCTTCCGCGCAAGCCTTGGCGCCACGCCTTCCGCCTCCAGTCGCACGGTCAGCATCTCGCTCGACACCGGTCCGGCGCGTCGAAGATTCTCCGCACGTCGCGTGGCGTACGCGCCATCGTCCAGCCAGCCGTGCGTCGCGAGTTCGCCGACCACCTCGCGCGCGATGTCCTCGCCCCAGCGCGGGGTCAGCCGCAGCGCCAGCAGTTCCCGGCTGTGATCGCGACGACCGAGTCGTCGCAGCGCGTCAGCGCGGCAGCCCTCGTGGCGCGCGAGGCGTTCCACCGCCTTCTCCAGCCGAACGGTCCATGCACGGCCTTCCTCCAGGCCAAGCGCCTCGGCGGCGTCGCGGCGCAGCGGGCCCACGGTGGTGCGCCCCAGTCGGACGCGCACGAGCCCAGGATCCTTCGGATCGGCGTCGATCGCGGTGATGGTCGGGCGGGTGCTCACGTCAGTTCGTCCAGATAGCCCGCGAGCTCGTTGGCCGCCTTCGCGTCACCGGCTGCGCGCGCGACCTGCAGTCCCTCGCGCAGCGCGGCCACCGCGCCGTCCAGGTCTTCCATGCGTTCGAGGGCCTTGGCCAGATGGAAGCGCGCATACGCGTGTCCAGGATCCGCGGCGATGGTCTTCCGGAACCAGGCGACGGCCTCGTCGAGCCGGCCTGCCGAGGCGTGCTCCTGCGCCACGCCGTAGAGACAGAAGGCATCCGACGGATCCTGCGCAAGCATGTGCATGAGTGATTCCAGTCGATTGGAAGGCGCCATGGCGCAGAGCGTAGTGCGCCGGCACGGGGCGACGGAAGGAACTACCCTTTTGGACCCATGAGCCGTCGTCTCGCCCGAGCCGTGCTGCCGTTGCTTCTCCTTGTCACGGGGTGCCTGGACAACACCTACGTGAAGGAGGACCGGACGGACCGAAGGCCACGCGTGCTGGCCATCACCGATCAGGATGGTGGCGCGAACGATTGCGTCCTTGTCGTGGACCGGCTCTGGTACGTCGGGCAGGGGTCGCGCCTGCTGGTGCTCGAGGGTCGCGGGGCCCTTGTGAAGGCGGTCGAGGCCGGCCCGATCGGCAAGACGGGTGCGATCACGGACCTCGCCATGCATCGAGGGGACCTGGTGGGGGTCGTGGGCGGCGACGCGGTGGTGCGTTGGGACATGGCCAACCCGCGCGCGCCCGTCCTGATCGACCGCGTGGACGCGAAGGCACTGGGCTTGGAGCCGTGGAGCCTGTCGCTCGTGGGAAGCGAACTGTTCATCTCCGGCCGAGGCGGCGTGCTGCGTGCCAGCGACGGCCGGCTCTTCCTCAAGGGCGAGAACACCGGCGCGGTGGTCGCCAGCGTCCAGGGCCTCGCGGCCGTGAGCGGCAGGCAGGTCCGTCTGCTCGAGGATGGCAAGTTTGCCGGCGCGGCCACCGCGCTCGAGCCCGGCGGGCCCGGCGTCTTCGGCTTCGCGCTCTCGGGCAGCAAGGGCAGCACGGTGGGGCTGATGGGTGCCGACCTGCGGGAGCGTGGCGCGGAGGTGTTCTCGTCGCCGGTGGTGCGCCTGCGCGTGAGTGGCGGGCGTCTCTGGGTGCTTGCGGACGACGCCCTCGCGACCTGGAACATCTCCGATGGCACGCTGAAGGATCCCGTCTACGCCAAGGTGAAGGGCGCGCGCGATGTCGCGGCGCTGACCGACAATCTCTACGCGATGGTCGGATCGTTTGGCCGTGCGGTGTACCGACTGCATGACGACCGCGATGGCGCGGGAGACTCCTTCACGGACGTCAAGCGCGAGCCCGGACGGCTGGACCAATCCGTCTTCGACGGCCGCCGGATCGTTGCGGGAAGCGTGGAGGGCTACTGGCTGTATCCGATCCGCGGCAAGGCAACCTTGTCGGACAAGACCATCGACGTGACCCAGCTGCCTGAGACCAAGGCCACGCTCGCGTGGGGTACCGCCACCATCGAGGCGGGCGACGGCAAGCCGGAGACGCCCGACGAGTCGCGCGGCGTCCGCATCGACGGGCCGGCCGGCAAGGGCCGCTGGTCGCCGGGCGCGGATGGCTGGGTGAACTGCGTGGCTGCGATCGACGGTCAGCTCTGGGTTGGACACTGGCGTGGCATCACCGTGCTGCGACAGGTGCCTCCACCGCCCGGCGAGGAGGACGAGGATGGCAAGCCCGTCGCGCCGAAGCAGGTGCAGCTCGAGGTCGTGGACGAGCTCCGAATCCCCGGCAGCGTGACGTGGCTGCACCCCTTGCGGACGGGCGGTGGCGCGGCCTGGGTCAGCCGTTTCGGTGGGATGGGCGTGGCCGAGTTCGTGCCCGAGGGCGAGACGCCGAAGAAGAGTCCGGCCGACTGACGGCGCGCGCCGCTTCGCCGCAGAATCGTCGGCAGATCGAGTCGTCGGCGCAGGATCCTCCGCGTGCCTTGCACGCGCGGCGTCCGTGGAAGATCAGAAGGTGGCTCAGCAGGCACCAATGCCTGCGCGGGAACAGCGCCATCAGGTCGCGCTCCACGCGCTCGGGGTCCGCGTGCCGCGTCAGGCCCATGCGGCGCGCGAGGCGGCCCACGTGGGTGTCGACCACCACGCCCGCCTGGATGTCGAACGCGTTGCCAAGCACCACGTTGGCGGTCTTGCGCGCCACGCCACGCAGCGTCAGAAGTTCCTCCATCGTGCGCGGAACCTCGCCACCGAAGCGCTCGGTGATCGTCCGCATGCTCTCGTGCACGGCACGCGCCTTGTTGCGCCAGAAGTTCAGCGTGCGCAGGTAGGGCGCGATCGTCTCGGGCGACGCTGCAGCGAACGCGGCGGGGGAGGGGAAAGCCTTGAAGAGCGCGGGGGTCGCCTTGTTCACGCCGACGTCCGTGCTCTGCGCGCTCAGGATCGTCGCCACAAGCAACTCGTGGGGCTCGGACCAGGCCAGTTCGCAGTGCGCGTCGGGATACCGCCTGCGAAGCGCGGCCAGCAGCGCCTTCGCGCGAGCGCGCTGCGCGTCGGACTTGCGTGGCAGAGGCGTGTCCACGCGCGAATCCTACGGACGGCCTCCACCCGGGGCTATGCTGCCGAGGTGCACGAGGCACCGATTCCACTCTCCGTCACGCTGCAGCCACTCGGTCGCGTCACGGACGCGCTCGACGAGGTGTCCGCGATGGGTCTGGCCGGCGTGCAATTCGACGCCTCCGACCCCGACCTGCGTCCACGCGAGATGAGCGAGAGCGCGCGGCGTGATCTCGCCGCGGCGCTGCGGCGGCGGGGTCTGCAGGCGAGCGGACTCGACTGCTTCGTTCCCGTGGAGCGCTTCGCCGATGCCACGCGCGTGGAACGAGCGGTCGAGGCGATGCAGGGGTCGATTTTGCTTGCGGAGAGCCTTGGAAGGGTGCCCGTGTGCCTGTTCATGCCGAGCGGCGCGCGCGACGTCGCCGATTCCCTCGAACGCGAAGCGCAGCGTCGGGGCGTGACGCTTGCGGACTTCGCGTGGCCGGTCTCGGATGGATCGGGTGCCGTCGGGATCGATCCCGCGGCGCTTCTCGGTGCCGGGGCGGATCCGGCGTCCGCGGTGCGCGAGCTTGCGACCCGACTGGCCGCGGCCCGCGTGGTGGACCTTCTGCGCAGTGGCCTGCGTGGGCCGATCGGCGAGCAGGGCGGTTCACGACTGGACGCGATGGCCTATCGCCTGGCCCTCGAGATGGCTGGCTTCAGCGGACTGCCCGTGATCGATTGCCGGCAGTGGCAGTCGCCACAGCAGGGTGTGCGGTGGTGCGCCTCGCGATGGGTCGCATTGTTGCCCGCAGTTGGAGGCAGCGCGACATGAAGGAAGGCCTGATGGTCCTTGGTCATGGGGTGGACCTGATCGACGTTGCGCGCATCGAGCGCATGCTGACGGAGCATGGCGATCGCTTTCGCGAGAAGGTATTCACCGAGGCCGAGCGCGCCTACGCGGAAGCCGGCGGTCGTCGGCGCGGCGAGCGTTATGCCGCGCGCTTCGCGGCGAAGGAGGCCGCGTTCAAGGCGCTCGGCACGGGCTGGCGCAGCGGCATCGCGTGGACCGACGCCGAGGTCGTGCATGGTGCGGATGGCGCGCCGATCCTGCGGGTGCATGGCGAGTTCGCGAGGATCGCGGGCGAGCGTGGTGTCACGCGCTGGTGCCTCTCGATCACCCACACCGACACGCTCGCGATGGCCAGCGTTCTGGCGGGCCGCGAGCCGGCCGTGGCCGGGTAGGATGCCCCGCGATGCGAAGGCGCGGCACTCCAACCCTGTACGAACTGGCGCGAAGCACCTCCGCGTCCGACACGTCCAGCCGTCCGTCGTCCGGGGCGCTCGAGGTCGCGATGCGCTCGATCCGCATTCCGCTCGGCTTCCTGTGGCTGCTGGGTGTCGGCGTGCTCATCCTGGCGGTGGTGGCGTACGCGTTCGGATACGGGCGCGGGCGCAGCGCGGGTTTCGCGGAGGGTGTCAGCCAGAAACTGGAGGAGCAGGCCGCTCAGGCGAGCGTTCGGACGGTGCGGGACCCGCTGCGGCAGCCTGCCCCGGTGAGCGTCGCGGCCGAGCCTGCGCCTGAACCTGCGGCGACCGAGCGCACGGCCGCTCCGGCACCCGTTCCGACCGGCGGGGACCCCCGTCAGGCTGGCTATTGGTACTTCACGCTGGCCCGCCCCTCCGCGGCGGCGGCCAACGAGATGCTGGCTTTCTGCAGGGCCGAGGGGCTTGATGCGCACCTCGTTTCCGAGGATAATGGCAAGTCTCGCAAGATCATCGTCCTTCCGCCCTTGGCCAATTCGGAGGCTCGCAAGACCCCCGCAGGACAGGCGTTGGAGGCGAAGATCAAGAAGGCGGGCGACCGCTGGAAGGCGAAGGCCAAGGGCAATCGGAACTTCTCCGATGCCTATCCGGAACTGTTCAAGGGTTGAGGCATCGCGCCAACGCCCGCACACGACACGAAACCCTCACCCCACGCAGACCATGAGCATCCACCCCAGCCTCAAGACCAAGTCCGGCGCCCTCAACCAGCATCGCAACGTGCTGAAGCGATCGGAGCGCATCGCGAAGCTCACCCTTGAAGCGGGCTACGACGCCGATAAGGAAGGCGTGCTGGGCCTCGTGAAGGTCCGTTCGATCAAGCCGAAGGCCGGCAAGAAGCCCGCGAAGAAGGACGCTGCAGCCGCGGGTGACGCGAAGGCCGCCGCTCCTGCCGCCGCCGGCGCCGCCGCCAAGAAGAAGTGACGCGTGGCCGGCGCCTCCGCTGGCACCGAAACGCGCCTGTCCGTCGAGCGGCTCATCGCCGCGCGAAGTCGCTCCATTGACGCATCGGGCATCCGCAAGGTCTTCGACCTCGGGGCCAGGCTCAAGGATCCGATCAACCTGTCCATCGGGCAGCCCGACTTCGCGGTGCCCGAGGCGATGCGCGCCGCCGCGTCGCACGCCGTGCTTGAGAATCGCAGCGGCTACTCGGTCACGCAGGGCATTCCCGAACTGCACGCCGCGATCTGGGCGCACCTGGCGGAGGATGTCGGGTGGCGTGGACCCAGCGCCGAGCTGGGATGCGCGGTGACCGGCGGAACGAGTGGCGGACTCCTGCTGGGCCTGATGGCGGTGTGCGACGCCGGCGACGAGTTCATCGCGCCGGATCCGTATTTCGTGATGTATCCGCAGATGGCGAAGATGCTGGGCGCGCGGTGCGTGCTGTGCGACACCTATCCGGACTTCCGGATGACGGCCGAACGCGTCGAGCCGCTGATCACGCCGCGCACGAAGGCGGTGCTGGTGAACTCGCCGAGCAATCCGTGCGGAACGGTCATGACCGGCGCGGAGTTGCGAGATCTGGTCGACCTGTGCCGCGCGAAGGGTGTGCTGCTGGTGACCGACGAGATCTACGACGAGTTCTGCTTCCCCGATGCGCGCGAGGGTGGTCGGTGTCCGAGTCCGGCGCGATTCACCCAGGACTGCCTGCTGATCCGCGGCTTTGGCAAGACCTACGGTTGCACCGGCTGGCGCCTCGGTTACGCGGCCGGGCCGATGCCGATCATCCAGGAGATCTGCAAGCTGCAGCAGTACAGCTTCGTGTGCGCACCGACGCCGCTGCAGTGGGGCGTGGTGCCGAGCTTCGGCTGCGACCTCTCGCCACAGATCGCCGAGTACGCGCGGCGTCGTGACCTGGTGGTGAAGGCATTCGAGGGCGTGGCCGAGGTGGCTCGACCAGGCGGCGCGTTCTACGCGTTCGTGCAGGTACCGAAGCGGCTCGGGCTCACGGCCACGCAGTTCGTCGAGAAGGCCATCGATCGGCGCGTGCTCGTGATTCCGGGCAACGTGTTCAGCCAGCGCGACACGCACTTCCGCCTGAGCTTCGCGACCAACCCCGCGAAGCTTGAGGAAGGCCTGGCGATCCTGCGCGAGCTGATGTCCTGAGTCCGCATAACAGGGTCAGACCTTGTTATCAACACCTTGCGCTGGCCGGCGCGGTTCCTCCCCGCGCGAACGGCCGCCCTCACTCTCCGGGGATGTGCACGAAGGTTCCGGTCCACGGACTGCTTGCCGAGCCGAGCAGCTTGCGCGGGATCCGGCCTGCGCGCGCCCCGAGCCAGCCGGACTCGCAGGCCAGGCGCATCGCGTGCGCCATGCGCACCGGATCCGCGGCGTGCGCGATTCCGGTGTTCAGCAGCACGCCGTCCGCGCCGAGTTCCATCGCGATCGTGACGTCGCTGGGCGTGCCCACGCCCGCGTCGACGATCACCGGGTAGTCCGCACGCCCGCCGTGCTCCGGGCTCTTCAGCACCTGCAGCAGCACCGCGATCGCCTCGGGATTCGACACGCCACGTCCGCTGCCGATCGGGCTGCCTGCCGGCATCACGCTGGTCGCGCCCGCGTCGCGCAGACGCTGGGCCAGGATGGCGTCATCGCTTGAATAGACCAGCACCTCGAATCCGTCCTTCACGAGTTCACGCGTCGCTTCGAGCGTGCCCACCGGATCCGGCAGCAGCGTGGCCTTGTCCCCCAGGACCTCCAGCTTGACCCATCGCGCGCCAGCGTTGCCGAGCTGCTCCAGCAGGTCGCGCCCGAGCCGCGCCACGCGCACGGCGTCGTCCGCCGTGAAGCACCCCGCCGTGTTCGGAAGCACGGTCAGCCGATCCAGCGGCAGCGCGTCCAGCAGGGAACGGCCCTGCGCGTCGTACAGCCGCTCGCGTCGCACCGCCACGGTCACCGCGTCGGCACCGCTCGCGTCGATCGCGGCCCGCGTCTGCTCGAAGTCCCTGTACTTGCCCGTGCCCACCACGAGGCGTGATCGAAGCGAGAACGACCCGACCTGCAGGGCGGGAAGGGCTGGGGACGCGACGGTGTGCATGGTGTCCTGCATGGATCAGCCTCCTCCGACGAGCGTGACCACCTCGACGCGATCGCCTTCGGACAACGCGTGCTCGGCGTGGCGGCGGTGCGGCACGAGACTTCGATTCACCTCGACCGCGCAGGGCACGCCCTCGCGGCCAACCACGCGGAGCAGGTCACGCACGGTGCAGCCCTGCGGCAGTTCCTTCGGTGACCCGTTCACGTCCACGATCATCGCGCCGATCGTAGCGCCTTCGGGCACGCGGATTCCCTAGCATCCGTGCATGATTCGCCCGCTGCTGATCGCCGTCGCGTGCCTTGGGGCGGCCTGTGGGCGCCCCTCCTACGACACGGCCACCCCCGAGGCGACGCTGGATGCCGCCGTGGAGATGGTCGACGATGGCGACGCGCGCTCCCTTCCGTTCCTGATCGAGATCCCCGCGCGCGACATCACCTTCGAGGATGGCGTGACCGAGGCGAGCGCGATCGCCGAGGTGAAGGCCAAGGCGGGCGAGATGCTGATGCAGCTCCTGCGTGTCGCCAAGACGCTGCGACGCAAGTTTCCGGGCGAGGTGGATCGCGAACTGAAGGCCGTGCTGGACCAGAAGGCCAAGGGTGCGCGCGATATCGCGATCGCGGTGCTCGCGGATCCCTCGGCATGGATCGCCGCGCAGCGGCCGCGTCTGGCAGCCACCGATCTGGGCGACGGGACCGCCGCGCTGACCTGGGACGGCGAGCCCATCCTGGCGGGCGTGCTCACGCTTGCGGAAACCTCCGATGGCTGGCGCTTCCGCGTACCCGTTGAACTGGCGCGCGAAAGTCCGTACTGGCCGGACACGCGCCACGAGTGGAGTGTGCTTGCCAGCATGATGCTTGCGGTCGAGCACGCGCTGGAGGACTTCGAGCGCGATCTGAACACGGGCAAGATCACCAGCCTCTCGATGGCCAGCTCGCGCGTGGGACGGCTGGTGGGCGAGAGCGTTGCCGTGCAATCGATCATCTACGCGGCCATGAAGCGGCCGGAGGCGGAGGGCGCCGCGAAGCCCGCTGCGCCGCCCACGCCCAAGGGCTGACGCGCCTCTCAGCGGAGGAAGAGCCAGGTGACGAGGGCAAACACGGGCAGCAGGATCGTGGCGGCCCACGCCGCGTAGCCGCCGAAGCCAGGCATGCGCACGCCCTCGCGCGCCGCGATCGCGCGCACCATCAGGTTGGGACCGTTGCCGATGTAGGTCATCGCGCCCATGAAGACGGCTCCCAGCGAGACGCCCGTGAGCAGGTCGCCGCGCACCCAACCCTCGGCCCCGAGCGGCACCGTGCCATCACCCGCCATCTGCTGGGTCGCCCCGCGCGCGACCTCGAGGAAGACCAGATAGGTGGGCGCGTTGTCCAGCACGCTCGACAGCGAGCCGGTCGCCCAGAACAGCTTCCACGGCGCATCCAGCGACAGGTCCGCGCCCCTCGCCCCAAGCACCGCCAGCGGGACCTGCATCGCCAGGAAGATGCCCGCGAAGAGCGCCGCGACCTCCCCCATGGGCACAAGCGAGAATCCGTGCGACGTGCGCGAGCGCCATGGCTCGAAACCGAGACTCAGGCCGGCCAGCGCGAGCAGCGCGAACTCGCGGCCAAGCGGAGGGGGCGTGAAGCCGAGCAGCGGCAACGGGCGGTCATGCTGAACCACCGCGACCACCACCACCGCCAGCAGCAGGAGGCCGACGCTGGGCCATCCGCGAACGCGCACGTGGCCCCCTGGCGCACCGCGTGCACCCAGCGGCTCGCGGCGCTGCAACTGCCTGTCCAGCACCGCGTAGATCGCCAGCAGCAGCGCGAGCGCGACCAGCCACTCCCGCCACAGGCTTGCCGTCCAGAAGAACGGCACGCCTCGAAGGAATCCAAGGAACAGCGGCGGATCGCCGATCGGAAGCAGGCATCCCCCGACATTGCTGACCAGGAAGATGAAGAAGACCACGGTATGTACGCGGTAGGTGCGATGCGCGTTCGATCGCAGCAGCGGCGTGATCAGCAGCATGCTCGCGCCGGTGGTGCCGAGGAGATTCGCCAGCACCGCGCCGATGGCCAGCATCGTGGTGTTGGCCGTGGTCGAGGCAGGCAGCCTGCCCTCGAGTCGCACGCCGCCTGCGATCACGTACAGCGAGAGCAGCAGCACGATGAAGGGCACGTACTCCTGCGCACCGTGCGTGGCCGCCTGCAGCGCCGCATCCGCGCCCAGGTTCACGGCCAGCCAGGCGAGCGCCAGCAGGCCAAGCAGGGCACTCGACGCGAGCTTGCTCGTGTTGCGCTCCCACCAGTGTTCGGTTGCCGGAATCAGCGGCAGGATCGCCATCGCCCCCAGCAGCACCACGAACGGAAGGCATCCGACCCACCACGAGCGCTGCTCTGCGACCGCGCCGGCGTCCAGGTGCCCCCCGACGGAGAATCCACGCAGCACGAGCAGTGCGGCGAACAGCGCGAGTCCCATGGCGACCCATCGCGTGACGCGCGTGACGCGGCCAGCTGCGGACTGTGAGCCGTGCATGCCCAAGTTGTAACGCACGGCGCATCGTTGCGTCACCCCGTCCACACGGCTACCGTTGCGGCATGCGCTGGCTCGTCGCGGTCTGGATCACGCTCTGCTGGGCCGTCCCGTGCCTGGCGCAGGTCCAACCGTACGTGTTCGAATCCGACGCGCTCGGCGTGCTCGAGCCGCTCGATGTCGGATTCGACGCAGAGGGCCGCGTCCTGATCGCCGCCGGGCGCGAGGGCTTGCTTCGACTGGAGCCGGACGGCACGCGCACCACCATCGCGGCGGATCGCTGTGCGCGTGTGCCGGGGCGCACGGTGATCGCGGAGCCTGCGCTGCACCGGGTCCTCGTCGGTGAGGGCTCCTCGCAGCGCACGATCGATGGTGCCGCGTGGCCGATCGGGCGCCTGCTTGCGCCTGAATCCGCCGCCCGCGCGCCTGACGGATCGATCTGGATCGCGGACACCGGCAATGCGCGCGTGGTCCGACTGAGTCCGGACGGCACCGCCACAGCCTTCGGCGAGCGTGGCTTCTTCCCCGGGCAGTTCGTCGCGCCGGCAGGTGTCGCCTTCGACGAGGGCGGTCCGCTCGTCTCGGATCGCCTCAACCATCGCGTCACGCGCCTGGCGTGGGATGGCAGCTACCGAGACCTGTTCGGACTTCACGCGTTTCGGCCGCGAGAGGGAAAGGGCAAGATCCACTACCCGCAGGCGCTCGCGTTCGACGCGGCCAGCGGTCGTGTCGCCGTGGCGGAACCGTTCGAGCGCCGCGTGCAGGTGTTCCGTCGACCGCGACCCGACGAGGCACTGCGTCCGGTGCCGCCGATGCCCAGCAAGGACGGCGTGAACAGTCACTTCGGCCCGGACTGCGCGGTGGGAGGCGACATCGTCGCGGCATGGGAGCCGGAGAGCGGCTGCGTGGTGCTCTGGGACACGCGCCGCGATCCGCCCGCGCACGTCTCGACCTTTGGTGGCACCGGTGATCGACCCGGCGCGTTTCGCGGTCCCTCCTCCGTGCTGGTCGAGCCCGACGGCGGTGCGGTGTGGGTGCTGGATGCGCTCGGTGATCGCCTTGAGCGATGGGTCCTGGCGCGAGATCCGAACGATCCTGTCCAATTCGACCCGTTCATGCCTCGTCTGGCGGTTGGTCTTCCGCTTTCGGTGGCCCGAGCGGAGGCGAACCTGCCGGAGGTCGCTGGCGTGGACCTGATTCTTCGGCAAGGGCAGGTGGGTGTGGTGTTCGCGGACGGATCGGTGGCATGGACCGACGCGGCGATGGGTCGGTTCGGTCGTGATGCCGCGCGTGCGCGGCCTCGCGATGGTGCGGAGCCGGTTCGCGCGGCGGCGATCGATTGCAACGGCAGCATCCTGCTGCTGTGGCCCGACGGCATCGAGATCCGCGGCTCGCAGGGGGCCGCCCTGGTTTCGCTGCCGCGCGAGCTCTCCGATCCGCGCGGCGTCGTGGATCTTGGCGGCGCCTTCGCGGTTTCCGATGCGGCGCAGGATTCAATCGTGCGCGTGCTGCCCTCGGGCGACCCTGGGGAACCGATCGTGCCCGCGCGCCCATCGGCAGCACGGTTCGACGGCATCGCCGCCAACGAGGACGGTCAGTTCTGGATTCCGTCGCGCATGGCGGGCGGTGGGGGCAGGCCGCTGTTCATCGTCGACTACGGCAACCATCGGTTGCAGCGCTTCGGCGCGGACGGACGGTGGGAGGCCACCTTCACGTTGAGCAAGAGTCGCGCACGCGACAAGACGGCACCCAGCGAGGCGCCCAGCGCGGCGGAGCTCGCGCGCGCCGAAGCCCGTCGCCAGGAGGCGATCGCGCGCACCAAGGCGGGTCACGGCGTGATCGGGATTCCGGGCGGGGGTCGACTGGAATGGTCCACGAATGGCTCCGTTCCGCGCGGCGAACCCTTCGCGATGCAGGTGCGCGCGTTTGGCGCGGACGGCAGCCCACTTGCGGGCCATGTGCTCGGCGTGGATTGCACGATGCCCCACCACGGACATGGCATGAACGTGCGCCCCGTCATCACCGAGACCGGCATCGGACGCTGGTCGGTGGATCCCATGCTGCTGCACATGCCGGGACGCTGGGAGCTCTGCTTCGATCTCGCCGGTTCAGACGCGCGGAACCGCCGATCGCAGACCACGCTGGAGGTCGAATGATCCGGCTCATCGTGCTCTGCGCGTTCGCGTTCGTGGTCGTGGCCGGTTCGCGCATGGACGTGATGGCGAAGGAGCGGCTGCTGAAACTGGGACCACTGCCCGCGCCGCCCCCCGATCCGACGAATCGATGGAGCGATGATCCGAAGGCCGCCGAATTCGGACGCTGGCTCTTCCATGAGCCACGACTCTCGCGCAACGGCGAGGTGAGTTGCGCCAGTTGCCACCAGCCGGAACTCGGGTTCGCGGATGGTCGATCTCTCGCGAAGGGCCTTGGCACCGGGATCAGGCACACGCAGTCGCTCCTCAATGCCGCACATCAGCGCTGGCTCACATGGGACGGTCGTGCGGATTCGCTCTGGAGCCAGGCGCTGCATCCGTTCGAGAGTCCGCTGGAGATGGGGCTCTCGCGCCGCGAACTGATCGAGCGCATCCGTGCCATCGAGCCGCTGCGGACCCAGTACGAGTCCGTGTTTGGCGCGTTGCCTGCCGCCGAGGACGCCACGGGGATCGACATCGCCTTCGGTCGCATCGGCAAGGCGCTCGCCGCGTTCGAGCGGCGTCTGATCACGGGTCCAGCCCCATTCGATCGCTGGCTCCAGGCGGTGCGAGAGGGAAGCGAGGCTCCGATCGATGGATTCGGCGCAGACGCGATCCGTGGCGCGCAGCTCTTCGTCGGGAAGGCGGACTGCGTGCGCTGCCACGCCGGTCCGCTCCTGTCGGATGGCGAATTCCATCTCATTGGTGTTCCGTCGAAGGATGGGGGACTGCCGACCGATCGTGGTCGCCTCGATGGCGTCGAGCGCCTGCGCAAGGATCCGTACAACGCGGCTGGTCCCCACAGCGACGATCCGGACGGCCCTCGGGCACGCTGGACCGCCGCCACGCAGCCCGACCCGGAAACGTGGGGGCGTTTCCGGACCCCATCGTTGCGATCCGCGGCCGCCTCGCCGCCGTTCATGCATCAGGGCCAACTTGCAACACTGGAGGAGGTCGTTCGCTTCTACGACACGCTGGAGGGCGCGACGTCGCTGGACCACCATTCCGAGCGGGTTTTGGAGCCTTTGGGGCTCACCGATCGCGAGCGCGCCGATCTGGTTGCCTTCCTGATTGGAGTCCGGGGCGCGATCCCGGACAAGGCAGTCTGGACCGATCCCTGGCCGGACAGGCCCGGGGAATTGGGTCAAAAACCGGGAGTCGGCACTTCCCCGGGGGCGAAATCGGGGCCATCATGAGCCGAGGCCCGGCCATTGCCGGCGGCTGTCATTCACTCCTCGACTCCGACTGAAGGACGCGACCTTGACCCCACGCCTGTCGAAGACCTGTCTTGCTCTCGCAACGCTCATGGCTTCCTGGTGCGGCGTCGCCATCGCGCACGAGGGCGATCTGAAGCTGCGCGACTTCAAGGGCGCCGTGCAGGCGCCCGCGTGGCTCGCGGATGAGGCGGATCCGATGGCGGAGGCCGCACCCACGTTCCAGTCCAATGGCGTGCGCCTGATGGCGTGGTTCCCGGTGAACACGTTCAATTCGTCGAACACCAGCGGCAACGACGTGTGGGGCTACGTGAGTCCCTCGGGCCGGGAGTACGGACTCATGGGCCTGTCGCACGGCACCGGCTTCGTGGAGGTCACGAACCCCGGTTCCTCGCGGATCATCGCGTTCATCGCAGGGCCGTCCAGTCTCTGGCGCAACGTGAAGACCTACCAGAGCTACGCGTACTCGGTCAGCGAGGGCGGTGGCGGCATCCAGGTCTTCGATCTCTCCAACATCGACAACGGCGTGGTCACGCTGGTGAACACCGTCGATGCGGGCGCGGCCACGCCGGCCACGCACACGATGATCATCAACGAGCAGACGGGCTACCTCTACCGCATGGGAGGCGGATCGAACGGCCTGCGCATCTACACGCTCAAGCCGACGGCCACCGCGCCAAGCGCCAGCGCCACCAATCCGGTGCTGGTGGCCAGCTGGACCACCAAGTACACGCACGACGGCGCCGTCTTCAACTGGACCACGGGACCGTACGCCGGCAAGGAGATCTTCTTCGCCTGCGGCGGCCTGAACGGTGGCCAGACGGACACGGGTGTGGACATCATCGACGTCACCAACAAGTCCGCCATCACGGTGATCGGGCGCTTCACCTACTCGAACGCGAACTTCTGCCACCAGCTCTGGCTCAGCCAGGACCGGCGCTACGCCTACATCAACGACGAGCTCGACGAGGGCAACCGGGGCCTCTACAACGTGGGGCGCATCATGGACATCGCGAACCTGGCGTCGCCGGTCGCGGCGGGCACGTACACCACGGGCATCAGGTCGGTGGACCACAACGAGTACGTGCACAACAACCTGCTCTTCTGCAGCAACTACACCAGCGGGCTGCAGATCTTCGACCTGACGAATCCGGCCAGCCCGCAGCGGACCGCGTGGTTCGACACGCATCCCGACGACGATGCCAATCCCGTGGCCACATTCAACGGCCTCTGGAGCAACTATCCGTACCTGCCGTCGGGCACGATCCTGGGTTCGGACATCGAGCGCGGCATGTTCGTCCTTCGACTGGGCGCCGAGCCGGCGACGGTCTCGCTGTTCGGGCCCGTGCGCACCGAGTTCGATCCGCGTGGGCAGGGCATCCAGGTCGACGTGGCGACGAATCCTGGCATCAGCGTGACGCCGGAGGGGGTCGTGCTTCGGACCACCGTCGCCGGCGTGACCACCGACACGGCCCTGCAGCAGGTGTCGGCCACGCGGTGGGGTGGCCGCACGCCGCCGTATGCCTGCGGCGCCGAGATCGAATGGAACGTCGAGGCCTTCGTGAGTGACGGCACCTCGGTGAAGTATCCGGCCGCGGGGACGCTCCGTGCGCTCGCGGCTTCCTCGAACGAGGTCACGCTTTCCGACTTCTGCGAGGCGAGCACGGGCTGGACGGTGGGCGCCACGGGCGACAACGCGACGGCGGGTCTCTGGGTCAACGCGGACCCGGTGTTCACCGCGGCGCAGCCCGAGGACGATCGCTCCGTCAACGGGACGCGCTGCTGGGTGACCGGCAACGGCGCCGTGAACGGAGCGCTTGGCGCAGCCGACCTTGATGGAGGAACCACCACGCTGACCTCGCCGGCGTACTCCGTGGCGGGACTGAGCGACCCGTACATCTCGTACGCGCGCTGGTACAGCAACAACCAGGGCGCCGATCCGAACAACGACTCCATGCCGATCCAGATCTCGGGCAACGGCGGCTCCACGTGGGTGCAGCTGGAGCTCGTGACCGAGAATGCCGGCGCGTGGGTCGACAAGCAGTTCCGCGTGAGGGACTTCGTCACGCCGACGGCGAACACCGTGCGCCTGCGCTTCATCGCGCGCGATCTTGGCGCGGGTTCCGTGGTCGAGGCCGCCGTGGACGACGTGCAGGTTCGAGATCTCCAGTGCCCAACCGGTGCGGACGGCGACCTCGATGGCGATGGTGTCGTCGGCGGCGGCGACCTCGCGATCATGCTGCTGGATTTCGGCGATTGCCCCGGCTGCGTGGCGGACCTCGACGGCAGCGGCACGGTCGACGGTGGCGACATCGCGTTCCTGCTCCTTCTGTTCGGCTGAAAGGCGTGCACGCAGCCATGCGACGATTCCTCCGTCACGCGTTGCTCACGCTGGTGGCCACGGGGCAGGCGGTTGCCCACGAGGGCGATCCCAAGCTCCGCGACTACAAGGGCGCAGTGACGGGTCCCGCGTGGCTGGCGGATGCGCAGCCTGAGGGCGACAAGGCGGCCAGCCCGTTCCGGTCGAGTGGCGTGCGCCTGATGGCGTGGTTCCCGGTGAACACGTTCAATTCTGCGAACACCAGCGGCAACGACGTGTGGGGCTACGTGAGTCCGTCGGGGCGCGAGTACGCGCTGATGGGACTCAGCAACGGCACCGGGTTCGTGGAGGTCACGAACCCCGGATCCTCGCGGATCATCGCGTTCATCAGCGGACCGAAGAGCCTCTGGCGCAACGTGAAGACGTACCAGAACTACGCGTACTCGGTCAGCGAGGGCGGTGGCGGCATCCAGGTGTTCAACCTGGCGAACATCGACAACGGCGTGGTCACGCTGGTGAACACGGTCGACGCGAGCGGCGCCACGCCTGCCACGCACACGATGATCATCAACGAGCAGACGGGCTACCTCTACCGCATGGGTGGTGGCTCGAACGGCCTGCGCATCTACACGCTGAAGCCCACGGCAGCGGCGCCGACGGCGAGTGCCGCCAACCCGGTCTTCGTGGCGACCTGGAACCCGAAGTACACGCATGACGGTGCGGTCTTCAACTGGACCACGGGACCGTACGCCGGCAAGGAGATCTTCTTCGCCTGCGGCGGCCTGAACGGTGGCCAGACGGACACGGGTGTGGACATCATCGACGTCACCAACAAGTCCGCCATCACGGTGATCGGGCGCTTCACCTACTCGAACGCGAACTTCTGCCACCAGCTCTGGCTCAGCCAGGACCGGCGCTACGCCTACATCAACGACGAGCTCGACGAGGGCAACCGGGGCCTCTACAACGTGGGGCGCATCATGGACATCGCGAACCTGGCGTCGCCGGTCGCGGCGGGCACGTACACCACGGGCATCAGGTCGGTGGACCACAACGAGTACGTGCACAACAACCTGCTCTTCTGCAGCAACTACACCAGCGGGCTGCAGATCTTCGACCTGACGAATCCGGCCAGCCCGCAGCGGACCGCGTGGTTCGACACGCATCCCGACGACGATGCCAATCCCGTGGCCACATTCAACGGCCTCTGGAGCAACTATCCGTACCTGCCGTCGGGCACGATCCTGGGTTCGGACATCGAGCGCGGCATGTTCGTCCTTCGACTGGGCGCCGAGCCCGCGACGATCGCCATGGCCGATGGCGAGCCCACGGTCTTCGACAGCCGCGGCGAGCGCGTGCAGGCGGACGTGGTGCCGGCTCCGGGCGCCGAGATCACGTCGGCGGGTGTGGTGCTGCACACGACCGTCGCAGGTGTCACCACCGACACGCCCATGGCGAGCGATGACGGCACGCGCTGGATCGCCCGCGCCCCGATGATGACCTGCGGCCAGCCGCTTGAATGGAGCATCGAGGCCTTCATGAACGACGGCACATCGGTCCGCTATCCCGTGGTCGGGGGGCTGCCGGCGGTCAGTGCGCTGACCTGGGATGTTCGCGTGGATGACCGCTGCGAGGCCAGCACCGGGTGGACCGTGGGCGGCAACGGGGATCTGGCCTTCGCAGGCACGTGGATCAACGTGGATCCGAACGGCAACGAGGCGCAGCCCGATGACGATCACTCGCCCACGGGCACGAAGTGCTGGATCACCGGCAACGGCCCGCCGGGGGGCGCCGCGTTCTCCTCGGATCTCGACGGCGGCACCACGACGCTCACCTCGCCAGCCTGGTCGGTGGCGAACATGTCGGACCCCTACGTGAGCTACCGGCGCTGGTACAGCAACAACACGGGCTCCAATCCGAACTCGGACTCGATGCCGATCCAGATCTCCGGCGATGGTGGCGCGACATGGGTGCAGGTCGAGCTCGTTTCCGAGAACGCTGGCAAGTGGGTGGAGCGGAAGTTCCGGGTCCGCGACTTCGTCAACCCGTCGGCCGGCACGGTGCGCATGCGCTTCATCGCCCGCGATCTGGGCGGCGACTCCAACGTGGATGCCGGCATCGACGACCTCCAGGTGTACGAGTTCACCTGCCCGAGCCTGGTGGAGGGCGATCTCGACGACGATGGAAGCGTGGGCCCCAGCGACATCGCGGTGGCGCTGCTGGACTTCGGTCGCTGTCTGGGCTGCCTTTCCGACGTGGACGGCAACGGCGACGTCGACGGCGGCGACATCTCGCTGCTCCTGCTGCTCATGAACTGAGTCATGGCCCGTCTGTCAGCGCTTCTTCTGGTCGTGCCTGCGTTGGGCATGGTGGGGGACGCGGAGCGGTTCCGGGTGGAGGGCACGGCGCTCGAGATCACCGTGCGGTCGGTGCCTGGCGTCGATGGCGTCCGGATGTCGGTCACGGAGATTCCGTGGGAACTCCTGGATGCCTTCGTGTACGAGAAGCCGGACGCCAACGGCGGTGGCGTCGATGCCGTCGCGCGCCCAAGCAAGCCCTACATCTCGATGGACCGCGGGTTCGGGCACGCGGGGTATCCCGCCATCTCCGTGAACAGCGATACGGCGCAGGCCTTCTGCGCGTGGCTCTCGCGTCGCTCGGGGCGAAGCGTCCGTCTGCCCCGAGTCTCGGAATTGCGGGCCGCGTGCGCGGCCGCCGGGGCCGAGTCCGACGTCTGGCACGCAGGTCGAAGCGGTGGCAAGACCCGACGGGTGGGCAGCGGAAAGCCGGATGCCGCGGGATTCCACGACCTGCAGGGCAACGTGGCGGAGTGGGCAACCGACGAGCAGGGCAAGGTTGTCGTCTGGGGAGGCTCGTTCCAGGATCCCGCGTCCGAACAGCGATGCGAACGCGTTCGCAGGCCCGATCCCGAGTGGAACGCAAGCGATCCGCAGATGCCGCCAAGCCGGTGGTGGCTCGCGGACGGCTCGTTCATCGGTTTCCGGGTGGCGGTGGACGGCGCTTCAAGCCAGAATGGGGCCACGTCGGAGACGTCGCCTCCGCCCGCCAAGGAGAAGACCGATGGAACCAAGCCAGCCACAACGCCCTGATCGCCGAGCATTCCTTGGCGGAGCCCTGATCGCCGGCGCCGCGATCGCCACGCCTGTCGTGCGCGCGGTCGGCGCGGTGGGGGCCGTCGCCGGCAGTGAACAGATCAAGGTGGTCGTGGTCGGCTGCGGTGGACGAGGCACCGGCGCGGCGATGCAGGCGCTGAAGGCGGATCCCGGTGTGGTGATCTGGGCCATGGCCGACGCGTTTGGCGATCGCATCGATGCCGCTGTCTCGGAACTGCAGAAGTCGTCGTTGGCGGATCGCGTGCAGGTTCCGCCCGATCGACGCTTCACCGGTTTCGACGCGGCGACCAGGGCATGCGCCAGCGGCGTGCACGTGGCGATCCTCGCGGGTCCTCCGGGCCTTCGCCCCGATCACCTGCGCGCGGCGGTCGATGCCGGCCTGCACGTGTTCTGCGAGAAGCCGATGTTCGTGGACGCTGCCGGCGCCAGGCGCGTGATCGAGTCTGCCCGCGCCGCGCGCGCCCGGAACCTGAACCTGGTGAGCGGCTTCTGCTGGCGTCGATCCGCGCCCGAGCGCGAGATCTTCCGGCGCATCGCCGACGGCCAGATCGGCGACGTCGTGGCGATGCACAGCGACTACCTCACCACGCCCCTCGGCGTGCAGGCGCGCCGCCCCGAGTGGACCGACATGGAGTTCCAGCTGCGCAATTGGCAGCACATGGTCTGGCTCTCCGGGGACTTCATCGTGGAGCAGGCGGTGCACAGCATCGACAAGATCAACTGGGCCTTCGGCAACGAGCCGCCCGCGCGTTGCACCGCCGTCGGTGGGCGTGCGCTTCGGGAGCCGATTCCGGAGCGGGGCGACGTGTACGACCACTTCGCGGTGGTCTACGAGTGGCCTGGCGACCGACGCGCCACGCTGATGTGGCGCCAGTACCCCGACAGCTTCAACGAGAACGTGGACACGATCATCGGGACCCGGGGTCGCGCGTTCGTGAATGGCTGGGCGCCCGAGCATCGCATCACCGGCAACGCGAACTGGACCCGATCCCCCTCGGCACCCCGACCGAACATGTACCAGGTCGAACACGACGAGCTGTTCCGCGCCATCCGCAAGGGCGAGCGCATCGACGACTCGGACTGGATGGTGCAGAGCTGCCGTCTCGCGCTCATGGCGCGCATGGCTGCGTACACCGGGCAGGCTGTCACGTGGAAGGACGTGCTGGAGAGCCGGGAGGACCTGATGCCGGCGACGCTGGCGATGGACGCGCCACCGCCGGTTCCGACGATCCGGCAGCCGGGCCGCACGAAGCTCGTCTGATCGAATTCCACGCACCGGTGGCGTGGACACCGCCATCCTCCGCGCGCCGGTCGATGCGCGCAGCGATAGCGGCGGCTTCCGCCACGTCGAGTGCCTCGGCCGTCGAGAGCGTGCAGAGCGCCGTGGCAACCGCATCGGCGGTGGTGGCGTCCCTCGCGATCACCGTGGCCTGACGGACCACCGGGAGAGGGCGCCCGCAGGAGGGATCCACGATGTGCCCCACGGTCCGCCCAGCGACGGCCCGGGCCTGCTCGCGATCGCCACTCGTGCCGATGGCCACGTCGTGGAGCACCACGGTCTCGGCCACCTGTCCATCCAGGCCCGGGGCAACCTCGATGCGCCATCCAACCTCGCCGGGGGGAGGCGCGCCAAGCGCGATGTCGCCACTCACGTCCACGAGCGCCTGCGGGAATCCACGGTCCCGCAAGGTCGCCAATGCGTCATCGGCGGCCAGGCCCTGGCCGATCGCGCCGAAGTCCATCCGAACGCCGTCGCGCTGCGCGGTGAAGAGCGACCCCTCATCGTCCCAGCGCCACGCGTGCCGGCCCGCGCAGGCTGCCGCCTGGGCGAGCGCCGCATCGCTCGGCATCACGCCAGTGCGCCGCGCCTCGCGCCACAGCCGCGTGATCGAGCCAAGGCCCGCGTCGAATCCGCCGCGTGTCACCTGCGCAAGCCGCCACGACGCGTCCAGCGCGTCGCGGAGTCGGCCCTCCACGCGCTGCGAGGTGCCTGCATGGCTCGGCAGGCGCTGCGCGGGCGTGTCGCTCCGCCAGTCGCTCAACGTGTCGTCCCAGGCACGGATGCGGTCGAACGCGGCGCGTGCCGCGGCAGCCGCGCGTGACGCATCCTCGGCATGAAGCACGATCCGAACCTCCACGCCCATGTGGATCTCGTGGAACTCGTGGCGTCCCGCGAGCGCGGCCGTGATCAGACCCAGGAGGATCATCCGCCGAAACGCAGCTCCAGCACGCTCACGTCGTCCTTGAAGCTGTCCGAGGACTGCACCATGCGGGCGTGTTCCAGCATCGCGTCAAGATCCTGGTTGGGATTCGCCGCCAACGCGTCCAGATAGTCGTCCAATGTGGCCATCGCGCCGGCGGGCCGCTGCAATTCGAAGAGACCGTCGCTGTACAGCAGGAGCCGGGATCCCGGGGGCACCACGATCTCGTCGGTGTCGTACGGAATGCCCGTCGCGGCGCCGATCATCAGGCCCTGCGAGGCCAGGCGCGTCAGCGAACCATCGGGACCGATCAGCACCGCGGGCGGATGCGCGCCGCCACTCCACCGCAACGTTCCCGTCTGCACGTCCAGGATGCCGTACCAGAGGGTGAAGAACATGTCGTTGTGGCGCTCCATGGGAAAGAGCTCGTTGAGCCCCTCCATCACCGCCCCGGGTTCCGCCGTGTCGCGCCCCGGGATCGCGCCGGAGTGGATCACGTTCATCGCGCTCACGCCCAGCAGCGCGGGACCCACGCCGTGCCCGCACACGTCAAGCAGGTAGATGGCAAGCCTGCGCGCATCCAGCCAGTGATAGCCGAAGGCGTCGCCACCCAGGCTTTCGCTCGGAACGAATCGCCAGTCGGTGCGCGCCGGACCATCCGTCAGCGGGGCCGGCAGGAGGCTGCGCACGTACTCGGCGGCGCGCCGAACCTCGTTCTGCAGATGCTGCTCGCTCTGCGCCAGCGCCGCGAATGCGGCGTTGCGCTCGCGAAGGGCCTTGTAGCCCTCGCTGTGGTGGCGCAGGCGCGCGATCATCTCGACCGGATCCGGCAACTTCACCAGGTAGTCGTTCGCGCCAAGGGCGAAGGCCTTCGCCTTGGTCTCCGCCTCCTCCTTCGAGCTCAGCACCACCAGCGGCACGTCCGCCAGTTCGGCGCGCTCCCGGTAGGCACGGACGAGGTCCAGTCCGTCCATGCCCGGCATGACCAGATCCTGCAGGATGACCGAGGGTCGCAGCGCGATCGCCTGCGCGACGGCTTGCGCCGGATCGGGACAGAAGTGAAAGCGCCACTCCGGCTGGCTTGCGAGCATCTTCTGCACGGCCGCGCCGATGATCGGCTGGTCATCGACCAGCAGGATCACGGTCGGCATGATGATCATCGACGGCTTCAGCACGGTCTGGCTCATGGGCGATGGGTTTCCGGTTCGGAGAAGTGGGCAAGGATGGCGGCGCCAATCTGGTCGATCCCCAGCACGCGCGTGGCGGCGCCACACTGGACGGCGGCACCCGGCATGCCCCAGACGACGCTGGTGTCCTGATCCTGCGCGAGCGTCGTCCAGCCCGCGCGTCGCAGCGCCAGGAGGCCGCGCGCGCCATCGGTGCCCATGCCCGTGAGGAGGGCGGCCACGCCGGGACGCAGGCCGGCGCGAGCGGCACTTTCAAGAAGGGCGTCGACGGAGGGTTGGTGGATGTCGGATGGTGGCCCGGGCTGGTGCCGGAACACGCACTGCGAATCCAGCACGAGATGCTGGTTGTCACCGGCGATGGAGACCGTTCCGGGATGTGCCGCCTGCCCGGGCTCCGCCACCCGGACACGCTGCTGGCACTCGCGCCCCAGCCACTCGGCCAGGCCAGGCACGAACGCCGCGTCAAGGTGCTGCACGATCACGGCGGCGAATGGCAGCGGTTTGGGCCACGTCAGCAGGACACGCCGAAGTGCCTGCGGTCCACCGGTGCTGGCCCCGATCAGGGCAGGGGTCGGCAACGGCTGGCTTCCCATCCTTGGCGCGGGCACGGCAAGGCTCGCGCTGGTCGCGGGCGCGGGTCGGGAGAGTCGCACGATCGTCTGAATGCGCTTGCACAGGCGCTCGACGCCCTCGGGATCGTTCAGATTGGGCGTGTCGATCGCGTCGAGTGCGCCAGCGCCAAGCGCCTCGAAAACCCGCGCCGCGTTGCCGGTCACGGTTGCCGTCACCACCAGGATCGGACAGGGCGCCTGCCGCATGATCCGCCGTGTCGCCTCCACGCCGTCCATCACCGGCATGATGAGATCCATCAGCACGATGTCCGGACGATCGTGAGCGCATCGGGCCACCGCCTCGGCACCATCCATCGCTGTCCAGGCGACCGTGGCCGAAGGCATGCGTGCCACCGTGCGCCGCAACGCCTCCAGCGCGATCGGAAGATCGTTGACCAGGCCGATCCTCATGGCGCAGCCTCGCCGATGAGGTCCGCGATCGTGCGCGCGAACGTCTGGTCCTGGAAGGAGCCCTTCGTCAGATAGGCGTTGGCTCCGGCGTCGAGTCCGGCCGCACGATCCTCGGCGCGGTCCTTGTAGCTCACGATGGCCACGGGAAGATTGGTGAAGCGCGGATCGCGCCGCAGCATGCGAACCAGTTCGATGCCGTTCATGCGCGGCATGTCGACATCCGTCACCAGCAGGTCGAAGGCGCCGGCGCACAGCTGGTTCCACGCGTCCATGCCGTCCACGGCGACCTCGACCTGATGGCCCAGGCGGCGCAACAGCTGCCGCTCCACCTCGCGCACCGTGATCGAATCGTCCGCCACCAGCACGCGCCGGCGCGCACGCGCCTCTCCGGACAACGCGCCAGCCGCGATGCCTCGAATCGCGCCTTCGGACAGGCCTCGCCGGATCGAGACCAGAAGGTCCTCGACGTCCATCACGAGCACCGGCATTCCGTCGTCATCGATGGCGGCTGCGGCGACCCCGGGCACCCGTCCAAGTCGCGCATCGAGGGGCCGCACGACCAGATCCCGTTCCCCCAGGAACCCATCCACGGCAAGAGCGCTCCGTTCGCCGGCACCTCCCATCACCAGCAGACTGACCTGTCCGTCGCGTGGCCCCGGTTCGCCCGGCAGCCCGAGCAGCTCCGACGCCCGCAGCACCCCGATCGCGTGGCCATCCAGCTCGAACTGCAGCCGGCCCTCGACGCGCTGCAGCGATGCCTCTGGGAGACGCACGATTCGCTCGATGCGCGCGAGCGGGAAGGCCAGCGTCTCGCCGCTCACGCGCACAAGCGCCGCGCGGATCACGCTCAGCGTGATCGGCAGGCTCAGCACGAATGCCGTTCCGGTGCCGGGCTCGCTCTCGATCCGCACGGATCCGCCAAGATCGCGCAACGTCTGATGCACGACATCCAGCCCCACGCCGCGCCCGCTCACCTCCGTCACGGCGCTCGCGGTGCTGAATCCAGGCAGGAAGAGGAACTCGAGCAGCTCGCCACGCCCGAGGTTCCTCGCGACCTCCTCGGACTGCAGCCGGCGCTCGATCACCTTCGAACGGACCCGTTCCGAGTCGATGCCCGAGCCGTCATCGATCACGCGCACCTCCAGCATGCCTGCCTGATGGCGAGCCTCGAGTCGCAGGCTCGCCGCCGGGCCCTTGCCCGCCAGCCGCCTTCGATCCGGCGTCTCGACGCCGTGATCCATCGCGTTGCGGAGAAGGTGGTTCAGGGGCGCGTCGAGCCGCGCAAGGATGTCACGATCCACCGGCGTCCGCTCGCCCTCGATCTCGAAACGCACCTGCTTGCCGAGCATCTTGGCAAGGTCCCGAACCATGCGCGGGAAGCCGACGCATGCGTCGCCGAACGGTCGCATCCGGCTGCCGATCACCTCGTGATAGAGCCGCGTCCCGATCTCCTCGGTGCGTCGGAACGTGGCCTCGAGCAGGCCCGTGTGGTGGGAGAGCGCGCGCTCCAGCGTGGCCAACTGGCGACGTGCCTCGTCCAGCTCGGGTGAGGGTCCCGCGGCATCCACCACCTCGCGGGTGATGCGCAGCCGACGCTTGAGCTCCTGCAATCCACGCTGCACCTGAGGAGAGCGCCGGCCCTCCACCATGCTCTCGCCCGCCAGGCGCATCATGCGATCCAGATTCTCTGCATTCACGCGCACGGTGCGAACCTCGGGTGCGGGAGCTTCGACCGGCTTGGCGCGAGCAGGCGAGGGCTCGATGGGCGGAAGGACCTCGCCGGGCGCGGTCGGGCTCGTCAGGCGCACCATCGCCGCCTCGGGCGCAGCCGCCATCTCCGTGGGCATGGCCGAGGACGGTCGAGCCGGCGCGTCGGCTGGCGCTGGCGCGGACAGCGCGGTCGCCAGTCCGTTGATCTCGGCGGCGTGACCGGCGCTCCAGGCGGGCAGGTCCGCCTCTCGAAGCCCCGTGAGTTGCGTCAGCAGATCCGTCGCCTGCAGCAACTGGTCCACGCGTGCGGCGGTGCACGGCTCCATGCCCTTCTGCACGCGCACCATCGCGTCCTCCATCTGGTGCGCAAGGCCGACCACCACGTCCACGCCAACCACGCGGGCGGCACCCTTGATCGAATGCGCCGCTCGCATGAGTCCCGCGATCGGCGTGGGATCCGACACGTTCGCTTCCAGGGCAAGAAGTCCCTCGTTCAGCGCGGCACCGTGGGTCTCCACTTCGCCCTTGAACAGCTCGAACAGGTCCAGACCGCCAAGATCGCTCATGCGGCGGATCCTTCCCAGCCATGCAGCAACGATTCGGTGTGCAGCACCGCGGCCTGCTCTCCCTCGATCCGGGCCAGCAACCGCGTGGCGGTGCCAAGACCTCGGCGGAGCGTGGTCGGCGCGGGCACAAGGTCGGTCGCGGCCACGCGAATCACGCCATCCACCAGGTCCACCTGAAAGGCCCAGCCATGGTGTTCGGGGCCGACCACGATCATCCGCGCGCCCGGCGAGGGCGGGGGCGTGGCAGGGCCCAGGTCGAGCAGGCGTTCCAGCGATCCCACCAGCAGCAGTTCGCCCTCATCGGCGACCAGCCCGCGAAACGCCGGGCGATCGCGATGCGGCACGCGTCGCACGGGCCGTGCCTCGAACACGCGTTGCACATCCTGCGCAGGCACCGCGAACCGCTCGCCGGCGCAGCGGAAGCAGAGCAGCGGCTGCTGTGCACCAGGATCCTGCGCGAGAGGCGCGGCCAGCGCCGCGGTCTGCGCCTCGAGGACCGACTCGCGCAGTCGCGCGTTCGCGGGAAGACCTGGCGTCGGGGCGCTCATGTCGCGTCACCTCTCAAGGCACGAGCCGCGCGCGCGCGCATGCGCTCCGAGGCCGGACCGTCACCGCGATCCTCCGCGAACACGCCGAGTTGAAGGAGCGCAAGAGCATGATCCGGATGCAGATATACCACCTTGCGGAAGCAGGCCTCGGCCTCCACCGATGCGCCACGCGCCAGATGAACCGAGCCCAGAAGCTGCCATGCGTCGGCATCGATGGCATTGGTCCGCACCAGCTGCTCCAGAATCACGATCGCCTGGTCCAGGTCGCCTGCATCCGCGAATTCCTGCGCCTGCGCAAGCGATGGCGATGCCGGGGTGACGGGGGCCGGCGGGGACGGAATCGCGATCGGTCCGAGCGCTGGCTGCGTTGCCGGCGTCGCCGGTGGCTCCAGCGGGTGATCGACGCGTTCATGGGCGAAGGCTCCAGAAACGGCGCTCGCCCGGAACGCGCCAGACCACAGGCGCGGCGGATCGGCGTGTCCCAGGCACAGCATTCCGCCCACGCGGGTGCATGCGGCCAGGTTCCGCGCGAGTCGGTCGCGGGCAGGCTCGTCCAGGTAGATCGCGACATTTCGGCAGAAGACGATGTCGCAGTCGCGTGGCATGCGATCGCCGGTGATGTCGTCGTGCATCCAACGGATCATCGCCATCGCCTCAGGGACGAGCCGAAGCGAACCGTGCGTGTCGGTCCGGAAGTGCCGCGCAGCCCACGCCGGAATCGGGCCGCGTTGCGCCAACGGCGGACAGGTTCCGCCCGCCGCGCGAGACAGATTCTCCCGGTTCCAGTCCACGGCCACGATCTCGCACGTCCGGGCATCGCGGCCCGTCTCGCGCGCGGTCGCGGCCAGCGAGAACGCCTCCGCGCCGGTGGCGCAGCCGAGACTCAGGATGCGAGCCTTGCGCGCACCAAGGGACCGCAGATGCGCTCGTGCGCACTCGAAGGCGGGCGCATGGCGGAAGAGCCACGTCTCCGGAGGCACCGCGACCGCCAGGACCTTCTCCAGAAGGCTGGGGTCGGCCTGAAGCGTCTCCAGCAAGCTCGACTCGCTCACGCGCGTCGCGCTCGCGTGGCGGCGCGCCTGGTCGATCGCGTGTTCCAGCACGGCGGGCTGGAGGGGCAGGTTCGAACGAAGCCAGCGCTCCAGACCGCTCACGGGTGGGAGCCCGGCAGCGTCATCAACGAGGAGGAACCCTGCAGCAATCCCGAATGCTGCGCCGCAAGACGGGCGACATCGAGCACCAGGATCTCGCCACGGTCCACGCTTGCAACCTCGCGGATGAACGGCAACGCCGGCAGTCCGTCCGGGGCGACCCACGAGCCGTCGCGGTCCAGCGTCGCGGGCGCGTCGACCCGGTCCACCAGGGCGCCAAACACCGCGCGTCGTCCGTCGTCGGAGCCGTCGATCGGTCCCTCCAGCAGGAGAATGCGCGACCCCAGCGTGGGCTCCACGGCAGCGCCGCCCAGGAGCATGCCCAGGTCCACCGAGGGGATCAGTGTTCCGTGATAGTTCAGCAGGCCTCGGATCCACGCGGGCGCACCCGGCACTTCGCGAAGTCGCACCATCGGACAGACCTCCCGAACCCACGCAAGGTCCACGGCAAGGTTCCGCGCGCCGACCGTGAAACGCAGGCACCGCATCCCGGCAGGATAGCCCGCGTTCCCTCCGCGAATTCAGTCCGGATGCGCTGCGCGCAGGTCTCGCAGCCGATCCAGCATCGCGAAGAAGATCTCGACCAGTTCCGGGTCGAAGTGGCGCCCGGACTCGCCACGAATGTGGTTGAGGACCGGCTTCTCGGCCCACGGCTGCTTGTAGGCGCGGGTGCTCTGCAGCGCGTCGTACACGTCGGCAAGCCCGACGATGCGCGCGAAGAGCGGAATCTCCTCGCCCCGCTTGCCTCCGGTGCGTGGCATGCCGTTGCGCGGATCCTGCAGCGGCCGTCCCAGCAGGTCAACGTGTCCGGGGTAGCCCGTTCCATCCCATCGCTCGTGATGGTTCAGCACCACGTCACGCGCAGCCTCGTCGAACTCGGTGGGGTGATCCATGAAGAAGCGCGCCCCGATGATCACGTGCTGGCGCACATGGACAAGCTCCTCGGGCGTCAGCGGACCCGGCTTCGACAGGATCGTGTCGCTGATGCCGACCTTGCCCACGTCATGCAGGCGCGCCGCGACCACCAGCCGGTCCCGCTGCCGCTCGTACGCGGCGCCCGAGAGCCCGCGCCGGTGCGCCCATGCCTCGAAGATCAGCGCCGCCACACCGGCCACCCGCTCGGCATGCGGGGCGGTCTCCGAGGGATCCCGCGACTCCGCCATCCGCAGCATGCGCGAGATGATGCTCTCGGCCAGACGGCTTCGCTCGATCGCGACCGTCGCCATGCTGGCGAAGTGTCCCAGCAGCACTTGATCCGCCTCGGAGAAGCGGTCCCGCGGCCGGCCGCGCTCGTCGAGCGCGTTGAGCAGCTGCAGCACGCCCAGCGTGCTGCCCATGCTGGTCCGGAGCGGAAGCGCGAGGATCGAGCGGGTCGCGTACCCGGTCAGCCGATCGAAGCTCGGATCGAAGCGATAGGGCAGCGACGCATCGATGTCATAGGCGTCCGCCAGGTTCACGGCCTCGCCGCTCATCGCGACCCATCCGGCGATGGACGTCTCCGTGACCGGCAGCTGGTAGGCGTTGAACTTCGCCTGGTCCGGCTCGCGCCTGGACAGCGTGTCGTTCTGCGCGTACGCGAATCGAAGGGCACGAGACTCGCGCAGGAAGATCGTTCCCGCGTCCGCGCGCAGCAGTGCGCGCGCCTCGCTCAGGATGCGCTCCATCAGCACATGGAAATCCTGCAGCTTGTTCAGCTCCAGGCCCAGTTGGACCATGCGTTCCACGCGGCCTCGCTGCAGGGCGTTGTCCGCCTCCAGGGACGAGCGCATGTGCTGCACGATCTGCCGCATCTCGCCAAGGTCGCGGTCCCGCTCGCGCACCCGCGTCTGAAGGCGGGCGATCGCGGCGTCCGCGTCAAGGGCGCGCCGCGTGGCGCCTCCGAGCTTGGCCAGCGTCCGAAGCCTCGCGCGCAGCTCCTCCGGCTCGATGCCGCGGGTGACGAAGTCCTCGACACCCGCCGAGAACGCGGCGGCGCGCACCAGCGGATCGTCCGAGGCGGCGATCGCCAGCGACGGAACGCTCGACGTCAGGGGACTCGCCTGGAGGCTTCGCAGCAGGTCAAAGGGCATCGGATCTCCACCCGAGATGTCGACCACCACGACCGCCGGCGCGAGCCGCGTCACACGCTCAAGCGCGTCGGCATCCCGGGACATCGTCCGGATCTCGTGCTCCGCCGGATCCGCTGCGGCCTGGACGAGATCGAGCACCCACGCCTGTCCGGAAACCACGCACACGAGGATCCGATCCCAGGGCGCGGGGGCCTTGGGCTTCGATTCCGCAGCGGCACTTCCGTCGGGCATCCACGGATCCTACTCTGCCCTCATGAGCGCTTCGCCGCTGCACCTCGCCGGCACCTGCCACCTGTTTCTGGCGATCGAGGTCGGCCTCGCGATCGATCTGCAGCGTGCGCAGCGCGCGTTGCAGGGGGCAGGCCGCGCGCGCCTGCCATCCGTGCGCAATCCCGCCGGGCTTGACTGGAGTGATCCGCCTCTGACGCTGGAGCAGGATGGTCCCTCCATCGAGGTGGAGGGGCATCGCGCCACCACGGTCGTGCAGGTTCGCATCTTCGACTTTGGTGCGGTCAGCTTCTGCTATCGATTCGACTTCGACGCGCCGGTCGATGCGCTCGTCGGTCTGGGGGCCGCGCTCTCGTCGCATGCGGCCCTGCTCCACGATGGCCGGACGCGGGCCACGGCGCTGCTGGAAGCGCTCGGATCCGCGATCCGGCGTCCCGCGCTGAGCGCCTTCACCGAGGATTACGTGGTCTTCGCCGCGCGTCGGATCTCGGGATCGTCCGCGGGCCCTTCCGACGAGGATCTGGCCCGGATCCTGCGCGCGGAACCGGGCAGGCTCGGTGAGCAGGAGGTGCGTGACTGCCTCTCGGCGAGCGTCTCGTACGGCCCGGCGGACCGAGCCGTGATCGACTGGAACGCCGCCATGCTGATCGACGAGGCTCCCGAGGCGAGCCTGGATGTGCTCGAGTTCGCGAACGTCGAGCTTCTGGAGTTCCGCGCGCTCGACGCCCAGCTCGACGCCGCGCTGGAGGAGGCCTGGGGAACGGTGTCGGGCCGCGCGGGCGCCGCGGCGCGGTACCGCACGGGACACAGCGAACTGAAGCGCGTCGCGGCGCTCCAGATGGACGCGGCGCTGTTGTACGAGGAGATCAACAACGCGTTGAAGCTGCTCGGCGATCAGTTCCTCGCGCGGCTCTATCGCGCCACCAGCCGGCGCATGCATCTCGACGAGTGGGAGCGTGCCACGCTCCGGAAGCTCGAGACGCTCGACTCCATCTACGCGAAGATGGCTGACACCCAGGCGCATCGACGCGCGGAACTTCTGGAGTGGATCATCATCGCGTTGATCAGCGCCGAGATCGTCTTCTCGCTGGTCACGTTTCTGCGACGTTGATCATTCCTCCTGCAGGCGGCGGGGGTCTCATCTCGAGAACGCGAAGACGGTCCTGCACGGTGCGCGAGCACGCGTCGAAGTTGACCAGCTCGATGTGGAATCCACGCACTCCGGCAAGCGTCCATTGAAGCCGGCGCAATGACGTTCCGCGGTCCCACCACGAGCCCTTTGCGGAC
>JBMOGS010000003.1:0-106769 GCA_049318245.1 Phycisphaerales bacterium | reverse complement strand
TGCAGCGGGAGCGCCGCATGCACGGAGGCCAGCCGATACCCGGTGATGCACCGATCCCTGAGCAAGGCCGCGGCGATCTGGGTAAAGGTCTCGTGGTCGAGGTTCACCGGCCCCAGATCACCGGGCAACAGGGAGGCTTCCCGCCATGTCTCCGGATCCAGAGGACGGGTCCGCAATCGCACCACGAGGCGCCACGTCGCCTTGGCCTCCGCCATGCGGCCATCCAGGGCAAGCCGATCCGCCAGCTCCTGAAGCGCGCGCGCGTGCCGAGCCGGATCGACCGCCTCAAGCCGGGAGAGCGCAAGCAACGTGCGCGGCGCATCGGCGGGCCCTGGCCCGGACAGCGAGCGGTCGAACACCCATTCCAGCACAGCCGCTGACGCGCCAGCGTCCTTCGCCAGGCGGTCGAGCAGTTCGTCAACGCGTGTGAAGGCGCGTGCGCGCACGAGAAACAGGTGCAGCATGAGGCAGGATCCCAGTCTCGATGGATCAAGACTTGCCTCCGCTCGATCGGCGAGGCGATGCATCACTTCCAGGTCCGTGGCCTCCGGCTCCGACGTGGATTCCGCGTGCCCAGCGGATCGGTTGACGACCCTGTCGGCGGTGCCCAGGCGCGGCGTGTCACCCAGCCACGCCGCTGCAGCACTGTCGGATTCCGAGACGGCTTGGGGAATCGCGGCGTCACGCGGGTCGATTCCGATGCTGCGCAGGCGGTCCGAGAGTGAAGGATGCGTGTCATCGGGAAGGGTGTGTCGCTCCAGCACCATGCGCAGCAGGTCCGGATCGCGGGGATCCGGCTCGGAGGCCAGTGTCTCGACCGCGCGAATCGCGCCATCCACCCGCTCGCCGGCCAGATCGTCCCTGGTGGAATCCTTGATTCTCCGGATGAGCCTGACCGCCCCGAGTTCCAGGCGGATCACCGCACGAGCGGATGCTTCCGCGCCGACGAAGTGTGCGGCCACCCGGTCGGCCTCGTTCTCGTGATCGCGCCGCTGTTGCATGTCTTCCGAGAAGAATCGAGCGCGGATTCGGCGGACCGATCGTCTGATCGGACCACGCCCTTGTCCGAGTGGTGACGAGATGGTGGCGAGCAGGGTGTGGGTCACTGCGATCATCAGCCGACCTCGGTGGTCGAGGTGACGCATGTGAGCCAATTCATGCACGATCACACACTCGGTCTCCTCCGGCGTAAGCACGCGGAGCAGGGGTTCACCAAGTTCCAGCGCATGCTCATGGGTGAACCGGAACCAACGCCATGTCACTCGTGCGGCGGCCTGAAAGTCCGGCGTCAGGATGATTCGGTCGATGCGTGGTGCGCCGATGGTGTCCACCCAATCATCCACGATCTGCCAGAGGGTCGGCGCCTCCGCACGCGAGATCGATCGCCCCATCTTCGCCAGGCGAAACCGCAGAAACCCGATGCATGCTCTGCCGAGACGGATGCTGACACTCGTGCCGAGCACGAGGCACACCAGCGAGAAGAGCGCGGCACGATCCCATCTGAGCTGGCCACTTGTGTACCGATGCAGCAGCGCGGCTCCGCCGGCGTGCCATCCAAGCATGATCAGGACGACAACAATGGGCAGAAGCACCAACGCGTAGAAGTACGCCTTCGTTCGAACGGACATGAATCGTCTCCGTTTGCCCGGGGGAATGGAGATCCCGGAAACCTCATCCTGCGTCAAGCTCCATCTCGACGCCGCCTTGCCGGACCCTTACCCGCTCGGCGAGAAATATCTCGCAGAGGTTTCAATACACTGCCGCGTGTGTCAAACGCAATGAGGAAGAAATTGCAGGCATGCAATTTCGCGAATACTGAAGTGGGGGTTCCGGTTCAGGGTTCGCCGCACCAATGGGACCGGTGGGAGTTGCACCCACACGCCGGTTTCCCGGCCGCGGCTTTTAAGGCCGCTGCGTCTGCTGTTCCGCCACAGTCCCCGGGTGCAGCGTAGCGGCGGTCGCGTTCAGGCCTTGCCGTCCACCTGCGGAGCGTGCCACCCGCCTTCGGGCAGCAGGATCTCGTTCGCCGCATCGGGGCCCCAGGTGCCTTGCTTGTATCGGTGCACGGGCACCGCGTTGCCAAGGATCGGATCCACGATGCGCCACGCCTCTTCAACCACGTCCTGGCGCGCGAACAGCGTCTGGTCGCCGCGCAGCGCGTCGCCGATCAGGCGCTCGTAGGGGGTCATCTCGTCCGGGCTCTGGTCGACCGCCATCAGTTCCAGATCCTGTCCCACCATGCGCTCGCCGTCGGCCTTCACCTGGATGTTCAGGCCCACCTCGATGCGCGGGCTGAACAGGAAGCGCCAGTAGTTGTGCGGCAGGCTCTGCTCGTTCGGGAACACCACCGCGGGCGGGCGATGGAACTCCACGCGCACCTCGGTGGCGGTCATCGGCATGCACTTGCCGGCGCGCAGGTAGATCGGCACGCCCTGCCAGCGCCAGTTGTCGATGAACAGGCGCACGGCGGCGAAGGTCTCCACCTGGCTGTTGGGTGCCACGCCCTCTTCCTTCAGGAAGCCCTCGAACTGCCCACGCACCACATCGTTGGGGCCCAGCGTGCGCACGCTGCGGAACAGCTTGATCTGCTCGTCGCGCACGCGCTCCATGTCGGGCCAGTAGGGCGGCTCCATGCACAGGAAGCCCACCACCTGCATCAGGTGGTTCTCGATCACGTCGCGGATGCAGCCGGCGCTGTCGTAGAAGCGGCCGCGACCCTGCACGCCGAAGCTCTCGGCCATGGTGATCTGGATCTGCTTCACGTGGTTGCGGTTCCACATCGGCTCCATGAAGGCGTTGGCGAAGCGCGTGAACAGGATGTTCTGCGTCGCCTCCTTGCCCAGGTAGTGGTCGATGCGGAAGATGTCGCGCTCGGCGTACACCGCATGCAGCGTCGCGTTCAGTTCCTGCGCGCTCGCCAGGTCGCGGCCGAAGGGCTTCTCCACCACGATGCGGCTGCCGTCGGCGCAACCGCTCGCCTTGAGCTGCCGGGTGGCGAGGCCGAACACCACTGGCGGGATCGCCAGGTAATGCAGCGGTCGCTTCGCGTCGCCCAGCGCGGCGCGAAGCTTCTTGAAGGTCTCGATATCGGCGTAGTCGCCATCCACGTACTGGAAGCGGTCACTGAACGCCTTGAACGCCGCCTCATCCACGCCGCGCCCGTAGGTGGTGATGCCCTCGCGCGCCCGCGCAAGCAGCTGGTCGCGCGTCATGCCGCTCTTGGCCACGCCGATCACGGGGCCATCGAAATGGCCCCGCTTGAAGAGCGCCTGGATCGTGTCGAAGGTCTTCTTGTGCGCCAGATCGCCCGTGGCACCAAAGAGCACGAGCGCGTCGCTGCGTTCGGGAGCGTTCATGAGGATCCCTTCCGGCTCAGTGCGAGCCGCTCGCCTTCTCGTGGTGTCCGCCGAACTCGAAGCGCATGGCCGAGCACACCTTGTCGGCGAACAGCGCATTGCCGCGGCTGCTGAATCGCTCGTAGAGCGCGGCGGTGAGCACGTGCGCAGGCACGCCCTCGTCGATCGCGGCGTCGATGGTCCAGCGGCCCTCGCCGGAGTCGCTCACGCGACCACCGAACTGGGCGAGCTGCGGGTCCTTCGCCATGGCGTCGGCGGTCAGGTCCAGCAGCCAGCTCGCCACCACGCTGCCGCGGCGCCACAGCTCGGCGATCTCGCCCAGGTCGAAGTCGTACTGGTACGCCTCGGGCTCGCGCAGGGGGGTGGTCTCGGCGTCCTTCTCGCGCTGCACCTTGCCGGCGTTCGCGTTCTTGAGGATGTTCATGCCCTCGGCGTAGGCCGCCATGAGTCCGTACTCGATGCCGTTGTGCACCATCTTCACGAAGTGGCCCGCGCCGCTTGCGCCACAGTGCAGATAGCCCTGCTCGGCGCTGCCGCCGCGATTGCCGCGTCCGGGCGTGGCCGAGACATCGCCCTTGCCGGGCGCGAGCGCCGCGAAGATCGGATCCAGCCGCTGCACGGCTGCCTTGGGTCCGCCGATCATCTGGCAGTAGCCGCGCTCGAGGCCCCACACGCCGCCGGAGGTGCCGCAGTCGATGTAGTCGATGCCCTTGGCCGCCAGATCCTTCGAGCGCCGGATGTCATCCTTGTAGTAGCTGTTGCCGCCGTCGATCAGGCAGTCGCCCTTGGCCAGGAGCGGCGCAAGCTTGTGGATGGTCTCGTCCACGAACGCGGCCGGAATCATCATCCACACGCTGCGGGGGGCTTCGAGCTTCGACACGAGGTCCTTCATGTCGGCCGCCGCGATGGCGCCCTTGCCGGCGAGTTCCTGGACCGCGCCCGCGTTCATGTCCCACACGACCACCTGGTGGCCGGCCTTGAGAAGGCGAAGCGTCATGTTGGCGCCCATGCGGCCGAGGCCGATCATCCCGATCTTCATGATGAGGTTTCCTTGTGGTTCGATTGCGAAGCGGGCAAGGCTACCGACCGGCGCGTTCCCTCGCGGCGGGCAGGATCCGCTTTGCCAGCCATGTGGCGAACTGCGCCTTCGGGCAGGGCCCCTCCGGGCGCTCCACGCGACCATCCGCCCAGACCAGCGCGCCGTCGATCTCCGTCGCGTCCATCGTCTCCAGCGGGTTCGCCACGATGCAATCCGCCCGCTTGCGTCCCAGCTTGGCATGTGCCGAGGCGAGCATCTCCCCGGCTGGCTCCAGCGCGAAGCCCACCACGAACTGATCCGACCTTGAGGTCAGCGATCCGAGAATCTCTGGGACCGCCTCCAGCTCGATCGAGAGCCGTCCGTCCGACCGGCGGCGCTTGCCACGCCGCACCTCGGTCGGTCGCCAGTCGGCCACGGCAGCGGCCATCACCAGCATGTCCGCGCCCGGCCAACGACGCAGCAGTTCCGCGCGCAGTTCCTCGGCGGTGCGGAACCGAACCACCTCCGGCAGCGAATCCAGTCCTGCCGGCTGGCAGGGCCCAGCCATCGCCGTGACTTGGCAACCCCGTCTCATCAGCGCTCTGGCGATCTCGAGTCCCATTCGCCCGCTGGAACGGTTCCCCACGAAACGCACGTCGTCGAGCGGCTCGTGGGTGGGCCCCAGGGTCACGATGGCACGAAGGGGGGTGGGCATGGTTCGGGCCTTCGGTTGCGGGCGACCGCAGGCCATCGCATACTAGAGTTTCTCGGCACTCGACAGCGACCCCCTCAGGAGACACCGTGGCACGCAAACTCCGTCAGAAGCTTGGTGAGATCCTTGTTCAGAACAAGGTGGTGCCCGAGTCCAAGGTGGCCGAGGCGCTGCAGACGGCCAAGGGCAGCGGCAAGCGCCTTGGCGAGGTCCTGATCGAGATGGGTGCCTGCACCGAGGAGGATGTCGCGCGCGCGCTTGGTGCGCAGTTCGGCATGGAGTTCCTCAACCTCGAGCGCGCCGAGGATTCCGCCAAGATCGACATGAGCCTCATCAAGGAGGCCGATGCCAAGAAGTTCCTCGTGCTGCCGATGGCCAAGGCCGGTGGTCGCCTGAAGATCGTGATTCATGATCCGATGGATCTCGACACGCTCGAGGTGCTGCGCTTCAAGCTCGGCGCCGAGCTCGACACCTGCATCGCGAGCCGCCGCCAGATCTCCTACTACCTCGACGGAGACAAGAAGGGCGCGGCGGTCGCCCAGCAGACCGCCAGCCTCCTGACGGATTCGATCGACAAGAGCGTGGACAAGAGCGTGGATCGCTCGGTCGACAAGAGCATCGACGTCGAGAGCGACGAGGCCCCGATGGTGCGGCTGGTCAACCGCATCATCATCGAGGGGGTGACGGGCCGCGCCAGCGACATCCACGTGGAGCCGATGGCTGACGGCGTGGTCGTCCGGTACCGGATCGACGGCGTGTGCGTGGTGCGCGACAAGCTGCCCAAGCGCAATCAGGCCGCGATCCTCGCCCGATTCAAGCTGATGGCCGGCGTGAACATGGCCGAGAAGCGCATTCCGCAGGACGGCCGCATCAAGCTGGTCGTCGAGGGCACCGCGATCGACTTCCGCGTGAGCACGTGCCCGGCATACCACGGCGAAAGCGTGGTGCTGCGAATCCTTCGCCCGGACAGCGTGCGCATCGGCCTCGTGAACCTGGGCCTCGAGCAGGACACGCTCGACACCTTCAACAAGGTGATCCGGCGACCGAACGGCATCTTCCTCGTGACCGGCCCGACCGGATCCGGCAAGACCACCACGCTCTACTCCGCGCTCGACACGCTGAACCGGCCCGACCGCAAGATCATCACCGCCGAGGATCCCGTGGAGTACAACTTCAAGGGCATCAACCAGGTGCAGGTGCGCGAGCACATCGGCCTCACCTTCCCCAGCATTCTCAAGAGCATGCTGCGTCAGGCGCCCAACATCATCCTGGTGGGCGAGATCCGAGACCGTGAAGTGGCCGACATCGCCATCCAGGCGGCGCTCACGGGCCACCTGGTGTTCAGCACGCTGCACACCAACGACGCGCCCAGCGCCATCACCCGATTGATCGACATGGGCGTGAAGCCGTTCCTCGTCGCAAGCAGCATCCAGGCGGTGCTGGCGCAGCGACTGGTGCGCATCCTGTGCGACAAGTGCAAGGGACCGGATCCGGATGTGGATCCGAAGCTGCTGAAGCTGGTGGGCATCAGCGAGCTGGAGCGCGATCAGGTGATGGGTCCCAAGGGTTGCCCCGCGTGCGGTGGCGTTGGCTACAAGGGCCGCCGCGGCATCTACGAGATGATGATCATGAACGCGGAGATCCGTCAGCTGGCCTTCGAGCGCAGCGGCATCAGCAAGCTGCGTTCGGCCGCCGTTCGAAACGGCATGCGCGGCCTGCTGGGCGACGGTCGCCTGAAGATCCTCAAGGGCCGCACCACGCCCGAGGAAATCGCCAAGTTCGCGCAGATCGAGGGCTTCGACCCCGCCACCGAGATGGCGGTCTGAGCTCGATGCACCGGTACACAGGTTCGGAACACGCCACACAGGAGGCACGCAGATGAGTTCAGAAGGTGGTTCGGCGCCGCTCGGCAAGGTGAGCACGGTCCAGATCGATCGCCTGCTCGATGTCATGGTGAAGCAGGACGCCTCCGACTTGCACATCACGGTCGGCCGTCCGCCCACCGTGCGCTTGAACGGCCGCCTGCGCAACATGCAGACCAAGACGCTCGACGCCGACGACACCATGGCGTTGATGAAGTCGATCACCCCCGAGAAGAACCAGGCGGAGTTCCAGGAGAAGGGCGGCACCGACTTCGGCTTCAGCTTCAGCGAGGCCGCACGCTTCCGCGTGAGCGTGTTCCGCCAGAAGGGCAACGTGGCGATGGTGCTTCGCCTCATCCCGAACCGCCTGCTGCCGTTCGAGGTGCTCAACCTGCCGCCCATCGTGAAGGATCTCATCCGTCGTCCGCGTGGCCTGTTCCTGGTGACCGGCCCGACCGGCTCCGGCAAGACCACCACGCTGGCCACCATGATCGACGAGATCAACATGAATCTCGAGCGGCACATCATCACCGTCGAGGATCCGATCGAGTACTACCACCCGCACAAGAAGGGCATCGTGAACCAGCGCGAGGTGGGTGGCCTGGCCGATGTGCCCAGCTTCAGCGAGGCGCTTCGTCGCGCCCTTCGCCAGAACCCCGACTGCATCCTGGTGGGCGAAATGCGCGACCTGGAGACCATCGAGGCCGCCATCAAGGCCGCCGAGACGGGCCACCTCGTGTTCGGCACCCTGCACACCACGGGCGCCGCCGGCACCATCAACCGAATCATCGACGCCTTCCCGGTGGCCCAGCAGGAGCAGGTCCGCGTGCAGCTCTCCACCAGCCTTCTGGCGGTCCTCAGCCAGGTGCTGCTCGCCCGCTCGGACAAGCCAGGCCGAATCGCCGGCTACGAGTTCCTGGTGGTCACCCCGGCCATCAGCAACCTGATCCGCGAGAACAAGACCTTCCGCATCGACTCGGCGATCCAGACCGGCAAGAAGTTCGGCATGCAGCTGCTCGACGAGCACCTGTGGAACATCTACTCCAAGGGTCTGATATCCGCCGAGGAAATGGTCGACAAGGCCCGCAATCCCGGCGAGCTCAGCGAGCGCGTCCGCCGGTCCGGCGTGCAGTTGGCGCGTGCGGAACTCGAGGGCGGCGAAGCCTGAATCTGGCCGCGATTGGGCCCGGGTGAAGGGGCATTCCGTCCTCCTTGGCTCGCGATAACCGACCTCTCTGTTGGCCTGAGACGGGCTGACTTGGGCGCAGATATCCTGATTGTGTACTTTCACAGTCGCAACGTTTCCTTGGTTCCTGTGCAACAGCGGCCGATTTCACCCCGGAAGATGATTGGGGGGCGAGTCAGCCAGGAAGGACCTTCATGCCTCCGACACCACCCCCGATCAAGCCCGATCCATCCAACCCCAAGTACGTCGAGGCCGAACTGAAGGGCCGACGATTCGGTCGCGCGTTGGCCAAGCTTGGGAAGGCCACCCGCGAGCAGGTGCACGAGGCACTGGCCATCAAGGAAGGGCAGATGACGGTGAGGGTGGAGAGCCAGAGGCAGTTGATCAAGGATGCAGAGCAGTCAAAGGCGCCTCCCTCAAGGATCGAGTCGCTGAAGAGCGACCTTGTCAAGCTGGAGCGGCTTGCGGGCATGAAGGGCAAGCGGGTTGGTGAAATCATGGTCGAGATGGGAGTGATCACCGCGGAGGATGTGGTGATGACCCTGTCGGGCATGATGGGGCTTCCGTATGCGTCGCTTCGCGAGCGCTCGCTGAGCGAGGACACCATCAAGGCGATCACGGGCGAGACGGCGCGCAGTTACCAGGTCGTTCCGGTCGACTTCGACGCGGGCAGCAAGCGGCTCGTGGTGGCGCTGAAGGGCCCCGAGAATTTCCGGGCGATCGACGACCTGCGCATGCTGATGGGCATGAAGGTGTCGGCGATCGTGGCGCCGGCCGAGGAGGTCGAGGAGCTCCTGAAGAAGCACTACGCGGCCGCCTCCGGCAAGGACGCGATGGCCGACGTGTACGCGAACCTGCAGAGCAGCGAGGCCGCGCAGATGCTCGCCGGCCGCGGCGACAGCATCGACCTGGCATCGCTCGGCGAGGCCGCCAACGACAACAGCGTGGTCACGCTCCTGAACCTCGTCCTGCTGCAGGCCATCAAGGACAAGGCCAGCGACATCCACTTCGAGCCGTTCGAGGACGAGTTCAAGATGCGCTACCGCATCGACGGCGTGCTGTACGAGATGCAGCCGCCGCCCAAGGCCATCGCCATGGCGATCGTGAGCCGCGTGAAGGTCATGGCCAAGCTCGACATCGCCGAGCGCCGCCTGCCGCAGGATGGTCGCATCGAGCTCACGCTGAACAACGCACCCGTGGATCTTCGCGTGGCCGTGCTGCCCACCATGTTCGGCGAGAGCGTGGTCATGCGCGTGCTCGACCGCGGCAACGTGCAGCTCAGTCTCGATCGCATCGGCCTTCGCGAGGACGACCTCGAGAAGATGCGCACGCTCATCAACAAGCCCAACGGCATCGTGATCGTGACCGGGCCCACGGGCAGCGGCAAGACCACCACGCTGTACGCGGCGCTGAACGAGCTCAACACGCCCGACACCAAGATCCTCACCGCCGAGGACCCGGTGGAATACGACATCGAGGGCATGATCCAGTGCCAGGTGAACGTGGATCAGGAGCTCACCTTCGGCAAGCTGCTGCGAAGCTTCCTCCGTCAGGATCCCGACATCATCCTGGTGGGCGAGGTTCGCGATCTCGAGACGGCGCAGATCTCGATTCAGGCCAGCCTGACCGGCCACTTGGTGTTCACCACGCTGCACACCAACGACGCACCCAGCAGCATCCTGCGTCTGGCCGACCTCGGCGTGGAGAACTTCCTGCTCACCGCCACGCTCGAAGGCATCGTGGCGCAGCGCCTGGTGCGCCGCATCTGCGCCAAGTGCAAGGAAGAGTTCGTGCCCACCGAGGAGATGCTGATGGAGCTTGCCCTGAAGCCGGAGAACGTGAAGGGCCGCACCTTCTTCCGCGGCAAGGGCTGCGACGTCTGCAACAAGACCGGCTACAAGGGCCGCATGGCGCTGTTCGAGATCATGACCCTCGACGACACCATCCGCGAACTGATCATGGCCCAGGCCAACACCGCCGTGCTGCGCAACGAGTGCCGCAAGCGCGGCATGCGCACGCTGCGCGAGGTGGGCCTGCTCGGCATCTACGACGGCCAGACCACCATCGACGAAGTCGTCCGCGAAACGCTGGACGAGGATTGATCCCAGGCTCGCTTCAGGAACACACCCATGCCCACATTCGTCTACGAAGCCATGAACGCCAGCGGCAAGCCCCAGAAGGGCACGCTGGACGCACCGAGCAGCGAAGAGGTGATCAAGAAGCTTCGCGGTGACGGACTGTTCCCCACCAGCGTGAAGGAGCAGAAGGCGCCGGCCAAGGCCGACAAGGCCAAGGCCGATGCGGGCGCGGACGGCAAGTCCAAGAAAAAGAAGAAGGGCCTCGGGTTCAGCATGCCGGGTGGCGTGGGCGCCAAGACCATCACGCTGTTCACGCGCCAGCTGAGCACGCTGCAGGACGCAGGCCTGCCGCTGCTGCGATCGCTGCAGATCCTGGAGCAGCAGCAGAAGCCGGGCAAGATGAAGACCATCCTCGGCAAGGTGTGCGAGGACGTGGAAGGCGGCAACACGCTCAGCGAGAGCTTCGCCAAGGAGCCCAAGGCCTTCGACCGCCTGTACTGCAAGATGGTGGCGGCAGGCGAGGTGGGTGGCGTGCTCGACGTCATCCTGCAGCGCCTCGCCGACTTCATGGAGAAGGGCGAGCGCCTGAAGCGGCGCATCAAGGGCGCGCTCATCTATCCCAGCTGCGTGATCTCGATCGCCATCGCCATCGTGACGGGCATCATGTACTTCGTCATCCCGAAGTTCCAGGAGATCTTCAAGGACTTCGGCGTGAAGCTGCCGGCGCCCACGGTGTTCCTGATCGACAGCAGCAAGTGGATCGCGGGATCGGCAAGCAAGGATCAGGCCGTGCCGGGCGTGATCTGGGTCATGATCGCGCCGTTCGCCATCTTCTTCACGATGAAGCTGATCCGCAAGACACCCATCGGACGCTCGGTCTTCGACATCATCATTCTCAAGCTGCCGGGCATCGGCAATCTCACGCGCAAGACCGTGGTGGCGCGCTTCACGCGCACGCTGGGCACGCTGGTGAGCGCGGGTGTGCCCATCCTGGAGGCGGTGCTGATCACCCGCGACACCTGCGGCAACTACGTCTTCGAGAAGGCGCTGAACCGCGTGCACGACAGCATCCGCGAGGGCGAGGCGTTCGCCGTGCCGCTGCGCGAGAGCAAGGTGGTGGACTCGCTGGTGGTGAACATGATCGACGTGGGCGAGGAGACCGGCGACATGGACGTGATGCTCACCAAGATCGCCGACAACTACGACGAGGAAGTCGACGTGGCGGTGGGCAGCCTGCTCAGCCTGCTGGAACCCTTCATGGTGATCATCCTGGGAAGCGTGATCGGCGGCATCGTGCTGGCGCTCTTCCTGCCGCTCGTCAGCATGATCGAGAGCGTCTCGGGCGGAGGCAAGAAGTGATGCGCCGCGCCCGTCGCCTCGGCTTCACGCTGATCGAGCTGCTCGTGGTCATGGGCATCATCGGCGTGCTGGCCAGCCTGCTGGTGGTGGGCGTGGGTGCCGCCACGCGCCGCGCGCAGAAGGGCAAGACCGCCACGCTGCTCACGTCGCTCTCGCAGGCCATCTCGCGGTTCAAGTCCGACAACGGCTACTACCCGCCCGTGCTCGGCGATCCGCGAAGCCTGTCCGCAGGCGGTGCCGCGCTGGGGTGGGCCGCGAACCTCCCGTTCTCCACCGGTCCCGCGCCGACGGCCGTGGGCAACTTCATGCCATCGGGACAGCTTGGCTGGATGCGCGACCTGCTGCCGCCCCCGGTGAAGGTGGCGAACACGGGCGCCGGAACCACCAAGGTGTCGCAGTGGACAAGCGCCGAGGCGAAGGCCCTGCAGCGCTGGAACAGCGTCACCAGCCTGGCGGAGTACCTGATCGGTCCCGGCGACCGCGCGCAGGACGGGTTCGGCATCTGCGGCGACATGCCCGAGGTGATGCCACAGGATCCGAAGCGGGGCCTGCGCGAGGTTCCGCGCGAGGGCATCCGTGCTCCCGGCACCGATGGCGTGTGGGGCGCGGCGCTGTCGCCGGTGCTGCCGGCGGACTTCACCGGCACATCGCTGGCGACCAACTACTCGGGCGCGAAGTTCGGCGTGGGACTCTTCGGCAGTCGCAATCTGGCGGTGCCCGCTCGCAACACCGCGGCGCAGACCATCCCGCAGGCACTGAACGCGATCGGCAACGACGACGTGCAGTGCCTGGTGCGTGTCCAGCCGAACCTGAAGGGCAAGACGCTTGGCCCGTACCTAGAGCTCAAGGATCCGAGCACGCTGGGCGGCATCCGCGGCATTCGCAGCGTGGGCGACGTGACTGGCGATGGTCAGCCGGACTTCGATTACGACGTGGTGCGCGCCACCGACGGCGATCCGAACTTCGATGCCTATCCCAAGTGCATCATCGACTTCTGGGGCACGCCCATCCGGTACTACCGACGCGGCTACCTGAACATGACCCCCAACCAGGTGGACAAGTCAAGCGACGGGACGCGCTTTGACTTGGGCGACTTCTTCGTGCTGCGCCCAAGCGGCGGCGCGGAGGGCGACTTCCTGGATCCGGCCGAGGCCGCGCGCGAGGCGCTCGATGACGAGAACCCCGACTTCCCGGTCGATCCGGCGATGAATGGACGTGATCGCTCCAGCACACGCCGCCTGCGCGCCGCGGAATTCGCCGTGATGAGCTACGGACCCGACAGGCGCGCGGACCTGAGTCGCCGCGTCAACTTCAGCGGACCCAAGGCCGCCGGCGCCAAGGGCCGCGAGAACGTGAACGAGGACAACATGGTGGAGACCGGCCCGTGACGATGCGCCGCGGCTTCACGCTGGTCGAGCTGCTCGTGGTCATCGGCGTGATCGCCGTGCTCGCGGGTCTCGTGCTGGCCGTGGGGTCGGGGGTCGCGTCGCGCTCCGAGCGCCAGCAGATGCAGGATGCGTTCTCGCTGCTGGACCAGGCGATCGCGGAACTGGAGTCGGCGCGCGGACAGCCGCTCGTGTTCCAGCGCGTGAACGGGACGGCGTCGGACGCGCTTCCGTTCTATGACGTCGTGCAGCTGCAGGTGCCTGCCTCGGATCCGCGCGGCGCGGACTACATCATCTGCGCGCTGCTGGAGCTGCTCATGCGCAACGAGAAGAGCCGCGAGTACCTGAACAGGATTCCGCCCGACCTGCTGCGCCGCCAGACCCAGACCTTCAATGGCGTGACGTACAACTACGTGCTGAAGGATCCGTGGGGCGAGACCGTGAAGGCCTATCCGTGCGGTCGTCCTGCCACGCGTGGCGAGATCAGGAAGGCCCGCGACGAGATCGCGGCGGGGCGCGCGACCAGCGCGGCGGACACCGTGCTGAAGTTCGGCATCGACCTTGATGACGCGACCGTGCGCACCTATCAGGAGGACGAACTTGGCTTCGCGTGCGCGGGGCGCCAGTGGCTGTTCTTCAGCAAGGGTCCCGACGGGCAGGTCGGACGTCCGCCGTTCGACACGACCGCGACGGACACCCAGAAGGATTCCAACAAGGACGGCATTCCGGACTGGTCCGACAACGTGCTGAGCCACGAACCGCTGAGGCCCAATCCATGAGTCTTCGCCTGCGAAGGATCCTTGCCCGGGGATTCACGCTGGTCGAGCTGCTGGTGGTGATCGGCGTGATCGCGGTGCTCGCCGGGCTCGTGCTGGCCGTGGGCTCGGGCGTGCTTCGCCGCACCGAGCGCACCGTGACCGAGACCGCGCTGACCGTGCTCGAGCAGGCGATCGACGAGCTCGAGCTGCGGCGAGGCCAGACGCTGGTGTTCAATCGCCGCAAGGGCGTCAGTGCGTCCGATCCGCAGGACACGCTGCCCTTCATGGACGTGAACGAGCTTCCACCGGGGTTCGTGAACGAGGCCTACATCATGCCGCGCCTCATCGCGTTGCTGGCCGCGAACCAGGCATCCGCGGCCATGTTGACGCGCATCCCGGGCGACCTGCTGCGCGCCGAGGAGCGGCGGTGGCCCGACGGCACGGTGACGCGCATGAATCTTCGCGACGCCTGGGGCGAGCAGATTGCCGTGGTGCCCTGCGGTCGTCCCGCGACGCGGTCGGAGATCGCGCTGGCCCGGGAGTCAGTCCGGTCGGGAGGTTCCAGCGATTCGGCGGATCCGCTGCGCATCGGCATCGATCTCGAGGACGCGACCGTGCGCACCACGGACGAGTGGTCGCTGAACGTTGGATGCCGAGGTCGTCGCTGGCTGTTCATCTCGCGAGGTCCGGACCAGTCGCTGGGCATGCCTCCGTGGGGCCCGGGCGGTCCCGCGACCAGCGTGAGCGACGGCAATCGCGACGGCCAGCCGGACTGGGCGGACAACCTGTTCAACTACGAGCCCGGAAGGACGGAGCCATGAGCCGGCGCGCCTTCACCCTGATCGAGCTGCTCGCCGTGATCGGCGTGCTCGTGGCGCTCGCCGCGATCACCGCCGTCAGCGTGCAGCGCATCGGGCAGGACACGCGCATGACGAAGGCCGTGAACGACCTGCTGAACGTGCTCGAGACGGCGCGCGCGCTGGCGATCCGAAGCCACCAGCCCGTCATGGTGGCGTTCCGGGGGCGTGCGGAGCGATTCGACGAGGTGGCGGCCGACATCATGAAGTTCCCGAACCCCGCGCGCATCAAGCGCCGCTGGACCGAGGCGGTGGTGGGGCGGCTTGAGGAGCCGATGCAGCGCAAGGTCGCCAGCGGCGACGCGACGAGGCAGATCTTCATCGACCGCTTCGTGCCGGAGCCCGGCATGATCGCCTTCGCCTTCCCGGAGGGCATCGGCGTGGCGGGAAGCTTCGCGGGCTTCGGCAACGAGCTCTACGACCGGGCGTGGGTGACGCAGCCCAAGCTCAGCGAGGATGCCAGCGCCGACGAGGACAACGAGTGTGGAAGCCTGGTGGCGGTGATCTTCGATGAGCAGGGGCGGCTCATCACGCGCCTCGACAGCAGCGGGATCGCCTCGCTGAGCCAGGGCCGCTACCCGATGATGGACTTCAACCGCAACGGGGTGCAGGACATCCTGAATGAGGCCGCCAGCACCGCGCAGGCGCACATCCAGGACCAGGAGGGCGACGAGCCGCACGCGGTGACCACGCAGGTGCTCGCCGTCTACGACGACAAGGCGGCGCGCGAGGGCTACGACGAGAAGAACTGGCTCGGCATGGGCTTCTCGCCATGGACCACCGCGAAGGCCTGCTCGGATCTTGGCGTTGGACAGTCCCGCAAGATCTGCGAGCAGACCGAGTTCATCGAGCAGTTCGGCACGCGCATCCAGTTCAACCGCAACACCGGCCGGGCGGAGGTGCAGCAGCGATGAGGCGCCGCGGCTTCAGCCTGGTCGAGCTCATCCTCGCGATCTTCGTGCTGGGCATCGGCATGATCTCGATCGCCGCGCTCTTTCCCGCGGGCATCGTGCAGCAGCAGTTCGCCGAGGACGACGTGTACGGTCCCATCGTGGCCAAGCACGCGCTCTCCGTGCTGCGCACGCGCCTCTCGCAGGATGACTTCGGCACCTTCGAGGAGTTCACACCGACGGGCGCCACGCAGATCGTGCGCGATCCGGTGCCGCTGAACCGCACCACGCCCCGCAACGGGCCCGCGACCGTGAGCGGCGACTGGACCTGGAAGCGACCCGGTCTTTGCGTGGATGACAACCCGGCCACCACCGGCGTGGACGAGGCGGGGATGTACGACATCTTCAGCCTGATTCACACGGCCCGGGAGGGTGGGCGGAAGCTCGCGACCTCGCTTCCAGCGGGCGGTTTCGGGCGTCAGTTGAGTGACCTTCCGCGCGGCATCACGTACTCGAGCGGCTCCGCGACCGACCGCCTGTTCGGGATCCCGTTCAACCGCGCGAAGTACGACCAGCGGCGTGACACGCGGGAGACGAACCATGTGTGGACCTTCGGGAGTCGTCCCGCGAAGTCCCAGGGCACGTTCGGAGGATCGCCGCCGCGCACGGGCGACGCGGCCAATCCCAACAACGCGCCGCAGGAACCCGGCATCTTCTTCACCCAGCGCGAGCGCTACTGGCCGCAGCCAGCGGATGGCGTGGGAAGGGTGGATGCGCCGCGCTACGTGTGGGACTGCATGTTCCGTCGCCTCGATGGCCGGATCCAGGTCGCGCTCTTCGTGTATCGCATCGGCAAGCTGAACGCGTCGCCGAACGCGGCCGGCACCCCCTATGTGTCGGCGCCCGTCGATGCGCGGGTCGACACCGAGTTCGGCGGGCAGACCACGGACCGCCCGCCGATTCCACAGTGGGTCTCCAGCCGTGCATCCTCGCTGAACAACCTGCGCCGTGCGCTCGGCGAAGGGCAGGGGAACGTGTGGGGCGCGGGCGGGCTTGACGCGAAGACCAATTCCACGATCAATGCCAGCCGCTACGGTCCCGGACTCGATGACTCGGGCGTGCCGGGAACCGGCCCCGTGTCCGCCACCGACAGTTCCGACCTGCTGGGCCTGCCCTACGCGGATCAATGGCAATCCGGCGGCCAGTGGCTGGTCGACCTTTACGGCAACGTCCACCACGTGGTGTCGGGTCGAAGCACGATTGCCGACGGACCGGTGTTCCTGGCGCGTCCGGTTCCGCTGCAGCCCTTCAGCGAAGCGCTGTTCGACGCGGACAACTCGGCGATCGGAAGCAACGTCGCCGGTGGCATCCTTGCGCTTCCGCGATCCGGCGGCGATGCGCCTCAGGGGATCCAGGATCTCTGGTTCGTGCCCCGCTGGGACGCCAACGACAACGAACTCGTGCCGGTGTACGCCACCGTGGAGGAACTGTGAACCTCCGTCGCGCCTTCACCCTGGTCGAACTGCTCGTCAGCATCACCGTGCTGCTGATCATCCTGGGTGCGGTGGCGCGCATCTTCTCCACGGCCAGCAAGGTGTCGGGGCTTGGCGAGGCGAACGCGGACCTGCAGACCACCGCCACGGCGATCGAGCGCCTGATCCGCTCCGACATCGAGCGGATCAACCGCGAGGGCTTCCTCGCGATCCAGTGCGTGGCGGTGCGCAACGACGTGAACCGATGGATCTACCAGGCACCGAACGATCCCACCGTGCCGCTGCTGGATCCGAATCGCCCGATCGACGAGTACCTGCGGTGCGACCAGATCGTGTTCTTCACCGATCGGCAGCAGCCCACCGTGCAGTATCAGGCGCCCGGTGGCGCGGGCAACACGGGCCTGAACGATGGGTACGGCTACGGCCTGCGCGTGCAGCCGAAACTTGGCGGCACCAAGCAGATCCAGCTCACGCCCGAGAGCGGGACGTGGAACAGCATGGTTCGCATCGGCACGGCCGTGCAGGCGCCTCTGCTTGCCACCGACAGCATGCGTACCGAGGTGCCGCTGTACTTCCCGGATCCGCTCAGCGTGGGCAAGGGATCGGGAAGCACCAGCAGCCTCATCGCGGGTTCTCCGCTCATGCCCTGGACCTACAACAAGCCCGCCGAGGGACCGCAACTCGAGCTCAGCTACTTCAACATGGCGGCGCCGAACGCGAACCGGGGCTACGCCACGCAGCCGGAGCCGCGGCGATGGATCCTGGGCCGCCAGAGCGTGCTGCTGGCCGACGATGGCGGAGCACGACGCTTGCCCGGAGGGACCGGCCAGGCCGCCGATGGCGCGCTGTACCACCGGGCGCAACGCATCCAGACCACCGTCGCGGGCGTGTCGATGAACATGCGTCCGAACAGTTCGGTGAACATCTTCCAGATCGGACCATCGGATCGCACCAACGGAACCCCGAAGGAGGTCGACAGCACCGCGATGGTCGCGATCTCGGGCGGAACGAATCCGAGCCTTGGTGATGCGCAGCTGTTCCCGGATCGCTGGACGCTGAACTCGCGCGTCGACATCGCGTCCACCACGCTTCGCGACCTGCGTGCGCTGCTTGAGACGCGCGACCTGACCGGAACGCCGGTGGCGTGGCTCTCGGAACTCGATCCGCTCCGCTCGGGCACCACCACGATGCCGTCGCTCCGGCAGCGCATCGCGTCGGCCTGCTTCGGCGGTGCCTCGCAGGGGGTCGCGGCGCAGACCAACGAGGGCATGTGGGGCTTCCAGCGCGCCGAACGCGCCGCGCCCAGCATGAGTCGCGGCGATTCCATGCTGGTTGCGCCCACGCTGAGCGGCAACTGCAGCTCGTTCCAGATCGACTGGACGTGGAAGCCCGGCGTTGGCAAGGTGGTGGGGGCCGGACAGTCGCCGCAGTTCGCCACGGCCTCGATCGCGCTTCCGGCTGGAGGGGTGCTGAACGTGACCGATGTCGCGATGCCCGGCCTGATCACGTCCCGCTATCCGGCGAATCCCTCGCCGAACCCGGGGCGGCCGAAGGGCGGTGGAACGACGGGCGTGCCGGCGGCGCCAGCCGATGATCCGCTCTTCAACAATCCGCTGCATCGAATCCCATGGTTCGGACTTCCTGATTCGCTCTTCCCGCCACAGCAGCGCACCGGTGTCACCATGCTTGCGGGCGCGCTTGCGCCTGACTTCCAGGGTTCCAGCACCGGCAGCGCAGCCATCGGCTGGGCTGGCGCCATCGCGGCCAACCCCACCAACAACAATCCCGCGCTCGCGACCCCGATCTCGATCCTGGATCCCGCCAAGCGGCAGACGGTGGCCGCGGGTCGCGCCGCCGCCAGCGACACGCTCTCGGTGGCGGTCGCCGGACCGCCGATCGACGTTGCCCGCATCGAGGGAACGCGTGGCATCCTGCGTCCGCTCGGCACCAAGGTGCCGGTCTTCGTGTACCAGGCCATCTTCGGTTTCAACGGAACGCAGCCGGTGACGAACGAACCGGGATTCACCCGCGACGAGTCCGCGTCGTTCCGCGAGATCCGCAGCGACTACACGCCGTGGCCCACGGCGCTCCGATTCACCATGACCCTGCATGATCCCAAGCTCGCCCTCTCCTCGGGGCGAACCTTTCAGTTCGTCGTGGATCTTCCAAAGGCACCCCAATGACCGCTCGCACTTCGATGCATCTCTCCCGTGGTCGCAAGGGCAACGCGCTGCTGCTCGTCAGCGGCCTGCTGGTCATGCTCACGCTGATCGCGGCCGCGTACCTCTCGCGATCGCGCGCGCAACGCACCACGGCGGCCGCGATCCACGACACGGTCGGTGATTCGTCGCGCGCCTCGATGATCGCGCAGCAGCTGGCCTCGGATGTCTCGCAGCACCTGTTCCTGCGGCCGGTGGATCCGAACAGCGTGGGTTCCGGCATCTTTGGCGGCAACTCGGCCGCGGCCAGGAAGAACCCATCGCCGTATGACGCGCGATACGGCGTGGAGGCGGCAAGCACCTTCATCGGCGCCAACGGCCGCGGCGACATGCTGGCGGACTCGGTCTCGCCGACGGATCCGCTGCGGGTGGCTGGCGCTGCCTCCGGTGAGGGCGATGGTTGGCCCGACGGCTACAACTTCGCGCCGTACAGCGTGATCCCCTGGACCAACTGGCCGGACCATGTCCAGCCTGTGGATCTTGATGCAGGCGGCAACCCCAGCTCGAATCGCTTCTTCCCCATTCAGCCGCTTCCCGATGCATTCCCGAGTTTCGCCACACCCGGAACGCTGGCGAACAATCCGATCGGCAACCCGGGCTTCGGCGACACCCGGTGGCTGCGCAGCACCGAGCCAGTCCGGATGACGGAGTGGCGGCTGTTGCCCGGCGCCAACACCACGCCGCTGCCGACCGTTCCGGACGGCGCGTTCTTCAGCCATTGGCAGCACCTCTCGTTCCCCGCCACCGCGAACAACGGATGGCGCGTGGTGCCCGACGTGAGCGACATCGAGGGGCACACGATGGCGTTCGGCGAAACCGCGCTTGGAAAGTTCGCGCCGGGAACCACCATCACGACCGGAACCTTCGTGGGCGGCGCCATGACCGGCGACATGTCCACCGATCGCGACGGGCTCGGCACGCCGTACGAGCAGTGGTCCGCCTACCGGCGCCCAACGCCGCTGGCGACCATCGGCCTCACAGCCACCTCCAACGATCCCTCGAATTCGTCGGTGGCGAAGTGGGTCAGCGACTTCGCGGCGCGGCGCAACCTGTGGTTCAGCCGCACGGAGTACCTGCGCACCATGGGCTCGGGCACCGCGCTGGTGCAGGCGGGCAACGGTTCGCGCATGCTGCCGAACCTGTTCAAGCTGGATGACCCTCTGGGTCTTGGCCGCGCGGTCAACCCCACTGCGACGCCGGTTCCGCCCAGCGACGAGTACATCGAGAACTCGCCGCGAAACATCGTCTCGCGCACCTTCGCCGACGCCGATGGCGATGGCTGGACCGACAGCTTCTGGTTCCTTGCGCCGGTCGGGCAGGAGAAGAACGTCCGCACCGTGGTGGGCGTGAGCATCGTGGACAACGCGGGCATGGTCGACGTGAACGTGGCGACCCGGGCCGACCGCCACACGACCGTCGGATTCACCCCGGCGGATGTGGCGTTGGTCACCTCGGAGCCCGAGGGTGCGTACATCGGAAGCCCAAGCGAGCCATCCGAGCTTGGCTCCGCTCCGTGGACCGACACGCGCGTCGGCCTGTTCGACAGCACGCGCAACTTCGCGCGAGGCCGCTGGTCGGCTGGCGATCCGAAGGTCGCCTCGACGAACAATCCCTCCGGCACCCGCACCGACCTGTACGACGCGACGCAGTTCGAGCAGGGGTTCGATCCCTATCGGTGGGCGGGCAATCCGACTCCAATGATTCCGGGGGCCCTCACCAATGGGTGGTCGTGGACGTCGCTGCAGGAGGGCGAGCAGACCTTCCTGAGCTCGCTCGGCCTCTGGTACGGCCCCGGCGGAACCGCGGCACCGCAGCAGAACTTCTGGAATGGATACCTGCACACGCCGTCGCGCAGCGCCGCCCGCGATCCCCTCGACGCCGGGACGCCACGGATCGACCTGGTGTTCCCGAGCATCCGCGACCAGCTGAACTTCGGCCCCTGGCTTGCCAGCGCGCCACCCGGAACGGGGGCTCGCTGGCAGCAGTCGGAACCGCTCTACGCCACCTACGTGGGTTCCGGCGGTGGTCCGACCGACCTGTCCAGCTGGAGGTGGGAGAGCTGGTTCGACACCTCCTTCTCGCCGGGCGCCCGTCCGCCCACGAACGCGCCAAACGTGCAGGGGGCCTACGCAGGTTCGCCGTTCATGCGGCCCGAGGAGCGCACCCGCTGGTTCCGTGCGGCGGTCTCGGGCGACCTGATCGCCTACGGACCCTTCAGCTTCATGGGAACCGGCCACGTGAACGGCTCGTGGCGTGATGCCACGCGCAACATGCGTCTTGCGGCGTCCTCGCGCGACTTCCTGGGCGAATCGATCCCGTTCCGCCCGTTCGAGCCGGCCGACGAGATCGAGCTGCGCGCCTACGGTGGCCTGAACGACGCGGGCGCCATCACGCGCCTGGAGCGCGCCCTGAACGGCGACAGCCTGAGTCGCGAGAACTCGTCGGTGCCCGACACGCTGCTTCGCAGTTCCGTCCTCGCCGCCGAAAGTGGCAAGGCGGGCATGCAGCTGAACTCCGCGCAGTGGGTGAAGGACCTTCGCCGCAAGATCACCACGATCTCGGGCCAGCGCAACGAGCTGATGCCACCCTACCTGTGGATCGGCCGCAACTATCTCGCACTGTCGCGCGCGATCGGCAACCCGTACGAGTTCTTCCAGAACGCGACGCTGTGGATGGACCTGCACCCGCAGGTGCCCGGCCCGATCGATGAGGACGGCGATGGCGTGATCTCCTCGACCGAGCTGCGTTGGGGCGCGTACGACCTGATGCGCGTGACCACGAGCGACGATCCGTTCCCCGACGGCATCAAGATCTCGATGACGCCGCCCGTGGTGAGTCCCTCGGACTGGACGCGTGGCGTGAGCCTGTTCGAGTACATGAACCGCAAGTTCGACCTTCGACAGCCGCTGCTCATCCAGCGCCGCCTCTCGCAGTCCGACCTGGAGCAGTTGCCAAGCGCGGCCTCGGGCCCTCGCCCGCATCTGAACGAGTTCGGTCTGGTCGACGAGCGCGGCTATCCGAAGCTGGTCTACGCCTACTCCGTGCAGGAGCAGCGCCGCGCGATGATCGACTTCGCCCTGAACGCGCGCCAGCGCCTGCGCCCCGCGCTGCGCACCGTCAGTCCGCAGCGACAGCGCATCAGTCCCGCCGGCGGAGACGTGTGGCTCTCCTCGCTGCGCGACCTGGGACCGCGACAGGCCAACACGGTCGTCGACGGTGTGGTGAACCTGGCCTACGCCAGTTACACGGACCGCTTCCTCGACCAGTTGCGCATGACCTTCGACGCGCGTGTGGCGGGTGCCGTGGAGCCCGCCGACCGGCAGGGCATGCTCGCCGCGGACCGCAAGGGTCTTGCGTCGCTGGGTGATCTCGCCTGGCGCTCCGCGTGGAGCACCGAGGCGCTCACCGCCAGCCTCTCGGCCAACATGGCCACCTGGCGAAGCCGCCCGGACCTGATCCGCGAGGTCTCCAGCGCGACCTTCGGGCGCGGCAGCAGTGGAACGCCGCTGCGGCCCGTGTGGCAGCCCATCCTCCCGTGGTACGAGAGCGGCGCCGCGCAGAAGCAGGCGGACGGCAACCCGTTCGTCGACGCCAACGGCAACCTGAAGGTCGAGGGAATCGACTTCAGCGCGGTGAAGCACCGGCCGGACTACGGCGACTCGCCCGTGCCCACCGACGTGACCCGTCGCATGCGCGAGTACGCGTCGCCGCAGGCGATCCGCGCGGTCGATCCGTCGCGACCCTCCAAGGTCGCCAACGCCGCGTGGGGCGAGAGCCTGGTCGCTGGAAACTCGGGCAGCCTGCCGAACGCGGATCACCCCGCAAGGACCGACGCCCCGAGCGAGGATTCCGCGGACATCGTCTTCCCGGGCAACGAGAAGCAGCCGTTCCTTTCGGAGTGCTTCTTCGGATGGGTGTACCCCGCGACAACCGTCACGAAGAACGGCGTGGTGGATCTTCCCCGCAGCCCGGGCCGCATGATCTCGTCGGCGCTGGGAACGAAGGACACGCTCGTGTCGCCCGCGCCGCCGGCGATCCTGCCCGAGGATCTGCAGAGCTTCTCGCCGGTCGAGCAGGCGCACCTGCAGCGCACCAAGTTCGTCGCGGTGGTGAACGGACAGGTGGGCAGGCCGCGTCTGGAGCCCGACCCATCGGATCCGCGCAACAATCCGATTCTCGAGTTCTTCTCGAAGCGGTCTCCAATCGACCGTGACAGCGATCCGAGTCTTTCCACGCGAAACCTGATCCCGACGGCGCTGGCGATGAACTGGGCCCGCGGCCTCACGCGTCTTGCGGATGCGTCGAGCCAGCCTCCGGTGCGTCAACCTCCAGCGCGCCCTGGCGCGCCGAGCATTCCACCGGTCGAGATGCGCATGGTGGCGGAACCCGACAGGGACGGCTTCCGTGACGAGATGAACGAGATCCGCACGCCAGTGCTGGTGGTGCAGGTCGCGAACCCCTACAGCGAGCCGCTGCGGCTCGCGGACTTCCGCCTGAACATCTTCGGCAACCTGTACGACTTCCCCGATTACGAGCTCGACGCCAACGGCAGGGTGGTGCTGGATGCCAGCGGAGAGCCGGTTCCTCTCATGCTCCCACCGGCCACCGAGTTCCAGCCCTCGACGGCCACGGTGTACCTGATCGCGGACTCGCTGGGCGTGCCGAAGAACGCGAACTGGTTCCCGAACCTGAACACCGGTGGAAGCACGCGTGCCAGCTTCCTGCTGGAGAATCCCTTCACGCGCATCCGCTACGAGCGCGTGAATCAGGCCGATCTCTCCACCGTCGCCATGTGGGATCCGCTCTTCCGGCGCCGTTGGCTCGACTACTTCGACCTGTACGAGTACACCGATGGCAAGCACCTGGGCCGCAGCGCGGTCGAGGTGCAGGCCATGCAGCCCGACACCGAGATTCGGCCCGAGCCGGATCCATGCAACACGTCCGCGCTGCTGCCACTGCGCCACACCGTCTGGGACAAGAGCACGTCACCCATCACCAGCTGCCTGTTCAGCCAGCCCACGTGGCTTGACGACCTGGCGACGCCTGGCTCCACCTCGCTGCAGGCGGCGCAAGGCGAGGACCTTCGTTCGCGCCTCTCGCGCTCGAAGTTGCTGAACGCGATGGATCGCAGCGACGTGGTCGCGTGCGTCGCCAGCAATCCGTTGCGGTCCGCGCACAAGCATCGCATCGACGATCTCTGGAAGTTCAAGTACTCGCTCACCCCGGATGCCATGCGATCGGGCATCGTGCTGGAGCGAATCCTGCGTGACCCCTCCGGTCGCAACGCGGACTGGCGCCTGGAGACGGTCGGCGGCACAACGGCCGACTTCGACGCGTCGGCCAACCTGTTCCAGACCTCCGCGATCTCGCCCATCGAGTGCACCATCGACCGCTATCGCCTGCGCTTCTGGCCGCTCTACGGCTCGCGCTGGAGCATCGATCCTGTCACCCGCCGGGTGCAGCGCAGCACGGTCGTCTTCCCGCGCGATTCCCGTGAACCCGCCACGATCTTCCCGCCGCGGGACTCGGTGCTGACCGCTGGCACCACCACCGTGGTTCGCAACTCGGCGCTCGAGGCCAACATCACGCCGATCATCGAGCCGACCACGCTGGTGGTGGACCGATTCGACGCGGACGACGATTTCAACCACTGGACCACCGTGGCGAACGGTCCAGTCAACGCCAACGGCCGCCCCGAGGCTCCGTTCGAGCAGGCGCGAACGGCCGAGGTGAACCTGCCGCAGCCAGGACTTTCGCCGGGAACCTCGATGTACCAGTACCCGCTGCCGGTGGACCCGGCCGCAACCACCGAGGCCACGCGGTTTGCCGTGGGCGTGATCGGCACGCCGCTGGCGCGGCCCGAAGACCAGCGCGCGCGATTCTTCGAGAACCCACACCTGAACCAGGACCGCAGTCTCGTGACGGGTGGTCGGTTCTGGACAGCCTGCGCGCAGATCACGCTGCCGCCCACGCGCCATCGCTGGCCCGATGGCCGGGACCGCCGCATGATGGGCCTGAATGACGGGTGGGCCGCGCTGAACGGCGCGTATGGCGCGCCCGGCTTCGATTCAAGCAAGTACTTCGGCGCAGGCGACGGCAAGGGCGACATCCTGAACCCTCGGCGTGATGCGTACTGGATGAACTGGCGGCACATGCCGTCGCTGCCGGTGATGCTGGGGGCCACCATGATGACCAGCGACACTCCATCGCCGGTCATGGTGCAGGACCTGCTGTCGCGCCTGCCGTCGCGCATCGTGTACGAGGGCGCCGCGATCGGCGATCCCTACCCGGTTCGTCTCGTGACCGGTGACCTGCTCACACCCTGGCCGCTCGCCTCCTACACGGTGGAGTACTTCGTCGGCGACGCGAATGAGAGCGCCGCCGCGGGCAACGGCTCGTGGAAGAGCGAGGCGGATCTGTTCCCGACCTGGCGCACCACCGGCACGTCCGCGTCATCGCCGCCGGAGCTGCTCGACCCCAGCACCGCGTGGCCCACGGTTCCCTTCGACCGCAATGTGCCCCACGGCGAACTGGATGCCAGCGAACTGCAGTCCTTCTGTCGCTCGTTCCCCGCCCTTGACCGCGACTCCAACGGCGTGCCGGACGAGATGCAGAAGATCTTCGTGGGCTTTGACGAGCCCGAGGGCAACGCCGCGAGCTTCCCGCCACCGACGGCGCTCAGCCTCATCGCCGCACGATCCACCGTGCCCGATCTGACGCTCGGCATGCAGAACAACGCGAATCCGTACATCGATCTTGGCGGCGGATTCGCCTTCGAGTTCGGCGCGAACGTCGACGGCGCGGCCAAGCCCGGCGAGAGCGAGGTTCCGATGCTTCCGCCGGTGCGTGGCCTCGGAACCTCGGGTGGGTTCCGTGGATCGCCCGAATACTCGGTGGAGCCGAACGGCTTCGCTGGCCTGACCGAGGACCGCCGCCCGGCCTTCAGCAGCTGGTCGCGCTGGGGTGCGGATCTCTCGCCGACCGCGCTCACCACATTCAATCCGACCGCCGCGCAGATCGTCGGCCAGATTCCATCCGCTCCCAACGAGCAGGAGTGGGTGCCCACCCCCGAGGAGTTCAACGGCGCGCACCTTGCAAGCGAGAACGCCGTCGACCCGAGTTTCATGCTGCCCGGCATCGTGCTGCGCACGGGCAACGAGTCACGCGACTACTTCACCACCTGGACGCGCGTCTCGCGATCCTGGGCGCGCAACTACCACGCGCGCTTCGCCACGCGACAGGCTTCCGATCCGGCCGTGCCCGCCAGCAACGCGACCGAGCAGGGCCGGGCGCAGCAGGGCTGGGATCCGCTCATCCGTCCGGGCAGCCTGCTCGCACGCCAGAAGAATCTTGACGCCGCCTTCGGCGTGATCAGTGCCCGCAACGCCACGTACCCAGGATCGGGTGACTCGATCCAGGACCTCGCGGGCGCGAACCTGCCGCTGTGGACGTGGGAGCGGCAGATCATCACCTCCTCGACCACCAACACCGTTGATTCCGATGCCTTCGAGTCAGGACGGGCTGGCGTGCTGGCCTCGGAGACGCCCTTCGATCCCACCCGACTGGATCAGGACCGCAACGTGATGGCTTTGCAGGACAACCTGAGCGCGGCCCATGGCGCGGCGGGGCCGGACACACTTGCGCCGCGGTATGCCTTCGCGCAGCGCACCGAGCCGGATCGCTGCGACAAGCCGGTCGACATGCGGCAGAACGCGACTGGCGGCGTGGTCAACGAGTACACGCCGATGACATGGCGCGGCGATGCCCGGCCCATGCGGCAGGAATTGATCGGGTATCAGGCGAGCCGATACCAGCAGCCAACATCCACGACTGCCGTTCCGGGAGGCAATCAGGGCCAGGGGGGCTCGGGCAGTTCGGGCGGTGTCGGCGGCAGCACGGGTTCCGCCAGCGCGAATCCGCGCGTGTGGCCCGAGGAACTTGCACGCTCCGGCGTGCCGATCTATCGCGCGCCAGTCTGGACCGCCCGAAACACGGTGTCGAGTCCCTACTTCGCCTACTTCAAGGATCCCGCGCAGGATGGGCGGCCGACCTCCGGCGGTCTTCGACCGAACCTTTACATGACGCGCGAGGTGCAGTGGACCGCCGCCAACAACGGCGAGTTCCTGACCGCCGCCGGCGATCTGTTCGCCATGGAACCGGCTGGCAGCACCGAGCTCTGGGATCCGGACATGTGGCAGCCGGACCCGCCGCCAGGCGTGGACGGCAACGGCACGCCCACCGCGTACGAGACCGACCTGCTCTGGATGCACCGTCTGCGGAAGTTCAACTGGCTCACGTCACCCGTGATCGCCCCGTTGCCTGACATGCAGGGGCTTGGCTGGGCCGGCACGTCGACGGATCCCGTCTCGAGCCTCGATGGCAACCAGCCGCTGCCGTACAACGCGTATCCCGAGCTGATCATGCGCAAGCCCACCGCGTTCAACTGCCAGACGGTGGTGGACGACAGGCTCAGCCGCAACGTGCCGAATCCGCCGGCAAGCGGGAGCGTTCTCAGCGTTCTTGGCAACCCGGGCAATGGTCTGCAGTCGGGATACCGCAGGTTCCTGTTCGCCAAGTACGGGAACTTCCTCATCCAAGGCACGGCAGGCGACAGCCCTGGATTCGAACTCGTCGATCACACGACGCGCTTCGTCTATCCGCCGTGGGCTCGGCCGGCGCCGCGACCCACGGAACGTGCAATGTCCGCGACGCGTCCGGATCTCTCCAACCTGCCAGCACCGCTGGTCGACGCGATTCAGGGCCCCTCCGGAACCTATCGTGCACGCTGGGTCAGCGATGGCAGCAACTACTACGCGACCGGCGTGGATCTCTTCCCCTTCGGCGGAACACCGGGCACCCTGAGCCTGTACCGCGTCTACATGGGTGACAAGGGCGGCCGACTTGTTGACCACACCGGCAAGGCGCTGATCCTGGATCGTTCCACCATGCGCCCGGCGCTGCACAACGGCGACGTGCTTGCGGCGACGAACAGCCCGATCGCGACCATGCAGGTCAACCTTGGTCTGTCCGCCGACGGCACGACCATCGTGGGCGGGCCGAATCAGTGGCTCATGCAGGGAGTCTGGAACACGCTGGACCGCAATCCGCACGGCGGATCGTTGCAGATGCTGCACAAGGACGACGACTTCGAGCAGCTGGGCGAGTTGACCGACGTGTTCCTGTGGGGACCGGCGTATCGCGTCTACAGCAACCCGGAGACGACCGCCACCAGCGGTGGCGCGGAGTGGAGTTCCTACAGCGTCACGCCACCGACATCGACGTCGGCCAATGGACCGTTCGTGAAGTTCGACCGCGGCGCCAGCCTCTCGCGCGGCGGCTGGCTGCGCCCCACGGACCTGCAGACCACGGTGAACTACTACGAACAGGCTGCGCTGAACGGCGTTGCCGTGCCTCGCGGCGTGAACAACGACGGTCCGAGCCTGCTGATCCCGCCCCGACTCGTCTCGCAGTGCCGCGCCACCTTCGCCGAGATCATGACGGGCCGCGTGCCCGGATTCCCGGTGGGTGAAGGTCCGATGGTGAACCGGCTCCAGACCGATCCACCGAACATCGCCTTCCACCAGCCCGAGACGGGCAACCCCACCGACCCAGCGTGGGGCACACCGATCCAGCTTGGTGGAACAAGTGGTCTCCGCACGCCCTATGCGCCCAACGTGCCTTGGGGCATGCGGGTGTTCGACGCCTTCACGCTGGATGGATCCGGCGGCGTGCTTCGATACGACTGGCGCGACCAGTTCGCGGGTCGCACCGTGGCGATGAACCCATCCTCCAGCCCAGTCGAGGGCGTGCTCTCGCTGCCGACGTCAGGCCAGACGGATGTGCGTCCCTTCGAGGCCTCCAACGGCGACGCTGGCAATCCCAACTTCAATCCGCTCGAACAGGATGGAGCGCCCGCAACGACCCTCGGGTTCCTGACCGGCTTCACGGCGGCTCGCCCCGCGGGCGCGCTGATTCCCGCCGACGCGTACCGCGACGAGACGATCCGCCAAACGACTGGCGGCGTGACAGCGCGGAACGTGCCAGTGGTCACCCGTGCGTCCATGGCGCAGTGGGAACATGATCGAAGTCCGTCGCTGTCGGGTGGATTCCAGGATCGGCCCGTTCCAGGCATGATCAACGTGAACACCGCCTCGGTGGAGGTTCTCCGTGCGCTGCCGCAGATGACGCAGCTGGTCTACGACGACGCTGGCCGAAGCCGATTCGGCGGATCGCTGGATTACGGTCTGACCACCTACGCGCAGGGCGAACCCTTCGGCTTCTCCAACGGCAAGGGTGGATTGGCCGGAAGCCTTCCGGCCGTGTCCGGTCGATCGGTCCTGAACACGGATGGCCAGTTCACGAACCTCTCGACCAACGGCAACCGTGGCGCCAACCCCGCCACCCGGTTGTCCGAGTCGCTGGTGATCTACCGCGACGGCTTGAACCCGAACGTGAACCTTGCCGCGGCCGCGGCGGGCACCGCACCGTCGGACTGGTTCACCCATGACAGCAAGGATCCGATGCAGCCCGCTGAGGGCGGCAGGCGCCTGAGCCCCGTGACTGGCAATGCCGCCGACGTGCCGAATTCGTTCCCGATCTATCCGACCTACGCCGATCGCGGCGAAGGTGCGGGCAGCGTGAACGCGACAGGCACATCGCCTGCCGTGATCGGCACGGGCGTGGGCAACACCGTCACGGGACCGCGACGTGATCCCTTCTGGTTCGTCTACTTCAACCGCGGCATGCAGAGCGGCACGGGCATCACCACACCGGGCGAGATCCTGGGCATGGCCCGCACCACCCGCACACGGCGCAACAACACGGGCGCTCCCGCGGCCCTGCCGGTGGCAGCAGGCTTCACCGCCTTCCCGGATTGGCAGTACGACGTGGCCTGGTCATCGCGCCTGGCCGGACTGGATCCATATCGCACCGAGCGCGAGGATCCCACGAGTGGTCAGGGCTACCAGTCGTTCCTGCTGAGCGCGTCGCAGCAGCTCGGAAGCGATCCTCTGGACGCGCGCCTGAGCACGGATCGACAGGGTGTGCGCACGTTCGACTACTCGCTCGCGGATGCGTACAACAATGCCAGCGGTCTCCCGACGCCGGACGGCACCCGCGATCTCACCGTCGCCGATGCCTTCCGTCTGGAACCCGACACCGTCGCCGGTGACAGCGAGGAACGGAACATGCTCTTCAAGGGCCTCTCGAACCTGGTCTCCACCCGCAGTGACGTGTTCACCGCGTACTTCCGCGTGAAGACGGTGCGGCAGGGTCCGGATGGCCGCTGGAACGCCATGGACCCGGAGACGCTGCTGTCGGAAGCCCGCTACGTGATGTGCATCGACCGCTCCAACGTGAACAGGCCCACCGATAAGCCAAGGATCGTCTACTTCACGCAGGTGAAGGACTGACCGGCATGGCCCTCGGCAGCGCGCTGCAGGAGCTCCGTCCGTGACCGCACTCGTTGATGCCGCCTACGCGGCAGGACTTGTCGCGGCGAGCCCGTTGCTTGCGTGGAAACTTCTTCAAGGCTCGAAGCGCCGAAACGACTGGCCCGCGCGCCTGGGGCGGGGGGGTGCGCTGCCGGCGCCCAAGATGGCGGGCAGGGTGCTGATCCACGCGGTCAGCGTGGGCGAGGTGAACGCGGCTCGGCATCTTGTGGAGACCCTGGCGAGGAACCACGACGTGGTGCTGTCCGCAACCACCGACACGGGCTTCGCGCGTGCCCAGCAGCTCTTCGGCCATCGGATCGCGGTGGTGCGATATCCGCTCGACGCGGGCTTCGCCGTGGAGCGCTTCCTGGACAGGATCCGGCCCACGCTGGTGGCCCTGATGGAGCTGGAGGCGTGGCCGAACTTCATCGCCGCCTGCGGGCGCCGCGGCATCCCGGTGGGCGTGGTGAACGGTCGGTTGAGCGAGCGCAGTTTCTCGCGCTACCGCCTTGCGCGACCGGTGCTGCGATCGATGTTCGGCTCGCTCGCCTTCGTCTGCGCGCAGACCGACGCCTATGCGGACCGCTTCGTCGCCATGGGCACGCCGCGCGATCGCGTGCAGGTGACCGGAACCATGAAGTGGGACACGGCGCAGGTTGCCGACCAGGTCGAGGGTTCGGAAGCGCTCGCCGCCGCGCTTGGCATCGACATGTCCAGGCCGCTCGTGGTGGCTGGCAGCACCGCTCCCGACGAGGAAGCCATGCTGCATGCGATCGTGCCCTCCGGAACCCAGTTGCTCTGCGCGCCGCGCAGGCCGGAGTGGTTCGACATCGCCGCAGCCTCCATGCCAGGATGCGTGCGGCGCAGCCGTGGGGGGGGTTCGCCCGCCTCGGACCGCTTCCTGCTGGACACGATCGGCGAACTGCGCAAGGCCTACGCGCTTGCCACGGTGGTGGTGGTGGGCCGCAGTTTCGGCGACCTGCACGGCAGCGACATGATGGAACCCGTCGCCCTTGGAAAGGCCACCCTCATTGGCCCCCGATACGGTGACTTCGCGGACACGGCCGAGAAGCTGCTGGCGGCGGGGGGCTTGCGAGTCTCGAGTCGGCACGAGATCGCCCGGGATCTGGCCGCCCTGCTTGCCGACGGGCCGGCACGCGAGGACATGGCGCGGGCCGGCCGGGCGGTGATCGCGCGAGAACAGGGCGCCACCGCGCGCCATGCCGCACTTTTGTCCCACAACCTCCTGCACGCGATCGCGCCAGATGCGAAACTGCCCGCAGGTGCCACGCATGCCTGACGTGTTCCGCGAAGACGATCTGCTTGCCTACATCCGCGACACCGCGCGGGCACTTGGCCCGCACGTGAAGACCGGACCCGGCGATGACATGGCCGTGCTGGACCTGCAGGGACGCACCATGCTGGTCGGCGTGGACCAGGTGGTCGAGGGGGTGCACTTCCTGAAGGGCACGGATCCGGAGCTGGTCGGGCGCAAGGCCGTCACCCGCAACGTCAGCGATGTGGCGGCGATGGCCGCCCGCCCCGTGGCGTGTGTCGCGGCGTGCACGCTGCCGGCCGACGTGGAGCCGGGCTACGCGCGACGACTGGTGGATGGCGTGCGCCGCACCGCGATGCAGTACAACGCGCCACTCGTCGGCGGGGACACCGGGATCCATCGCGGCCACGGACCGCTCATGCTGTCCGTCACGATCCTTGCGGAACCGATCTCGCCCATGCACCCGCCCGTGCTGCGCTCGGGCGGCAAGGCCGACGATCGCCTGCATGTCACGGGTTCGCTTGGCGGATCCCTGCGGCCAGATGGCAGCGGGCATCACCTGGACTTCGAGCCACGTCTTGACGAGGCGGAGGCGCTCGTCTCTTCACTGGGCGCCGGCCTGCACGCGATGATGGATCTCTCCGATGGATTGGCGCAGGACGCCTGGCGCATGGCGATCGCCAGCAACGTGCAGATCGTGATCGACGTTGCAGCCTTGCCTTGCAGCGCGGGCTGTGGATGGCATGAGGCGGTTTCGGACGGCGAGGACTACGAGCTGCTGTTCGCCGTCGCGCCCAGCACCGCCGTGCCGAAGACCCTGGGCCGCCAGCGCACCAAGACCACGACAATCGGGCTGATGCGTCCGATGCCGAACGCAGACGCCCCGCGCGTCATCGGACTGCTCGACGACGTGGAGCTGGCCATGGACCGCTTCGGACGCTTCCATGAGGCTCGGAGCTCGCGCTGACATGGGCGCGTTCACCATCGAGACGCCATCGCCCGAGGCGACCGAACGGGTAGGACGCGCACTTGCCATGGAGCTGCAACCCGGCGATTGCGTGCTCCTGCATGGCGACCTCGGCGCCGGAAAGACCTGCTTCGTGCGAGGACTCGCGGCCGGACTGGGCTGTGACGCGGCGGCCGTGCACAGTCCCACGTTCACGGTGATGAGCCGATACCCAGGATCTCTCGCCAACCTCGTGCATGTGGACGCGTACCGCGTCAACTCGACCGATGAGCTGCGAGACGCCGGCGTGGAACCCGGGGCGGTCGACACCGTCTTCGCGATCGAATGGCCCGAGAAGGTCCCCGAGGTCTGGCCGGAGCGGCCGGTCGACGTTCGGATCACCCCTGTCGACGCCTCCGCCCGATCGATCGAGATCCGCGTTGCGCAGGGGACCCTGGCCGAGCGCGTCGGCGCAACCCTGTGCGCGAAGCCGTGCCCATCGTGCGAGGCGGCCGTCGGGCCCTTCGACGCGAACTGGCCCTTCTGCAGCCCGCGCTGCCGCGCCGCGGACCTTGGTCGCTGGTTCTCCGGGCAGTACCAGATCACCCGGCCCATCGACAGCCGGGACCTCGAGGAGGGAACGGAATGACCAACCACGGAGACAGAACGATGCCCACCCGAGCTGCCTGTCTGCTGGTGCTCACGCTGGCCCAGGCCGCCTGCAACCCAACCTGGACCAAGGACGGCCGGCCGAACGACGCCTCGATGCCGGTGCCACCGGACGCCACGCCACCCAGGCAGGCCGAGGCATCGGCTGGAACGCAAACCTCGGCGCCGCAGCGCTGAACTCCCCTTTGCGCCCATAATGGGTGTTCTGTTAAATCGAGCCCCACACGCAGTCCGGGCTGAAATCTGCACAAGACCGCACTTCATTTAGGCATGGTTCACAAACCGGTCTATGTTGCGATGAACCGGCGCCCCTGTGGACGCCGGGTTTCGCATTCCAGTGACTGAAGGACCACGTCACATGAAGATCCGCTCGAACTCGTTGCGCGCGCTCCGCTCCTGCCTGACGGCCATCGCGCTCCTGTCTGGGGCGATGCCTGCCAGCGCCGCCGACACCCGCGTCCTCGAGAAGCCCGCCGCCACGCAGATGGACCTGCTGCCGGCCGCGTTGGTGGACGCTCGCTTCGCGCCCGAACTCGACTACGGCAAGATCGCCGCGGACGACGAGCTTGCCGCCGTCGCCGGCGAAGCGCCGCGCTACGCCATCCCGAACGAGGTCCACCTGACCCCGGACATGGACGGCACCTGGGAAACGGTCGCCGACAAGGATGGTGCCGAGCGCCGGGTGTGGCGACTGCGACTGGTTTGCGACAACGCCGTCAGCATGAACCTCGGTTTCACGCAGTTCTGGCTGCCCAAGACCGCGACGCTGTTCGTGCATGACGGCACGATGGCGTCGATCGTCCGTCCGTTCACCGCCGCCGACAACGCCGATCATGGCCAGCTCTGGACGCCGCCGGTGCCGGGCAACGAGATCGTGGTCGAACTGACCGTCGACAAGGCGTTCGAGAAGGATGTCCGGCTCGTCATCGGCTCCGTCAACGCCGGATACCGCCGATTCATGGAGATCGCCAAGGAGGCGGCCGCCCTCGACAAGAGCGGCTCCTGCAACGTGGATGTCGTCTGCCCGCAGGGCGACGGCTGGCGCGACGAGATCCCCTCAGTCGGCGTGATGTCGACCGGCGGCTCCCGCTTCTGCACCGGCGCCATGATCAACAACGTGCGCCAGGACCTGACGCCGTACTTCCTCACTGCCTACCACTGCGGCGTGCGCTCCAGCAACGCCGCCTCGCTCGTCGTCTTCTGGAACTACGAGAACAGCACCTGCCGAACGCCGGGAAGCACGGCGAGCGGCAGCGCCGGCAACGGCCAGCTGACGCAGTTCACGAGCGGCTCCACCCTGCGCGCGGAGTACTCCCCTTCGGACATGACGCTGGTGCAGCTGAGCAGCCAGCCCAATCAGGCCTGGAAGGTGTCGTACTCGGGCTTTGACGCGCGCAATGTGGAGACCACGAGCAACGTGGCGATCCACCACCCCAACACCGACGAGAAGCGCATCAGCTTCGACAACCAGGCGAGCACCACGACGAGCTACAACAGCAGCTCCTCGCCCGGCGACGGCACGCACATCCGCGTCGGCAACTGGGAACTCGGCACCACGGAGCCGGGCAGTTCCGGCAGCCCGCTGTACAACCAGAACCACCAGATCGTGGGCCAGCTCCACGGCGGCTCCGCCAGCTGCTCCAGCATCACGAACGACTTCTACGGCCGCCTGAGCGTGTCGTGGAACGGCGGTGGCACCGCATCCACCGGCGTGAAGACCTGGCTCGATCCGGACAACACCGGAACGCTGGTCGTGAACACCCGCACCACGGGTGGCTTGAGCGTCTCGCCGACCTCCGCGGTCACCGCGCTTGGAAACGTCGGCGGCCCCTTCACCGGCCTGCCCGTCACGCACAACCTGACGAACGGCTCGTCGAACGCCGTGAACTACACGGTGTCGCTCTCGGCGGACATCGGACTGCAGCTCAATGGCGGTGCGGGCCCGCTGGGCGGCACCCTCGCGTCCGGCGGCAATGCCTCCGTCGTGGTGAGCGCAGGTTCGGGCCTGCTCTCGAAGCCTGCCGGCATCTACACGGCCAACGTGGTGTTCACCGACACGACGAACAACATCATCACGAACGTGCCCTACACGGTTGAGGTGGGCCAGACCGGCATCGCGGTCACGCCATCCACCGCCATCACCGGCGGCGGCGCCGTGGGCGGGCCGTTCACCACCACCCAGCAGTACGTGATCACCAGCACCAAGACCGCGCCTGTCAACGTCACGGTCACGCCGAACGCTGGCTGGCTGACGGTGGATGGTTCCGCTGCCCCCCTGTCGTTCACGCTGAACACGCAGGGCGCCTCGCGCACCATCACCGTGGCCTTCGGCGGAACCGCCACGGGTCTTTCGGCGGGCGTCTACACGGGCCAGGTCGCCATCGCCAACGCCAGCGGTGGCAGCGGCAGCACGACCCGCGGCGCAACCCTCGAGGTTGGCCGGCAGGTCTATGCGGCGACGGACATCCCGAAGCCGATCGCCGACAACACCACCGTCTACAGCTACATCACGGTGCCGGATGACGTGTGCATCGGCGACATCGACGTGGCCGTGAACATCACGCACACCTACATCGGCGATCTGATCGTCGAGCTCACCTCGCCTGCCGGCACGGTGATCGCGCTGCACAACCGCACCGGAAGCGGCGCCGACGACATCGTGACCACCTACGACGACGAGGGCGGCGGCACCGTGCCCGCGGCGTCACTCTCGGGGCTCGACGGCGAGCGGACCGCGGGACAATGGCGTCTTCGCGTGTCGGATGCGGCCAACACCGACACGGGCACGCTCAATGGCTGGAGCCTGCGCATCGCGCAGGCCGCTGGCGGGTGCCAGCCGCGGCAGGTGGTCTACAGCGAGCCGCTGGACACGAACCCAGGATGGACCACGACCGGCCAGTGGGGCTTCGGCGTGCCGACAGGTGGCGGCTCCAGCAACGGCGCCAAGGATCCGACCTCGGGTGCCACCGGCAGCAACGTGTACGGCTACAACCTGGCCGGCGACTACACGAACAGCATGCCGGCCTACACGCTCACCTCGACGGCCTTCGATTGCACCGGGCTGACGGGCACCAAGGTCTCGTTCAAGCGCTGGCTGAACGTGGAGTCGAGCAGCTATGACAAGGCCAGTGTCGCCGTGAGCAACGACGGCACCACGTGGACCACGCTCTGGCAGAACGGCGCCACGCTGAAGGAGACGGCGTGGTCCACGGTGACCTACGACATCTCGGGCATCGCCGACAACCAGGCGACCGTCTATCTGCGATGGACGATCGGACCGACCGACACGAGCATCGTGTACGGCGGCTGGAACGTGGACGACATCGAGATCTCGGCGATCCCGGCGGCGAACCCCTGCCCAAGCGATCTCGACGGCGACGGCGAGACCACGGCGGGCGACATCTCGTTCCTGCTGCTCTCGGCGGGACCGTGCTCGGGCTGCCCCGAGGATCTTGACGGCGACGGCGAGGTCGGCGCGTCGGACGTGTCGTTCATGCTGCTGAGTTTCGGACCCTGCTCCTGAGTCTCGGCGGACACCCGGAAACACAGGCGCCCCGGTCCGAACGGCCGGGGCGCTTTCTTTCCGATCCGCAGCGGCGAGGGGCGCGCGGCTCAGGCGGTTCCGAGCTGCTCGGCCAGCGTCACGCGCTCGCCCCGCTCCAGCCCGAAGGCCTCGTGCACCAGACGCAGCGAGCGTTCACCGTGCTCCTGAGGCACCAGGCAGCTGATCCGGATCTCGCTGGTGGTGATGTTTCGGATCGGGATGCCCGCCGCGCCAAGCGCGTGGAACATGCGAGTGGCCACGCCCGCGTGACTGCGCATGCCCGTGCCCACCGCGCTGACCTTGGCCAGTCCGACTTCCAGGTCGATGCGGCCTGACCCGAGCTGTTCGATCGCCTCGGTGACCGCCATCTTCACCTCGGGCAGCTCGCCATGCTCCACCGTGAAGGCCAACTCGACTCCGGCAGGCCCCTCGGTCTGGATGATGTCGTCCACCAGGATGCCACGCGCGCTGATGGCGCTGAAGACCTGGGCCTGCACGCCCGCGGCACGCGGGAGGCCCTGCAACTGCACGCGGCCGAGGTCGCTCTTGAGGGCGCAGCCGATGACGGCGATCGATTCCATGCGCGAAGTCTCCCGTTGGATCATCGTGCCAGGCTCGGGGCGCTGGCTGTGGCGGACGTGAATGGGCACATTGTGGCGCTGGCCGAACACGACTGCACGCGCGTGCATCACGCCGGCGCCCATCGCGGCCAGTTCCAGCATCTCGTCGTAGGTGATGGCGCCAAGCTTCGGCGCCTCCGGAACCAGCCGCGGATCGGCGGTATGCACCCCATCCACGTCGGTGTAGATCTCGCAGCAGCCCCCCCGCTCCTGCACCCGCAGCGCGGCCGCCACCGCCACCGCGGTGGTATCGCTGCCGCCGCGGCCGAGCGTGGTCAGCAGGCCCTCGGGCGAGAACCCCTGGAAGCCCGTGATGACCGGCGTCACGCCTTCGTCCAGCAGCCGCTCCAGCATCTTCGCGTCGATCGACTGCAGCTTCGCGCGCCCATGGGCGCCGTCGGTTCGCATGCCCGCCTGAAAGGCGTTCAGGCTGCGGGCGGGCAGTCCCTGGTCCTCGAGGGCTATCGCGGCCAGCGCCGCGCTCACCGCCTCGCCGGTGCTCATGAGGGCATCCAGCTCCCGCCGCCCCGGCGTGCGGCTCACCTGTCCTGCCAGCGCGATCAGGTGATCCGTGGTGTGCCCCATGGCGCTCACGACCACCGCCACGCGGTGGCCATCGGCTCGACTCTCGGCGACCCGGCGCGCCGCCCGTCGGATCCGGTCAGGATCCGCCACGGACGTGCCGCCGAACTTCATCACCAAGGTCGCCATCAGGCTTCCCGCGCGAGGGCCTCCGCCTTGCTTCGCTCACTGCGCTCCACGCGCCGGCGATCGGCTTCCTTCAGCAGCTTCTTGCGCATGCGCACGGCCGTCGGCGTGATCTCCACGAGCTCGTCCTCCTCGATGTACTCGAGGGCGGCCTCCAGGCTCATGATGCGCGGCTGCTTCAGCACCACCGTGGCGTCCTTCGCGGCCGCGCGCACGTTGCTGAAGGGCTTCACGCGCACGGCGTTCACCACCAGATCGTTGTCGCGGCTGTTCTCGCCCACCAGCATGCCCTCGTAGCAGACGTCGCCGGGGCGCACGAACATGACCGCGCGCTCGCTCAGCGTCTCGAGCGCGTAGGCCGTCGCCGGACCGCCCTCATTGGCGATCATCACGCCGTTCGCGCGCGGCTTCACGGCATTGGGACTGACCGGACGCCAGGCCGCGAAGGCGTGGTGCATCACGGCCTCGCCGCCGGTCGCGTTCAACAGTCGCGTGCGCAGCCCGATCAGGCCACGCGCGGGAATGTCCGCCTCGATGTGCATGCGCGTGCCACGTGGATCGACCTTGCCGATCTCGCCGCCACGGGAACCCAGCAATTCGAGGGCCGCGCCCATGCCGGAATTCTCCACGTCCAGCGTGAGGCGCTCCCACGGCTCGCAGTTCACCCCGTCGATCTCGCGCTCGATGACCTCGGGCTTGCCCACCGTGAGCTCGAAGCCCTCGCGGCGCATGGTTTCCAGCAGCACGCCCAGATGCAGCAGGCCGCGGCCACTCACCTTGAACTCGTCGGCGCTGTCGCCCGACTGCACCTTCAGCGCGACGTTCGAGCGCAACTCACGGTCCAGGCGCTCGCTGATCTGCCTGCTGGTGACGAACTTGCCTTCCTTGCCGCCGAGGGGACCGTCATTGATGCGGAACACCATGTGCAGCGTGGGCTCGTCCACGCTCACGCGCGGCAGCGCCTCGGGTCGCTCCGGATCCACGATCGTGTCGCCGATCGCGATGTCGGGAATCCCCTCCACGCAGCACAGGTCGCCCGCCAGCACTTCCGACGCCTCGGAGCGACCCAGACCGGAGAACTGGCTGAGCTTGGTGATCTTGCCCTTGTCCACCTTGCCGCTGTCGCGGCACAGGCCCACGGCCATGCCGGGCTTCATCACGCCGCGGATCACGCGGCCAATGGCGATTCGGCCCACGTAGCCGCTGTAGTCCAGATTCGTCACCAGGAACTGCAGCGGGCCGGTCGCGTCGTTGGTTGGCGCAGGCACGCGCTCGATGATCGCCTCGAACAGGTCCTCCACGCCACGGTCGCGCTGGTTGCGGTCCAGGCTGGCCCAGCCGTCGCGACCGCTCGCCCACAGCACCGGGAAGTCGAGCGCCAGTTCGTCGGCGCCCAGATCCACCAGCAGGTCGAAGACCTCGTTCACGACGGCGTCGGGCCGCGCGTCCGGCCGATCGCACTTGTTCACCACCACGATCGGCTTGAGGCCGATCTGCAGCGCCTTCTGAAGCACGAAGCGCGTCTGCGGCATCGGACCCTCGAGGCTGTCGACCAGCAGCACGCAGCCGTCGGCCATGCGCAGCACCCGCTCCACCTCGCCACCGAAGTCGGCGTGGCCCGGCGTGTCGATGATGTTGACGCGCACCGCGGTGCCGGCCTTCGGGCCCTTGCGAACCTGGTAGGTGACCGCGCAGTTCTTGGCCAGGATGGTGATGCCGCGCTCGCGCTCGAGCGGATTCGAATCCATCACGCACTCGGCGACGGCTTCATTGGCGCGGAAGGTCCCGGCCTGGCGGAGCATGGCATCCACGAGCGTGGTCTTGCCGTGGTCGACGTGGGCGATGATGGCGACGTTTCGGAGTTCCATGGAGAGCCCCGCAGTCTAGCGGAGCCAAGCATGGTTTCATCGACCGAAACGCGATCTTTACGCCAATCCGTAGATCGGCAGCAGCTTGCCCTCGAGGTGCCGCATGAGCGGGTCGGCCGACAGGGGCTGGCCCGTGACCTTGCGACACAGCGCGTCGAGGCGATGGCGCCGCCCCTCCGCATGCACGTTTTTGCGCAGCCACGCCAGCAGCGGCGCAAACTCGCCCGTCGCGATGCCCGCGTCGAGACCGGGAATGTCCTTGCGGGCCTGCTCGAAGAGTTGCGCCGCCAGAAGCGTGCCCAGCGTGTAGGTGGGGAAATAGCCGATCGCACCCATGCTCCAGTGCACGTCCTGGAGGCACCCACGACGATCGTCGGGGACCTCCACGCCCAGATAATCACGGTACATGCCGTTCCAGACCCCCGGCAGATCCTTCACCGCCAGATCTCCCCGGATCAGGGACCGCTCCAGTTCGAAGCGGATCATCACGTGCATGTTGTACGTGCCCTCGTCCGCCTCGACCCGGATGAATCCGGGCTCGACGACGTTGGCAGCCTCGTAGAGCTCGTCCAGCGAGAAGCGATCGCAGGCGTCGCCGAAGAACGCGGGCAGCTCGCCTCGACACCAGCTCCAGAAGCCCCGGCTGCGGCCGACCTGGTTCTCCCAGAGCCGACTCTGGCTCTCGTGCACCGAGAGACCCGCCGCCTCGCCCATCGGCAGGCCGATGCGCGTGCCGTCGAGCCCCTGCTCGTACATGCCGTGACCCGCCTCGTGCATGGTGCTGCCGAGGGCGTCGAGCACGCAGGTCTCCAGATAGCGCGTGGTCATGCGCACGTCGTTGCAGTGACTGCCGCCACAGAACGGATGCGTGCTGCGATCGAGGCGGCCGCGCGTGAAGTCGAAGCCGATCCGCTTGGCCACGAAACGCACGAAGCGTTCCTGATCGGCGATCGCGAGCGCATGCTCGTTGAAGGCGTTCGAGGGCTTTCGCGACGCGCCCTTCAGGCGATCCAGCAGTCCCTGCAGTCGCTGCCGAAGGGGCGTGAAGACCGAGGCAACCGAGGCAGCCGTCAGGCCCGGCTCGTAATGATCCGCCAGCGCGTCCCAGGGTTCGCCGCCCTTCGGCCATCCCAGACACTCGGCCTTCCTGCGGTTCAGCTCGACCGTGCGCTCCAGCAACGGCCGGAATCGCCCGAAATCGCTCGCCTTGCGCGCCGCCGCCCACGCGTGCATCGCCTTGCTCGACAGTTCCGCCAGTTCCGTCACCAGGGACTCGGGCAGCAGCGTGGCCTTCTGCCAGTCACGCTCGATCTCGCGCGCGTCCACGCGGTCCGGGTGGTCCTGCGGCAGGCTGGCGGTCTCGGCCACGGCGCCCGAAACCAGGTCCTTCATCTCGGGCGCGGTGAAGGTCTGGTGCGCGAGCTTCGCCAGCAGCGCCAGCTGCGAGGCGCGGTGCTCCACGCCACCCTCGGGCATCATCGTCTCCTGATCCCAGCCAAGGACGGAGGCGGTGCTGTTCAGCGTGTGCACCTGGCGCACGCGCGCAGCAAGCGCGGCAGCCGCCGACCCCTGGCTGGAGCTGGAAGCGCGATCGCCGGCGGCGACGGTCACTTCGCCCCCTGCCCAGCGCCCGATGGAGCGAGCTTGAGCTCGGTCACCAGATACGTCTCGACTTCGCGCGCCGAACCGTCCGCGCGATTGCGCGCGTGATCCACCGCGTTCCAGCCGCGGGCATCCGTCGCCTGCACGTTCGCGCCGGCCTCCTTCAGGGCCTGGAGCTTCTCCGCCTTGCCGCTGGCCGCCGCGATCAGCCACGGCGTCATGCCCTGGCGATTCCTGGCCTCGATGTCCGCCTTCGCGGCAAGCAGCGCCTTGAGGCTCTCGATCTTGCCATTGCGCGCCGCCCGCATGAGCGCGTTGTCGCCGGTCAGGTTGTCCTGCGCCGCAAGATCGGCCTTGCTGGCGATGAGCAGCTCGACCGTTCGCGGGTCACCGGTGCTCGCAGCCCAGAGCAGCGGCGTGAGACCGTTCTTGTCGGCGATGTTCACCGTCGCACCCGCGTCGATCAGCGCCTTCACGGTGTCCGGGGAACCGAGCGCCGCCGCCCACATGAGCGGCGTTCCGCCCATGCGATCCGTGGCGTTCACGTCGCTCTTGGCCGCCAGCAGCAGCGCCACCGCCTCGACCTTGCCGTTCTCGCCGGCGATGCACAGCGCGGTCTTGCCCGCACGGTCTCGCACGTTCACGTCGGCGCCCTTCGCCAGCAGCACGGGGATCACGTCGATCTTGCCCTCCTTGGCGGCCCAGTGCAGCGCGCTGCGGCCCCCGGCGCTGTCGGGCGCGTTCACGTTGGCGCCTCCCTCGAGTTCCTTCTTCACCTTCTCGACATCGCCACTGCGGGCCGCGGTCACCAGCGCGCTCGCGGCGCGATCCGCGGACGATGGGCCCGCCGGACCACGCGGATCGCCGGCCGGGTTCACCGGACGGCGAATCAGGCAGCTGAGCGAGGGCACCTTGGGGTGATCGGTGGTGAAGGTGAGCTTGATCGTCTTCCCGGTCTCGTCCCACTGCTTCCAGTCGACGTGCACGACATGCTCCACCTTGGCATCGCCGGCGGCATCCGGAACGATGGGCGGAACGACCGAGGTGATCTTGAACGGCGTGGTGCCATCCACGCTCTTCAGCGTGATCGCACCCTCCGCCGTCTTGCCCTCGCCGGGTGCCTCGAGAATGTCGGGCGTCATGGTGATGTACGCCGGAACCTTGCCCTGCACCGTGACCATCATCGGGGCGTGGCCGTCGATCTGGAAGGTCACGCGCTTGCTCAGCGGCACGCCCGGCTTGGGGCCAGGCTTCAGCGTGATCTCGACCTCGGCGGAGCCGCCCGGCGGAATCGGATCCTTCGGGGCGCCCGCCGTGGTGCAGCCACAGCTGGTGATCGCCTTCGCGATCGTGACCGGCTTGTCGCTGATGTTCGTGATCGTGACCTTGCCGGTCTTCGCCGTGTCCACCACCATCTCGCCCAGATCCAGGACCTCGGGCTCGATCTTCACCACCGGCGTGGTGTCGACGACGGCCTGCACCGCCCCGCCCGTCGGATCAGCCCCGCCTGCCGCGACGGGCGCCGAGGTCTGGGACACCGCATTCTTCATGCGCTCCTGACGGGTCACCCCCGCACCCACCTGCTCCGCGCCGGAGGCCGCCGTGGGACGCTTCTTCACGGGCGGTGCCGCGGCCGGAGCCGGAGCGTCCGGCGCATCCTGCGCCAATGAAACGGGCGCGGCCAGCTGGCTTGCGAGACAGGCGATGGTCAGCAGGTTTCGAAGCATGATGGTGGATCCTGTTGCGGTCGGAGGCGAACGGTCCGATTCTACCCCGGACCACGTTCGATCATCGGCCAGCCAACGCGTGGATCTGAGGCAGGTTCGGTCGAATTCCCGGACCGCCGATGAGGGCCATTACACTGCCGCTCCCATGACCGAAACGGAAGCCCCACTGCCGGAACACCTTCAGCGCCCCTGCATCCGGAATTTCCAGCCCCGGGGCATGCAGCAGGAAGGACAGCAGCCGATCGTGCTTCTGTACGACCCGTCGCGACTGTCTGCCCAGACCATGGCGGTCCAGCCCCAGGTCCTTCCGTTGATCCTGCAGTTCCAGGGGCGCGAGTCCCTGGAGGAACTCTCCGCGCGCACCAAGGCCCCGATGAACATCCTGCGCGAGATCGTGACGCGAATGGATGAGCTCGGGCTTCTGTGGGGACCGCGCTTCGAGGAGCTGGAGCGCCTGGCCAAGGCCCGCATCAACGAGTCGGGCCACTTCCCCACGTCCTGCACCGCGCCGCTTGGAGAGAACGCCGAGGCCGCCAACACGGCCATCGCGGGATGGCTTGGCCAGGCCGAGGACCCCGAGATTCCGGGCACGGTGTCGGGATTGGTGGCGCCGCATCTGGACTACGCATCGGGCTGGCACAACTACGCGGCCGCGTACCGTGCGCTGAACCCCGATCGCAAGCCGGACCGCGTGGTGGTGCTCGGCACGAACCATTTCGGCATTGGCGATGGCGTGGTGCTGAGTGAATTCGGCTTCCAGACGCCGCTCGGCATTGCACCCGCGGATCGTGCGGTGCTGGCGTTCCTGGAGAAGTCGCTTGGGGCCAAGCGGATCTACGCGGACCAGATGGACCATCTGGGCGAGCACTCGATCCAGCTGCAGTTGCCATGGGTGCAGCACCTCTACGGCGAGGTGCCCGTGATCGCCGCGCTGGTGCCGGATCCGCTGCGGCCGATGGTTGCCGACGACGGCGCACGCGCCACAACCGACGAATTCGTGGCCTCACTGACCACCGCACTGAGCGAGCTTGGCGGAAACACCCTGTACATCGCCAGCAGCGACCTGAGCCATGTCGGTCCGCAGTTCGGCGACCCGGGACCCGTCACGGATCCCATTGCCCAGCAGGTGGAGCAGCTTGATCGGGAACGGCTCCGACTTTTCTGTGGCGGCGATGCCAACGCGTTCGTGGCGCCCTTTGCGGCACAGAACAACGTCAGCCGCTGGTGCAGCGTGGGCAACATGAGCGCCCTGCTTCGCATCGCGAAGCCGGCGTCGGTGGAACTGATCGACTATCGCCAGATGCGGGACACCACGGCGGGTTCGATGGTGTCCTGCGCGGCGCTGGCGATCACCGCCTGAGGTGCGCGTGGCGCTCGGTGGCGAGGGACCCCTCCGCTGGCAGCCCGTGGGTGCACCGACGCTCGATCCGGCCTGTGCTGCGCTGATCCGGTATCCATGAATTGAAAGAGCCTGCCGCGGCAAGGCCGCAGGCAGGCTCCTCGTGGGGGGCTCGGTTGGCGGCGGGCAAAGCCCGACGTATCAGCCTCTACGCGGCCCCTCCCGCCCCGGATGCGCCAATCATTGGAAATTTGAAATCACGCCCCTCGCCTACTTCCGACCGAGTCCGAGCCGAGCCATGACGGCCTGCAGGTCTGACCACATCTCGCCGCGCGTCTGGGGGGTGTAATTCCGGAGCAGGTACGCCGGGTGGTAGGTCGGCATGACAGGGATGGAGGCCTCTCCACCCGGCGATCGCCATTCGCTCCAGACCCCCCGCAACCGCGTGATGCCCACATCGGTCGCCAGGAGCAATTTGGTCGCCGGGCCGCCCAGCGTCACGATCACCTCCGGACGGATCGTCAGGATCTGCTCGATGAGGTACGGCCCACACGCGTCGACTTCGTGCTGCAGCGGCGTGCGATTCTCTGGCGGCCGGCTCTTGAGCACATTGGCGATGTAGACCTGTTCACGCCCGAGGCCCATCGCCCGAATCATCTCGTCCAGCTTCTCGCCGGCACGCCCCACGAAGGGACGACCGAGGCGGTCCTCGGTCTCGCCCGGAGCCTCGCCGATGAACATCAGGCGCGCTTCCGGATCGCCCTCGCCAAAGACCGTCTGCGTGTGCGCGGTGGCCGTGGTGCAATGGGGACATTCGCGGTCGTGGCGCTGACGCAGGGCCTCAAGGGCTTCCACGCCACGCACGGCAATTCCACCATGCGCCACCGGGGCGGGAATGGCGCGTGCCGTGCCCGACGGCGTCGCTGGCGCCGAGGCCCTTTCGGCAATCGGCAGGTCCAGCGCGGGGACGCCTGGGGCGGGCTCCGAGAGGCTCGCCGGGACGCTCGCGTCGAGTGGATCGGCTTCACGCCTTCGCGGCGCATGCGACAGCCCCATGGCACGGTCCGCCTGCAGCAATGCGTGACGCGCGCGCGTCATCGCGCGTTCTCCGTCACGGACGGCACCGTCGCGGGCGATGGATCGGACGTGTCCGGCGGCGCGGAAGCTCCCATGGACAGCACCGCGATGCCGGCCACGGCGATGATCGCACCGATCCACGCGCGCGCGGGGATGCGCTCGCCGTCGATGATGCGAGTGGCGGGCAGGATGAGCACCGGCACAAGACCGATCAGCGTGGCGGCGACGCCGACAGGAACCTTCGCCGTCGAGAGCATGCTGAAGTAGACGCCGAACAGCGGCCCGCTGACGACGCCCAGCGCGAGAATGGCGAAGGCGCGTCGCGAGGGACGTGCCTGCACGGTGAGTCCGGCCGAGCGCGCAAGGAGCGCAAGCGGAATGACGGTCAGCGCGCCGGAGTACATGCGGATCGTCTGCGCGTCGAAGGCCTGCACGCCCTGATCCAGACCGCGCTTCGCCGCGACCATGCCAGCCGCCTGACACAGCGCGGCCGCCACGCCGAACATCAATCCGGTCCGTCGTTCGCGCGGCGTGTGCGGGCTGTCGGCGGCCGCGCGTCCCAGCGCGGCCCACGCGACGCCGGCCGTCGTGATGAGCATTCCAGCCACGCCGACAGGATTCATGGTCTCGCCGAAGAAGCTCCATGCCAGGATCGCCGACATGCTTGGCGCAAGCGTCATGAGCACGCTCACCAGGCGCGGCCCAAGCATGACGTAGCCCGTGAACAGGAACTGATCGCCGATCGTCAGCCCAAGCACGCCACTGACCGCAAGCCACGCGAGCGCGGAATCGGGCATGCCCGGCGCCAGGCGGCCAAGCGAGAACCACTGGATTCCGCAGAGCACCACCGCCGCCGCGACCGTGCGAAAAAGGTTCACGCGCGTGGCGCCGAGTGCCTGTCCCGACTTGGTGAAGGACAGGCCGGACACCACCCACAGGCCGGCGGTCGCCAGACCCGCCAGCACGCCGATGCGCGCGTCGGTCACCGGATCAGCCGCGAGCGGGCTTCTTCTTTGGGTCGCTCATCTCGAACATGGTCTGCGTGCGCAGCACCATGCCGCAGTCGCTGCGCAGGTGATAGCCCTGCACATGCACCGCGTTGAGATATCGCTGGATGTCGAGCAGCGACAGGTTGGGGCGTCCCTGCTCGTCGTTCCAGTTGAACATGATGCAGTTGCGATCGCGGCCGTGGGCCAGCATCTCGCGATAGGTGCCGGTGTACAGGTGCTCGCTCAGCGTCTCGGTCTGCAGCGTGGTGACGTACTTCAGGTTGTCGCCGAACTTCTCGTCGAACTCGCGCTCGCCCGCGCATGGCATGGTGGTGACCAGGCCCTTGTCGGGCAGGTTCTGTCCGCCTTCAAGCACCACTTCGCACAGGCAGGTTTCACCGAACTGGAAGCGACCGGCATGACCGCCCTTGAAGACCCAGCCCTCGAACTCGTACTGCGGATGCTCGATGCGCTTGCGCGCCTGGATCTGGAAGAATTCGGGATGGATGGCCTTGCGGTACAGCAGCAGCGTGTAGGCCTGCAGGCTGGAAGTCTTTGAAGCGGACATGATGCGCGTCTCCTGTGAAAGCCGTCGCGATGGCATCCTGCCGGGCCCACCCCTGCCGGAACCTCCGGCAGTCGATGGCACCCCGCGGCGGGTGTAGTCCCCGATTGTCGCGAGGACCGCTTCGAGTTCAAGAGGAAACCCGGGATTTTGAACGAAGAGACCGCGGGCGAGCCCGAAAAATGACGCGGCGGGCCCGAAGACCCGCCGCCGCTCAGTGTGGAAATAAGCCGGATTTTGTGCCGGCCGAAGCCGGTGGTGACCATTTCTCTCTGGACCGCCGTTGCCGACGGCCTCGAAGCACGCGACCCGCCCACGCCCGTGGACCACGGGAGCCGGTTGCCCGGCTGGGGCTGCTTGCGCTTGCACGCGGTGGGGTTTTCCGTGCCCCCAGCGTCGCCGCTGGAGCGGTGCGCTCTTACCGCACCTTTTCACCCTTGCCACGCACCCTTGCGGGCCGTTCGGCGGTTCGTTCTCTGTGGCACTGTCCCTGGCCTTCAGCTTGGCCGGTGGCCGTTCGCCATCACCGTTGCCCTGTCGTGTCCGGACTTTCCTCACCCCGACGCGAACGTCGGAGGGCGGTCTCCTATCCACGCGAGCACTGTACGCGAAACGGCCCCGCCCTCGATGGGCAGGGCCGCGAGTTTCGCTTGAATTCCTCGGCTCAGGCGCTGATCGCAGTGACCTTCACGCGCAGCGAGGTCTGGCGATGACCCAGCGTGCGGCGATAGCCCTTGCGGCGCGAGTACTTGCCGATCCGCAGCTTCGGGCCGGTTTCCTCGGAGACGAGCTCCGCGGTCACCTTGGCGCCGGCCAGGTACGGCAGACCGATCTTCGCGGGCTTGCCGTCGGCTGTGCCGACCGCGAGCACCTTGTCGAAGGTGAAGGTCTTCTGGCCCTCGGTGAGGGGCCGGAGGTCGATCTCGATCTCGTCGTCCTTGCGAACGAGGATCTGGGTTCCGCTGTCTTCGAAGATGGCGTACACGATGGGTTCTCCTGCAATCGGGCGAGCCGAACAGTTTAGCAGGAACCTCCCGCGGCCGCGAGGGGGTGAAGCCGGGCTTTCAGGCGCTCCCCAGCCTGCCGGATCGTGTCCAGGGTCTTGCAGAAGGCAAAGCGGACGAGGCGGTCCGCGCCCACCCTGTTGGCGTAGAACGGGCTGCACGGGATCGCCGCAACCCCCACATCCCGGATCAGATGCTCGCAGAAGGCCTCATCGGAGGGGTGTCCGAAGCGGCCGTGCTCGGCCAGCACGAAATACGAGCCCTCGGGGGTCAGGGGATCGAATCCGGCGTTGCGCAGGACCCCCAGCAGCGCCTGCCTGCGCTCGTCGTATTCCCGGCGCAGCGCCTCGAAGTAGCTCGGGGGCGCGGACAGCGCCTCCACACAGGCGCGCTGCAGTGGCGTGGCTGTCGCGAAGGTCAGGAACTGGTGCGCGGCTCGGATGCCCGCGGACAGATTCGGTGGCGCGATGGCCCACCCCACCTTCCAGCCCGTGAGGGAAAAGCTCTTGCCGAGACTCGAAAGCACGATCGTTCGCTCGCGCATGCCGGGAAGCGATGCGATCGACGTGTGTGGCCTGGCGTACCAGAGGTGCTCGTAGACCTCGTCGCTGACGACCAGACAGTCGGCGGCACGGGCAATCTCGGCGACGGCGCGAAGTTCATCGGCGTCGAAGATCCGGCCCGTCGGATTGTGCGGCGTGTTCAGCAGGATCAGGCGCGTGCGCGGCGTGACGGCGTGCCGCAGCGCTTCCACGGGGAGCCGGAAGTGCGGCGCCTCCAGACGAACCGGCTTCACCACGGCGCCGGCCATCGCGGCAGTCGCCGGATACGAGTCGTAGAAGGGCTCGAAGAGCACCACCTCGTCGCCCGGATCGACCAGCCCCAGCATGGTCGCCGCGATCGCCTCGGTGCAACCGCTGGTCACGGTGATTTCGCGCTCAGGATCGAACTCCATCCCCTGATCCAACTTGAACCGAGCGGCAATCGCGCGATTGACCTCGGGGAGGCCGATGAACCTGGCGTACTGGCCGAATCCCTCGTCGATGGCGCGCTTGCCGGCATCCTTCACGAACTGCGGGCCGTCGAAGTTGGGGAACCCCTGCCCCAGGTTCACCGCGCCGTGCTCGGCGGCCAGACGGCTGATGCGCGCGAAGACGCTCTCGCCGAAGGGCGCGAGCCGTGCGGCGGTTCCGTGGGACGTGCGTGCCATCGCCGCAGCGTAGCGAGGCAGGCAGGCTGGGGCTTCCTTGGCGATACTGCCCTGCCATGCGCGACACGCGAACACGGCAGGACGGAGATCTGGCGCGACGAAGACCCACCCCGCGGCCCGACCTTGCGCCCGTGATCCTGCACGAGTCGGAGGATGCCCTGTGCGTGGCGAAGCCCGCCGGCATGGTGACCCAGCCCGGACGCGGACATGCCGATGACACGCTGCTCAACGGCGTCTTCGCGCTGCGCGGCGACGCACTGGCGCAGCTCGGCGCGGACCGCGACTGGGGACTGCTGCATCGACTGGATCGCGAGGTTTCCGGCTGCGTGCTGCTCGCGAAGACGGCCGCCGCGTACGACGCGCTGCGTGGCGCCTTCGAGCGACGCGAGATCGGCAAGACGTACCTGGCGCGCGTGTCCGGCTCGCCTCCGTCCGCCGAGGGCAGTTGCTCGCGTGCCATCCGCGAGGAGATCCGTGGCGGCATGAAGGTGGCGCTCTTGCCGGTGCGCGGCGGGGAGTCGGCACTCACGCGCTGGCGCACGCTGGGGCGACGCGGTGGCGAGACCCTGCTTGAAGTGGAGCCCGTCACCGGTCGGCTGCACCAGATCCGCGTGCATCTGGCGGCGCTCGGATGCCCGATCGTGGGTGACCGCATCTACCGTGCCGACGCGCCACCGAACACTTCCACGCTGCCCCCGGGACGAAAGCCCGAACCTCTCCTTCTGCATGCGTGGCGACTCGCCTACCCCGAGCGGACGGGACGTCGCACCGTGGAGTGCCCGCCGCCCGAGGCGTTGCGCCTGACGGCGTGAGGCTGCGAGCCGCTACCCTTTCCAGCCCATGCGCCGCTTCGTGTCGATCCTGCTTGCCGCCGCGCTTGCGGCGTGCTCCAACATCGAGGAGGCGGCGCCACGTCCGAAGCCTTCGAGCACGGTTCCCAAGCCCACCTTCGAGATCGAGGTGGATCCGATCCTGCGCGGCACGATCGCGAGCGAGGCCATCCTGCTCGGCTTCAACGACGTCGTGGTCCGCGGGTACGGCATCGTGGTGGGCCTGAAGGGCACCGGAAGCCGGACCATGCCCGCGGAGGTGCGCGCGTTCCTGCTGCAGGAACTGAGCCGGCGCGAGATCAGCGACACCGTGAAGGGGATGGGCGTTTCGCCGGAGCGATTCCTGAACAGCGACGACATCGCCGCGGTGGTGGTCGAGGGACTGATCCCGGCCGGCTCGACGCGCGACAGCAAGTTCGACGTTCGCGTGATCGCGGTGCCGGGATCCGGCACCACCAGCCTGGAGGGTGGACGCCTGTGGACCGCGGAGCTGCGCCCGGGACCCCTGCTCGCCGGCAGCCGACAGGCCGCGATCGTGGCGGAGGCCAAGGGGCCGGTGCTGATCAACCCGTTCATGCCGGGGGCGAGCAATTCGCTTGGCGACGTGGACCGGCTGAGCGGTCGCGTGCTGAACGGAGGTCGCGTGCTGAAGGATCTCCCGCTGCGGCTTCGGCTGGCCACGCCCAGCCACAGCCGTGCGGGAACGATCGTGTCGGCGCTGAACACCCGGTTCCCGCGCGAGCCCGGACAGAGCGACGAGACCGCACGCGGCAAGAACGGCGAGTTGATCGACCTGACCGTGCCCCCAAGCTTCGAGGGCAAGACCAACGAGTTCGCGCAGCTTGTTCGGCACATGAGCCTGGACGTGCAGAATCCCGACGCGCTGGCGATGGCGGTACGACGGAGCCTGCTGGCGAATCCTGGTGGCGCCTCCGCCGCGGCCTGGCGATGGCAGGCCATCGGTCGCAAGAGCATTCCGCACCTGCACGACCTGTACACGCACCCCGAGGACCAGCCGCGCATGGCCGCGCTCGAGGCAGGCGCCAAGCTGGACGATCCGCTGGCGGTGAAGCCCCTGCTGGAGATGGCGCGCAAGGGCAAACCCACGCTGCGCATCGCCGCGATCAAGCTGCTTGGGGGCATGGGAACGAACCCGGCGATCGATGTCGGCCTGCGTCCACTGGTGGACGATGACGATCTCGACGTGCGACTGATCGCCTACGAGATGCTGCGGAAGCGGCGCGACCCGTCCGTCGAGACCATCGCGATCAACAATCGCTTCTCGCTGGACCTGATCCGCTCGACCAAGCCGCTGATCTACGCCGCCCAGACGGGCCCGCCGCGACTGGCCGTGTTCGGCGAGGACGTGCGTCTGCGGCAGCCGATGCTGCAGCGCATCTGGGATGGCCGCATGATCGTGAAGTTCGACCCGGGCGACGCGAAGGCGCTGGTCTCCTACCGCCCGCAGGGCACCGAACGGCAGCGGATCGAGCAGACCAAGCCCGAGGTGCACGAATTCATCGCCTTCCTGGCTCGCACCCCCTCCCCCACGATCGGATCCGCTGGCCTGGACCTGTCTTACGGCGAGACGCTCGGCGTGCTGTACGAGCTGGCCCGCGATCAGAACCTTGGCTCCGACTTCCGTGGGGAGCAGGATCGGATCCTCGCCGAGATCATGCGTCAGGAGGAGGAGGCCGAGGTCGAGGAACGCCCCGACTTCCCCGACGAGACAAAGGCCGCCACACCCTCGCCGGCGACCGCGCCTCGACCGACCCAGCCCGCGCCACTTGATGCCCGGCCCAAGGCCGCGGATACTGTGCCGCGTTGAGCGTGAGCCCCTTCGGGGCGATCCGTCCAGGAGGGACGGTCACGCAGCGACAGGAGGTCCGATGCGTCTCAGCCGTCTCACGCTCGCTGGTTTCAAGAGTTTCGCCGACCCGACCGACTTCCGATTCGACGCGCCCATCACGGGCATCGTCGGGCCGAACGGTTGCGGCAAGAGCAACGTGGTGGACGCGATCAAGTGGGTGCTCGGCGAGCGCAGCGCGAAGAGCCTGCGCGGCGGCGCGATGCTGGACGTGATCTTCGCCGGCAGCGCGAGCCGCAAGCCGGGCGGCCACGCCAGCGTGACGCTCACCTTCGACAACCCGCGGCTGGCGGCACCGATCGATCGTGACGTTCCGGAGATTTCGGCGGAAGCCGAGCCTGCGGAACCGGTGGACGTGGAAGGCGCGCCGATCGACGGACCGGTGCAGCGCGACGCGGTGCGCGATCGTCTGCTTCCGGTGGATGCCGACGAGGTGCAGGTGGAGCGCCGACTGTGGGCGGATGGACGCAGCGAGTATCTGGTGAACGGTCGCAAGGTTCGACTGCGCGACGTTCGCGAACTCTTCCTGGACACGGGCATTGGCAATGACGCCTACTGCATCATCGAGCAGGGCAAGGTCGACGCGATGCTGCGCGCCCATCCGGTGGAACGCCGGTCGATCCTCGAGGAGGCCGCCGGCGTGGCGCGCTTCCGCACGCGCAAGCACGAGGCCGCTCGCAAGCTCGACCATGCCGAGCGGCATCTCGTGGCGATCCGCGAGCAGCTGGCCGGCGTGGAGCGTCGCCTGCGCATCGTGCGCGGACAGGCGGAGAAGGCGAAGAAGTTCCAGGCACTCGAGGCGCGCCGGCGCGAACTGCGCACGGCGCTCGCGTTCGAGGGCTATCACGAGTTGCGCGAGCGGCTGGCGGGCCTGACGAGCCAGGTGACGGCGCTCGAGGACCGACGCCGCCAGGTCGCCGCGGCGCTCGAGGCCGCCGAGGCCGCGCGCCACGAATCCGACACCCGTCGCGCCGCGACGCTCGACCGCCGACACCAGCTTGAGCAGGCGCAGCTCGAGGCGGCCGGCGTGCAGCGGCAGTCGGAGCAGCGACTTGATTTCATCGAGCGCGCGCGCACCGAGAATCGCGCCGCGGTCGAGAGCGAGGCCGCGCGGCTGGAGTCGCTGCGCGTGCAGCGCGACGAGCACGCCTCGCGACTGGAGGACGCCGCGCGCGAATCGGAGCAGGCCGAAGCGGCGCTTGCGGGCATCGAGCGACAGGTGTCCGACTGCGCGCGCGAGCGCAACGACCTGAGCGAGCAGGCGGATGCGGCAGAGCACGGGATTCGCCGGCGCCAGGAGACCGTGTCGGGCATCGAGCGCGACCGCGCCCGCGCCACGGGTCGACTGGCCGCGGTGCAGGAGCGCGAGCCGGCCCTCGAGGCGGAGCTTGCACGCAACGACGCGCGTCGCGAGCGCCTGCGCCTTGAAATGGACCAGATCCTGGCCGCCCGCAACACCGCCCAGGTGCAGCGTCAGGTGGCCGAGGACGCGCTCGAGCGCGTGCATCGCGAGCTGGCCGCCCAGGCCGAGCAGGTGTCGCAGCTGGGCGACCAGCAGGCGGAAGCGCTGCGCAAGCTTGGCGCGCTGCGCGAGGATCGGAGCAGCCTTGAAAGTCGCCTGCGTCTGCTGGACGAGATGGCGCAGCTTGGCGAGGGCCTTGACGAGGCCGTGAAGCGTGTCCTGGCCGAGCGCGATCGACACACATGGCTCGCCGGCATGCTTGGCGACCTCATCGAGACCGACGGCGCCACCGCAGCGCTTGTGGAGGCCGCGCTGGGCGACAGCCTTCAGACGCTCGTGGTTCGCCGCACCGAGGATCTTGGCGCTGCCACCGAGGCCGTGCGCGGACTCGAGGGGCGCGTTCGACTGGCGGCTCCCGTCAGCGGCTCCGCCGTGGTTGCGGGAAGCGCCGAGGCCACCAGCCTGCTTGCATCCATCCGATGTCCAGCCGATGTCCGCCCCGTTGCGGAAGCGCTGCTGGGCCGATGTTTCCGCGTGGTGGATCTCTCGACAGCGCTTCGGCTTGCGGGTTCCGACGCCTTCACGGGCTGCACCCTGGTGAGCGACTGCGGCGCCGTGGTGGAAGGCCCCGGGCGCGTGCGCGTGACCGGTGCCCGCACCGCCCGCAGCGGCGTGCTGACCCGGCGCGTGGAGCGTGGCGAACTGGAGGCGGCCGTGAGCGCGCTGAGCATGGAGATCAGCATGGCCGAGGCCGATGTGAGCGGCCTGAACGAGGCCACCGCCGCAGCTGCACGTGCACAGCAGGAACTCGACGGACAGATGCAGCAGGCCATGCGACAGCGCATGGATGGCCAGTATCAGACCGAGCGCGCCGACCAGCTGGCTGCTCGCGTGCGGCACGACCTGGACACGACGGCGGCCGAACGCGGCGAGAGCGAGCGCCGCGTGCGCGAGCTGCATGCCGAGCGCGAGTCGTGCGAGTCGCGCCTGAAGAGCCTGGACAAGTTGCTGGACGAGGAGCGTGCCACGCTCGCCGCCGCGCAGCAGGCCGCGCAGGAAGTGCGCGCCCGCGTGCAGGCCGCGATCGACCGTCTGGCCGCCGTGCGCACGCAGGCGAGCGAGGCGAACGCGGTGCTCGACGGCCGTCGCCGCGAGCGTCGGCTGATCGAGGTCGCGATCGACGGCATCGACCGCCAGCGCGCGGAACTCGGAACCGACCATGAGCGGCGCGCGGCACGGAGCGAGGAACTTGCCCGACAGGCCGCGGAAGCGCAGCAGCAGCGCGAGGCCGCGATCGCCGCCGAGGCGACGGCCGCGCAGCAGGCCCAGGCGATCGCAGCCGAACTGACCGCCGCCATCGAGCAGGCCACCGCCGCAGGCGATGCCGTGCGCTCGATCCGCGAGGAGGCCTCGCGTGTGGAGCGGGATCACTCGGCGATCGAGATCAGCCGCCGCGAGGCGGAGGTTCGGCGTGAAGGCCTGGAGGAGAGCACGTTCGAGGAACTCGGCATCGACCTTCCCGCCGGTTACGAGGCGCATGTCGCGGCCCGCACCGCCGAGGGCTTCGCGGCGCCGGATCGAGACGCCGCCACCAGCGAGGCCGATCAACTCCGCGACGCCATCAAGGCGCTTGGGAACGTGAACATGGAGGCGATCGACGAGCTTGGGCAGCTCGAGGGCCGCAACGAGACGCTCGCCCGCGAGGTCGCGGACATCGACGCCGCACGCGCCAGCCTGAAGGAGCTCGTGGAGCGTCTCGACGACGTGAGCCGTCGCCGCTTCAAGGCCACGTTCGAGGCCGTCCGCGACCAGTTCGGTGGACAGGAAGGCATGTTCCGCCGGCTCTTCGGCGGCGGCAGCGCGGACCTTTTCCTGGTGCCGATGGAGAACGGCGAGATCGACTGGCTCGAGAGCGGCGTGGAGATCCGCGCCAAGCCGCCCGGCAAGGAGCCTCGGGTGATCAGCCAGCTCAGCGGTGGCGAGAAGACCATGACGGCCGTCGCGCTGCTCATGGCGATCTTCCGAAGCAAGCCCAGCCCCTTCTGCATCCTGGACGAGGTCGACGCGGCGCTCGACGAGGCCAACGTGGAGCGCTTCACGAAGGCGCTCGGACCGTTCCTGGACCGCAGCCACTTCATCGTGATCACGCACCACAAGCGCACGATGCAGGCCTGCCACGAACTGCACGGCGTGACGATGGCCGAGCGAGGCGTGAGCCGACGGGTCACGGTGCGGGTGGATCAGGTCGGCGCGGATGGACGCATCCGCGAGGACGCCCTTGAACGGGCAACGCCCGCGTGAAGATCCCGCAAGAGACGGCGAAAATGCCGGGTTTCCGTTTGTCGATCGACGGGCCGGGGCTATGTTCCCGTGCCGCCCGGCGGGCGGAGCTCCCCATGGGTCTCGGGGATGCGCGGCGGGCCATCGTGGGGGTCGCCGCGCCCTGCTTCGCGCCGGGCGGTTTTTGTTTGAGCCCCCGTTTCAGCCCCGGAACCTAGGATCGGCCCCCGCATGGCCAACGCGATCCAAGTCGATGCGCTGGTGGTGGGTGGCGGCGTGGCGGGGCTGTTCACGCTGCACGCGCTCCGCGAGGCCGGGTGCTCGGCGCTCCTGGTTGAATCAAGGGCACTCGGTTCGGGCCAGACAACCAGCAGCCAGGGCATCCTTCACGCGGGCGTGAAGTACGCGCTGGGCGGGGTTGCGGGCGAGGACGCGAACGAGGCGTCCGAGGCCGCGGCACTCTGGGGCAATTTCCTGGAAGGTCGATCGGGGCCCGACTTGCGTGGCCTCCGCGTGTTGGCCACCCACGAGTACCTGTGGCGTTCGGCAAGCCTGATGGGTGCCGCAGGGATGCTGGGCGCGCGTCTGGCGCTCCGGACCCGTCCCGCGATCGTGGAGCCGTCCAAGCGGCCCGCCTGGCTGGCTGGAGTTCGCGGGGATGTGCTGAGCCTTCCCGAGACGGTGATCGATCCGGCCGATCTGCTGCGTCGTCTGGCCGCCGCCGCGCCGGGCGCACTTGCGCGTGGAGACGTTCGCGCGATCCGAGCCGAACCTGGCTCGGCAACCGTGGAAATCGAGGGTGATGATCGCGCGGCGCGCGTGCTCGCCCGGCGCGTGTTCCTGTGCGCAGGCGCCGGCAACGAGGCCCTGCTGGCGCTTGCCGGTCTAGACGCAAGGCAGCCCATGCAGCGCCGACCCCTGCGGCAGGCGATGGTGCGCGGCCCCCTGCCCCTGGTGTTCGGGCACTGCATCGACGGCGCACGCACGCGGATCACCGTCACAAGCGACACCGATGCCGCTGGCACGGTCTGGCACATTGGCGGCGAAATCGCCGAGAAGGGTCCGGCGATGCAGCCGGACGCCTTCGTGCGACACGCGAGGGAGGAGGTCGCGGCGTGCATGCCCGGCGTGTCGCTGGCGGGCACCGAGTGGTCGAGCTACCTCGTGGACCGGGCCGAGCCGCGAACACCCAACGCCCGGCGACCGAGTTCGGCGCACGTGCAGGCGATCGGCTCGGTCGTGGTGACGTGGCCCGTGAAGCTCGTCCTCGCGCCGCGTGCCGCGCAGGCGGCGGTTTCGCTCATGCGCGACGGGCGAGGCGGAACGGATCCGTGGCCCGCGGGCTGGCAGACACCGGCGCTCGCGCCGCGACCCTGGCATGACGCCACCTGGGCTCGCCTGCCATGAGTGGCGCACTGGCGCTGCCACAGCGTTGCGCAACGCGGCTGCCCATGCCGGTGACCGCGATCGGCTGGGGCGCGTTCAAGATCGGCCGCAACGAGGGCATCAAGTACCCGACGCCCTACGACCTCCCCACCGACGAGGCCGCGACGCGTCTGATCCACGCGGTGGTCGACATGGGCATCGGCGTGATCGACACCGCCCCCGCCTACGGGCTCAGCGAGGCGCGGCTTGGTGCGGCGCTTGGGGCGCGACGCGACCGCGTCTTCCTGTCGAGCAAGGCCGGCGAATCGTTCGAGGACGGACGCAGCAGCTTCGATTTCTCGGAGCAAGGCGTGGCCACCAGCCTTGCGCGCAGCCTGGAACGCCTTCGCACCCCGCGACTCGACTGCGTCTGGGTCCACTCCAACGGCGAGGACACGATGATCCTTCGCGAAGGCGGATCGCTACGCGCGCTCGAGCGCGCGAAGGTGATGGGCACGGTCGGCGCCATCGGGTTCTCGCCCAAGACCCTCGAGGGCGCGATGACTGCACTCTCCGATCCGCGCGTGGATGCCCTGATGCTCGAGTTCCACCCGCGCGACCCGTCCATGCTTCCGGCGATGCAGCAGGCGCATCGCGAGGGCCGCGGCGTCTTCGTGAAGAAACCCCTCGCGAGCGGTCACATCCATCCACAGGAAGCGATCCCGTGGATCCTGTCGCACGCCGAGGTGACGTGCGTGGTCGTTGGCGGCCTCGATGCCGGAAGACTTCGCGCTACCGCGGGGCTGGCGTGCCTGCCGGCGCCGGGTTCGACGCAGGCGTAGGCGCCGCAGCCCCATCGGACTTTGGCGGCACGCGCAGCGACTGGCCGACCTTCAGCGCACCGGGATCGGACCCGATCGCGTCCCTGTTGGCGTCATAGATGCGCTTCCAGAGCTTGCTGTCGCCGTAGACCTTCGCAGCGATGGAGCTGAGCGTGTCGCCGCTCTGCACGGTGTAGGCGCCTGGACTCGAGGACGGCGCGGCCGCAGGCTTGGGCGCCGGCGTCTCGCGGGACTTCCAGTCGGGCACCTTCAGCACCTGACCGATCTTGAGCCTCGACGCATCCAGGCCCGGATTCGCGGCCTGCAGCGCTTCCCATCCGCGTTCCTGACCCGTGAGACCGCGCCAGATGCTGACGAGGCTGTCGCCTTCCTTCACGGTGTAGGTGTCCACACGCGGCGTGGGCGGAGTCGCCTTGACCGGGGCCACCACCGGAGCCGCCGTTGCGGCGGATGAACCTGAGGCAGCACCGGCCGGACCGGATGTGGTCGGCATCGGCGCAACGGTCGCCGGCTTCGTGGGTGCCGGTGCGGACGACGCGGGCATCGCCGGAGCCGCCGTCGCCAGCGCGGGCTGCGCGCTGGGTGACGGCGTGGCCGGGGCGGCACTCGCCGTCGTGCTTGTGGTGCTTGTGGTGGCGGGCTCGAAACCGGGCAGCGCCGTCGGCAGCGGCTTCATCGGCTCGGAGGCCGGCGAGAAACCGGGCACCGCCGAGCCGCCGCTTGCGGGAGCGCTTGCCGATGTCGCTGCGGGAGTCGCCGGCGCGTTCAGCGCAGGCGATGGTGCGGCGCCGGCGGGGAGGCTGCCAGGCAGTTCGCCGCCCACCTTGGCACCGGGCGTGATCACGCGCTCCGCGGGGACCGGCTGTGGCCGGCTGGCCTTCGATGGAGCGCTCGCGTTCGACTTCGATGGCGCAAGCAGGGCGTAGTACATGCCGGCGGCGGTGAACGCCAGCACACCGACGGCGAGCAGCATCTTCAAGGGCTTGTTCATGAGGGGTCTCCCCTTCGGGTCATGCGGGCAGCGCGGCCGCGACGGCCTCGCTGGGACGATCGGATGCGGTCGGATCGGCTCGGCGGGTGTAGACCAGCGTCGCGGCGACCGCAACGCTGGAGAAGGTGCCCGCGATCAGGCCGATCAGGAAGGTGAATGCGAACGGACGGATGCCCGTGCCGCCGAGAACGTACAGGATCACCGCGGTGGCGATCGAGCTGCCACCAGTCAGCACGGTTCGGCTGAAGGTCTGGTTGATGCTGGCGTTGACCACCGCCCGGGTGATGAACGGGGCCTTGCCGCGGTTCTCGCGGATTCGGTCCATGATCACGACCGTGTCGTTCAGCGAGTAGCCGACGATCGTGAGCAGGCCCGCGACCACGTTCAGGTCGATGCGGAAGTCCGAGATGAGCATCGCGGAGCCCCACCCCGTTCGGGCGATCGCGCCGCTGTACGCCAGCAGGCCGATGCAGACGATCAGGTTGAAGACCAGGGCCACCACCGTGCTGGTGGAGAAGCGCAGCGACCCGAACCGCAGCCAGATGTAGCCGAGCATGAGCACCAGGCTGAGACCCACCGCCACGATCGCGTTGGCAACGAGGCTGCGGGCAACCGCGGGGCTGAAGCTGCTCACCTGATCCAGCGAACTGCCCTGCCCCAGCGCCGCCTGCACGAGCTTCCACTCGGGCGCGGCCAGCGTGGACTCCCAGACGGACATGTCGACCTTCATGGAGTTCACGCCGGGATCGCTGACGAGCACCACCATGCTGCGGAACGCTTCGGTTCCGTCGGCGGCCTTCACGGCGTCCAGCCCCACCACCTCCACGTCACGACCCGCCTGCGCGGCGAAGTCGGGCTGGTTGCGCAGGCGGATCATGCGCCGCATCAGCGCCTCGGCCGAGATCGGAGGCTCGATGCCTTCGAGCACCACCGCCACGCCACCCCGGAACGAACCGACGGGGCGCGTGATCGCCGGACGGCCGATGTTGTCGCCAAGCCGGTCGCGCTCGAGCGCATACGTGTAGTTGGCGTGCGACGCGTCCTTCGAACCCGCGAAGACCGAGGGCAACTGGGCCTCCAGCTCGTTCGAGAACTCGCGCACGACCGCGTTGGTCGCCGTGCTCGTGATGCGGCTCTCGTCCACATCGCCACCGGCGGGATTGGCCAGCTTGATCTGGAAGCTGCTCGCGCGGAAGTCCTGGGTCTGCGCGCCGACCGTGAGCACCGTCGCGCCGCGCAGCTCGGCGAGGATCGGATCCGACGCGTTCGCCGCACCGACGGCCTGCACGCGCTTCTCGACCTCCTCGCGTGACAGGAGCAGGCGCCCATCCGGCCCCGCGGCCTCGCCGCCCTTCGCCGGTCGGGTCGTCATGGTCAGCGCCACGCCGCCGCGGAACTCCGTGTCGAAGATCTCGCCGCCCTTGCGCACGATGCCGAGCATGCACACCACCGCCACCGCCGCCGTGAACACCAGCAGCGCCGGCTTCAGCCGCAGCCAGTCGACCTTCGGATGCAGCGCGCGCGCGACGCCTGGCGCGATCACCGGGAGCATGGGCAGCGATCGACGGTTCATCGGCCCGGTCCACACGCTCAGCAGCACGCGCGTGACCCAGAGGCCCGAGATGAACGTGGCGAACACGCCGATCGCCATGGTGACGCCGAAGCCCTTCACTTCCGTGCCGGCGAAGAGCACCAGCACCAGGCAGACGATCAGGTTGGTGATGTTGCCGTCGAAGATGGCGCTGAAGGCGCGCGCGAAGCCGATGCGGATCGCGTTGCGCAGGGTCTCGCCATTGTTCACCAGCTCCTCGCGGATGCGCTCGTAGATGAGGACGTTCGCGTCGACCGCCATCGCGACGCTGAGCGCGATGCCCGCCAGGCCTGGCAGCGTGAAGGTGGCGTCCATGAACGCCATCACGCCGAAGATCACCAGCGCGTTGACGATCAGCGAGATGTCCGCGATCACGCCGGCCACCAGGTAGTAGATCAGCACCATCATCATGGTCACGCCGATCGAGAGCAGCACGGCCTGCAGGCCGCGGGCCAGGTTGTCCGAACCCAGCGACGGGCCGAGCACGCTCACGCTCACCGGCTCGGGGCTCAGCTGGCCCTCGAGGGCGCCGGCCGAGAGCACGCGAATCAGGTACCGGATCTCGTCCTCATCGAAACTGCCCGTGATCTGGCCCGAGCCGCCGATGCGGCTCTGCAGGGTCGGCGCCGTGTAGACCTGGCCGTCGAGCACGATGGCCATGGGCTTGTTGACGTTGGGTCCCGTCAGGCGCGCCATCTCCTGCCCGCCAGCCTGATCCAGCGAGAATGTCACGCTGGTTCGTCCAAGATCGTCGATGCCGCGCGAGGCGCGCTGGATCGACCAGGCCCGTCCCGTCGAGTGCGTCAGGCTGCGCTCGGGCGTGGTGTAGAGGAGCACGAACACGCGGCCATCGGCCAGGCCACCCACCATGTCCCGCGCCGCGAAGAAGCTGGCCGGATCCTGCTCGAGCGCCGCGCGCTGCGCCGGCGTGTCCGCCCACTGCTTCAGGTCGTTGATCGGGAACCATGCGGCCACCGGACTCTGGCCCGGCACCGCCCCGCGCTTGGCCAGCTCCTCGCGCATCTGCTGCGGGTTCACGCCCTCCGGCGCGCGATCGCTCACCGCGATGCGGAACTCCAGCACGCCGGCGCCACGGAAGAGACGCTTGAGATCCTCGGGGTCGTCCAGGCTGGTGCGCATCGACTCGTAGTCGTTCCACGACGCGACCACCTTGTCCAGTTCCGCGGTCGCCGCGGGATACTCGGCGCGCAGCGAGTCCAGCGCGCGCTGACGCGGACTGGCGCCCTTCGCGACGGCTCCATCCGCGCCCTTCTTCGGCTTGCCGGTTGCGGCGTCACGCTCGACCTGCGGACTCGCATCGAGGTTCAGGATCGCGGTCACGCGCGACTCGCTCACGCCACGCGAGGCCACGCTGTCACGGAGGCGCTCGAATTCCAGCTCCGCCTTCGCCACGGCATCCTCGGCGGACGCCACGTCCGCACCGCCGGCCGCTGCAAGCCGCGCCTTCGACTCGGAGAGGTTCCGGAACGCGTCCTGCAGCTCCGCCATGCGCGCCTGGAACGCGGCGTCGGAACCACCGAACCTGGCCGCGGCCTCGCCGCCCACGAGCGCCCGCTCCAGCTCACCCACATCGATCCGCGTGCGCTTCACCAGGGCGGCCAGCGTCTCGCGGAAGGTCGCCTGCTTCGCCTGCACTTCGGGGCTCGGCAATGGCATGACCACCTCGATGCGGTCGCGCCCCTGCGGAGCGAAGCTGATGTCCAGCACGCCCGAGGGATTCACGCGCTGCTTCAGCACCTCGATGACCTGCTTGAGCACCTGATCGCTGCTGGCGTCGGGCGGAAGCTTGACCGAGTAGGTCAGGCTGACGCCGCCGCGCAGATCCTTGCCCAGTCGCAGCGTGTCCTTGGGTGGCCAGACCATCCAGAACAGCAGACCGACCAGGGCGAGAGCGAGGAGGACATGCAGACCGGGGCGCTTCATGATTCGTGTGTTCCGAGGTTTCGACTGGAGGGGTTCGCCGTGATCACGCCGCGTCGGCGGGCGTGTCGGTGGTGGCGGCTGGATCCGCGGACTTCACGACCGCCGCGATGGCGTCGCGGGTGAAGGTCAGGCGCACGTCGCGGCCCTCCTCCACCTTCAGCACGACCACGTCGGGCTTGACTTCGGCCACGTAGCCGATCATGCCGCCCGTGGTCACCACGCGGTCGTGCTTCTTGAGTCCACCCAGCAGCTTCTCCTTCTGCTTTCGCTGCTTGCGCGCGCTGAAGGCGCTCAGCGCCACCATGCCCACGAGCACGGGAATGAAGATCCAGAACATCTCGGCACCGGGCGCCGCCTGCGGTGCAGCCTTGCCCGCCGGCGCTGCCTGCGTTGCGCTGGTCGGCGCGGGGGTTGCGGGAGTTCCAGCGAGCGAGGGGCCGTCCTGAGGGGCGATCATTCCGATTCTCCAGAGGTGTCGCCCGGCGCTGCCGAGAGGCAGGGCCAGGCTTGTGCGAGCGAAGACCACCTATTGCAACCGATCGCCCGCCGAATGTCCAGCATGAGCCTTTGGTAGAGCCGGACGTTGTGCAGGCTCACCAGCGTGGGACCCAGCATTTCCCCCGCCTGGAACAGGTGTCGAAGGTAGGCACGGCTGAAACCGCCGGCACAGGCCTCGCAGTCGCAACCGGCCTCGATCGGCTCGGGATCGTCGGCGAACCGCGCATTCCGGAGCCTCAGGGTGCCCTCCCGGGTGAACGCGAGCGCGTTGCGCCCGTTCCGCGTGGGAAGCACGCAGTCGAACATGTCCACGCCCGCCGCGACCGCGATCGCGATGTCGCGCGGATAGCCCACGCCCATCAGGTACCGCGGCCTGTCGTCCGGCAGCAGCGGCGCCGTGTGCCGCACCGTCTCGGCGATGCGTTCGGGACTCTCGCCCACCGCCACGCCGCCGATGGCGTAGCCGGGCAGGTCGATGGCGCAGGTGCGCTCCGCGCTCTCCCGGCGCAACGCCAGGTCGGTACCCCCCTGCACGATGCCGAACAGCGCCTGCGCGTCGGGACGCGCGTGCGCCCGCTTGCAGCGTGCCAGCCAGTCCACGCTTCGCAGCATCGCCTCGCGCACGCGCGCGACGGGAACGTCGGGGCCCGCCGGCGGACAGTCATCGAACGCCATGATGATGTCGGCACCGATCTGATTCTGGGCGCGGATGCTGACCTCCGGGGTGAGGCGGACGCGCGACCCGTCCACGAAGGACTGGAACGTCACGCCGTCATCATCGAGCGTGCGCAGGTCGGCCAGACTGAAGGCCTGGAAGCCGCCGGAGTCGGTGAGGATCGGACCGTCCCATCGCATGAAGGCGTGCGACGAACCGAATCGCGCGATCCGCTCGGTGCCCGGTCGAAGCATGCAGTGCAGCGTGTTGTTCAGGATGCACTGGCTGCCGGTGCCGCGCACCTGCGCCGGCGTGAGCCCCTTCATCGCCGCCGCCGTCGCGACGGGCATGAACGCGGGCGTGTCGAACGGGCCATGCGGCGTGTGGATCCGCCCAAGCCGGGCATGATGCTCGCTGGAGCGGGCCAGGATCTCCAGACGGACCGCCATGGTCAGCGGCGGCTCGCCTCGCGCAGGGCCTGACGCTCCGCCTGACTCAGGCTGTGCAGCCCCTCGCGCTGGATCTTGTCCAGGATCCTGTCGATCTCCGCGGTGTCCATGCCGCGACGACGCGCGCTTCGGACCCGGCGCGAGCGGCTCGTGGGATCGAAGGTGCCCATCCAGTCGAAGAGCGCGTGCAGCGTGTGCGGATGGCGGATCAACCAGAAGCCCGCGATGGCGCCGCCAAGATGCGCGGCCTCGCCGCCGGCGTTGTCGCCGCCGAAGAAGAGCGTGAGCAGCGCCACGGCCACCAGCGTGTACGCAAGGTTCCGCAGCGGCATCGGGATGATCATGAAGACCAGCACCTCCGCCATCGGTGCCAGGAACGCCGCCGCCATGATCACGCCGAACACGCCCGCGCTCGCACCGACGAGCGGCGTGGTTGGCGCGTTCGGCAGCAGGAAGGGCACGGACTGTCCCGGGAGCATCACCTTCGAGCCGAGGAAATTGAGCAGCAGGTACATCGCCGCGCCGCAGATGCCACAGAGCAGGTAGAAGGCGGCGTAACGCTTGCCGCCCAGGTAGCGCTCGACGACCGGGCCGAAGAACCAGAGCCCCATCATGTTGAAGATGAGATGGGTCAGGTTGGCGTGCAGGAACTGGAAGCCGACGAAGCGCCAGAGTTGCGGGAAGATCGCGCCCTCGCCGCTGTCGCCGAACAGCGCGGTGCTGGTGCTGAAGTGCAGCCATGTCTTCAGCGGGGAACTTGGGATGAAGTAGGCGAAGCCTGCGGGCTGGCCATCACGCGACAGCACCTGCACCCGCGCGCTGCCCGCCCAGTCCAGCGCGCCCACCTTCCCGGCGGCGCGCACGGCGGCCTCGGCGAACGCCGGCGGGAATTCCCGGTTCGCCTGCGCCAGCGACAGCGGCTCTCCGAAGGGTTCGTAGCGCCTCACCTCGGTCGCGGGAATGGCGACCCCGTCGAGATCACAGCGCCCGATCAGGATGCCGGTCCGCGCGAGGCCGAGAAAGCCGTCCAGCACGAAGATCGCGACGCAGAGGCCGATGATCCAGCCGTTGACGGACCATCGACCGCCACGGCGCGGAGCCTGCTTCCGGTTCCAGTCTCGATCCTCGAAGCCCATCGTGCGAGCCTAGCGGATCGGGCCTTCGCCCTCGCGACGGCGCCGCGTGGCGGACTTGAGCCGACGACGTTCCCTGAAACTCAGGCTTTCCATCCCGGACCGGTTGATCTTCTCCAGGATCCTGTCGAGCTCCGCCTGATCCTCCGCCTCGCTCACCTTGCGCGCCGGCGTGACCGCCGGCGGTTCCTGGAACCCATCGGAGTCCCTCACGCGCACCAGCGTCTCGCGCGCGGCGCTCCAGAGCAGCAGCGACGCGAACGTGAGCGTCCATGCCCCGAACGCGAGCCCCGCGACCAGCATGGCCACCGAACACGCGGTGCCCAGGCGGGCGGCGCGGATGAGTCCCACGGACCAGCCCTCCGCGACGATCCAACGCGCCGCGAGCGCACGCCCCGCCGCAAGCGGGAACGCAGGCACCAGATTCAGCGCCACCATCACGACCACCGTCCACTGGAACAGGAACAGCGTCTCCGTGATCAGGCCCGCCTCGGCCAGCGAGAGTCGGGCAAAGCCATCCCAGGACCACGGCTCGGGAATCGCCGTGCCCCAGACATCGCCACGGAGCAGGTAGAGCGCCCCGCCAGCGAGCAGGCCGACGCCACCGATCGCCACCACGCCCGCCAACTCGGTCCGCGCACTCGCCGGTCCAAGCTCGGACGCCGCCGGTCCCGCAAGCCCGCCCAGCGGCCACAACAGCCATTCATCCAGATCCCACCCGCCGCGGCGCATGGCCCACCATCGCGCCGCCTCGTGCAGCAGCGAGAGCACCAGGAACGAGCCCAGCACCACCAGCGTCGGGCCGAAGCCGAGCACGCGTCCGCTGCCCGGAAGGCTTGAACGCAGGCACTCGACGGCGATCAGCAGCAGAAAGGCTCCATGAACACGGATCGCCACCGGCCCCAGGCGGACCAGCGGCAACGACCACGTCAACGGCGACTCGAAGCGCGGACTTGGGGCACGGAAGTCGCCGGCGAACCCCTGCGGCTCGGGTGGTTCGGACGACCAGCTCACGCGCGCACCGCCTGCCAGAGGGCGAACGCCGCGATGCTCTTTCCGTCCTCGATGGTGCCATCCGCGATCATTCGCGCGATGGCCTCCGGCGCGTGCATCTCCACCTCGATGCGCTCACCCGGCTGCAGATTGCGCGGCACGGCGGTGAGGTCCCGCGCCACGAAGGCGTGCATGCACTCGTCGGCGAAACCGGGACTGGTGAGGTAGCGCCCGATCGGCGCCAGCCGACCGGCCCGAAATCCGGTCTCCTCCTCCAGTTCGCGTCCTGCCGCCGCGAGCGGCGCCTCGCCCGGCTCGAGCTTGCCCGCGCAGAACTCCAGGAGCCATCGCTGCACGCTCACCCGCCAGTTCCGGATCATCACGAGTCGGCCGTCTCCAAGCTCGGGCACCACGGTCACCGCGCCTGGATGCCGCACGATGTTCCGGCACATCGCCACGCCCGAAGGATCGGTCCACGCGACGCGGTCCACGCTGAACACATCACCCTGCAGGATCCGGGTCGCTTGCATGCTTCGCCTCGTCGGGGATGATACGAGGATGCCCGAGCAGCTCCCGGCGGCCATCCGCGTGCGCGACCTCCACAAGTCCTTCGGCGCGCTGAAGGTGCTGCGAGGCGTGACGCTCTCCTTCCCGCGTGGCCAGACCACCGTCGTGCTTGGACCGAGCGGTTGCGGCAAGAGCGTGCTGCTCAAGCACCTCGTGGCGCTGGAGCGTCCGCGCAAGGGCGAGGTGTGGTTCGGCGATCAGCGCATCGACCAGCTGCGAGAGCGCGATCTCGGGCCCGTGCGCCGACGCATCGGATTCCTGTTCCAGCAGGGAGCGCTCTTCGACTCGCTGACCGTCGGGGACAATGTCGGGTTCCCGCTGGTGGAACACGGCATCGGCACGGATGCGGACCGCGAGCAGCGCGTGCGCCGGGTGCTGCGCATGGTGGGGCTGGAGGAGAAGTACGGCCAGATGCCCGCGGACCTTTCGGGCGGCCAGCGCAAGCGCATCGCCCTGGCGCGCGCCATCGTGCTGGACCCCGAGGTGGTGCTGTACGACGAGCCGACGACCGGCCTGGACCCCATCACCAGCGACGTGATCAACGAGCTGATCCTGAAGCTCGCGGACGAGCTGGGCATCACGAGCATCGTGGTGACCCACGATCTGGCGAGCGCCTTCAAGGTCGCCGACCGCATGGTGATGATGCACGAGGGCAAGGTGAAGCTGGAGGGTGCGCCGGACTCGTTCCGCGCCTCGGAGGACCCGATCGTGAGCCGGTTCCTGAAGGGCGAGGCCAATCCCGAGGAACTTGCGGAGATCGAGCGCGTTCAGGCCCATCCCCGCAGCATCCGTTCCGCGTAGATTCAGTCGTCATGCGACATTCGACCCAGGACCTGATGGTCGGACTCTGCTCGATCGGCGCCATCGCCGGTCTGTCGGGGCTCCTGCTGCGCTTCGGTGAACTGACGCCGCTGCTGGAGTCCAACTACAGCGTGACGCTTCGCGCCAACGCGGCCATGGGCCTGCGGGGTGGCAGCCAGGTCCTGCTCGAGGGCGTCCCGGTCGGCGAGGTGAAGGGAATCTCGCTGGACCTCGAGGGATCCAAGCCGGTGGTGATCGTGCTCTCGCTGAAGGATCCCGTGCCGGCCTCGGTGCGTCCCACCATCAGCAGCGGACTGCTTGGCGGTGGCGCCAAGATCGACCTCCGGATTCCGGAAGGCGCCTCGATGGCGCCGATCGATCCGAAGAATCCGCCGATGCTCGAGGCCCGATTCACCACGATGGGCGAGCAGCTCGAGTCCATCATCGCCAAGGTGAGCGAGGGCGATGGCACCGTCGGCCGGCTCCTGAACGATCCCCGCCTCTACGAGGACATGCGCGAGGCCGCCGAGCGCCTGACCATCACGCTCCGGGACCTTCAGGCCATGGTGCGCAAGGTCAAAGAAGAAGGCCTGGAACTCAAGTTCTAGGCCTTCCTCGGATTCCAGGATGTCGGCCCGCAGGGCCGTGGATCACTCGACGACGAGCAGCTCGACCCGGCGGCTCTGGGCCTTGGTCTTCTCGGGACGATCCGGACCGTAGCTCGAGAGGCTGATGGTCTTGGCGTCCACGCCCTTGGCGATGAGGTACTCGCGGACCTCGAACGCGCGGTCGAAGCCGAGGTGATAGTTGCTCTTGTAGTTCGACTTCTTGATCGGATCGGTGTCGGTGAAGCCGGCCACGCGGATCGCCTTGCCCGCGTACTTCTCCTTCAGCACCGACGCCACCTTCGCGAGGGTCTTCTTCGCGCTGTCCTTCAGCGAGGCCTTGCCGCTGTCGAAGAGCACGTCGCCCTCGAGAGTCACGCGCACGCCCTCGCTGTCGCGCTTCACCGTCGCGCCCTCGCCAGCGTCCTCGAAGCCCGTGTCGCCCTTCGCCGCGGTCTTGCCCGCGTCGCCGGCGCGAGCCTCGGCGGCCGCGCGCTCACGTTCCGACGCCTCGAGCGCCGCCTTCTTCTGGTCCAGTTCCGCGCGCAGCGACTCGTTCTCCGACTGGAGCGATGCCGCGTCAGGCTGGCTCTTGCAGCCGGTGAGCGCGATGGCGAGACCGATGGTGGCGATGGCGAGCAGGCGATGGGACATGATTCTTTCTTCTCTTTCGGCGTGTGGGGCGTGAAGATCCGGCCGCGGCGTCCGCGACCTCCGGTACTGCACGACAAAGCGAGTCGATTGTCAAGCGCCCGCAGGCGACGGCATGAACAGGGCCCGCGCCATGGGGACCACCCACGGTCGCCCCAGGAACGCGATCGCCACCGCAAGCGCAAGGTGTGGTCCGTACGGCAGTTCCCGCGTGGCACCACCACGCATGCGCGCGAGGGCGCCGCTGACGGCGATCCAGCCAAGCGCCACGAACGGGGCGATCAGGTAGGCCAGAAGCGCATCGCGCCAGCCGATCACGGCACCTGCGGCGGCCATGAGGTGGACGTCGCCAAGCCCCATCGCCTCGCGACCGAAACCGAGCGTTCCGAGAATCCGCGTGAGCCAGATCGAGCCGCCGCCGACCAGCATGCCGACACTCGCCGTTCCCAACGCCGCCAGCGGTCCGGGCAGCGCCTCCGGGCGCACCAGCACGAGTGCCAGACACGCACCGACGACCGGGATGAGGATGAACGGGGTCTCGCGCAGCACTTCACGTCGCGCCTCCGCAGGCAGGAGTTCGCGATCCGGCTCGATGGACGCGAAGCTGCGCGGAAGCATGCCCGACCAGAGCAGCGCGCAGGCGACGGCCGCGCCGAGAAGCCCTCCCAGACCCATGATCTGCCACGCCACCGGAAGCGTTCCGCTTGGCCAACCGGCATGCGCGGATGGATCGGTCAGCACGCCCTGCACCACCGCGGCGACCAGCGCGACCGTCAAGGCGAGACCCGTGATGCCGATCGGGATGTAACCGGTGGCGGCGTCGATGAGCGAGGCCGCGGCGAGACACCCCCACAGCACCAGCACCGCCAGCAGCATGGGCGATGAACCCCATGCGCCGTGACGCCCCCACCAGGCCAACTCGGCTTCGCCCGACAGCAGCCCTCCGTACAGCAGCACGACCGTGCCCGCGAAGAGAAGCCCGACGCCGAACTCCACCCAGACGTGTTCCGATCCGATCCACACGCCGCACGTGCGGCATCGGCCCCGAAGCGCGATCCACGAGAGGATCGGGATGTTCTCCCACCATGCGAGCGACCGTCCGCAGGTGGTGCACCGGCTCGCCGGCGCCACGAAATCCTGCCCCAAGGGCCAGCGGCCCGCGACCACGTTCACGAAACTTCCAACGCTCGCACCCAGCGCGAAGAAGAACGCCGCCTGCAGGATGGTGGGCACCAGGATGACGAGCCTGTCGGGGAGCGCGGCAAGCATCGCGTGCGTCAGTTCCGATCCCCACCCGGCAGCGCGTCCAGGCCCATCTGCTCGATGCGGCGCTCGGCGTCCTCGAGAATCGACTTGCAGCGGGTCACCAGCGCCCTGCCTCGCTCGAAGGCCTTCAGGCTGTCCTCCAGCGAGACCTGCCCCTGCTCCATGCGGTCCACCAGCGTCTCGAGTTCCTGCATGGCGGCCTCGAAGTTCGGCGCCTCGTCAGCGGTGTTCGCGGCCTCGTGCTCGGCGGACTTGCGTGCCATGGACCGGAATCTACCCGCCCCGCTCCACGCGCGAGCGAACCATGCCGCGTTCAAGCCGCGTGGTGATCCGCGCACCGTCGGACAGCGTGGAGGCATCGCGCACGGGGCGTCCATCCTCATCCAGCGTGATGGAGTAGCCGCGCGCGAGCGTGCGCTCGGGCGCCACCGCCTCCAGGCGCGCCGCCAGCGCACGCTGCGCATCCGCGCGAGCCCGGATGGACCCCCGCAGGGAAAGATCCAGGCGATGCGAAAGGTCGGACGCACGGTTGCGCCCCACGGCGACCGCCTGTCTTGGCGCCCGCGCCTGCAGGCGGGATTCCAGCGTGCGCACCCGCTCGAGCGACGTGGCCACGAGGCGACTGGACGCGTGCCCCATGCGGAGCAGCGCTCGCGACAATCGCTCCGAGGGTCGCCCCAGCATGGCGCGCGGGTCGCGCAGGCACGCGCGCAGGGCGAGCCCGCGAACATGCTGCGAACGCACCTGGATGCCCTGCCGCACCAGCGCCCGCAATCGGGACCAGACGGCATCCAGCTGCGTGAGGAGTTCCTGCCGCTCGGGAATCACGGCGACCATCGCCTGCGTCGGCGTGCTTGCACGCAGGTCGGCGACCAGTTCGATCACGCTCACGTCCGACTCGTGGCCAATCGCCGCGACCAGAGGCAGGCGGCTTCGGAACGCGGCATCCGCCACCACGCGCTCGTTGAAGGCCTGCAGATCCTCGCGGCTTCCGCCGCCGCGCGTGACCACGAGCACATCCACCCCCAGACGCTCGGCGTTGTCGTTCACCGCGTGGATCGCGCGCGCGACCTCCTCGGCCGCCCCGGCGCCCTGCACCGCCACGTGCACCACGCGAATCGGCACGCATGGCAGGCGATTCCCCGAGATCTTCAGGCAATCCGCCAGCGCCGCGCTGCCCGAGGCGGTGATGATGGCGACCCCGCGCGGCACGAGCGGAAGCGGCCGCTTGCGGGCGTCATCGAAGTAGCCAAGGCCGCGGAGTTCGGTGCACAGCGCGCGGAACCGCGCCTCCAGGTCACCTTCCCCAACCAGCGAGACACGATCCACGACGAGTCGCAGCCGGCCTCCACTCGCCCAGAAGTCGAAGCGCCCCTCGACCACCATCCGCTTGCCGACCAGGGGTTGCGCCTCGCTGCGGCCCAGCGCACCGAGCCACATGATGCAGTCGATCACGGCGTCGGCGGCTGGATCCTTCAACGTGAAGAAGCACGCCTTCTTGGTGGTGACCGACCCGATCTCGCCCTCCACGCGCACGCGTCCGATCGCGAAGACCGAATCGCGCACCGCGGCCGCGGCCTGCGACACCGTGAGCGCAGCGGGCTCCGGCGCGGCCTCCGACTTCGGCGCCGTGGCCGACGCGGGCGCATCGAAGAGTCCACCCGCGGCCATCGCTGGATCGAAGGGTTTGCGTGCCACGCGCGCATCGTACGATCGCCCGCGTGCAGGCCGGAACCGTGGACGCGCGCACCCCGCTGACCGCCGTGACTGGCGTCGGTCCTCGCACGGCCGAGCGGCTCGGGCACCTCGGCATCCGCACCGCCGGCGATCTGGTTCGGCACCTGCCGCTGCGACATGAAAGGCGGCTGGCGGAGCGAACCATCGCCGAGACGATCGCCGCCACCACCGAGGAGCCGGTGCACGTCCGACTTCGCGGCGAGGTCGCGCGCGTGCGAACGCGACCCGGTCCACGCGCCCTGATCGAGGCGACGCTCGACGACGGCACGGCCACCGCGCGACTGGTGTGGTTCAACGCGCCTTGGATGCGCGGCAAGATCCATCCGGGCGAGCGCGGCGTGGCCGAGGGCCGCGCGCGCATGCGCCAGGGCTATCTCGAGATCGGCAACGCGCGGTGGACACCGGAGTCGCGCGCCGGCGAGGCCGCCCTGGATGCCGACGATCTCCGGCCGATCTATCCCGCGAGCGAGGAGATCGGATCCGCCGAGATCGAGGCGGTGGTGGCGCGCGTGCTCGAGGGCGTGTGCGCCGGCATGGAGGACCCGCTTCCCGAGTCCTACCTTCGCGAGCGCGATCTGATGCCGCTGGCCGCGGCGTGGCGCGCCATGCATCGGCCGGTCGATGCCGAGGCACTGGTGCGGGCGCGGCGCCGACTCGCCTTCGACGAGCTGCTGCTGCTGCAACTCGGCGTGATGATGCGACGTGCGCAGCTCCGCAGCCGCACGCGCGCCGTGCCGCTGCCGGTCGACGCCGCGATCGACGCCCACATCCGCGCACGGATTCCGTTCCGACTCACGAGCGAGCAGGACCGCGTGGTCGCCGAGATCGCGGCCGATCTTGCCCAGCCGCACGCGATGAACCGCCTGCTCCAGGGCGATGTCGGCAGCGGCAAGACCGCTGTCGCCGCCTATGCCATGCTGCTTGCGGTGGCGCACGGACATCAGGCTGCGCTGGTGGCGCCCACCGAGATCCTGGCGGAGCAGCATCATCGCGTGCTGGCGCGCATGCTGGAGGGAAGCGAGGTCTCCCTGCGACTGCTGACCGGCTCGACCCACGAGTCCGATCGCGCGGCCTGCGTGGCGGGACTCGCGCGCGGCTCCACCCATCTCGTGGTGGGCACGCACGCGCTGCTGGAGGGAGGCGTGGCGTTCCGAAGCCTCGCGATGGCCGTGGTGGATGAACAGCACCGGTTCGGCGTGCGCCAGCGCGCGGCCATCCGCCAGAAGGGCCAGGGCGAGATGCCACTGATTCCGCACACCCTCGTGATGACGGCCACGCCGATCCCGCGCACGCTCGCCATCACCCTCTACGGCGACCTGGATCTCAGCACGCTTCGCGGCAAGCCACCCGGCCGCAAGCCCGCCGTCACCCGCGTCGTGGATCCCGCCAAGGCTCCGGAGGTCTACGCCTATCTCCGCGGCCGGCTCGACCGTGGCGAGCAGGCCTACGTGGTGGTCCCGGCCGTCGAGGAATCCGAAGCCGGCCTGAAGGACGTGGCATCGCACGTGCGCTTCCTGTCCGAGGGTCCGTTCCAGGGACTCGCCATCGCCAGCGTGCACGGGCGCATGGACCGGGAGGAGCGCGAGACGCAGATGGAGCGCTTCCGCGCCGGTGCCGCGAAGGTGCTAGTCGCGACGACCGTGATCGAGGTGGGCGTGGACGTGCCGAACGCGACGCTGATGGTCGTGGAGCATGCGGAGCGATTCGGCCTTGCGCAGCTGCACCAGCTGCGTGGGCGCATCGGACGCGGCGAAGGGGCGAGCCTGTGCGTGTTCATCGGCGCGGCAACCACGCAGGACGCCACCGAGCGACTCGCGGCCATCGCCGCCAGCGACGATGGATTCGAGATCGCCGAGAGCGACCTGCGCCTTCGCGGACCGGGCGAGGTTTTCGGCGCGAGACAGTCGGGACTCGCGCCCTTCCGCGTGGCGGATCTCTCGACCGATGCGGATCTTCTTCGCCTGGCGCGTGCCGATGCGCAGGGATGGATCGACCGCGACCCGGACCTTCGGGCCGCCGAGTCGGCGCTGCTGCGCCGCAAGTTGATGGCGCTGCATGGCCAGGCACTCGGTCTGGCGGACGTCGGCTGAAGGCGGACCGCGACGCGGCTACGATCTCGCTTCCCATGGCCCATGCGCTTCGCATTCAGGACCTGCAGTTCCGACGTCCGCACGGCTTCGGACTTCACGTGCCGAACCTCGAGATCGCCGCTGGCGAGATGGTGCTGCTGGCCGGAGGCTCCGGCGCCGGCAAGAGCACCCTGCTGTGGCTGGTCGCCGGCCTGCTGCGCGCCGACGGCGGCACCATCGAGGTTGCGGGGCAGCGCATCGACGCGATGCGCGAATCCGATCGCGACCGGGTGCGCGCGCGCCACATCGGGCTCGTCTTCCAGACGCATCAGCTGCTGCCCGACTTCACCGCCGAACAGAACGTGGCGCTGGCGCTGATGGCCGCCGGGGAGCCGGAGCGCACGCACCTCACCCGGGCCCGGGACCTGCTGAAGGCGCTTGGCGTGGAGCGCACGGGCGCGCACGTGACCGAGCTGAGCGTGGGCCAGCAGCAGCGCGTGGCGGTGGCGCGCGCCATCGCCTGCCGACCTGCGCTGGTGCTGGCGGATGAACCGACCGCCAGCCTGGACGCCGAGAATGGCGCCGTCGCCATGGACCTGATCCAGCGTGCCTGTCGCGAGGCGGGCGCCGCCCTGCTCTGCGCCAGTCACGACGCGGCCATGCAGGGGCGCTTCCAGCGTGTCGTGGACGTGCGCGCCTTCGTGCGCGAGGAGGTGGCGCGATGAACGATCTTGCCGTCGTCCTGGCGAGCCTTCGGGCGCGACGCCTCAGCACCGCCATCACCGCCGGCAGCGTGGCCGTCGCCGTGGCGCTGCTGCTCACCATGCTGAGCCTGCGCAAATCCGGCTTCGAGGCCTTCCAGCGCGGGTCCGGCACCACCCACCTGCTCGTGAGCGCGGACGCGAGTCCGCTGGTGGCCGTCCTCAACGGGGTCTTCTACGCGAACCCGCCGGCGAATCCGATCTCGTGGGAGAAGTACAACGAGATCCGCGCAAGCTTTCCCTACGAGTGGGCGATCCCCACGCAGCAGGGCGATTCCTTCAGGGGCTTCCCCGTGTGCGCCACCGCGCCGGAGTTCTTCAGCAAGTTCCAGCCCGTGCGCGGCGAGCCATGGAAGCTCGCCGAGGGCCGGTTTCCCGACAAGAGCTTCGAGATCTGCATGGGCAGCGCGGCGGCCGCCGGCACGGGCCTGCGTCTGGGACAGCAGGTGCGCCTGACGCACGGCGCCGGAAGCGACCACGGGCACGAGCACGCGGAGTACCCGTACACGGTGGTGGGCATCCTGGAGCCGACGGGCAGCGCGCACGATCGCGCGGTGTTCACCGATCTCGACAGCAGCTGGATCCTGCATGCGCACGACCGGCGCGAGCGCGAGGGGATCGAGGGCGTCACGAAGGCTTCGGACCTGACCGACGCCGATCGGAAGATCACCGGCATCCTTCTGCGCCTGCCCACGCGGCCAGGCAGCGACGCAAGCGCCGCGATCCAGCAGCAGTTCGACGCGCTGCGTCGCGACACGGCGATCACCGTGGCGCAGCCTGCCCAGCAGATCGACCGCCTTCGCGGCATCGTCGGCAACATCGACGGCATCTTCATCGCGCTCGGCGTGGCCGTGCTGGTCTCGAGCGGCATCAGCATCCTGCTGGCGCTCTACAACAGCATGGCGGAGCGGCGGCGCCAGATCGCCGTGCTGCGCGCGATCGGCCTTTCCCGAGGTCGCGTGCAGGGCATGATCGTGACCGAGGCGTGCCTGATCGGCCTTGCGGGCGCGGTGACCGGCGTGGTGCTGAGCATCGTGGGCGGTGCGCTTGCCGCCGCAGCGCTGAAGGCGCGCATCGGACTGGTGGTGCAGCCCGACGTCGATCCGCGCGCCACGCTGATCGTGCTGGCGGGCGCGGTGCTGCTGGCGGGACTTGCCAGCGTGCTGCCGGCGATCCTGGCCTACCGCACGCCGGTGGCGGACAACCTGAGGCCGGCGGCCTGACATGAAGTGGATCTGGGCCGTCCTTGTGCTTGTGGTGGTTGCGGGTGGCGTGGCCGTGCTCTGGCCGGAATCCTCGGTGCCTGTCGCACCAGCGACGCCTGCCGCCATTTCCGCATCCGCGAAGCAGCCGACCACGGGCGTGGCCAACGTTGCGCCAGCAACACCAGCCGCCACGAAACCATCGCCGCTCACCACGACGACCACCACCGCATCCACGCCCGCGACCACCACCGCCACACCAGCGATCAGCGCCCCCACCACCGTCGCCGCCAAGCCCGCCAAGGCCTCGCCGCGCGAGCCCGTGCTGAAGGAAGTGCCTCCCGGGGGACTCACGCTGGGCCTCGACAGGAAGATTCCGCACGCCACGGTGACGCCCGGCTCGATCATGAAGCAGCCCGATGGCTCGCTGCTGGCCGACGGCAAGTACAAGATCGAGGGCGACGGCTCCCGCGAGAAGCCGTACCGGATCGGCTGGGACTGCCTGGCCAGCGCGAACAAGACCTACATCCCGCGCCTGAAGGAAGACCTGATGCCGCAGCGCGTGGCCCTGCTCGACGGCGCGTGGGTTCGCATCGACGGGTACTTCGCGCTGCCGCTCATGCTGCAGGAGAGCAGCGAGATCCTGGTCATGCTGAACCAGTGGGATGGCTGCTGCATCGGCGTGCCGCCAACGCCCTACGACGCGATCGAGGCGAAGCTGGTGGAGCCGGTGAAGCCGAACCGACGACACGCCTTCAATTTCGGCACGGTGCTGGGCCGGCTGCGCGTGGACCCGATGCTGGTCGAGAACTGGCTGGTCGGCCTGTACCGACTCGAGGAAGCCACGCTCACGCAGAGCGGGCTGTGATCGATCAGAAGCGCTTGTGGACCGGCCGCCCCTCGGGCGACTTCATGCCGAGCATGGTGCGCATGAGCGAGAGGTCGGCGGGCACGGTGATCTTGAGGTTTCGGAACTCGCCGTCGACCACGACCACCTTCTCGCCAAGCCGCTCGATCAGCGCGGCGTCGTCCGTCGCGCCCGACAGATCGGGCTGCGCGTAGGCACGCCGCAGCAGGCCGATCTCGAAGACCTGCGGCGTCTGCACCGCGACCAGGTTCGTGCGATCGACCGTGGACTGCACGACTCGGCCCTTGCTCGTGGCTGCCTCGGCCGATTCGCCAAGGATCAGGTCCGCGACCGCGTCCTCCTCCTCCGCGCGCACGGCCTCCTCGCCGACCCGCTTGAGCGTGTCGGCAACCGCCAGACCGGGAATCACCGCAGGATGCACCTTCGCGGCCTCGAACACCCGTCCGATCAGCTCGTCGCTTGCACCGGGACGCGCGGCGTCATGAACGGCCACGTGCGTGGCATCCGCGGGAACGGCCGCGAGCGCGTTCTTCACCGTCTCCCAGCGTTCCACCCGGCCCCCTGCCACGATCTGCACGCCGTGGAATCCCAGCTGCGCCCCGAAGCGGTCGCGGAAGGCGTCGAGATCGTCCGGCGGCCCTGCCACGATGATCGAGCGCACCTCGTCGCGCTTCGTGAACAGCTCGACGGTGCGCAGCAGCAGCGCGCGACCGCCAAGATCCTGTCCCAGCTTGTCCATGCCGTAGCGACGACTCGAGCCGGCCGCCGGAATGATCACGCTGACTCGCATGCTCATGGCTTCTCCTTCGAGGGGCAATAGAGCATGACGTGCTGCTCGTTGCCGTAACGACGGTGCTCGGGGCCGTCGAAGCCCTCGATCCGGGGGCCATTGCCCTCGATCTCGGGAAGCCGCAGGACAAGGAACGACTTCGGCTTCATCCTGGCCCGCACGCGCCGCGCCTGGGTCAGCACGCGATCCAGGCCCTCGGCAGCACGGACCATCTCGAAGGGCGGATCGAGGAAGACCACGTCGAGCGGCTGGTCCACGGTCGCGAGCGCGGTCTCCCCGAGCGCGTCGGCCTTCACGGGAACGGCGCGCCCGGAAAGACCGAGTTCCTCGATGTTCCCGCGCAGCAACTCGAACACGTCGCGATCCTGCTCGACCAGCCAGACCCGCGACGCGCCGCGGCTGCCGGCCTCGAGACCCATGGTGCCCACGCCCGCGAACAGGTCGAGCACGTTCGCGCCCTCGAACCAGCCGCGCAGCACGTTGAAGATGGCCTCCCGGGTGCGGGAGCCCATCGGACGCGTGCGGTCCTTGCCGGGCGGGGTCTCAAGCTGGCGGCTTCGAAGCTCGCCTCCGATGATGCGAAGCATGGGAGCGGCGATCGTAGTCGAACCCTGCTAGCGTGTCGGGATGAGCGGCACCGACAGCGCCATGCCCCGCACCCTGCGCGCGCACGCGCGATGGATGCAGGCCGGACCGGCGCCCGCACTGGTGATCCATCCCGATGCACCGGGCGACGAGCGTCCGCGCCCCTTCCTGCTGTGGATGCACGGGCGCACGGCCTTCAAGGAGATGGACAACGGGCGATACCTGCGGCTGATGCGCGCGGGCATCGCGACCGTCGCATTGGACCTGCCCGGCCACGGCGAGCGCGCCGACCCGGGCCTGCAGACGTCGGAGCGGACGATGGAGGTGATCGAGGCCATGCTGCGTGAGATGCCCGCGGTGATGCAGGCGCTCGCCGGGATGCCGGGACTCGACACGACGCGCGCCGCGATCGGCGGCATGAGTCTTGGCGGCATGGTCACGCTGGCGACGCTGTGCCGACCGCACGCATTCCGCGCCGCCGTCGCCGAGGCGACGACCGGAGACTGGACGCACCTGACTGGAGCGCAGCACGACCCTGCACGATCCGACGCCATGGAGCCCGCGCGCCACCTCGATCGCTGGCATCCGTTGCCGCTGCTCGCGATCCATGCGCAGCTGGACGCCTGGATCCGGATCGAGTGGCAGCGGACCTTCCTCGATCGCGTGCGCGAGGTGAACGCGGACCACGCCGTGGAGCTGCTGGAGTTCCCGCGCACGGGCGCCCCGCACGAGCACATCGGCTTCGGGACGTTCGGACCGCAGGCGAAGGACGCGTGCACGGCATTCCTCACGCGCCACCTGGCGCCCGTCCCGGTCAGCCCGCCTCGGTGAGCTGGGCCTGCGCAAGACGTCGGTACAGGTCGCAGCGGCCGAGGAGCTCGTCATGCCGACCGGTGTCGACGACGCGACCGTGATCCATCACCACGATGCGTTCGCACGCAAGCACCGTGCTCAACCGGTGCGCGATCACCAGCACCGTGCGCCCCGCGCCGAAGTCGACGATCGCGTCGTTGATCTGCTCCTCGCTCTCGGCGTCGATCTGGCTGGTGGCCTCGTCCATCACCAGGATGGCGGGATTCCGCAGCACTGCGCGGGCGATCGCAAGGCGCTGGCGCTGGCCACCGGAAAGGCTCGAGCCCTGCTCGCCCACCATCGCCTGGATGCCGCCGGGCAGGCGCTCCACGAAACCCCACGCGTGCGCGCGCCGGAGCGCCTCGACCACGGCATCGTCGGTGGCGGTGCGCAGACCGAACCGCACGTTGTCCGCGATCGTTCCCTTCACCAGGATCGACTCCTGGCTCACCACGCCGATCTGCGAGCGGATGGAGCGGACGTTGACGGAACGGAGATCGACCCCGTCCACCGTCACCCGCCCCGCTTCGGGCTCGAAAAGCCGCGTGAGCAGCGAGAGCAGCGTGGTCTTGCCGCAGCCGTTGGGGCCGACGATCGCCACGCGCGACCCGTGCTCGATCACGACGTTCACGCCATCCAGCGCGCGATGATCCGAGCCTGGATACCGGAAGACGACACCCTCGAACGCGATGCGATCCTTGTGCGGCTGCAGGAGCGGCTTGCGCCACTCGTTGCTGTCCTCGCGAACCACCGACAGCATGGCGCGAAGCCGTGTCGCGGGCGCCGAGGCGGCCTGGATCTCGTGGATGAAACCCGTGAGCGGGCGCAGGCTTCCCGCCGCGACGGCCAGCGAGCCCAGCGACAGCACGAAGCTGTCGAACGCGAGCTCCCCCGCGAGAATCTGGCGCGCGGCGACGAGCGCCAGCACCATCGCGCAGAAGACCGTGAGCATCTCGATCAGCGGAGCCGCGAGCGAGCGGGCGCGGCGCATGCGCAGTTCCTGCACCAGCGCCTCGTGGTTGGCCCGGTTGAACCTGCGGACCGCCTCGCGCTCGGCGCTCGCGGTCTTCACCGCGCGCAGTCCCTGCATCGACTCATTCGTGCTGCGCAGCAGCAGTTCGCCCGCCTCCAGCGATCCTCGAGAGCCACGTCGGATGCTCTTGCCGGTCTTGCGCAGCACCACGCCCAGCAGCGGCCCCACCACCAGCGAGACCAGCACCAGCCGCCAGTCGAAGATCATCGCCGCGATGAACGCGGCAAGGCCCTTCGTGACCTGCGCCAGCGTCTTGCTGGTCAGGCTCTCGAATCCGCCCCGAAGGTCGCTCGTGTCGCGCAGCACGCGGCTGGTGAACTCGGTGGGACCCTGGCGGTTCACCTCGCCGAGCGGCAGGTGGATCGCGTGCTGGAACACCTCGAGCCGGACCTGCGCGACGGTGCGCGCGCAGATCGTCATGGAGACCATCTGGTGCAGGTAGTTCGCCGACGCGCCAACGACCGTCAGGACGGCCAGGCCCGCCATCGCCAGGATCACGCCTGGATAGGGTTGCGTCGGCAGCAGTTCCACGAGTCCCGGCGGAATGAAACCGAGCCACGCATGACGGGCGATCAGGCCCTCCGCCATCGACCGGAGCGAACCGTTCTCGATCAGGATGATGCGCAGGATCGGACCGAGTCCCAGCAGACCGGCGCCAAGCCCGCCTGCGCTGATCGTCGCACCGAGAAGAAGCAGCGCGACCTCACCCTTGCGGCGGAACAGGCGTCGGGCAAACCACCAGAAGTCGCGCATCGGGCGATTATCGTCCAAATGCCCCCTCCGCATCAAGCGGAGGCGACCAAACCCGCCCAGGTGCCGCAGAAATCGGGCCAGCTCTTCTCCACGCACCCCGGATCGGCGATCCGCATGCCGCCCGTCAGCGCGCCGATGACCGCCGCGCTCATCGCGATGCGATGGTCGCGGTGCGTCTCGACCAGGTCCGATGGTGCGCCCGGTTCACAGCCCTCGATCGAGATCCAGTCCGGCCCACGCTCGACCTGCGCGCCAACCGATTGCAGCCACGCGCGCATCGCCTCGATGCGGTCGCTCTCCTTGCCTGCCAGGGTCTCCAGTCCGCGGATGCGCACGCGCCCGCGCGCCGTCACCGCCGCCGCCATGACCGCCAGGCTCCCATCGGGCCAGAGTGACGCGTCGAACTCGCCTCCGTGCAGGCGACCCGCATGTCGAAGGCCGCAACCATCGGCATGCTCGACAGGCTTCGCACCCAGCGCGATCAACGCGGCGCGAACCGCCATGTCGGGTTGCGCGGAATCGACATGCAGTCCCGGGATCCAAATCTCCGAGCCTGGACACACGGCTGCAAGCGCCCACCCGTAGGCCGCGCTGGAAGCGTCCGGCTCGACATGCACCTCGAAACCCTGCAGCGGATGCCGCGCGACCGAGAGCTCGCCGCGGTCCTCGTGCCAATCCGCCCGCACGCCAAGGTGTCGCAGGCACGCGACCGTCATGGCCAGGTAGGAGGCGCTCGGCAGACCGCCGCGCACGCGCACGCGCAGCCCCGACGGCAGCCACGGCGCAACAAGCGCCACCGCGGAGAGGAACTGGCTGCTGGCTGGACGCTCGATCTCGATGTCGCCCGCCACGTCGACCTCGTGCGGCCGAATCTCGATCGGCAGCTGCGTGGTTTCCGTTCGTCGCGCGTTCGCGCCCAGCGCGCCAAGCAGCCGCACGCCATCCTCCATGGGGCGCTTGCGAAGTCGCGCCGAACCGTCGACGGTGCAGGGCCTGCTGGCCATCGTGGCGGCAGCCATCAGGAAGCGCGCGGGCGTGCCACCCTCGCGCGCGTCGAGCGTGCCGCCGCGCGGAAAGCGCCCGGCGATCCCCTGCACCTCGATGGAATCGATGCCGGTCCAGCGGATGGTGGCGCCCAGCGCCCGCAATCCACCCGCCAACGCCTCGACGTCATCCGAGCGCAGCGCATTCCAGATCGTGCTGGTGCCTTCGGCCAGCGCCGCAAGCATGAGCCAGCGCTGCGTCAGGCTCTTCGAACCTGGCGGACGCAACGCACCCACCACGGGCTTCGTCGCCTTCGGCGCGAGCCACGGTCCCGCACCGCCAGCGGGAGCGCCGCTCACTCGTCCTTGGTTCCGTTGGCGCGAAACACCGCGACCACGTCCTCGACGGGGATCACGAAAAGGCGGTTGTCGCCCTCGAAATCGACGGGCACGCCATGCCGCGGGTTGAAGAGCACCCGGTCGTACTGGCGGATCGTGTAGTCCTCGTCGCGCGCGATCTGCGCGCTGATCGCCACCACCCGACCCGTGAGGGTGGGAATCTCGATCTTGTCGGGAAGGTGGATGCCCACCTTCGTGATCTTCCGGTCCTCATCCTTGCGGATGAGCACACGCTTGCCGACGGGCTCGACGGTCTCGAGCTTGCGGGTGCTCGCGTTGGGCTGGGCCATGCGCACATGGTAGCCCGGGTTGCGCGCAGACCCCCATGGAGTCGACAATCCCGTCATGTCCATCGACACCCTGAAGCGCCTGATCCGTGACGTGCCCGACTTCCCGAAGCCCGGCATCCTGTTCAAGGACATCACGCCGCTGCTTCGGGATCCCGCAGGTCTTGCGCTCGCCGTGGAACTCATGGCGAATCCGTTCCGCGGCGCCGGAATCCACGCCGTCGCTGGCGCGGAGAGCCGCGGCTTCATCTTCGGCACGGCCGTGGCTCAGGCCCTCTCGTGCGGCTTCGTGCCCATCCGCAAGCGCGCGAAGCTTCCGCCACCGGTCCAGAGCGTCACCTACGAACTGGAGTACGGCACGGACACGCTTGAGGTGCGCGACGACGCCGTCCGCGCTGGTCAGCGTGTGCTGATGGTCGACGACCTGCTCGCCACGGGCGGAACGATGGCCGCCTGCGTGCGGCTCATGCGGTCGGTGGGAGCCGAGGTCGTGGGCGCGACGGTGCTGATCGAACTGGTCGCGCTGAAGGGCCGCAACGCCCTGCCGGGCCTGCAGGTGCACGCGCCGATCACCTACTGATCCGCCAGCCGATTCAGTTCGTGCTGGGGGCCTTGTTCACCGGCGGCTCGCAGCCCTTCGGCACGCCGGCCAGCAGCAGCGCGATCACGAATATGGCGATCAGTCCGCCGACGATCAGGGAGACGGTCTTCTTGGTGCTCATGGATCCGGAAAAGGTATCGGCGATCCCGTGGGCCGGGGATTCGTTTCCGGAGCCCCTTCCAACTAGAATGCCGGGATGACCAGCACCGCTCAGCAGTCCGTCGCCGAGATCGATCCGCGCACCGACCCACTCGCCCTGATCGACGTGGATCACATCCGCTTCCTCGTGGGCAACGCCAAGCAGGCCGCGTACTTCTACGCCACGGCCTTCGGCTTCCAGGTGGAGCAGATCTGCGACCTGACGACCGGCAGCCGCACGGCCGCCAAGTACCTGCTCACGCAGGGCAACATCCGCCTGCTGCTCGAGACGCCCCTCTCCAAGGACGCGCCGGGTGCCGACGAGATCCGCCGCTACGGCGACGGCGTGAAGGACATCGCGCTGACGGTCTTCGACGCCACAAAGGCCTGGGAGCAGGCCCTCCGCAACGGCGGCACGAGCGCCTACGAGCCCGTGACCATCAAGGAGGGCAACGGCACCGTCACGATGGCCGGCATCCAGACCTACGGCCGCGCGGTCCACACCTTCGTCAGCCGCACCGGCAGCTTCGCGCTGCCCGAGGTGAAGGCGGGCGGCAAGTTCATGCCGGGCTACCGGCCCATGACCGGCTTCGCGCTGAACGAATACAACCGCCAGCACCCCTGCGGCCTGAAGTTCTTCGACCACTGCGTGGGCAACGTCGAGGAAGGCAAGATGAACCACTGGGTGAAGTGGTACGAGGATGTGCTTGGCTTCAAGATGTTCAAGCACTTCGACGACAAGGACATCGGCACCGAATACTCCGCGCTGATGAGCAAGGTGATGGCCAGCGGCAATCACCTGATCAAGATGCCCATCAACGAGCCCGCCGAAGGCAAGAAGAAGAGCCAGATCCAGGAGTACCTGGAGTGGCACGACATGACCCCGGGCGTGCAGCACCTCGCGCTGCGCACCGACGACGAACTGCACAGCGTGGCAGAGCTGCGCCGCCGCGGCGTGGATTTCCTGGGCATCCCGGAGACCTACTACGAAGGCGTGTGGAAGCGCGTCGAAGCCATGCTGAAGTCCCACGGCCACGATGGCGTGAAGGAAGATCACCAGCGCGTGCGCGACCTGGGCATCCTGGTGGATGCCGACGACGAGGGCTACCTGCTGCAGCTGTTCACCAAGCCGCTGCAGGACCGCCCCACCCTGTTCTTCGAGATCATCTGCCGCCGCGGCAGCCAGAGCTTCGGCAAGGGCAACTTCAAGGCGCTCTTCGAGGCGCTCGAACTCGAGCAGGAGAAGCGCGGCAACCTCTGACGCGCCGGCCCTTCGACGTCTCCGTACACTGCCGCGCGTGATCGCGCACAAGTTCGGTGGCAGCAGCGTGGCGGACGCCTCGCGCATCGGGCGCGTGGTGGACATCCTGCTTTCGCGCGACGAGGCGCAGGTGGTGGCGATCTCCGCGATGCGGGGCGTGACCGACGCGCTGATCGCGTTGGCGGGCCAGGCGGCGGCTCGGAACGACGGCTGGAAGACGGCCATCCAGACGCTCGAGGAGCGGCATGTGTCGACCGCGCGGGAATTGCTGGGCGAGGCCGCCACGCCCGTGCTGGAGACGTTCGCCAGCGAGTTCGGCAGTCTGCGCGAGCTGCTGCAGGCGCAGACGCGGGTCGGCGCCGTCTCCAGCGACCTGCTGGATCTCGTGTCCGGACTCGGCGAGGTCTGGTCGTCGATGCTGGTCGACGCGGCCGTGCGGGCGCGCGGGAAGCCCAGCCGCTGGCTGGATGCGCGCGAGGTGCTGGTCGTGGAGAAGACCGAGCTTGGCGCGATGGTGCGCTGGGACGAGTCCGCGGCGCGGTTGCAGAGCCACCTTGGCGTACCCGGCGAGCGCACCATCGTCACGGGTTTCGTGGCGCGCACGCACGAGGGACGCGTGACCACGCTGGGCCGCAACGGCAGCGACTATTCCGGCGCGATCTTCGCGGCGCTGTTCCAGGCGCGCGAACTTCACATCTGGAGCGATGTGGAGGGCGTGTTCTCCGCCGATCCCCGACTGGTGCCCGAGGCGGTGCTGATCGACCGGCTCAGCTACGCCGAGGCATGCGAACTGGCCTACTTCGGCGCCAGCGTGATCCATCCACAGACGATGGGGCCCGCATTCGACCGGGGCATCCCGATCATCGCGCGCAGCACCTTCCAGCCCGCGCACACGGGAACACGCATCAGCATGGAGCCGGGTCCCCTGCAGCCGGTGAAGGGCGTGACGACGTTCAAGGGCCTCGCGATCCTGAACATCGAGGGCAACGGCATGATCGGCGTGCCGGGCACCGCCGCGCGCGCCTTCGAGGCACTGCACCGCGCGGGCGTCTCGGTGGTGATGATCAGCCAGGGAAGTTCCGAGCACTCGATCTGCTGCACGATCCGCGAGCACGATGCGCCGGCGGCGGAGCGGGCGGTCCGCGACGCCTTCGCGCGCGAGCTGGCCGCGCTCCAGATCAGCGACGTGACCGTGGAGACCGGCGTGGCCGCGCTTGCCGTGGTCGGTGACGGGATGGCCGGGCGACCCGGCACCAGCGCGCAGCTCTTCGACTCGCTCGGTCGTGCGGGGGTGAACGTGCGCATGATCGCGCAGGGGGCGAGCGAGCGGAACATCTCCGTGGCGATCGCGGCCGCCGATGCGCCGCGCGCGCTGCGCGCCGTGCACGCGGGCTTCTACCTGAGCGGCCAGACGATCTCCGTCGGCGTGATCGGGCCGGGCAACGTGGGCGCGGCCTTCCTCCGCCAGCTCTGGGCGGCGCAACCACGGCTTCGCGAGCTTCATCGCATCGACCTGCGCCTGCGGGCGATCGCGGGCAGTCGCCGGATGGCGCTCTCGGACACCGGCCTTCCGCCCGGCGACGTGAAGGCGCAACTCGACCGCGACCTGGACATGGACGCGTTCACCGCGCACGTGCACGCGTCGCACCTTCCACACGCGATCATCGTGGACTGCAGCGCGAGCGACGCGGTGGCGGATCGTTACCCCTCGTGGATCCGTGCGGGCGTTCACGTGGTCACGCCGAACAAGTCCGCGGGCTCCGGACCGCTGGCCCGGTACGACGCGATCCGGAGCGGGCCCGGGCGATTCCGCTACGAGGCCACCGTGGGCGCAGGCCTTCCGATCATCACGACCCTCCGCGATCTCGTCGACACCGGCGACGAGGTGCGTTCGGTCGAGGGCATCTTCTCGGGCACGCTCGCGTACCTGTTCAACCGCTACGACGGCTCGATGCGCTTCGGCGATCTGGTTCGGGAGGCCCGCGAGCGTGGCTACACGGAACCTGATCCGCGCGACGACCTCTCGGGGCTCGATGTCGCGCGAAAGCTGGTGATTCTTGCCCGCGAGCGCGGACTGCGCACCACACTCGCCGATGTGCAGCTGGAATCGCTGGTTCCCGAGGCCATGCAGGGCATCCCTCTGGAGCGGTTCCTAGAGTCACTGGGCGCACTCGATGCGCCGATGCGCACACGACTCGAAGCCGCCCAGGTTCGCGGCAACGTGCTGCGGTACGTCGCCCGCGTCGGTGGCGACGGCAACGCCTCGGTCGGGCTGGTCGAACTCCCCGCCACGCATGCCTTCGCGCACATCCAGCGCACGGACAACGTGGTGCAGTTCACCACGCATCGGTACTGCGACAATCCCCTGGTGGTGCAGGGTCCCGGCGCCGGACCGGAGGTGACTGCCACCGGCGTGTTCGCCGACGTGCTTCGCGTCGCCACGGCGCTGGGAGCGCACCTGTGAACCGCGCGCGCGCCTCGGCACCGCCCACGGTGGGCAATGTCGGCGTGGGGTTCGACCTACTGGGCCACGCACTCGCGGGCCCTGGCGACATCGTGACGGTGACGCGCACCGATCGCGCGGAGGTGCGCGTGACGGCGATCCGTGGCATCGGGACGCCGCTTCCCACCGACGCGCATCGCAACACCGCGGGACGCGCGGCACTTGCGCTGCTGCCGCTCTTCCCGGCGGGGACGGGGCTGGACGTCGAGATCGACAAGGGCATCGCGATGGGATCCGGCATGGGAGGCTCCGCCTCGAGCGCCGTGGCGGCCGCGGTCGCGGTTGCGGCCCTGCTTCCCGCACGACCGGACATGGCCACGCTCTTTCACGCCGCCGTGCAGGGCGAGGCCGCTGCCACCGGCAGTGCGCATGGCGACAACGTCGCGCCCGCCCTGCTTGGCGGCCTCACGATCGCGCCGCACGAAGGCGAACCGCTGCGCCTGCCCGTGCCGTCCTGGCTGCACGCGGCCGTGGTGCGCCCGCATTTCCCGCTGGAGACGCGCCGCAGCCGCGAGGTGCTGACTGCGCCCTACGCGATCGGCGACTTCGTGCGCCAGAGCGAGGGACTGGCCCTGCTGCTCGCCGGGTGCCATGCCGGGGACCCGGCACTCATCCGGCGCGGCTTGCATGACGTGCTGGTGGAGCCTCGACGGGCGCCGCTCATTCCCGGATTCGCCGCCGTGAAGCAGGCCGCACTCGATGCCGGTGCCCTCGGCGCAAGCATCTCGGGGGGCGGTCCAAGCGTGTTCGCATGGTGTGCCGACGCCGCGACGGCCACGCGCGCCAGTCGGGCCATGCAGGCCGCGTTCGTTGCCGCAGGCCATGCAAGCGACGCGCTGGTGAGCCCGGTCGACGCGCCCGGCGCAAGGGTGCTGCCGTGAGGGTGGCGAGCACGCGCGGCGCGGCAAGCGCGCCGATCTCCGAGGCGATCGCGCAGGGTCTTGCGACCGACGGCGGCCTCTACATGCCTCCACAGCTTGCGCCGAGCGCACGCGCCTGGGGCACGAACCTTCGGGAACGCGCGCTCGCCCTGCTCATGCCGTACTTCGCGGACGATCCGCTGGCCGATCATCTTCCGGCGATCATCGACGAGGCCTTCAACTTCGACGCGCCGCTCCGATGGCTCGACGAGCGCACCGCGCTGCTGGAACTCTTCCACGGCCCCACGGCCGCCTTCAAGGACTTCGGCGCACGATTCCTCGCGGCCACGCTCTCACGCCTCACCACGGGGTCGACCGCGACCGTGCTGGTCGCGACCTCCGGCGACACCGGCGCCGCCGTCGCGTCCGCGTTCCACGGCCGGCCGGACTTCCGGGTGGTGATCCTGTATCCCGAAGGGCGCGTGTCGCCGCGCCAGGCGCACCAGCTGGGGGCGTTCGGCGGCAACGTGCACGCCTTCCGCGTGGCGGGCACCTTCGACGACTGCCAGCGCATGGTCAAGACGGCGCTTGCGGATCGCGAACTGGTCGCGCGCCACCACCTCACCAGCGCCAACAGCATCTCGCTTGGACGCCTGCTGCCGCAGATGGCCTACTACGCGCACGCGGCGATGGAATGCGCGCACGCCGGCCACGCGCCACCCAGCGTGATCGTGCCCACCGGCAATCTTGGCAACGCCTTCGCCTGCCTGCTGGCACGCGAGCGCGGGCTGCCGATCGGCAAGGTGATGCTGGCCACCAACGCCAACCGCGCCCTGGTCGCCCTGGCCGCGACCGGCCGATACGAACCCGCGGCCACGGTGGCCACGCTCGCCAACGCGATGGATGTCGGCGCGCCCAGCAATGCCGAGCGCCTGCTCGCGCGCTTCCCGCAGGTGCGTCATGCGATCGACGCCGACTGGGTCGACGACGAGGCGATCGGACACGCGATCCGCCGGACATGGGATCGCCACCACGTGGCGATCTGCCCGCACACCGCCTGTGGCGTGGAGGTGCTCGAGCGGCTTCGGGCGCGCGGCGACCGAGGGACCTGGATCGTGGCGGCCACGGCACACCCGGCGAAGTTCGACACGGTGGTCGAGCCGATCATCGGCACCACGGTGGCCGTGCCCGAACCGCTGGCCGAACTGCTGGCGCGCCCCGCGCATGCGACACCCCTGCCGCCGGAACCCGCGGCACTGGCCAGGGCCCTCGCCTGACCCGGTGCGTCAGCGACCGTCGATTCGGTAGAAGCCGCGCGGATTCACCATGAAGTAGCAGTCGTAGGGCTCGAGCGGGGGAAGCTGCATGAAGGGCTTGCCCTGCTCGTCACGCTGCATCATGAACATCCAGATCGGATCGCGACGCTCGGACGGCTTCTTCCGGATGCCCTCCTCGCGGATCTCGTTCACGATGTGGTCGATCCACTTCAGCTGCACGGCCTTGTCGGCGAACTCGTCCCAGTCGCCGCTCTTCTTGGCGGAGTACATCCTCGCCTTGAACTCGTCGAGCGAGATGCCCATCTTCTTGGCGATCGGCTCGGCCAGCCGCCGCTCCCACTCCTGCATCGTCTTCACTTCCTGCTCGATGTCGGTCATGTTGCCGCTGGCGCCACCGGACATCTGGTGATGCAGGATGATCGCGTTGGGGTACGCGTAGCTGTGCGGCGCGAGCGTGGCGATCGTCGCCGCCATGCTGGCCGCGAAGCTCTTCACCACCACGTGCACCGGCGCGTCACTGGTCTCGATCGCCTTCAGGATGCGGTAGCCCTGCATCACGCTGCCGCCCGGCGAGTTGTTGATCACGATGAAGATCGGCTTGGTGCGGTCCTGGTTGTTGAAGTAGTCGATGCGGTCGCAGACGTAGTCGGCACTGCCGGTCACGATCGGGCCGTCCATCTCGATCTTGCGGTCGCTCACCGTCAGCACGCCGTCCTTGAACGGCGTGTCGGTGTACTGCACGGGGGCACTGACCATGTCACGCAGCTTGTCCGTGCCGTCGCGCTGCTGCAGCATGGCGGCCGCCGTGCGGGCCTCGATCTCGGCCCGCATCTGCTCGTCGGCGAGCTTCGACTGCTCCGCCTTGCGCTTCTCGGCGGCCAGCATGTTCTCGGCGGAGAGGGCCTCCTGCTCGCGACGAAGTCCCGAGATCTTCGCCTTGTGCTGCGCGTCGAGCAGATCCTGCGCCGAGCGCAGGCGGTCGATCTCCGCCTTGTTCGCCGACAGTTCCGCATCGAGCTTCGCCTGCGCCAGCGACTGGGCCTGCTTCATGCGCTCGACCTCCGCCGCGTTCGGGGCGAGCTCATTCTTCAGCGTGGCGTCGCGCAGCTGCTGGGCGCGCTGCAGCGCCTCGAGCTTGGCCTTGTCCGGCTCGGCCTCGTAGCTCTGCTTGGCGTTGATCAGCGCAAGCTCCGCCTCCAGCTTGGTCTTCTCGGCCTTCAGGCTGGCCAGCTGGGCGTTCAGCTCCTGCTCGCGCAGTTCGGCCTGCTGACGGAGACGCTTGATCTCCTTCTCGGTGCCGACATGCGCCTCCTCGGCCTTGTCGGCCGGCTTCTCGGGCGCCTCATCGGGCAATGCCAGCGAGGCAGATGCGAGCAGGAAGGGCATCGCGAGGGATGCCAGCGCAAGACGTCGGGGTTCGAGCATGTCGATTTCCTTGATGCTGGAAGGCGGAAGGGTGCGGGAAATGTACGCCGCCCGCGGCGGCCGGGCGAGGTCACGCCCGACGACGCAGGCAGGCTCCAAGTTCATGCCAACCGGCGGGGTGCGGCACCTTCACCAGCGGCGGCTCCGGCCAGGCCCAATCCGCTGCCGGAAAGAGCAGCTGCATGGCCGAAATGTCGCAGTGATAGGGCGGCCCCTCGACACGCCCCTCGTCGATGGCCGACGCACGCGGCCGCTGCATGAAAAGGGCCCACAAGGCGCCATCCGACCGGATCCAGGCCCGCATGGACCCCGCGTATCCCGACCAGTGGAATGGATGGATGGCGCACAGGCAGGTCTGCTCGAAGACGGCATCGAAGGGCTCCGGTGGTCGCCACGCAAGCATGTCGGCCTGCACCACCTCCAGGGACACACCCGCGGCGTGCGCACGCGCCCGCGTCCGATCACATGCCGCCGGCACCAGATCCACGGCGGTCACGCTGAATCCGCGCCTGGCAAGCTCGACGGCATCCCAACCACTGCCACACCCCGGCACCGCGATTCGGCACGGACGCAACGACGCCTCGTCGAGCCAGCGCAGCAACTGCGGACTCGGCGCGCCGCGATCCCACGGCGTGTCGCCCGACTCGAAGCGCTGTTGCCAGAACGCCGCGTCAGGGCCCGGCACGCCTCAGCGATCTCCGGGGAACTTCAGGTCCGGCCGCACCAACTTGGCGAAGCGGGCGGCAGCCTCGGCGAGTGCCCTCTCGGTGCGCGCCCAGGCCGCGTCGCCATCCAGCGTGAGCTTCTCGCTGCGAATCGTCTCGCGCAGCGCCGCCACCACCGGGCCGTCCGCACCCTCGGTCGCGTAGATCTCGACCGACGTGTAGCCGCCATCGCCGCGCTGCGGCTCGTTGGTCCCGATGTCGGCAAGCGGATCGTCGGGACGGGCACCCGTGATCGCGCTTCGCACCACCAGCACGCCCGCGCCAGCCGGAACCGTCTTCATGCCGAGGAAGGACTGCAGGTTCGACTGGAGCTCCCGAGGGAGCGACTCCGCTCGCTTGTGGTCACCCAGCTTCACCAGCATCTGCGTCTTCTCCACGCATGCGCCAGCCAGTCGCGACGCGTCCAGGGTGGGGGCGCGGTAGGAGACCTTGTCTCCGTCGCCGGAAAGCGCGACGCCCGACGGAATGAATCGCTGCGGTGGCGTGCCGGTGGCACAGGCTGCGGCACAGAGCGTGACGACGACAAGCAGGGTTCGCATGGCTGGATTGTGACATCGCGGGGGCGAACGCGCCTTGCCGCTCAGCCCGGCAGCAGCACGCGAAGCCGATCGCCATCCCGGCGGAGCTCGACCGCCCCTCTGGCCCCGCCCGGCAGCGGGCAGCCATCGATCTGCCATCGACACGACCGGTCGGTCTGCACCACGCACGCGGGTTCAGGAAGCCGCATGCAGGATCCTCCCGTGAGGCCCATCCAGCCCCGTGCCGCCCATGGCAGCAGACCGAACGCACCCCGACAACGCAGCGTGAGCGCATCGAGCGCGCCGTCCGAGCCCTCCGCGCGCACGACTGGATTCATCCGCGCTGCATAGGCAGGCAGATTCGCCGCGATGAACGATCCCCGCTGCCGCGAGACCACGGACCCGTCGACCGAGGACACCGTGCACTCCGGCGCTCGCCAACCAAGCGCGCCCCGCACGATCGGGGCGACCCAATGTCGTCGGGCCTGCGGACCCCGACGGCGTGCAGCGACCTCGCAGACGATGTCGGCATCCAGGCCCACGCTGGCCATCACCAGGAATGCGTGACCATCGGCGCCCCAGACATCGAGTTCGGCCGTCTCACCAGCCTCGATGCCACGCATCAGTCCTCGCAGGCCACGCATCGCGAAATGCCGCGCGAACAGATTTTCCGTGCCCGCAGCGGCGTGCCAGAGCATCGCCCCCGCATCGCGCGCCGCACGAGCGCATGTTCGCAATGAGCCGTCACCACCGCACACGATCACGAGTTGCGCGTCCCGGATCACGCCGGGCAGGCGCGCGTCGGATTCGGAGGCCACCGTCTCCGCCTGCCAGCAGGTGTGACCCGCGTCATGCAGCGCCAGTTGCAGGCGAAGCGCCAGCCGGCCTGCACGGCCTCGGCCACTTCGGTGGTTGCTCAGGATCGCGATGCGCATCGGAAAAATGTTAGCGAAAGGTCACCGGCGGTTCCGCCACGATGTCCCGGCCCTCCAGCGTGATGCGCCATGCATGCAGCGCTGGCCCGCCCAGTCCGGAAAGCTCGGTCCCGCCGTAGAGGGTGTCGCCCGCCAGCGGATGTCCAAGGTGCGCAAGCCCCGCGCGGATCTGATGTCGGCGGCCCGGGCCGATCAGCTCCACCTCGACGCGCTCATGTCCAGCCGGGCCCGACGCCTGCACGCGCCAGATGCAGCGGCCGGCGCTCCAGGCGTTGCCGCCCTCGCTCACGGTGACTTTCGCGGAGCGCTTGTAGCGACTCTCGAAGTGGAGCCGAAAGCGCCCCTCGCGCGCGAGCCCCTTTCGTGCCAGCGCCAGATACACCTTGCGCACCCCCGACCCTGCGTCACCGAAGTTCGCCCGCAACCGCGCATGCGCCGCCGCCGTCCGGGCGACCACCATGCAGCCACTTGTCCATTGGTCCAGCCGGTGGCACAGGCCGGACTCGGGCAGTTGGGCGAGTTCCGGATGCTGCTCGCGCAGCCACGCCTCCACGCTGGAACCCTCGCTGGACGCCTGCGCGACCGAATGCATGCCCGCGGGCTTGTCGAGCACCAGCCAATCCTCGAAGGACTGCAGCACGATCGGCGTGGTGGACTGCGACGATGGATTCACGGAAGGCCTATCGGCGTTCGCGCGGCATTCCGTCCACCGAGCCCACCCCGGGCTTACACTTGTCCGCGCACGAGGAACCCACATGCCTTTCTACACGAAGCTCGGCTCCCTTCCCCCCAAGCGACACATCCAGTTCCGCCGTCCCGACGGTGCGCTGTACAGCGAGGAGGTCTTCGGCACCGAGGGATTCGTGGGCCCCACCAGCACCCTGTACCACGTGCACCCGCCCACGCAGGTGATCGGGTGGAAGACCCTCTACGGCACCAAGGCCGAATACGTGGAGGAGACCGTGATGCGCATGCGTCACGCGAAGACCGCGGGCATGAAGGCCAAGGGCGACCCGGTGACGGGCCGGGTGATCCTGTTCGGCAACAGCGACGTGGAGATGTTCGCGTGCGTGCCAGCGGAGCCGATGCGGTACCACTTCAAGAACGCGCAGGGCGACGAGTGCCTGTTCATCCATTTCGGGTCGGGCACCCTGGAGAGCACCTTCGGCACGCTGAAGTTCGGCCCGCGCGACTACGTGGTGATCCCGAAGGGCACCATCTACAAGCTCACCTTCGACGCGACCAAGCCCGGCGAGCCCGAGCCCCGCTTCATCGGCTTCGAGACCGCCAACAGCAGCCACATCGCACCGCCGCGGCGCTACCTGAGCAAGCAGACGAGCCAGTTCCTGGAGCACGCGCCCTACTGCGAACGCGACCTTCGCACGCCGGAGCTGCCGCTGACCTTCGACCAGAAGGGCGATTTCGAGGTCCGCATCAAGGCGCGTGACTGCGTGCACGCCTACACGTACAAGCATCATCCGTGCGACGTGGTGGGCTGGGATGGCTGCTACTACCCCTACTGCTTCAACATCGACGACTTCAGCCCGATCGTGGGCAAGCACCACATGCCCCCGCCGACGCACCAGACCTTCGAGGGGCACAACTTCGTCATCTGCAGCTTCTGCCCGCGCCTGCTCGATTTCCATCCGCAGGCGATCGTGGTGCCCTACAACCACAGCAACCTGGACAGCGACGAGATCCTGTACTACGTGCAGGGCAACTACAAGGCGCGCAAGGGCATCGAGGTGGGCAGCGTCACGCTGCACCCGCAGGGCATTCCGCACGGCCCGCACCCGGGCACGGTGGAGAAGTCGATCGGCGCCACGCGCACCGACGAGCTTGCCGTGATGTGCGACACCTTCCGGCCCCTGTTCCCCACGAAGGCCGCGCTCGAGATCGACGACCTCGCCTATCCGAAGAGCTGGGAAGAGGAGCACTTCCCCGCCGCGAAGGCTGCCGCCGACAAGGGCGGCAGCGCGGACACCTGGTGAGCATGCTCATGGGCGCGGGCATCAAGTGGCTGCTGGTTGGCGTGCTGGGTGCGGGCGCCGCGGGCTTCGTGGTCATGCAAGGGACACCTGCCGCGCCCGCTGCGCCGAAGACGGCCAAGTCGGGCCTGCCCATCGAGACGATCACGCTGGGAGGCAGACCTTTCGAGCTGGAGGTTGCCGCCACGCCGAAGGCCGTGGAGCGCGGCATGTCCGGACGCACCGAGATCGCCGATGGCACCGGCATGATCTTCGTGTTCCCCGAGTCGCGCATCCTCAGCTTCTGGATGATCGACTGCCTGATCGACATCGACGTGGCCTACCTCGATCGCACGGGCAAGGTGGTCAGCACCTACACCATGAAGACCGAGGCGCCGCAGAAGCCGGGCGAGTCGCGCGAGGCCTACACGTCGCGGCTGAGGCGATACCCCTCCGCCGAGGACGCGATCTTCGCGATCGAGGTGAAGGCCGGCCTGCTGGAGAAGCTCGGCGTGCGGCCAGGCAGCACGGTGAAGGTCGACTACGCGAAACTGCGCCGATACCTGCGCGCGAACTAGGCCAGCGCAGGCAGCACGACACCTCGGCACTCGGCAAGTCCGATGCGCGACACGGAGCCCTTGCCGTCGAACCAGCCGCGCAGGATCACCTCGTCGCCATCCTCGAGGAACTTTCGTTGCGTGCCATCCGGCAGCGAAAGCGGCTCGGTCCCGCGCCACGTGCGCTCCAGCAGACAGCCGCGACTGTCCGGCGTGGGACCGCTGACGGTTCCGCTCGCAAGCAGGTCACCAGGCCGCATGGCGCACCCGGTGCTCGCGTGATGCGCCAGCATCTGCGCGAAGGTCCAGTACATGTCGCGATAGGTGCCAAGGCTGACCTGCATCGCGGGCATGCCCTGCTCGCGCATGCGGGCGCTCCGCAGCAGCACCTGCAGCTTCAGATCGAAGGTGAAGTCGTCCTTCCACCGCAGGTAGGCGAGGTTCTCCGGCGCGGCCGCGTCGCGCACGGGACCGGGCTCCATCCATGGCTCGATCGCCTCGAACGGCGTGACCCAGGCGCCCACGCTCGTGGAGAAGTTCTTCGCGGTGAAGGGTCCCAGCGGAACGTATTCCCACTTCTGGATGTCGCGGGCGCTCCAGTCGTTGACCAGGCAGATGCCGAAGAGGCGATCGCGGGCGGACGCGATGTCGATGCGGTCGCCCTGCTCGTTGCCCGGTCCCAGCACCACGCCCACTTCCAGTTCGTAGTCCAGCAGTCGGCATGGACCGAAACTCGGCGGACCCGCGTCGGCCGCACTGGTCTGACCGCACGGACGGCGCACCGCGGTGCCGCTTGGCACCAGCGTGCTGGCGCGGCCGTGGTAGCCGATCGGCACATGTCGCCAGTTCGGCAGCAGCGGATTGTCGGGCCGGAACATGCTCCCGACGTTCGTGGCGTGGTGGATGCTCGCGTAGAAGTCGGTGTAGTCGCCCACCTCCGCGAACATCGCCATGCGCAGCTGGTCCTGACTGGCGATGAAGCGATCACGATCGCCGCGGTCGCGCAGCGCGGGCTCGTCGGCCGAGAGCAGCCGCTGGATCCAGCGCCGGGCCTGACTCCACGCCGGACGTCCCAGCGCCAGAAACGCGTTCCCGCATCCCTTGCGCAGCGCCTCGCGCAGCATCGGATCCAGGGCGCCGCAGTGCCCCGCGCGGGCGAACGCCGTCAGGTCGAGTGCCTTCGTGCCGATCGCCACGCCCAGGTGCCACTCGCCGGGATGACTCGACCTCTCGAAGCGTCCCCACGGCAGGTGCTCCAGCGGGAAGTCGCATCCCGTCAGGTTGGCGCTTTCCACCCAGCTTCGCGGCGCCATCAGACCTTCGCCTCCTTCGGCAGCAGCCCAAGCGATCGCAGGTCGGCCTCCGGCTCGTCGAAGCTGCAGCTGCCGAACGTCTTCATGAAGGCGTGACGTGCCGCATCGATCTCGCGCAGCGACAGGCGATGCCCGCGCCACTCCAGTCCCTCCTCATCGAAGCGGAAGCTCTTCACGTCGCGCTCCTCGAGGATCCTCACCAGCCCCGCCCGATCGAGCCGGCCATGGAATCGCAGGCAGGCGCCCACGTAGACGCCGAAGAACCCGAACTGATCGCAGCCGACCGCGGCGTTCACGCCGCGCGCGGGGTGATGCAGACCGGCCGTCGCCTTCAACGGAACGTCGGCGGCCGCCGCCGCGTCGATGAACAGCGCGAGCTGCTCGGGCGTGGGATGCGCCGCCGCGGCCGTGCCCCCCGTTCGAACCTTCGCGCCGGCGTCGTATCCGCCCAGCGCCGCGATCGCGCCGCGCGGATCACGGTCCCACGGGATCTCGACCCACGCCTCGAATCCCTCGGGAATGCGCTCCAGACCCGCCGCGACCGTGGCGCCGTCGATGGCGCGCGTCTCGATCGCGTCGATCACCGCCGCGGTGCCCCCCTTGCGGCTGTAGGCGGCGTTGAATTCATCGATGATCTCGAGCTCGCGATCGAGCGCCGGCTCGTGCAGGCCGCTCACCAGCGCCGTGAGCCGCCACGCGTCATCGCGCGCGGCACTTCCGGTCTTCGGGAAGAGGTCCACGGCGGCGCGGTCGAACTCCTCGAGGCGCTTCACGGGGACCACCAGCCGCGCAAGCATCCATCGGCTTGGCGACGCGCGGTGGCGCGCGAAGTGCTCCACCGTGGCGCGCATGGAAAGTTCCGCGGGCGGAAAGAGGCCCGCGTAGTCGATCGATTCCTCCATCAGTCGGCGCAGTGAACGCATGCCGCAAGCGTAGTGCATACGAACCCGGCGCGCGGCGGTAGCATTCCGTCATGCGTTGGCAGAAGGTGTCCGACTTCGTGATCCGGTTGCCCGACAGGCCGGGCGCGCTCGCGAGTCTGGCGGCTCGACTGCGAGAGGCCGATATCGAGATGCTCGGCATGTGGGGACCGGTGCATGGCCGTCACACCGCCGGCTTCCACTGCATCCCGGCCAGTGCCGAACAGTTCCGGAGCTTCAGCCGGGATTCCGACATGAACGCGTTCGAGCAGTCGGCGTTCCTGCTGGCCGAACCGGCGCATGGCGGCGGCCTGATTGCCGCGCTGGACGCGATTGCCCAGGCCGGCATCAACATCGAGGTGATGCAGTCGATCGTGCTGGATGGGGCCGTCTCGGCGATGGTCTGGGTCGACGAGGCCGATGAGCCCGCGTTGGCCACGCTGCTCTCGAACCGCTGAATCAGGCCGCGGCGGATCTACAGCAGATCCATCGCCACCTCGCTGGCCAGCATCCGACCACGCGCGTTCAGGCGAAGCGTGCCTCCGCTCCATTCGAGCAGGCCAGCCTCCACATGCCGCGCGATCGCCAGGCGCCGCAGGGTGGCCCGGGTTCCGGACGCAAGCAGTTCCTGGACGCGCGATTCGGGCATGCCGTCAAGCAGGCGCAGCCCCATCATGAAGGCCTCACCCACGCGGCCATCGGCGTCAAGGCGTTCCATGTCCTGCACCGGCGACCAGGGGCCCGACGCAAGCCAGTCCCCGAGGCGCGGCACGTTGCGCCATCGCAACCCGCTCGCGTGGCCGCTCGCGCTCGGGCCCACCGCGAGCCAGTCGTCGTTGCGCCAGTAAAGCTCGTTGTGGCGGCAGCGCTTGCCGGGGCGCGACCAGTTGCTGATCTCGTAGTGCTCGAAGCCGGCGGCACCGAGCGCCTCGCACGCGGCCTCGTGCATGGCGACCTCGAGTTCCTCCGGCACGGCCTGCACGTGGCCCTTCGCGTGGCGCTGGCCGAGCGGCGTGTTCGACTCGTACATCAGGCCGTAGCAGCTGACGTGGTCAGGGGCCAGTTCGAGCGTGCGGCGAAGGTCATCGCGCCATTCATCCAGGGTTCCGCCCGGCACGGCATAGATCAGGTCCAGGTTCACCTGCCCCATGCCAGCCGCGCGCAAGTGCGCAACCGCCTGCCCCACCGACGCCGGGTCATGCGTGCGCTCGAGTGCCTGCAACAGCCGCGGCTGAAAGCTCTGCGCGCCCATCGACACGCGCGAGACACCCGATGCCACGAGCGCCGCGGCGATCTCGGGCGTCACGGTTTCGGGGTTCGCCTCGACGGTCCATTCCGCATCGGCCTGCCACGGGAAGGCGGAGCGCACCGCACCGAGCAACTCGCGCAGCTCTTCCGGCGCGAGCATGGTCGGCGTGCCGCCACCCATGAAGAGCGTCTCGAGCGGCGCAGTCACCCTGGGCGACCACGCTTCCAGTTCCCGCTTCGCCCGATCGACGAACGCGCGCTGCCGACCCTCGCCATCGACGAAGCTGTAGAAGTCACAGTAGTGACACTTGTGCCGACAGAACGGCACGTGGAGATAGGCGCCGCGAAACGCCGCCGTGCCCGCATCGAGGGCCTCGGCCAGCGAGGGCGCCGGCGAGCCGGCCTGCGGGAGCGTGACATCACCCTGCGGCATCGGGGAAAGCCTATGCGGAATGCCAACACGGGTTGGCTAGCATCTGACCCGTGATCGACGGAAACGCAACAGCGGTGGTGGGCCTGCAATGGGGCGACGAAGGCAAGGGCAAGATCGTGGATCTGCTCACCAGTCGCCACGACGTGATCGTGCGCTACAACGGCGGCGCGAACGCCGGCCACAGCGTGCAGGTGGGCAGCGAGCGCTACGCGCTGCATCTGGTCCCGAGCGGCATCCTGCACCCCGACAAGATCTGCGTGATCGGCAACGGCGTGGTGGTCGACCCCGAAAAGCTGCTGCAGGAGATCGCGGGCCTGCGCGCACGCGGGGTTCGCGTGGCAGACAACCTGCTCGTGAGCGACCGCGCCCACGTGGTGATGCCCTATCACAAGGAACAGGACGCGGCACTGGAAGACTTCATGGCGGGCGTGACCAGCGGCGATGCGGGCAGTCTGGCCATCGGCACCACGCGTCGCGGCATCGGCCCGGCCTATGGCGACAAGGTCGACCGCTCGACCGCGATCCGAATGGGCGACCTGCTCGACGCCGCGTACCTGCGCGAGCGCCTGCGCGTGATCTGTGGGCTGCGCTCGCGCGAACTCAAGGCTCTCGGCGTGCAAGCCCCGCCGCTCGACCCCGACGCGCTGGCCGCGCGCTTCGCCGAGGCTGGCGAGCGACTGCGCCCGCATGTCACCGACACCGTCTACGGCCTGCACGACGCCGTGAAGGCGGGCCGCCGCCTGCTGTTCGAGGGCGCGAACGCGAGCCTGCTCGACATCGATCACGGCACCTACCCATACGTCACAAGCAGCAACTGCAGCACGCTGGGCATTCCCGCGGGCACGGGCCTGCCCATGCGCACCATCGGGCGCGTGCTCGGCATCATGAAGGCCTACAGCACCCGCGTGGGCGGCGGGCCGTTCCCCACCGAGCTGCTCGATGCGATCGGCGACGGCATCCGCACGCGCGGCCGCGAGTTCGGCACCACCACGGGTCGGCCGCGTCGCGTGGGCTGGCTCGATCTGGTCGCGGTGCGCTACGCCAGCATGATCTGCGGCGCCACGGGCATCGCCTGCACGCTGCTCGATGTGCTGAGCGGCGTGGATGAACTGAAGATCTGCACCGGCTACCGGCTGCCCGATGGCCGCAAGACGGACCGCTTCATTCCCGACGCGCACCGGCTTGAGGGCGCCACGGCGATCTACGAGACCCTGCCCGGCTGGAGCGAGCCGATCCGCGACGCCGAGGACCGCGCCGCGCTGCCCGCGAACGCGCGCCGATACCTCGACCACATCGAGCAGATCCTGGACCTGCCCATCGAGATGGTGGGCGTGGGGCCTGATCGACGCCAGACGCTCGAGGCCGCCGTGGCGGGCGCGTGACCTGCCCATGACCGGCGCCACCGACAGCCCGATCGCGCCGCGAACCATCGCACCCCTGCCGCGCCATGTGGCCATCATCATGGATGGCAACGGCCGCTGGGCCCAGCGCCGCGGCCTTGCGCGCGTGATGGGCCACCACGAGGGCAGCAAGACCGTCCGTCGCATCGTGACCGCGTGTGCCGAGCGCAAGATCGAGGCACTCACGCTGTACAGCTTCAGCAGCGAGAACTGGAGCCGCCCCGCAGACGAGGTGGCCGCGCTCATGACGCTGCTGCAGGAGCACCTGAAGAGCGAGCTGCCGGTGATGCTGCAGAACGGCATCAGGTTCCGGCGCATCGGTCGCCGCGAAGGCATGCCCGCCGAGGTGCTGGCGCTGCTCGACGAGACCGAGCGCGCCACCGCGCACGGCACGGGCATGACGCTGTCGCTGGCGCTGAACTACGGGGCGCGTGCCGAGATCGTGGATGCGGTGCGCGCGATCGCGGCGAAGGCGAAGCAAGGCGCGCTCGAGCCGGCCGCGATCGACGAGGCGACCATCAGCGCGCATCTCGGCACGTCGGGCCTGCCTGACCCTGACCTGCTCATCCGCACGGCGGGCCAGATGCGCGTGAGCAACTTCCTGCTGTGGCAGATCAGCTACGCGGAGCTGCATGTGACCGAGACGCTGTGGCCCGATTTCGGAGTCGAGGACCTGGAGCGGGCGTTTCGGGATTTCGCGGGAAGGCAGCGGACGTTTGGGGGGTTGAAGGCGCAGTAGCGCGACCATGCCGACGCGCAAAGCGCCAATGCGCACGAAAGCCGGCAAGCGCACCACGCCCATGCTGCAACTGAGCGATCTTGCCAACGTGGGCCCCGCTACGCTCGGCGATCTGCATCAGCTTGGCATCCGTACCGTGTGCCAGCTCGCACGGCGCGATGCCCTGGCCCTTTACCGCTCGCTGTGCCGCCGCACCGGCAAGCGACACGACCCGTGCGTGATCGACGTGTTCATGGCGATCATCCATCAGGCGCGCGGCGGCAAGCCGATGCCGTGGTGGAAGTTCACGAAGGAGCGGAAGCGCGTGGTGCAAGGCAAGAAGTTGGGTTGATCGGAAGAGGATTGGCGCCGTGGCTCATCACCGCGAGGGCATTGGTTCGTTCCGGATTCCCTCACGAGGAGCGGATGGAGCCCATGAATTGCTCGCGACATCCGCACCGGCCTGAAGAAACTCGCCGAAACCGATCACGAAGATGCCCGCCATCGCCAATATCACGGGAACCAGACATACTCCAACCAGGGGCGGCAGCGCGTAGAAATCGAATCCAGAAGCCAACCCGCCAGCTCTCGGCACCAGCCTGACAAAGAGGCTAATGAAACCAACAACAGGCAGTGCCCAAAGCACCACGGCAAACCACAGCGAACTATTCCGTGCGAGCTTCGGCAGCATGCCTCTCATGACAGACGGGAGGATGATTGCCAAAACATAGACAAGCATCGACTTGGGAAGAAGTGGAAAAAGAAAGCACACCGATAGAAGATGAGCGATCCAAATCAATCCCCACCCCAGGCTCGCGATCGTGGCACCCACATACCGAAGCACCCCGTAATCGGACGCTGGCCGACGCTCCCCCCAAAGCCGTAGTCTCCGCTCGCCCCCCAACAGAGGGGAGCGAATCGCTTCGCCATTCCCGACCGTCGACGGAGGAGGCAGCCCAGCCTTGGCAGCCAGACAATCGTCACCGACGCCGAGAGCGGACCCATCAGAGGCGCATGAAGTGGACGCCGCTTCTGGCTCCGAAGCACCAGTCCCCGGCGCGAACAGACCTTTCAGCCGTGACGCGGGTATCCATGAATCCAGCCCCTCCCTCCAAACAGGCGTGTCGGGCGTGATCTCTCCGGCTCTCGCCAGTTGGCGAAGTTGCGAGGACCTCACCGGCCCCCGCCGTGTTCCCGCGATCCTGTAATACCATTCGGACACGGAGCGCTCCGGGCAAGCCGTCGAAATCGAGGACGGCTGGAAAAGTTAGTCCTGAAGCGAGGCGGACGGGAATCGAACCCGCAACCACCGACGCAACATGACAGCAGTCTAACCAACGTTCGCCATCGCCCCAACACCGAACCGAACTTCGGGGGCGGCAAATGTAACGAATCCTGAATGGGGTTCATCCGGCGTTCCGCCCGGGGCCGGATAGCCGTGTTTCCACCGGGATTCCCCCACGGATGCTCAGGACTCGAACCAGTCGTATCCAATGCTGCCGTCGGCCTTCAGCGGCACGGACCGGGTTATGGCCGATTCCATGGTGCGCTGCATGCGTTCGAGCACGGCGTGCGGCTGCGCCTCGGGGACCTGTAACAGCAGTTCGTCGTGCACCTGCAGCAGCAGGTGGGTCTATAGGGGAAACCTCTGCCAGCTCGCGATCGACCCGAACCATGGCCACCTTGATCAGGTCGGCTGCACTGCCCTGCACCGCGATGTTGATCGCCATACGCGAACCTAAAGGGCACGCTCGTTGGGGTTGCGGGAGTGCACCTGCGGAATCGGTCGCCGCGTCCTTCTCCAGAACGGACTGCCGAAAACCGATACTCATCCGCGACCCGCTGGACCCGTCGGCGTTCGGCGGCCCCAACCGCATCGACTCGATCGAGTGGTTCGCAAGCGCATCCGACCTCTGCCGCGCCATGGAGTGGCTGCGTCGCAACACGGAGGGCGCGCCGGGCAGCGATGCATGCCTGCTGCGTGGCGCGCTCGCGATCTCGCGCGGTCTCGACATCTCGACGACGCAGTTTCCGTGGGCGGGCTTCAAGGGAGGCTCGGAACCCGGCGTGCTGAACCTCAGCTTTCTGCTGAAGCGGGCGGACGGGGCGTGGTTCGCGGTGGTGGCGACCTGGAACGATCCTGACGAGGCGCTGGACGAGCAGGCGCTGATGCCGATCGTGCAGCGCACGATCTGGTTGATCGGCCAGGGCGCTGCCAAGCCCGGTGATGCAGACGCGAAGCCCTGAGCGCTGGCCGGATCGTGCGCTCGGGCACGCGGCGGCTCATCACCGCGCGGGCGTGCGTTCATGTCCGGTTCCCTCTACTCCAACAAGGCCAACGCGAAAGCGCGCGGCCGCCCAGTTGAGAGCGGACGCCGCAGCCGAAAAGCCTGGCGTCTTCGTTTGGCACGCCTGAAATTGCAGCTGTTTTGCGGAGTGATTCGAGATGACGTGGCTCTTAAGGTTGGCCAAAGAGACGCGTGCGAGTGCGGCTCAATTTTGGCGAACGCGGAGGCAAGGCCTCGGCTTTGGTGCTCGGGGGAGCTGTTTGGGGCGTTCCACGGCTCGGCTATGACGACTCGAGAGCCAGTTAGGACACAGAGCCGACCCCCCTTGGTCAGAGTCATAACCGAGCCGGAAAGCGCGTGAATCTCGCGATAGACTCACGTCACGTTCAGATCTCTGATTTGAGCCGCCCCCTACTCTCGTGAGGTATCCGGTGAAGACACAATTACTCCGTCCGCTTTCGCTTCTAGTGCTGCCAGCAGCGCTCGTGATTGGTTGCCACGGATCCCCGCCTACCACACAACAGATCGCTGTAAACAATCTGACCCAAGGAGCAGTGCAACTGAAGCTGCGAAAGGGGGAGACAACCCAGACAGAGGTCCTTGAATCGTTTGGCGCACCAAACATCACGACTTTGGACAGCGACGGCCGGGAGGTGTGGACCTATCGCCGACATGCCACCGTAACCGCAGAGGGCACGTCGAACTCCTATTTCAACATCGTCGTTTTTGGCGCTTCATCCGGCTCAGGAACCGCATCTACAACCTCGCAGACCACGACTCTCATCATCAAGTTTTCTGCCGACAAAAAGGTCAGTGAGTTCCGAAGTCTGACGTCAAGTTTCTAGGGAGTTCAGCTATGAAGCGAATCGCAAATCTGTTGTTCGCAATTGCGGCGCTCTGTGCGTGCGCAGCCTGCAACGTTCAGGGACCCAAGCCGTACGAGTCCAAAGTCGATCCACTCGCGCTGCAGGCAATGCAGACGCAGGAGTTTGAAACCACCAAGGCCATCTTGTTCGCGGCAACCGTATCGGTGTTTCAGGACATGGGCTTTACGATTGAGGCTGGCGAACTCAACTCCGGAATCATCACCGCAAAGAGTCCAACAACCACGGAACTGTCACTTGGCTACTACCGGTCCGTCACGATTCGGGCCTCGGCATTTGTGGAGGGCACCAGGCCTAAGTATGCAAAGGTCCGCTTGAACTTTGTCGAGAGCCGCAGCAAGGACGCGGGATTTGGCGCAGGCTCTAGCAACGACATTCCGTTCGAAGACCCCGCGTACTACGAACGCGTATTTACAAAGATTCGCGAGGGAGTGTTCCTCCGCGAGGCAAATGAGTCTTGACTTCAACCGACTACTCAAATTTGCGAGCCAGTTAGTGCAGGTGCGGGGCAGGAACCGCCGCCCCTGAAGAAACTCGGGTTTGGCCACCCCCTCTTCCTTAAACCGCCTGCCTTACGCTTGGACGCAGCCCAGTTCCGTGGCATACTGCCGCAGTCGAACCTCATTCCGGGGTTCCAGGAGACTTCGAAGTGATCAATTCACAATCCGGCGGGCATGCGATCATCGTTGCACTTTCCATGTCTCTCATGAGCTCCGCTTCTGCCCGAACGGGCGTGATTGTGGCTTGGGGAAACAACAACGTTGGCCAGTCCACGTTCAACGGTTCAGACACTGCGATTGATATCGCTGTCTGCGGTGAACAATGGTCAGGCTCGACATTCTGGGTGAGGCCCGATGGAACGGTCGGCAGCAGAGGGCAGTTTGGCGGCATGCCTCCACAGAACCTTGGGAGTTGTGTTCAGGTTGCCGCCGGATATCGACACGCGCTGGCGTTGAAATCGGACGGTGGTGTCGTGGGATGGGGTGAGGCGGGATACGGCACCGGAGGGCTTGAAGCTGCTTACAGGATCCCTAGCACTCTTGGCGCTTGCTCCCAGATTGCTGCCGGCGGCAACAATAGTGCGGCGCTCCAGTTAGCGGGCAATCCCGTTGCTTGGGGGAATTTTAGTGGCACCCCTTCGGTCGGACCCTGCAAACAAATCGCAGTTGGCAGTGGAACGCTCGCCGCATTACGCATCGATGGCAGCGTCGTCGTTCCGTACAGCAATGGCGTCTTCGGTACTTCCCAAGTACCGCCCACGCTCGGTGCATGCACGGCAATTGCCGCCGGTGACTTCCATGTTCTGGCAATTCAGGAGTCAGGTACCGTGGTTGCATGGGGAATGAATTACTCTGGGCAGTGCGGTACCGAGGCGGAGCAGGTTGGAGGCAGTGCTTCCTGGACATCTGACAGCCGCTACGGCGCCTATTGGGTCAAGACTTCGCTGGGACCATGCAAAGGCGTGAGTGCAGCCAGTCAGCCACTCGACCAGGCGTACAATGGAAGCGCCGTGATCAAGGCCGATGGTTCTGTTCTTGCCTGGGGAGGCCGATACAGCCGTACCCCCTCGTCGCTTAATCCAGACCCTGGCGCTTGCACAAAAGTGTCAATAGGCGCAGCGCACATCGCGGCAATTCAAGTGCCACTTCCGGCAATCACTGGAGTGATGCCGATTTCAGGGCCCGCAACCGGCGGAACCCCAATCACAATCACAGGCACTGAATTCTTCCCCTACTCCACCGTTCTCATCGGTGGCACCCCCGCTACGGATGTGGTTGTCGTTTCTCCCTCCAAGATCACCGCCATCACCCCACCGGGCTTCCCTGGCCCCGCAGAAGTCAAGGTAAATCTCGGAAGCGCAACTGCCTTCTACTACCGCCCCGAGTGCGGCTCCGACCTCGACCAGAACGGCGTAGTCGATGGTGGCGACATGTCCATCC
>JBMOGS010000002.1:0-114563 GCA_049318245.1 Phycisphaerales bacterium | reverse complement strand
GCTTGTTGCGCTCCACGCACGCCACGCGCTTGCCCATCTGCGCCGCGCGGATGGCGCCCACGTAGCCACCCGGACCGCCGCCGATCACGATGAGGTCGTAGTGATTGCCGGAAGCGGTGGACGCGGGGCTGGAAGCCATGACAGGAGTCTCCGTGGGTTGCGCCCTCGGGCCGCGGGCCTGGCGAACGCGCCGGGCGGCCGAAGGCGGGCGGCTATCGTAGCGGTGTCGTGCGCGGCGGTCCCCAATGCGGCGAGGCGGCACCCATGCAGGAACCGAGACCCCATCCGTCGGACCCCACCGAGCGCGCGCGGCTGATCGACGCGCTGCTCTCGGCCGGTCATGGCGTCTGGGATTGGAACCTCCGGGACCGCACGGCGTGGTACTCGGCCGAACTGCGCGCGTTGCTGGGCGTGGATGCCGAGGCGTTCCCGGATCGATTCGAGGCCTTCACGGGTCGGCTGCATCCCGAGGACGCGGCCCGCGTGCTGAGTGCGGTGTCGAGCCACCTCGACGGACGATCGGAATTCGACATGGAGTTTCGCCTTCGAACAGGCGATGGTGGGTGGAAGTGGCTGCGGGCTCGAGGTCATGCGATCCGCGAGCGGGGCGTCGCAGTGCGCATGGTTGGCACGCTGACCGAATGGCCGCTGGCCGCGGCACGCGACCGCCTGGCGCTCTCCGCCAACGACCGCCTGACGGCGGCGCTTGAGGACCAGTCCCGCGCGGCGCGTGAACTCGAGCGCACCCGCGCGGAGCTGCTGCGCCAGAACGAGGCGCTGCGCCAGGCGCGCGCGGAGAGCGAGGCGGCGACCGAGAGCAAGAGCATGTTCCTGGCGAACATGAGCCACGAGATCCGCACGCCGATGACGGCGATCCTCGGATTTCTGGACGTGCTGCTGGACGAGTCGACCGCCGCCGAGGATCGCGCCAACCTTCGCCGCGCGATCCGCCGCAACAGCGAGCACCTGCTCGCCCTCATCAACGACGTGCTGGACCTCACGAAGATCGAGGCCGGTGGCATGCGGGTGGAGTCCGTGCCCACCGACGCCCTCCGTGTGGTGGTCGACTGCGTCACGGCGCTCCGTCCCGCGGCGCAGGAACGTGGCCTCGAGATGCACGCGGTGCTGCATGGCGCGGTGCCATCGGTCGTGCAGACCGATCCCCACCGGCTCCGGCAGATCCTGGTGAATCTGCTCGGCAACGCCATCAAGTTCACGTCGCACGGCGGCATCCAGGTGGACATCTCCTATGAGGAGGGGCAGGCCCGACCCCGCATCGAGGATGACGGAAGCACGCCGCAACCACAGCATCGCAGGCTGCGGATCGCGGTGACCGACACGGGCATCGGCATCGAGCCCGGCAAGCTGCAGGCCCTGTTCAAGCCATTCATCCAGGGCGACGCGTCGATGACGCGGCGCTTCGGCGGGACGGGTCTCGGTCTTGCGATCAGTCGACGACTCGCGCGCATGATGGGTGGCGACATCCAGGTCACGAGCGAGGCGGGACGCGGCAGCGTGTTCATGGTCGAGATCGGCACCGGCGCGATCGATGGCGTGCCGATGGTCTCGAGGCTTCCGGCCGAGGACGCGGGACAGGCGTCGACATCCTCGGCGCCCGGCGCGCGGGACCGCACGATCCGCGTGCTGGTCGCCGAGGATGGCGAGGACAACCGTCGGCTGGTGACGCATCACCTCGCGAAGGCCGGCATGCACGCATCGATCGCGTCCAACGGCATGGAGGCGATCGACCTTGCGCTTGCCTCGCAACGATCCGGCGATCCATTCCATCTCATCCTGATGGACATGCAGATGCCCGAGCTGGACGGATACGAAGCGACGCGTCGACTGCGGCGCGAGGGGTGGCGTGGTCCGATCGTCGCGCTCACGGCGCACGCGATGAGCGGCGATCGCGAGCGATGCATCGAGGCGGGGTGCGACGAGTACCTCGCCAAGCCGATCGATCGCCGATCCCTCCTGGAGATCGTGCAGCGCCTCGCATCCCGCGAAGCGCGGACGGATCTTTGACGCCCCCTCCCGTGGCCTCTAGCATCGGCCCCTTCAAACCCGGAAATTCCCGTGCGCATCGCCCTGATCAGTGACATCCACGCCAACCTCGAGGCGCTCCAGACCGTGCTGGCCGACATCGACCGGCGCATCGACACGAGCAAGGGCGACCAGATCTGGAACCTCGGCGACATCATCGGCTACGGACCCAATCCGGTGGAGTGCGCGGACCTGGTCGCGAAGCGTTGCCGCTGGTCGCTGCTGGGCAACCACGACTATGGCGTGCTGTACGAGCCGACCAACTTCAACGCCGTGGCGGAGCGCGCCGCCTACTGGACGCGGGATCAGTTCGAGGCCGAGAGCGCGCGCGATCAGGCTGGCGCGGTGAAGCGCTGGGAGTTCCTGGGCAAGCTGCGCGTGCGCGTGACCGAAGGCCCGTTCCTCTGCGTCCATGGAACGCCCCGTCGCCCCATCAACGAGTACCTCTTCCCCGAGGATGCCGAAAGCAGCCCCGGCAAGATGGCGGACATCTTCAAGCGCATCCGGAGTTCCGGCGCGCACTTCTGCCTGGTGGGCCACACCCACGTGCCGGGCGTCTTCACCGAGGATGGCGACTTCTACTTCGCGAAGGAGATGACCAACCAGACCTGGGAGTTCAAGATGGCCGCCGTCCCGGGCAACACGGCCAGCGAGTCCGATGCGACCGAGGTGCCGGAAGGTCCGCGTCCGGAACGGCTGATCATCAACCCCGGATCGGTGGGCCAGCCCCGCGACCTGGATCCGCGCGCGAGCTACGCGATTCTCGACGTCGAGGAGACGAAGGACGCGTTGGGACAGGTCCAGATCAAGCCGCGTTCCGTGCAGTTCTTCAGGCTGGACTACGACATCGCGAAGACGCGCGCCAAGATCGCGGCGGTGGCCGAGGAGATCGCGGCCAAGAAGGCGGAGTCGCGCGACGAGACCGGCTGCCTTCAGAAGCTCTCGAACACGCCGTCGGAACCCGGTCTTCCCTGGCTGGATCGACACATCGCCGAACTGGAGGGGTGTGTCGCGCGCGAGAAGAAGGGCAGTCCGATGGCCGTCGCGATGCAGGATCGACTCGACGCCTGCCGCGGATTGCGCGCCGAAGTCGCGGCGCGGGACGGCCTGACCACGAACGAACTCGCGCGAGTGATCCTGGAGCGCGACCCGCAGAGTCGTCAGGACCTCGAGCGCTACAGCTGGCTCGGCAATCGCCTGGCCGAGGGTCGCTGAGCCATGGCGGAACCGAACAGGAACCGGCGCTGGCCACTGCTGCTGCTGACCCTCGTCGCGGCGGGTGGCGTGATCGCCGCCGCGCTCTTCGGTCCCGGTGCCCGCAAGTCGGGTGGCCTGGATCCGGAGGCGCCGAAGACCGAATCGACGGTCCCCTCGCAGGCGACGCCCGTCGCAGGCACGCAGGCGGCCGCGAAGGATTCGTCCGCGACCAGCGAGGTGAAGCCCGACGCGGCACCCACCGCGCCACTGGCCGGCCTGCGCGCGCGCCTTCCGGAGGGAACGGTCGCGGGGACATCGCGCACCTCGATCGGTTCGCTGCAGCCCGACAAGGCCGGTTTCCTGGTCGACTTCTCGCCGGGATCCGCGGGCATCCAGCGCATCACCTTCAGTGACATCTGGATCGCGGCCGCCGATCGCGAGGCCGCGCTGGCCCACCGTGCCGCGATGGCCGCGGGCGCCGCGAATCCGCCGGCGCTTCCCCCCGATGAAGCCCGCTACAACCTGCACACGCTCGGCACGCTGCAGGGCTTCGAGGTTCCGCTGCTGGCGGCCCGCGCGATCGAGATCGACGGCCAGCTGATCAGCCTGTTCGGCGGGGTGTGGACCGAGCGCGGTCCGGGCGCGTTCGAGACCGAGGTGGCCGACGCCGACGGCAACGCGATCGTCCGCATCCAGCGTGTCTTCGCGATGGAGCCCGCGCAGGGCGCCATGGTGTGCGACATGCGCCTGAACCAGCGCGTGGAGAACGTGTCGGGACGGCCGCTGAAGCTCCGATGGATCCAGTACGGTCCCGGCGACCTGTCGAAGGATCCGGGCGGCATGATGGACATCCGCCGCTTCCAGTTCGGCTACCTGTACGGGGCGCAGCGCGATCCGCAGCGGCAGAACGTGATCGTGCACGGCGCCATGTTCGACCGCGACCAGGTCATGAAGCTGGTCGACGCGTCCACGCCGATGCTGTGGCCGCAGGATGCGCAGCGGCAGCAGGGCTTCGAGCTCAGCTGGTTCGGCACCACCAACCGCTACTTCGCGCTGGCGGTGCACGCGGCCGATCCGACCGCGCCCAAGGGCAAGGTGCTCTCGCCCGTCCATGAGGTGTGGGCGCTCTCCGATACCGCCGCGCCCGCGGACCGCGTGGCCTTCACGGAACTGCGCAGCGACGCGGTCATGGTGGCGGCCGGCGCGACCGCCGCGTTCGACATGGGCGTGTTCGCGGGGCCGCTGGATCCGCGCCTGCTGGAGCACGTGGAGCCGTACCACGCGCTGCGGATGGATGGCCTGATCCTGTACCTGATCAGCGGTTGCTGCAGCTTCTGCACCTTCTCGTGGCTGGCGAACCTGATCGTGCTGCTCCTGACGTTCCTGCATGACCATGTCGTGTTCGACTGGAGCGTGGCGATCATCGTGCTGGTGGCGCTGGTGCGTCTGGCGCTCCATCCGGTCACGCGCTACAGCCAGGTGCAGATGGCGCGCGTCACGAAGGGGATGGCGGCCATCAAGCCGGAGCTCGAGGCGCTGCAGAAGCGCTACGCGAGCGATCCCAAGCGGATGCAGCAGGAACAGTTCCGCCTGTACCGCGAGCACAACATCAATCCCGCGGGGTGCGTGGGCGGCATGCTGCCCACCTTCCTGCAGATGCCGATCTGGATCGCGCTCTACGCGGTGCTCTACTTCGCCTTCGATCTGCGGCAGGCGCCGGCCTTCTTCGGGCTCTTCCAGCAGTTCGGCGGCTGGGGCTTCCTGTCCGATCTCAGCGCCCCGGACAAGTTCGTGAAGTTCTCGCAGCCGCTGATCACGTGGCCGTTCGAGCTCTCGTCGATCAACCTGATCCCGCTGCTCATGTCGGTCGTGTTCTTCTTCCAGCAGAAGTACATGGCGCCGCCGACCACGGGCACGCTCACCCCCGAGCAGCAGCAGCAGCAGAAGATGATGAAGTGGATGACGGTCATCCTGTTCCCGGTGATGCTGTACTCGGCGCCGAGCGGACTGACCCTCTACATCATGACCAGCACCTGCGTGGGCATCGTGGAAGGCAAGCGGATCCGGGCCCAGATCGACCGCATGGACTTCTCGCCGCGCAAGGGCGAGCCCCGCAAGCAGGATCGGCTCGGCAAGCTCTACGAGGCCGCGATGAAGCGCGCCCAGGAGAAGCGCAGCCAGGGCCGTCGCTTCAAGGATCGTGACTGAATCCATGTCCGGCGCGCAGCCTCACGCGCGCGAGGTGATCGTGGCGGTGGCGTCGGCACCGGGACGTTCGGCATCGCTCGTGGTGCGCGCAAGCGGTCCGGGCGCGTCCGACGCTCTTCGTCGCGTCGATTCGCGCATGCCGGCGGGGTCCATGCGGCGCGGCGTGCGCGCGGGTGAACTGGAACTCGCGATCGGGCGGCTTCCATGTCTAGTGCTGACGACGCCCGGGCCCGCCAGCTACACCGGCGAGGACGCGTTCGAACTGCTGGTGCCGGGACATCCCGCGCTGGGCGAGATCGTGGTGTGTGCGCTCGAGCGCGCGGCGCTCGCGCGGCGCGCCGCACCCGGCGAATTCACGCTCCGCGCCTTCGAGACCGGTCGTCTCACGCTGGAACAGGCCGAGGGGGTGGCCGCCACGATCGCGGCCCGGACGGACGCGGAGCTTCACGCGGCGGCGATGCTGCGGGCGGGCGTGATCGGGCGTGGCGCCGACGCCGCGGCCGAGGCGGTGGCGGACCTGCTCGCGCTGGTCGAGGCGGGCATCGACTTCACCGATCAGGAGGACGTGGTCGCGATCGCGCCAGCGGACCTGAGGGTGGGCATCGACGGCGTCACCGCGTCGCTGCGTTCCATGCTGCAGGGCGCCGTGTCGATGGAGCGACTGGAGAGCGCGCCGTGGGTGGTGCTGTGCGGAGCCCCCAACGCCGGCAAGAGCGCGCTCTTCAACGCGCTGCTGGGCCGAGCGCGCGCGGTGGTGGCCGATGTCGCCGGAACCACGCGCGACGCGCTGGTGGAGCCGTGGCGTCTGGATGGCCCCGATGGTCCCGTGGAGGTGCTGCTGGTCGACGCGCCGGGCGTGGATGGAAACGTCCGCGGACTCGACGCGCTGGGGCAGCGCATGCGCGAGGAGGCGATGCGTCGCGCGTGCGTGCGGATCGAGTGCTCGCACGAGGGAGGCTCGTCGTGGCCGACCGATCCTTCCGCGATCCGCGTGCAGACACAATCGGATCGCGCGTCGTTCCGCGCGGTTGCCGGATGGCTGGCGACCAGCGCGATCACCGGCGAGGGTCTCGACACGCTTCGTGCGCGCGTGGCCGCGGCGGTTCTGGGTCTGGCGGCACCAGCCTCGGCGGAGGGCGTGGTGCTGGCCGAGCGCCATCGTGCGCTGCTGCATGAGGCGGTCTCGCACCTTGAGGCCGCGCTGGCGGCGGTCGGTTGCGGTCGCGCGCTGGCGCATCCCGAACTCGTCGCCGCCGCGATGCATGGCGCGCTCGAGTCCCTTGGCGGCGTCGCCGGTCGCATCGCGCCCGATGACATCCTGGGGCGCATCTTCGGCCGCTTCTGCGTTGGAAAGTGACGCGGCTGCGGTAGGCTGGCGCGCATGAAGGGCAGCATGGAGATCCGTGTGCGCTACTGCGAGTGCGACCCCATGGGTGTCGTGCATCACACGGTCTATCCCGTCTGGTTCGAGATGGGTCGAACGGAACTCCTGCGCGCGACCGGCCGCAACTACCGTGACATGGAGGAGGCGGGCGTCTTCCTGGCGGTCGTGCGCATGCAGGTCGCGTACCGCCGCCCGGCCCGCTACGACGACCTGCTGCGGCTCGAGACCACGCTGACCAGCGCGGGCCACGTGAAGATCGAGCACGCCTACGAGCTCTATCGCGACGACGAGCTGTTGTGCACCGGCGCCACCACCCTGGCGTGCCTGGATCGCGCCGGCAAGGCGCGCGCGTTGCCCGAGGGCCTCTTCGATCCCGGAGTCGCGTGATGAGCGGCGAGATCGATCGCATCCGCAGGCTGTCGGGGTGGCGCACCCGGCCCGAGCGCGGTGCCGCCGTGCAGGGCGATGTCGCCGGCTTCGCGCGCGATCTTCGAAAGCTCGAGCGCTCGATCGGCGCCGCGACCGACGCGTGGGCGCGGCTTGCGCCTGCGGAACTGCAGACATGCGCGACCGTCGAGACGCTGCGGGGCGGCACGCTCACCCTGCGCGTGGATGGTTCCGCCGCCGCCTACGAGGTGGATCGCACGCTTCGGGGCGGTCTGGAGGCGAACCTGCGCATGGCGGTTCCGGGCCTGATGCGCGTGCGCACCCGTGTGGGTGGGCCGATCGGTTCCTGACCGGCGCGCCCTATTCTGCGCCACGTGCCGGCGATCACACTCGAACGATTGCGCTGCCGCTTCGGCGACGTCGTGGCCGTGGATGGCGTCGACCTCGCGGTGCCGGCGGGGTCGCTCGCGTTCCTGCTGGGGCCCTCGGGATGCGGCAAGACCACCGTGCTTCGCATGATCGCGGGCTTGCAGGAGCCGGACTCGGGCCACGTGCGATTCGGTGACCGCGACGTGACGCACCTTCCGGCCGAGCGGCGGAACGCGGGCATGGTGTTCCAGGGGTATGCGCTCTGGCCGCACATGAGCGTTCGCGACAACGTGGCGTTCGGTCTCGACGTGCGCGGCGTGGCGGCGACCGAGCGCGCGACCCGCACCCGGCAGGCGCTCGAGATGGTGCGGATGGAGGCCCTTGCCGACCGCAAGCCGGCCCAGCTGAGTGGCGGTCAGCAGCAGCGCGTGGCGCTTGCGCGCGCGCTCGCCTTCCGTCCGGAGGTGCTGCTGCTGGACGAGCCGCTGTCGAACCTGGATGCGCGGCTGCGACTGGAGATGCGCGAGGAGATCCGCCGCATCTGCCGCGAGGTGGGCATCACGGCGGTGTACGTGACGCACGATCGCGAGGAGGCACTGAGCCTTGCGGATCTGGTCGTCGTCATGCACGACGGCCGCATCGAGCAGCGCGGCACGCCGGAGGACGTGTATCGAAGGCCCGCCTCGCGCTTCGTCGCATCCTTCATGGGCGAGACCAATCTCGTGCAGGGCGAGGTGTCGACCGCCGACTCGCGGGGCAGCATGATCGCGACCGCGGCGTGCACGCTTGCAAGCGCCACGGGCGGCCTTCACCCGGGCGCCAGGGTCACGCTGGCGATCCGCCCCGAGTCGTTCCGCCTGTCGGCATCGGGATCGATTTCGGGACGGTGCATCGCGAGTTCCTACCTGGGCGAGCGTTCGCGCCACCTGGTGGACACGCCCCTCGGTACGCTCATCGTCTTCGAAGCCGATCCACGCGCCTCCAGCCGTGTCGGCGAGACCCTTCGACTGGATGTCGACCGCGACGCCGTGGTCGCGCTGCCAGACTGAACACAGGACCGTCATGACCACCATCCGACTCAACGACGCGACCATCGAGCTCAAGCCCCAGGAACGTGCGCCGTACCTGCAGCTCGCCAACAGCATCATTCCCGCGCTCGCGTCGGGGAAGCCGTTCGCCGAGATCTGCTGCACGATCGTGGGGCAGGGGCTCCAGCAGAAGGTTCCGAACGACCACCCGCTCTTCCAGGGCGCGCTGTGGATGCTCTACCAGGTTGGCGTGCGCGAGCTGCACATCGACGTCGAGAAGGGCGAGATCCGGATCACCACGCCGGAGAAGAGCGGCCTGGAGAACGTCCCGTTCGAGGAGCACTTCACGCCGGGCAACGCCGCGACGGGCCGCGCGATGGTGGCCACCCTCATGGTGTTCAGCAGCCGCGCGGTGCGCGTGAACGGCGAGGAGTGGCGCGTGATCCCGCAGCCGCTCGACACCATGAAGCGCGTGAACCAGGAGGTGCTGCAGTCGCGCCAGTTCGGGGAGGAGTTGCACGTCGCCGCGATGCGCCGGCTGCTGGGCGAGCTTCTCTCCGGCAAGGCCAAGGACAGCCCCGAGGTGCTGGCGTCACTGCAGGTGGTCGCCGACCTGAACGTGCGCAGCTTCCGCTTCTCGCCCGACGGCAAGCAGGTGTTCATGGAAGGTTTCAACGAGGTCAACGCCCTCGCCATGGCCTACCTGCACAACATGGCGCCGGATCAGGCGAAGGCGCTCGTGGATCGGGTGAAGGCGCTCAACGAGCGCTGCCGAACGGGCGGCGCGGGGACGCCCGCCAAGCCACCGCCGGTCAGCACGCGGCGACGGGGCTGAGCCGCGAGGTCCACGCCTCGAGACCCTTCAGCAGATCGTCGAACACCTCGTCCGGCGTGCGTGACGCGTCGATGACGAGATGTCGCTTGGGATCGCGACGCGATTCGGCCAGATAGCCCTCGCGCACGCGCCGGTGGAACGCCGAGCCCTTCGATTCCATGCGATCAAGCAGGGGATTCAGTCGGCGCATGGCGGTCTCGGTGTCCACGTCGAACAGCACGTCGAGATCCGGCCATCGGCCGCCGATCGCGACCTGCGCCACGGCGCGGATGTCGGCCTCGGGCAGGCCACCCGCCGCGCCCTGATAGGCCAGCGTGCTGCCGACGAACCGGTCGCTGAGCACGCAGGCGCCGGCCCGCAACGCCGGCTCGATCCGCTCCTGCACCAGTTGCGCGCGGCTCGCCATGTACAGCAGCATCTCGCAGCGCACGTTCATCTCCTCGTGCGCGGGATCCAGCAGGATGTCGCGCACGCGCTCGCCGATCGGCGTGCCACCCGGCTCGCGCACCAGAAGCAGGGGAAGACCCTGCGACTCGGCCCAGGCCTGCAGCTTCGCGATCTGCGTGCTCTTGCCGCTGCCATCCGGCCCCTCGAAGGCCAGGAAGCGGCCGCGCAGTCCCGCGCTCCATGGCAGGACGGTCATGCCTCCTCCGATGGCTCCTCGACCAGTGGCGGCCCGATCACGGCGCTGCCCACGCGCACCAGATTCGCGCCGCACTCGATCGCCACCTCGAAGTCGCCGCTCATGCCCATGCTGAGGATGTCGAAGCGGTCGCCGCCGGCCCCCGAGCGTCGGCACTCCTGGAAGATCTCGCGGCAGCGCTCGAAGGTGCGGCGGGCGGCGTCCAGGCCGCCGTCGAGCGGACCCATGCACATCAGGCCGCGCACCTTCAGGTTCATCATCGTGTCCATCTGGTCGAGCATGTGGCGCACGGCTGGCGGCGCGATGCCCTTCTTGCTGGCCTCGCCGCTCACGTTCACCTCGACAAGCACCTCCATCGGGGTCTCGCGGCGCACCGCGGCAGCCTGCAGTTCCTCCGCCAGGCGCAGCGAGTCGACGCCGTGGATCAGTCGGGCGACCTCCATGCACTTGCGGGCCTTGTTGCGCTGCAGGCTTCCGATCATGTGCCAGCGCACCATCGGCGGTTGCGGGCTCTTGGGATCGATCTCGCGTGGACGACCGACCCACTCGCCGATCGTGGCGGCACGCTGCACGAGCTGCTGCACGCGGTTCTCGCCCAGGTCGACCTGTCCAAGGTTCACCAGCTCGCGGATCTGGTCGATGCTTCCGCTCTTCGTCACGACGACGAGCACCACGTCGCTGGCCTTGCGGCCGCTTCGTGTGGCCGCCGCGGCGATGCGCTGCTTCACGTCGGTCCATCGCTCGCGCAGCGCGGTGGCGCTGGCGGCGTCGAGCGGGGCGGGGGCTGCACTTTCTCCCATGGGCGCAGGCTAGCCCCACGCGCATCCGCGGGCAACGCGGCGTGGCACCTGCGCCAACTCCTACACTCGCCGCATGGCCGCGACAGGTTCCAGCGTGGGCGCGAAGGGCCCGGTGGTGCTCGTGATCCGCGACGGATGGGGTCGCAACCCGCATCCCGAGCACGACGCGTTCAACGCGGTGAAGCTCGCACGCACCCCGTGCGCCGACATGCTCGAGCGTGACTGGCCGACCACGCTCGTCCGCACGAGCGGCGAGGATGTCGGTCTGCCGGTCGGCCCCGAGGGCCCCGTGATGGGCAACAGCGAGGTGGGTCACCAGAACCTGGGTGCGGGTCGCATCGTCGATCAGGAGCTCATGCGCATCACGCGCGCGATCCGAAGCGGCGACTTCGCTCGCAACGCCACGCTGCGAAGGGCCTTCGAACGTGCCAAGGCCACGGGGCGCTGCGTGCACGTGATGGGCCTGGTCAGCGACGGGCAGGTGCACAGCGACCTGCCGCATCTCGAGGCGATTCTCGAGCTCGCGAAGGCGATGGACTTCCCCGGCGATCGACTCTTCGTGCACGCCTTCACCGACGGTCGCGACACGCCCACCGAGGGATCGCTGCGCTACCTGCCATGGCTCGAGAGCGTGCTGGCGCGCACCGGCGGGCGCATCGCCACGGTGTGTGGTCGCTTCTACGCGATGGACCGCGATCACCGTTGGGAACGCGTGAAGAGGGCCTATGACCTTCTGGTGGGCCGTGCCGGTGCGCGTGCGGCAAGCGCGATCGAGGCCGTCCGCGCGAACCTCGCCAACCCCACCAGTCCCACCCAGGCCGGCGACGAGTTCACGCCACCCACGCGGGTGCTCGATGCGGGCGTGATCGCGGATGGCGACAGCGTGATCTTCTTCAACTTCCGTGGCGATCGACCGCGCGAACTGTGCAAGGCCTTCACGCTCGAGGACGCGGCATGGAAGGCGGTGCAGGGTGGTGGCTTCGATCGCGAGCCGCGTCCGCGCGACCTCTTCTTCGCCACCATGGCCGAGTACGAGCAGGGGCTGCCGGTCGAGCCGATCTTCCATCGCCCCGAGAAGATGAAGGACATCCTGGGACAGGTGGTGAGCGACGCGGGACTCACGCAGTTCCGCTGCGCGGAAACCGAGAAGTTCCCGCACGTCACCTTCTTCTTCAACGACTATCGCGAGGCGCCGTTCCCGGGCGAGCAACGCACGATCGTGCCGAGTCCCAAGGACGTGCCGACCTATGACCTCAAGCCCGAGATGAGCGCGTCCGGTGTGCGCGACGCCGTGCTGGGCCGCCTGGCCGCACCCGACTGCGAGCGCCTGTTCATCGTGAACTTCGCGAACCCGGACATGGTGGGGCACACCGGCTCACTGCCCGCCACGGTCAAGGCCTGCGAGACCGTCGACGCGTGCGTGCAGGCCATCGTCGACGCCACGCTGGCGAAGGGCGGCGAGCTCGTGATCACGGCCGACCACGGCAACGCCGAACTCATGAAGGATCCGGTCACGGGCGCGCCGCACACGGCACACACCAACTTCACGGTTCCTCTCACGGTCGTGGGCCCGCGCTGGAAGAATGCGCGGCTGCGCGAGGATGGACGCCTGGGCGACGTGGCACCGACGCTGCTTCAGATGCTGGGACTGGCGCAACCCGCGGCCATGGAAGGCCGTTCCCTGCTGAAAATCTGAAGACTCTTGAATTCCAGCTGTGCCGAGCCGCGTTTGGCAGGCTCAGCGCGTCACGATCTCGCTGGCCCGGATCCGCTCGGCGAGCCGACGCGCGCCCCCGCGCACCTCCACGATCCACACGTCCTTGCGCGGCACGGGACCTGCATCGAACGAGATCGTTCCGGATGCGCCCTGAAAATCCCTCGTGCGGGCGATCTCGTCACGGATCGCGTCCGGGGATCGGGTCGCAGCGCGTGCGGCTGCCGCCTGCACGATCATCATGGCGTCGTGCCCGAGCGCGGCGAAGCTGTTCGCGGGAGCCCGCCCATGCATGCGGCGGTAGGCCTCGACGAACGCCCGAGCCTCGGGCGAGGCGCCTTCGCCCAGCCATGCGTGGCAGGTGAAGAACACGCGGTCCGTGGCGGAGGTGCCGGAGCGCAGCACGGCTTCGCAGTCCAGTCCATCGCCACCGATGATCGGTGTCGCGGGCAGTGCGCGTCGGATCGTTCCCAGGAGTTCCGAGAGCCCGTCTGGTTTGGCGGACACGAACACGAAGTCGATCTGTGTTGCGCTGCCGGACAGGGACGCGATCCGCGCTTGCGCCGTCGGATCCCGGCGATCGATCTCGAGGGCGATGGATCCGCCGCGTCGTCGCATGCTGGCAGCGAAGAAGCCGCTCAGCTTGCGCGTGTAGTCGTACGCCGAGTCGGAGATGACCACGCATCGCTTGCCAAAGGTGCCAAGCGCGAACTGCGCCGCGGCATCGGCCTGCGCGTCGTCACCGAAGCACGCCATGAACACGCCGGGACCGCACCTGGCAGGAAGCTCGGGGTCGGTGGCCCCCGCGATCACGAATGGCCTGCCTTCCCTCACGAAGTCTGGAACCGCGGCGAGCGCCTCGTCACTGTCGGTGAAACCGATTCCGACAAGACTGTTGGGTGCCACGGATTGGGCGAGCGCGTGGGCCAGCGTGGAGTCACTTCCAGCATCACGAAATCGAGCCGCGATCGGCGATGGTCCTGGCGCGGCAGTCATGGCGACCTTCGCGCCGGACTGGACCGCTGAACCAAAGTCGGCTTGCGTGCCAGTGAGATCGGTGACCACCGTGCAGACTTGTGGCGACGAGCTGCACGCCAAAGGACCGAGCAGGAGCAGAAGGGCCGATGTGAGGAAACGGATCACGCGGCGAAGATACTTATATCGGACCATCATGATCAAACAGCCTGATAGAGTCTTATAACACCATTTTTGATCGCCTGTCCCCTTGAACGATCTTTCGACACATAGTCGAACCCCTTCAAAGGTAGATGTTCAGGGAACCCGAGCCGATTGAGGTATCGGAATACTCTCTGGAGCCGGTTTCCCCGTCCCATGCGTTACCCATTCCCATTCGAATCCCAGACGCTCGCGCGAAAGGCTGTTCGCGCCGCTGTGGCGTGCTTGGCGTTGATGGGCCTGCATGGCCGGTCCCAGGGACAGCTGCTGCAGGACTCGATCGGCTGGGGCCTGCTGCGGTTCAACTCCTTCTACACGTCGCCTGCGAAGGCTCCCTCGCATCCGGCGCCGAACGCGAATCAGATCGACTACTTCCAGGTGAGCTGCGGCGCAGGCCACACGGTGGCCTTGCGTCATGACACCTCGCTGCCGCGCGACCAGGGCTATGTGGTTGCGTGGGGCTTCAACGAGTATGGCCAGTCGACGGTTGGCCTGGAGACCAACTCGTCCGGCGAGGTCACGCCGTGGGTCGCGATTCAGGTGAGCGCCGGGTACGACCACAACATCCTGCTCCGACCCGATGGCTCGGTTCTCTGCTGGGGTGACAACCAGTACGGACAGTGCGACGCGCCGCCCGAAACCACGAGTCCCGCCAGCGGCAACGCCGTGGTGCAGGTCGCGGCTGGTCACTACTTCTCGCTGGCGCTGATGGAGGACGGCACGCTGCGGGGATGGGGGGACAATCGATTCGGTCAGCTGAACTTCCCGCGGTGGCCGGTGTGGGTCGCGGAGGATCAAGCCACCTACGACCCGGATCACCCGGGCAGCGCGGGCAACAGGTCGTTCGACCTGCAGCCCAAGCGCTTCTTCCGGATCACGGCGGGCGCGAATCACGTCGTCGCGTTGCTCGCGAAGGATCAGGCCAACGGCGACACTGGCGGGGATCCCATCCAGAACCGGATCGTCACGGCGTGGGGCGACAACTCGGCGGGCCAGTGCAATTTCACGCAGGCCTCGCCCATGTATCGCAGGCTTCCACAGTCCCAGTGGCCCACGAATCCGACCGAGGACGACAAGTACACCCGCGTCAGCCCCTACGCGACGCAGATCGCGGCGGGCGTGGCACACTCGCTGATCCTGGTCGGTCCGCGCAACACCCTGCTGGACTCGAATCATGTCGGGGCGTTCTATCGATCACTGAACACCTACACCTCGTCGAACGGCTGGTATCGGCCGGTTCGCGACGGCATGGTGTTCGGGATCGGCAGTGACGCCTATGGCCAGGCGATCGTTCCGACATCCCGTCGACGCCCGAAGATCGCGACCGATCCCAGCGATGCCGCGCCCGAGGATCCGCGCTACCGGTTCTGGGGCCCCGAGGACGCGATGAAGTTCAAGATGATCGCTGCGGGTGGCTACCACTCGATGGCGGTCGCGCAGTCGCTCGGCGAGGAGAAGCTCTACTGCTGGGGTCTTGGCGCGCTTGGCGCGGGCAACTTCGGCGACTTCGGACAGGTCAACGATGACCCGACCAAGGTTCTGGCTGCGGCCGATCTGTCCAACACGGATCCGACCTTCCTGCGCCGACGCGCCAGCTGGAGCTTCCAGCCGCAGGTCGGCATCGACGTGGTGGATCCGCGGACCACGCTGTACTCGCAGCGGATCGCTGGCGGCCTGTATCACACCGCGGCGATCTCCTACCAGTGGGACATGCGGGCGGACGCGGGGGATCCGCGCGCCGAGTCGGGTGTGGTGGTGACCTGGGGACGCAACGCGGAAGCCCAGTGCAATGTCCCGTACGAGCCGGACTACGCGCTCTCCAGGAAGGCCGGCCGTGACATTTCCTTCAAGGCCAAGCAGCCGCTCCCACGCTCTCGCATGGACTCGAACGTCCGCGCCATCTGGGCCGGCGGGTTCATGCCGAACCGTGACTTCGGCTACTTCAACGACTTCGTGGTGGGCATTGACCGGCTCGGCCTGCCGGTCGGCTGGGGCGACAACTCGTACCTGCAGCGGGAGTTCTTCGCGGCGTGGTCGCCAGTCGTCTACAGCCCCACGCTGAAGTACGCCTCGGCATCGCCGGGCGGTCGATTCACGTGGCTCGTGGATTCCAGCACCCGTGTGGCACACTTCATTGGCGATCCGCTGTTCTGCTTCGCGGACGAGTTCTACTCCCCCGAGCAGGGCAACCTCGCCGAAGCATCGGCCGGCGGTTTCCATTCGCTCTTCCGGACGCTCTCCGGCCAGGTGTTCGCCACGGGCGGCGCGCCCTTCACCTACTTCGACAACTATCTTGGGTTCCCGGTGAGCGTGGGTTGGGGTCAGGGCGCCTGGAGCGCGGACGGTGTCGAGTTCGATGACGCCGCAGCGTCCTTGTACCACGAGCACCTGATTCCCGGTCTGCTTGCAACCAAGGTGAGCGCCGGCTGGTTCCACTCCGCGGCGATCAGGCAGGATGGCACCGTGCAGTGCTGGGGTGCCGGCGAGTCCCGCTTCATGAATCAGGACGATCCGACGATCGCGCTGGACCAGAACTACACGCCGAACTTCACGCAGTCGATGGTGCCGGCGGGTGTCGAGGACTGCACCGACGTGTCGGCCGGCGGCTTCCACACCGTGGCGCTGAAGGACGTGAACCCAGCGACCGGCATCGGCACCGTGGTCACGTGGGGCAACAATGGCCACGGTCAGGGCGTGCTGAACGGCATCGCCTCGATGGCGATCGACGAGGAGGCCGTGGTGTTCCGGCGGTCCAACAGCGACGTGATCGCGCGCGGCCAGCCCGCGCAGACCGACATCGAGGCCGTCGGGCCATCGGACTTCATCACCGCGGGCTATGGAAACACCGCGCGCATCGGTTCGGACGGCACGGTGCAGTTCTTCGGGACGCTCGCCAGCCTCTCCGCGCCGATCGATCCCGCCACGGGCAACCCGGCGCTGCTGCGCTCGGTCGCCATCGGCGAGTCGCATGTGCTTGGCATCCGTCCGGACGGCTCCGTGATCGCATGGGGTGGTCCGACCTGCAACAACTACCTGCAGTGCTGGAGCATCCGCGACCAGTCGGAGTGGGGCTCCCGCAACACCGTTGCAACCGTCGCGCCGACCCGCCGCTCGCACAAGGTCCCAGCGACCAGCTACGACGCCTGCATCACGGTTGGGGGGGTTTCGACCTGCATCACGCAGAAGTCCACGCCGCCCGAGGATCCTCAGGGATTGGTGCGCTTCAGCGGCGATCTTGTCAGCTGGAACGGCAACGAGGCCAACGAGAATCCCTTCTCCTGCTGCATTCCGACCACGGCAACCCTGACCACGGATCGCCTGCTGCGCGCCGTGCAGGTCGCTGCCGGCCGCACCCACAGCCTCGCGCTCCGCCAGGATGGAAACCTGCAGGCATGGGGTGGCGTGGAGCGCACCGACGACACCTTCACGGTCGCGAAGGCCGTCTCGGATACGCCGACCGGCGGCCTGGGCGTGAGCTACATCAAGATCTGTGCCGGTCGTGACCACAACATCGCCATGCAGGTGCTTGGTTCGGCGCAGGTCTGGGGTGACAACACGTTCGGGCAGGTCTCGCCGCAGATTCCGCAGACACCAGGCCTGCTGGACTTCGACGTGCGTGACATCGCCGCAGGCGATCGCCACACGGTCATCCTGAAGTCCGACGGTCGCGTGTATGCATGGGGCGACGAGACCTACTCCGAGGTCGACGGCGTGATCGTGGCCACCCGCAACTCGAACTCGCCGGCCGAGATCCCCGAGGACACCTTCGGTGTGGCGGTGGCGGCTGGTGGCATGAACACGGCGCTGCTGCGCGATCGGCTGGAGCCGAGAATCATCGGCGCGCTGGCCTCGCTCACGCTTCCAACGTTCAGCGACACCCTGCCGCAGGCCCTTGCCGTGCGAGCCGGCGGTTTCCACACGGTCGCGCTGCTGCCCAATGGCGCGGTGCAGGCGTGGGGCGCGGGCCAGGATGGCACCGCCGACGACATGCAGGTGGTGGGCCTGTCGACCTTCCCGAACTATGGCCAGTCGATCCCGGTGATGCGCGGCCCCGACTACACCTCGACGGTGAAGGTCGTGCTGCCGCTGAGCACCTCGAACCCGAATCCGATCACCGCCGGCGCGCTCACCACGGCGGTGCTGCAGAAGCGCTCGGACATGACGGGCCCGCCGTTCGCGCAGCTGACGGGCGGCGAGGGGTCCGAGGGCGAGGACGGACCGTTCCCCGACTTCGACGCCGATGGCTGCGTGACAACCTCCGATCTGGCGATCCTGTTGGGCGAGGTCGGAAACGGTGCCTGGCCCGGCGCGGATCTTGATGGCAGCGGCGAGATCGACATGGGTGATGTCGCGCTGCTGCAGATGCGCCTCGGCGAGTGCCAGGGCGTGCCGCTCGCGGACGCTGCAGCACCAAACTGACGCTGCGCGGACGGGTCCGCGACGCCACGCGTACCATGACCCGATGCTTCCCCGTCTTGCGATCATCGGCCGACCGAACGTCGGCAAGAGCAGTCTTTTCAACCGGCTCGCGGGGCGGCGCATCTCGATCGTGGATCCCACGCCCGGCGTGACGCGTGACCGCATCTCCGCGGCCATCTCGCTGAAGCCCACGCGCGGACCCGCCCGCTCGCTCGAGGTGATCGACACCGGCGGCTGGGGCGTCTACACGACCGATCGCAACCGGATCGACGACGCTGGCAAGGATCTCGCCACGCTGACGCCCGACATCGAGTTCCAGATCATGGCCGCCGCCGAGGCCGCCGACGTGATCATGTTCACGGTCGACGCGCGCGACGGCGTGATGCCACTGGATCGCACCGTGGCGGATCTGCTGCGACGCCGCAGCCTGAATCGCAAGGTGCTGCTGGTGGCGAACAAGGCTGACGACGGCAGCCAGGAGGCAAGCGCGATGGACGCGGCGGGCCTCGGCTTCGGCACGCCGCTCTGCGCGAGCGCCCAGAGCGGTCATGGCCTGCAGCGGCTGCGCGACATGATCTGCAACCGGCTGCCGAAGAAGGCCGACGAGGAGGACGATCCCGAGCCCAGCACCGACCTGCGCGTGGCCATCGTGGGCCGCCGCAACGCCGGCAAGAGCAGCCTGGTGAACCAGCTTGCGGGCGAGCCGCGCGTGATCGTGAGCGAGATCGCGGGCACCACGCGCGACAGCGTGGACGTGCGCATCCAGATGGAGGACCGCACGATCACGCTGATCGACACGGCGGGGGTTCGCAAGCGCAAGAGCTGGGACGGCGACATCGAGTTCTACGCCAACACGCGCACCGACGAGGCGATCGCGCGCTGCGACGTGGCGTGGCTCCTGCTGGACGCCACCGAGAAGAGCAGCCAGATCGAGAAGCAGCTTGCCGGTCAGCTGGCCGAGGCATTCCGGCCCACGGTGATCGTGGTGAACAAGTGGGATCTGGTGCAGCGCAAGCTGAAGCCGGCCGACTATCAGGACTACCTCACGCAGGAATTCCCGGGTCTCGCCTATGCGCCGATCTGCTTCGTGAGCGCGAAGTCCGGCGTGGGCGTGCGCGAGGCTGTCGCGATGAGCTTCTCGCTGCGCGAGCAGGCCAACCACCGCGAGGGCACGGGCCGCGTGAACGCCGCCGTGCGCAAGATCCTCGAGGAACGCGGACCCACCAGCAGTCTGGGCACGAAGGCGAAGGTCTTCTACGTCAGCCAGATCGCCGTGAATCCCCCGACCATCGCGATGGTGGTGAACAAGCCTGCCATGTTCGAGGGGCGCTACGAGCGCTACTTCCTGAACCGTTTGCGCGAGGAATTGCCCTTCAGCGAGGTTCCGATCAAGCTGCAGTTCAGCGCGCGCCGCCGCTGGCAGGACGGCGAAGGCGGTGGCAGCCCCGATGCCGCGGCCCAGACGCCGGTCCGTGAGACCCGCGAGAAAACCGAGCCGCGCGCGAGGCGTGATCGCGAGGTCCGATCTCCGCGGGGTCAGCGTGGCACGTCTGGCGCCTCTCGGCGCAAGTCCGCCGGCACCAGGAACGCGGGAAAGAAACCGGCCCGGACGGGTCGGTCCGGGCCGGGCAAGCGTTCCTCTCGCTGATCGGATCCGTCAGCGTCGTCCGCCACCGCCACCGCCATGCGCTGGTGCGGCGTGACCACCGCCCTGGTAGGACGGATGGAATCCGGTGGGGTGGTATCCGAAGTCGCGGCGCGCGTCGGCCTCGCGGTTCGGACCGAGCACCTCGCGCTGCTCGCGCGCTTCCTCACGGTTCGGATTCACCTGCACCACGCCGTTGGCGCGGTTCCAGCGATTCGCGTCGGCGCGACTGGCGTCGTAGGCGTTCCAGGTGCCCGAGCGGTTGAACATGTTCGCGGCGCCGGGGCGGTCCGCGTCACGGTTGGCCTGGTTCCAGCGGTTCTGGTACAGGCGGTGATCGTTGTTCCACGCCGGGTTCCAGTGGTTGTAGTAGGGGTGCCAGTGGTTGTAGTAGTGGTTCCAGTTGTTCCACCGGTTCCAGTTGCCGTAGCCATAGCCCCACGCGGCGCCGTATCCGTCGTACCAGCCCCAGCCACCCCAGCCACCCGCGTACACATCGGGGTAGAGCGCGGGGTAGTAGCCGTCGTAGTAGCTGTCGTAGCCCGGGGGCGCCCACGTGCCGCTGTCCTCGTCGTAGCTGGCCTGCGTTCCGTAGGTCTGCGGATAGGTCGTGGTGGAGCCGTCGGGGTTCGAGGCGTTGGCGTAGTCATAGCCCGTGCCGAACACCGCGGCGCCATCCTGCATGTAGCTGCCCATGTAGCCCGAGGTGAAGCCGAAGGTCACCGTGTCCTTGGCGCTTCCATAGACCTCCACGAAGGTGCATGCATAGACGGGGCACGACGCCGGAATGGTGTAGATGTCGGCGGGCACCGAATCACACAATGCCCACGGACCCTTCGCCGCCGACGCCTTGAACCATGCCGCGCTGTCGCAGCAGTAGAACGCGTCACCGAGCTGGATCACGGGCTGCGACGCGTTGGTGGCGTACTTCATCGAGGTGCCCTGGATCGGCTGCCAGGTGGGCTCACCCTTCCAGGAGACGTCGCAGGCGGCCTTCGACCGGTCCAGCACGATGGTTCGGACAAGGTTCGTGCTGACCGCGGCTTCCTTGGCCTGACGCGTGCCGGGCACGCTTGCGAGCGCAGAGGTCATGCGCAGGCCCGAGGCCTGGATCTTGGCGAAGTCGCCTGGCAGGTCCGAGGGCGGCACGTACTTCCATGGACCGGTCAGCGTGTCGCAGCTGAACCAGCGTCCCGAGGCCAGCACCCAGTTGCGCGGCGAGGCATCGCGGACCAGGAGCGTCTGGTTCGCGTTGGTGACCTCGTTGATGCCGGGGGCGACCTGACGCAGCTTCATCGCGCCATCGATGCTCACCAGCACGGTCGGTCGCGTGACGACCAGCACGGCGGGGGCCTTTGGAGCCGCCGAGCCGACGCGCTCGATGTCCTGCTGCAGGTCACTCGGCGCGGCAGGCATGGCGCCCATCGCGTCGATCACGGGCTGAGGCGGGGCGGCCCCGGCTGCGGCGTAGCGATCGGTGAGCCCCGAGGCCTTCATCCAGGAGGATGCCCCCAGGCGCACCCACCACGAGCTGTCGTTGGACTGCAGCAGGATGAACGGCGTGTTCGTGACGCGCTTCCAGCCGGTCGAGCCCAGCGGCGACAGCACTGGCGTTCCCGCCACGCTGACCAGCACAGCACCTTCGCCGGTGACCACGATGTCCGGCGGCGCGTTCGAGAGACTCTTCTCGTTGCGCGCCGTGTCGACGGTGATGTCCTGCACCAGCGAGGCGAGCGGAATCGTGAAGGCCATGCCCTGAAGCTGCTTCTCCAGCGCGGCGGAGGCGTTCGCGTCGATCGATCCATCCGCGCCGGTCACCTTGAAGCCGTTCACCTCGACCAGTCCAGCCACGTCGGCCGGGGCGATGAAGGCGGTCATGGTGACGGTGCCACTCTTGGCCGACGAGCCATTGCCGGACACCTGCACCACGCTTCGCATGGTCACGGTGTTCGACGAGAGCCCCGTGAAGGAGGGCTGGTTCACCGTGTAGGTCGCGCCATCGACCTGCGTGGTCTGCGGCCACTCGTTCGCGGCCTGCGCCGTGGTGGTGGCGCTGGCGGGCGCGGCGGGGGCCTGCGCGAAGGTGGGAGTTGCGAGCAACGCGAACATGACGGCATTGGTCAGGAAGTGTTTCATGCTGGGGGGCAAGGCTATCCGCGGGCGGCCACAGGGCGGAATCAACGGATTCATGGAGGCCGACGGTTAGCATGGGCGCTGCCGTGTCGATCCTTCCACTTCCCATCTTCGAGCTCGATGCCGATCCCGAGCGCCGGGGTGGCACCCTGACCGATGCGGAGGCCTATGCGCGCCTGAAGCCGCCGACGAGCATCGTCGTGCAGTTCGGCGCGCGCCGCATGGTGGGCGAGTTCCCGTATGCGGGCGGCGCCAAGCCGGGCTGCGGAAGCAAGCTCGTGGTCCGCACGCCGCGAGGCACGGAACTTGGCGAGATGCTCACCACCACGTGCAGCAACGGCGGCTGCGGCAAGAGCGTCTCGCGCAGCCAGCTGCTGAAGTACATCGAGAACTCGGGCGGCAAGGACTATCCCTTCACCAACGAGGGCGAGGTTCTGCGCGTGGCCGAGCCGGCGGACCTGGAGGCCTGGAGCCGACTGCAGGCGAGCACGCGCGCGCGCCGCGACCGCGCGGTCGAGATCGCGCGCGGAAGCGACCTGCCGATCAAGATCGTCGAGCTCGAGGCCATCCTGGGTGGCGAACTTCTCACGCTGCACTGGATGAGCCTGGAGGAGACCGCGCCCGACGTTTCGGCGCTGGTGCAGGCGCTTGCCGAGGCCTTCGGCACGCCGGTCCACGGCCAGCAGATCGGCGCCCGCGACGAGGCCCGTCTGGTGGCCGACTACGAGAAGTGCGGCCAGCACTGCTGCTGCAAGAACTTCCTGAAGGTGCTGAAGCCCGTCAGCATGAAGAGCGCCAAGACCCAGAAGGCCACCATGGATCCGCTGAAGATCAGCGGGAGATGCGGCCGACTGATGTGCTGTCTGCGCTACGAGGACCAGACCTACGCGGAACTTGCCAAGCGCCTTCCGAAGAAGGGTTCGCGCGTGAACACCGAGGAAGGGCCCGGCACCGTCATGGACGGCAAGATCCTGGTGCAGCTGGTGCTGGTGAGGCTTGACGAGGGTGGCCGCGAGATCGCGGTGCCCGTGGAGGAACTGCAGCCGTGAGCGACGCCAACGACACCACGAAGGATCCGAACGAGGGCGACTGGATCGACACGATGCAGGGGCTGCTGGTGGCCTTCGTGGTCGCGATGATCTTCCGCGGCTTCGTGCTGGAGGGGTTCTTCATTCCCACCGGGTCGATGGCACCGACGCTTCGGGGCCAGCATGTGCGTGTGCGTGGCGAGGCCACCGGCTACGCCTATGACGCCGACGCGGGCCCGCTGTTCGAGGGCGGCGCCGCGGCGACCTCGCGCGCACCGATCACCGATCCGATGGTCACGCGGCAGTACCCCGTCGGCGAGCAGGAGGTGGGCCTGCTGCGCGCGCAGAGCGTGAGCGGTGACCGCGTGCTCACGATCAAGTACCTGCCCTGGGTCTTCGAGCCGCATCGATGGGACGTGCCCGTGTTCCGCAATCCGCCCGATCCCGTGGGCGAGAGCATGAACTACATCAAGCGGCTCGTGGGCATGCCCAACGAGGGACTGGTGCTGGCGGATGGCGACGTGTTCACGGGGCCGCTGGGCGCGCCCGGTGACGCGATGCGGATTCAGCGCAAGCCCGAGATGGTGCAGCGCGCCGTGTGGCAGCCGGTCTGGCGCAGCGACTGGGGTCCGGTCGATCCGCGCCGCATGGAGCAGGCGCTCCGCAAGCCGTGGCCAGGTCCCGCCCTGAAGCCGGCGGCGGCCGAGCGTTCACGCTGGAAGACCGACGACGCGCATGCGTGGTCCTGCACGGGCGACGGCGAGACGCGGCTCGAGTTCGACACGCGCGCCTGGCCGTTGACCGACTGGAACGCCTACAACGCGTGGCGGCGCGTGCCGGAGTTCCCGATCAGCGACGTGCGCATGCGTGGCGCATTCGAGGCCACGAACCCCTCGAAGTTCAGCGCGGCCATGGAACTCGTCACGCGCGGACTTCGCATCGAGGCTGGCGTGCGGCCATCGACCGGCGGACTGGAGGCGTTCGCGCACGTGCAGCCCGTCGATGGCGGCGCGCCGAAGGCGGCGAAGACGCGATCGCTCGGGCCCGCGGGTGGTGCAGGCTCGGTGCTGGCGCTCGACGTCTGGCATGTCGACCAGAAGCTCTGGGTGTTCGTGGGTGGCACGCTGCAGATCGAGCTGCCCTACGAGCTCGACGGGGATGGAACCTCGCCGATGGAGCGGCTGCAGTCGGTCGGCATCGAGCTGGGCCGCTACGCGCAGGATCCGGTGTCGACCAAGCCGAAGGGCCCCGAGTCGCTGGCGTGGAAGCTCGCGGGTTCGCCGCTTGCGGCGCGCGACCTTCGTGTCGATCGAGACCTGTACTACCAGCCCGGCATGCTGCTGCCCGGCAACCAGGTGGTCAGCAATGGTCCGATCGTGGTCGGTCGCGCATTCGCATGCGATCCGGAGCACCCCGCGCAGCTTGGACCCGACGACTTCCTGCTGCTGGGCGACAACAGCCCGGCGAGCCGGGATGGACGCTTCTGGGGTCGGCCCCATCCGATCCTGAAGAACGCGATCGGTTTCGAGAAGCCCTTCGTGGTTCCTCGCGAGCTGCTGGTCGGTGCCGCATGGTGCGTGTATTTCCCGGCCACGTATCCGCTCGGCACGGGTCTCGACATGCGTGATCCTGCCGCACGCGCGCCGGGCATCGTGCCCAACTTCGGATCGCTGCGGTTCATCCGCTGAGATCTGGGTACATTCACGCGATGCTTTCCACCCTTCAGCGCGTGGCCGTCTCGGCCGTGGCCCTCAGCCTCCTTGCTGCCTGCGGCCACACGGCGTCCCGGACCGGTTTCATTCCCAGCAGCGTGCCGCTGATGAAGGCCAAGAGCGACGACGACACCTCGGAGTACAAGGCGCAGGGCTTTGCGCTGTCGCAGTACGGCGCCGTGAAGGTCGAGGCGGTCGAGATCGGCAAGATCGAGGAACTGCGCGGCAACCCCGAGGAGTTCGAGAAGATGCGTGCGCGCTTCCAGGCCAGCCTGCAGTCGGCCCTCGAGAAGGCCGGCGGCAAGGGTGACCGTACGCTCATCGTGCGAGGATCGATCACGGCCTTCAAGCCGAACAAGCCGCTGCTGAACGTGGCGCCGCAGACGCAGATCATGAAGCGCGGCTACGGCTACGCGGCCTGCGAGATCTTCGCGACCGATGGGCCGGGCGGCAAGGTGGTCGCCGCATGGATGAACACGCAGGACACCCAGCGCTTCGGCGCCGAGAAGCTCAGCGAGTTCGGCACCATCGAGAAGGCGTGCGAGACCTGGGGTCCCGCGTTCCGCAAGTTCCTCGAGAACTGACCGGCGCGCTCAGCGAGGCAGGGTTGTCGGCTTCAGCGCGGCGTCGATCGCGCTGAGGGCGGCCTGCGCCTCGGTCGCGTCGGTGGCGGGATCGCGGATCGGCTCGATCGGGAGCGCGGCCAGCGGGTTGCGGCCCTTGGAGCCATCCCGCCTCTCCGCTTCGCCGAGCGCGCGACCCTGCAGCAGCTCGCGGATGGCATCGCTGGAGCCCTGCGCGCGGAGGAGACGTTCGGCCGGAAAGAGATCGTCGATCGACTCGAGGGCGCCAGGGCTCTCGATCGGCGCGTGCACGCGACCCAGCTCGACGCGTGCGGCCATGATCCATTCGGCGTTGCGACGTCGCAGGTCGCGGTCGAATCGTTCCGAATCGTCATCCAGCGCGCGCAGGCGCTCGGACACCATGGCGCGCTCCGCGGCCAGGGAAGAGCGGAATCCGAATGCATCACGTCGATCGATGCGTGCGATGGAGGCCTCCAGCCTGGCGCGACGCGCCTCGTCCATGTCGAGGCGCCGCGCGATGTCACCGATGGCGGGCACCAGTTCCTTCGCGATCGCCGCGCTGGTGCAGCTGGCCGCCTGCGATGGATCGCTGGCAAGCGCGGCCACCGCGGCCAGGGCAAGGTCGATCAGCGCAAGCGCCCGATCGGTCTCGAGCATGCGCGCGCGAAGCACCGCCAGGCGCGCGGCGCCGCGCAGGCCACCGAAGGTCGGCAGCGGGGGCCACGCGTCGATCCCGCGGACCTTCGAGAAGTCGAGATCCTTGCGCTCGCACGCCGCGGCGATTCGCATGGCCTCGAAGATGGTGGCGTCGCAGCCATGCAGGCACGCCAAGGCACGGTCGCGATCCGCGGTCGGGAGATCCGGCGCGCCGGATCGCAGGGCCTCGATGGCGGCCTGCGTCTCGTCCGGAAGCGCGCCCACCCGCGCCGCCACGCGCGCCCACAGCACGGCTGGTGCCGTCCGTCGCGAGGCCGCAGCCGGGTCGGCCGCGATGGCCTCCAGCGTCTGCATCAGGCTCGCCAGGTCAAGGTTGAAGCGATCGCGCACCTCCAGCACACGCTCGAAACTCGGCAGCAGCAAGCGGAAGGTGTCCGCCGGCGGGTTCAGTCCCGCGGCCAGGGCATCGGCCTTGGCCAGCAGCGCACGCGCCTTCGCCGGATCGATTTCCCGCAGCGCCTGTCCATACAGGTCGTACAGCGGCCGGACGCTTGGCAGTGAATCCAGCAGTTCGCGTGGCCCCGCGAGTCCGCGTCGCTCAAGCTGGTCGGCAGGAACGCCCATGTTCTCGAGAAGGCCGCGCCAGCCGTGCTTGCGCGTGGCAGCCCTTCGAAGCGTGGCCTCCATCGCCTCGAATTCACGGGCGGGTGTGTCGCCGTAGTGAAACGGGTCGGTGGCTCGAACGGGTGCGAGTGCCTCGATCAGGTCCTTCGCGGCCTGCTGTGTCACGACGCCCTCATCGAGCGCCGAGCGGATGGACGACGTGCCGGCGCTCGCGATCGCGTTGCCAACCAGCCCGCCGATCAGGATCTCGTCCTGTCCCGGTTGCACCGCGACACGCGCCAACTGCCCCTGCGTGTCCACGAAACCCTGCATGTCCCCGTCCTGCAGTTGCAGCGATCCCTGCATTCGCAGCAGGGCAGCACCCCGGCGCATCGGGGTGAGGTGAGGAAGCGCCAGCTCGAAACCGGCGCTTCGATCCAGCTGGAAGTCGCATCGTCGCTGGGCGGCGGCCTCGCCAATCAGCGCAAGTGCGGGTTGCAGCTTGGCCATCAGGACACCCAGCTGCTCCCGTTCGGCCTCGGTGATGTTGTCACGGTCCACGCTGTTGAAGGTGTTCCACTCCTCCTCGCTCAGCAGGCCTTCGGCGTGCTCCGGCGTGCGCGGCTTCAGCAGCGGAAACACCTGCCTCCAGGTGTCTGCGGCGTTGCCTCCGGCACCGGCCTGGGGGCGCGCACCCGCGTACGAGCCCGAGATCATGGTCACCGTCACCGCCAGCAGCGCCGTCAGGGCGCTCGGGAAGCGGAAACTCAGCCTGGACGGGGCCTTGCGGCGCATGTTTGCAGGGTATCGGACAGGTGAATTGTTCTCCCACAACCCGTTGCGCGCTGCGTCCATGCGCAACGATCCGTCGAAAGGACGGGAACCATGCCCGCCGTGACCTATGACGGACAGAGCCTCAGCTGGAACGGTCGACGCCTCTGGCTTGTCGGCGCGAATCTGGAGTATTCGCGGATTCCGCGCGAGCGATGGAGCGACGCGATCGCCAGCCTGCGCCAGATGGGCTTCAACACGATCCGCGCGAGCGTTCCGTGGTGCCTGCACGAGGTCCGTCGTGGTCGCTTCGACTTCGCCAACGGACTCGACGTCGCCGCCTTCGCGCGGGAGTGCCGGACCCAGGGCATGCACCTGATCCTGCGCATCGGCCCTGTGGTCGGCGAGCCCTTCGATGGCGGTGGCTTGCCGGCGTGGCTCGCGTCCGAGCCCGGCGTGAAGGCCCGCCGCGTGAACGACAAGTACCTGAAGCGCGTGAGCGAGCTGTACCGCGCGATCGCCGAGCAGATCACGCCCCTGCAGGCCACGGTCGCGCAGGTCGGTGGCGGCTTTGGTGGCGCCTCGACAAGCGATGGCGGCCCGCTCGTCGCGGTGCAGGTGGAGCATGGCTGGCAGTGCGGCAACGAGGCCGCGGGCTCCGCCTACTTCGCGGAACTGCTTCGCTTCGCGCGGGAATGCGGCTTCACCGTCCCCGTGCTCAGCTGCAACGGACTGTGGATCAGCGCCGAAGGCTGTGTGGAGGTGTGGGAAGGCTGGAACGACCTGTTCGCGCATCTGCGCCAGCTGCAGTCGGTGCAGCCCGAGGCGCCGCGACTGGTCGAGATCCGCGAGGAAGCGGCGCATGCGGCCGGCGTCTCCAGCAAGGATTCCTCAATCAGCGGCAGGAAGGACTGGTCCGTCGGCATGGACCTGCTCTCGCGCATGGGCCAGATCCTGGCCGCGGGCGGTCAGCCCATCCTGCCCGGCGTCGAGCGCACCGACCGATCCAACGCCGTGCCTGCATTGCTCGACGCGAGCGGTCGACCCAATCCAGCGCTGCGATCGGTGCGGCGCATGGTCAGCTTCGCGAACCACTTCGGACATGTCTACGCCGACTCGGATGCCTCGCTGCAGACGTCGGTGCAGGCGCCGGATGCGCTGCAGCCCGGCGGCTTCAGCGTCATCACCGTCGAGGGCTCCGCGGGTCGCGTGAACTTCGTGTTCCGCGGTCCCGATGGCGCCAAGGGTGAGCGAATGGACTCGACCACGCTGATCACGCGGGAGGGCGGTCGCCTGCAGGTCGAGCTGGGTGACGCGCCCGTGGGCTGGTACCTGTTCGATGTGAGCCTGCATGGCCGCGCCACGCTCGACTGGTGCAACACCTCGCCCTTCGCGTTGATCGACCGCGGCATTCTGGTGCTGCAGGGGCCTGCGGGCGCGCGTTGCGCGCTCAGCATCGATGGCGGCGAGCTCGCGTTCGATCTTCCCGACGACAAGGCCACGCGCCCGGTGGTGCTGCAGCATCAGGGGATGGTGGTGGTCGGCTGCAACCAGCGCCAGATCGACGCGACCGTCGTGGAGCCGCGCGCACTCGTGGTGGGCGCCGATCGCGTGCATGCGGACGGCTCGGTGGAGCTGGCGGCAGGATTCACGCAGGCCGTGCGCATCACGCGAGACGGCAGGATCGCGACCATCCAGACCATCCACGCGCCGCATCGCGCCAGCGAGAAGCCGCTGTCGGGCTGGCTCATGTCGGATTGCAGCGAATACACGCAGGGTGACAGCGATCGCTTCGCCACGCTGCACGCGCCCGCCAGCCTTTCGGCCTGCGGCGCCTACGAGGGCTGGGGCTGGTACCGGCTGCAGTGGAAGAATGGCAAGGGCGATGTGCTTTTGCCGGGTGCGGCAGGTCTCATGCACGGGTGGCTCGACGGGAAGCCGATGGGCACGCTGAGCGAGCGCACCATGCCGCTGAAGATCTCCGCGGGCCAGCACACGCTGACCGCGCTGGTGCGGCAGGGGGGACGCACCGCCGCCGCGGCGAGCGCCGGCGAGGCGACCGGACTCTCGCACGCGATGCATGTGGTGAATCCCTTGTCGATGAAGGCGAGCGTGGTGGAGGCACCCGCGCTTGATCCCTTCCAGGCATCGGACTTCATTCAGGGGCATGCCGCAGGACGCGCGCTCAGTGTGCATGCGGTGCGACTGGCGTTCCAGCAGCGTCGGAAGGAGCCGATCGTGCTCGATGCGCCCAGCGAGCCCGTTCATGCGCTCGTGGTGCTGAATGGAAAGCCGCACTTGGTGATCGACTGGCGCGGCGCGATCGGCGACGCGCTGGTGCTCGAGATGGCGGTGAAGGCCACCAAGCAGGCGCCGGCCCGCCATGGCCTGCAGGCTGGATCGAACGAGCTGCTGCTGATCCCGTTCAACGCCGAGCGTGCGCAGGTGGAGCGTCTGGCGAAGTCGGTCCGCATGTTCAACAGCGTGCAGGTGCTTGATGGCGACGAGGCACGCTGGGCGTTCGCCAAGTGGCAGCCGCCCATGCGTGGGCCGCACAACTGGACGCCCGCGAAGGCGACCAGGGGATCGGATCCGCGCTGGTTCATGACATGCTTCGAGGATTCCGGCGGCAAGAAGGGCGCGGCGAACGGCCCGGCCGATTCCACCATGGAACTTCTCTGCGAAGGCCTGAGCCGCGGCCACGTGCTGGTGAACGGCGAGGTGGTGGGCGCGTATGACCTTCAGGCGGGCCGTGACAGCGTCACGCTGCCGGCGGAGCGTCTGGGTGCCTCTAACGAACTGCTGATCTTCGACGCGGAAGGGCGGATGCCGACCGCGGTTCGGCTCAGGCGGTAGACGCCCTCACTCCGCGCTCATCGGGTGCCAGACCGTCTTGTACTCGACCGCGCCGCGGAAGGCCGCGGGCCCTTCCCAGGCGTTCTCGCACTCGAAGTCGGCGTCCGCCGCCACCACGCGCACGCGCTTGAGGTTGTCCGCGCCGGCCTCGCGAAGCGCGCCGGCCTCCTTGTCGTCGGCGCAGGCCACGACCGCGTCAAGATCTCGGTGTGCCGCGAACGCGGGCAGCAGCTCCTTGCGCGTGCCGGTGAGCAGGTTGAACACGCCCGCCGGAATGTCGCTGCCCGGCATGCTCTCGGCCACCAGCAGCGCCGGCAGCGGCAGATGCTCGCTCGCCATGCACACCACCGTGTTGCCCGCGCACAGCGCCGGCAGCCACAGGCTCAGGAACCCAAGGAACGAGCTCGACTCCGGCGCGATCACGCCGATCGTGCCGATTGGCTCGGGACTGGTGAAGTTGTGGAAGGGCTGCGCGACCGGATTCTGGTTGCCCAGCAGGCTGGTGATCTTGTCGCTCCAGCCCGCGAAGCACACGATGCGGTCGATGCCCGCATCCACCTCGGCGCGCGCCTTCTTCGCGCTGCGGCCGGTGGTGTCGGCGACGGCCTTCGTCAGCTCGCCCGCGCGACCTTCGAGCATCTCGGCCAGGCGATGCAGGATCTGACCGCGCAGGTAGGGGGTCGCCGCGCTCCAGCCCGGAAGCGCCGCGCGCGCGGCCTCGACCGCCTCGCGCAGGTCCTTGCGACTGCCGGTGCACAGGTGGGCGATCAGCCCACCATCGGCGTCGCGCAGCGCGTGTGTGCGGCCGCTCTCGCCACGGGGGTAGGCGCCCTTGATGAACAGCTTGTGCGTCTTCAGCACGGTCGCGCGATCGTTCGAAGCGGTGCTCATGGTTGATCCTCGCGCTCAGTGCGCCATGTACTCCATCAGGCCGTGGCGTCCGCCCTCGCGGCCGAAGCCGCTCTCCTTCACGCCACCGAAGGGGCTGGCCGCGTCGAACAGGTTGAAGCCGTTGCACCAGACCACGCCCGCGCGCAGACGGCGCGCGACCTCGAACATCTTCGAGCTCTTCTCGGTCCAGATGCCGGCGCTCAGGCCATAGGCGCTGTCGTTGGCGCGCATCACGGCCTCGTCCACGGTCCGGAAGGTCATCAGCGCCACCACCGGCCCGAAGATCTCCTCGCGCGCGACGGTGTGGCTGGGCTGCACGCCCCCGAGTGCGGTCGGCATGCACCAGAAGCCCTTCTTGGGCAGCGCGTTCACGCCGCGCTCGAGGACCTCTGCGCCCTCCTTGCGGGCGATGTCCACGTACTTGCAGATGCGATCGCGCTGGTCCGCGCTGTTGATCGCGCCCACATCGGTGTTCTTGTCCATCGGATCGCCCACGCGCAGGCTTTCCATGCGCTTCAGCAGCTTCGCGCGGAACTCGTCGGCCACGCTTTCCTCGACCAGCAGTCGGCTGCCAGCGCAGCACACCTGACCCTGGTTGTAGAAGATGCCCTGCACCGCGCCCTCGACGGCCTGATCGATCGCGCCGTCGGCGAACACGATGTGCGCGCCCTTGCCGCCAAGCTCCATGGTCAGGCGCACATGGCGCGTTGCACACGCCTTGATGATCAGCTTGCCCACCTCGGTGCTGCCGGTGAAGGCCACCTTGTGGAACCCGGCATTGCCCGCGACCAGCTTGCCAGTCTCGGGGCCGCCCGTGACGATGTTCACCACGCCGGGCGGCAGCTCGATCTCCTGGAAGATCTCGGCCAGGCGCAGCGCGGTCAGCGGCGTGGTCTCGGCGGGCTTCAGCACGCAGGTGTTGCCGCAGGCGAGCGCCGGCGCGATCTTCCACGCGGCCATCATCAGCGGGAAGTTCCACGGAATGATCTGCCCGCACACGCCCACTGGCTTCGGATCGCCGCCACCCGGGATCGCGTAGCGCAGCTTGTCGCACCACCCCGCGTGATGGAAGAAGTGCTTCGCGCTCTCGGGCACGTCGCCGTCGCGACTCTCCTTGATGGGCTTGCCGTTGTTCAGCGTTTCCAGCACCGCGAACTCGCGGGCGCGCTCCTGCAGGCGCCGCGCGATGCGGAAGAGGTACTTCGCGCGCTCCTTCGCGGGCAGCTTCGCCCACTTGCGCTGCGCCTTCGTGGCGGCTTCCACAGCCGCAGCCACGTCGGCCTTGCCCGCCTCGGCGACGCTGGTGAGCGTCTCCTCGGTGGCGGGGTTGATCACCTTCATGAACTTGCCCGACTTCGGCTTCACGAACTTGCCGTCGATGAACAGCCCGTGCTGCTCGGCGATCTCGGGGCGGAAGCTCTCGGGGGCGGGCGCGTAGTCCCAGACGACGGTCGATGGGGGATTGCTGATGGCCACGATGTCAGGTTATCGCAGGAATTTCGGCATGTTGTCTGGAAGCGACCGATTCGGGGGTTACGATTTCTCGCATGAAGACGTATCCCGTGGTCATCGAGCGCGACGCCCAGACCGGGCTCTTCGTCGGGACGGTGCCTGGTTGGCCAGGCGCCCATTCGCAGGGCGAAACGCTCGAGGAACTCCGGGCCAATCTGGCTGAAGTCGTGCAGTTGCTGCTCCAGGATGGGGAACCGAGGCTCGAGGCTCACTTCGTTGGAACGGAACAACTGAAGGTCGCCTGACGTGGGTGATATTCCGGTCCTGAAACCGAGGGAAGTGGATGTGCTGTTGGCACGTCGCGGCTTCGCTGTCGTGCGAAGCCGAGGATCGCACCGACAGTATCGGCATGCCGATGGTTGAAGCACCACGGTACCGTTCCACGCGCGAGACATCGCCCCCACCTTGCTGCGCAAGATTGCCAAGGATGTCGGGCTGAGCGTTCAGCAGTTGCTTGGATGGGAGCCCTGAAGATTGCCGCGGGTGAATCCGCGGATCATCATCGTCCGCCCGAAGGCGTCGCCGGCGGCTCCGCGCCCATCTTCTTGAGCGAGCGCAGGTACTCCTCCTCGTTCTGTCCGAGGCCGTTGTACTTCCACTGCGCGCCCACGCTGCCGTCGCCCTTGATCCACTGCAGCGTCACGAAGATCTCGTCGCTCACCTTCTCGCCCTTGCCCTCGATGCGACCGTCGCCGTTGGCGGGCACGCCGTCGATCGTGAATGCGCGGAAGGGAGGCGTGCCCGAGTTGTGCGTGCCGATGCTCATCTGGGGCAGGTTCGCGGTCAGGCTGTTCTTGATGGTGCCGCTCCAGCTGCCGGTGCTGTCGCCCATCCACCACACCTCGCCCTGATCGGGGTCATCGCTGGCATGCTGGAAGCGTCGCTCGATGGCCCACTCGCGCGTCGTTGGCCCCGTGCTCACGCGCCAGATCCAGTTGGTGGTGCCCTCGGGCAACTGCCACATGATGCTGGTGTCGCCGCCGGCACCAAACATCGTCGCGTCGCCCGTGACGTTGGCCTTGCCCACGTACCACTCGCCGGGCCCCTCGTAGGGCATGGATTTGCAGCCCACGGGCACCAGGGCGAGCAGCCCGACCAGGAACGCCGCCAGCCGGACGGGCTGGAGACCGCGAATTCGTGCCAGAAAGAGGGGTGCGCCTTGGTGCATCGGCGCATTCTGCCCGAAGGGCATCCGACGCGCGCGCCTTGGCGAATCCCCTCCGCCATGCATCGCATTCTCCGGAAGCTTCGTTCGATCCCGCATCTGGCCCTCTTTGTGCTCGGTGGCTGCGCCATGACCGGTGGTCCCGAACCCGATCCCGTGGTGCCCGTGCCCACCGCAACCACGCCATGGCCGCTTGTTGCGCCAAAGGCAGGCTCGGTGGTGCGTGTGCTGGGCGAGGCGCCCGCGCCCGTGCTCGAAGGCGAGAACTGGTTCGCGGGCAAGTGCGAGATCGAGGCACCGCTGCCGGTGGGCTATCCGCCACCAACGCCGCCCGAGTGCGTCGAGATCAAGACCTATCCCGTGGTACGTCGCGCGGAGTTCAGCAGCCAGGGTCCGACCAGCATCGGCATGGGCAACGGCTTCTGGCCGCTCTTCAATCACATCAAGAAGCGCGACATCGCCATGACGAGTCCCGTGGAGATGGACTACACAGGCATGCTCGGTGACAACGGACAGCTCACCGACGAGCAGGGCTCGTGGACCATGAGCTTCCTGTATCGACAGGTGGAGCAGGGACCGACCGGCAGCGCCGAGCGCGGCGTGAAGGTGGAGGACAGCCCCGAAGTCACCGTGATCTCGATCGGCATGATGGGCGGCTACGGCATGAACCGCGTGAACCAGGGTCTTGCCAAGCTGCAGGAAGTGCTCGCCAAGCAGGATCGCTGGGTGGTGGCGGGGGAGCCGCGCTCGCTCAGCTACAACGGACCTCAGATCGCCTTCAAGCGACGCTGGAGCGAAGTCCAGATCCCGGTGAAGCCAAGGAACGCCATCGCGAGCATCAGCCCGGGATCGACCAGGTAGTCGAACAGGTTGTCGCTCTCCATCAGGCGGCCCGCATAGGCGAAGAGCCCGAGCGCCACGATGGTGGTCCAGCGCGGATCGAGTTTCCGCGCGATCCACAGGCCCGTCGCGGCCATGCCGATCAGGCCCAGGAGTCGCGTTGGCTCGAACCCAAGTGCGTAGAAGCCACCCTGCACCGTGGGAATCGGCACGAAGAGCGGCGCGTAGAGAAGCACTGCCAACGGAATCGAGATGACAAGACAGGTGATCGGCCGCGGCTTCGGGGGCAGCCAGCTTGGCTGCAACGTGAACAGGAACAGGATCAGCAGGGTCACCACGCTCGGATCGCCCCAGATGCCTCGCACATGCGCCGCCAGCGAGATGCCGTCGGCGCTTCCAGCCAGCAGCACCATCACCGGAAGCCAGAGCTCGCCGCCATGTGGCCGGGCCTTCGCCTTGCCGAACAGGATGCGCATGAGGCGGATCAGCGCCGCCACGATGACGCCCTGCGCGAACAGTCCGTAGACCGCGTGCAGGTTCATGGCGTGGCCTCCACGGCGGGCGCCAGGACCTTCGCGGCGTCGTGCTCCATCGCAGGCGCGTCGTCATGCTCGATCGCGAGCCACTCGGGCGAGAAGGTGCACAGGCAGATCGCCTTGCGCTGGTACGTGTAGCCCAGATGGATGAGGCCGGATCGCGCCTGCACCAGCGCGGGGTAGGAGAACTCCCGCGAACTGTCCGCGCTTGCAGCGATCGTGCGCGAGGGCTTCCACGTGGTGCCGTCGTCCATCGAGCGGAAGAGCTGCAGGCGGTTGCGTCCCTGCTCGGTCGGATTGCACGCCATCAGCAGTGAGCCGTCCTGCAACCGGATCATCGCCACGCTGGAATCCGGATTCGGAATGTCGCGCGTGGCATTGTCCGGGCGCAGAGGCCAGCTCTCGCCGGCGTCGCTCGTGGCGCTCCAGCTCACCTTGCGAGGGGGTCGCCCACCGGTGCGCAGCGCCGCCACCGCGTCGGTCGGCGAGATGGCCACCACCGCCGGTTGCAGTGCGCCTCCCTCGTAACGCAGCATCGGCGCACTGTGCAGCACCGTGCCGCTCGGCGTCATGCGGATCCACTGGCCCCACTTCTGCACAAACTCGTGATAGGCCGGCAGCCCGATCGATCCATCCTGCAGAACCTGTGGTTGCGTGCGGACCATCGAGCCAAGGTTGAGAAAGGGCGTCAGGATCAGGCGACGCGCGTCGACCCATGTCTTGCCACCATCGTCGGAGACGAGCTGGTTGATGGCGCTGCCCGACCAACCGCCCAGGCTCACGCTCACCACGCTCAGGTGCAGGCGACCCGCGGCGTCGAACCACAGCAGCGGATTGCCGAGCTTGCGGATGGAGCGGCTGGTGAGCGTCTGCAGTTGCTCGCGCGTGAGCGCCTGCCACATGTCCACCCCGGTCTCCTTCGGCGCATTGGCCAGCGGCTTCGCGCTGCCGCCGGTCCCCCAGTCACCGAAGAATTCGGAGGGGTAGCGGTGCATGCGAATGGACACGTCGCTCGCACCTTCGCGTGAACCCTCGAACCAGGCCGCCAGCAGCGCGCCGTCGGGCGCCATTGCCAGCGTGCACGCGTGCACCGAGGGCGCATCCCCCAGGCCGATCAGGTTTCCCTGGAAGGCGGCGAGCATCGGCGCTCGCTCGGCGGCCGTCATCGCCGGAGGCACGACGAACTGGGGCGGCGGGGCCTTTGGCGCTCGCCACGCGGCCGCCACGAGTCCACCCACAAGCAGCAGGGTCGGCAATCGCAGCGTGATGGTGAGTCGCCGGTTCATGAGGTCTCGTTCCGGATGCTCTGCGGCCTGCGGAACGCCCGAAACGATAGCATCGGGATTCGCGGAAACCCGCGTACGCACGCATGGATGTCCGATTCCAGAAGATGGTCGATCGATGGGCGGGCATCCCGCTCTGCGCGGCGCTGTCCGTGGGTCATGCGGTTCGACGGATCGTTCGAGGAGACATGCCCGCGCCGCCGCCGCGGCGCATTCTGGTGATCCTGCTGAGCGAGATGGGAAGCCTGGTGCTGGCGGAGCCCATGTTCCGTCGGCTTCGCGACCGCCACCCGGCGGCCGAGATCCACATGATGCTGTTCAAGCGCAACCGGCAGCTGCTGGACCTGCTGGGGGTCGTGCAGCCGGAGCATGTGATCACCATCCGCGACGACTCGCTTGGCAACCTGATCCAGGACCTGTGGCAGGCGATCCGGCGCATGTGGGCGGTTCGGTTCGATGCTGTGGTGGACTGCGAGCTCTTCTCGCGAATCAGCGCGATCCTGAGCGCGCTGTCGGGGGCGCGCACGATGGTCGGGTTCCATCGCCACACGCAGGAGGGGCTCTATCGCGGCTCCTTCATGACCTCGCCGGTGCCCTACAACCCGTATCGACATCTGTCGCATCAGCTGGTCACGCTGGCCGACGCGATCGACAGTCCGACGCATCCGCGCGGCAAGGATGGAAGCCCGCGCGACGCCTACGTGCCGCCGGTGTTCGAGCCGGAGCCGGGTGAGATCGATCGCGAAGTGGGGGCCCTGCATCGCGACCATCCAGTGGCTTCGGGCCGCTCGATCGTGATGCTGTATCCGAGCGGCGGTCTGCTTCCGATCCGCGCATGGCCAATCGAGCACTACGCGCAGGTCGCCAAGGCGCTGCTGGCGGATGGCCATGTGGTCGCCGTGATCGGCATGCCGGATGATCGCGCGCTGGCGGATCGCCTTCGCGCCATGTGCGGCAACGATCCGAACCTGCTCAATCTCGCCGGATACACGCGCTCGGTGCGCCACCTGATGACACTCTTTCATCGCGCCAGCCTGCTGATCACGAACGATGGAGGCCCGGGGCAGTTCGCGGCCATGACGCCGCTGCACACCATCGTGTTCTTCGGGCCCGAGACGCCTGCGCTCTACCGCAGCTGGAGCCCGAATGCGCACGCGTTCTTCACGCAGCTGCCCTGCGCGCCGTGCCTGACGGCGTACAACCACCGTAGCAGCCCGTGCGACGGTGACAATCAGTGCCTGAAGCGGATCCAGCCCGCCGAGGTGATCGCCAAGGCTCGCGAGATGCTGCGAGCGGCACGGCCACGGGCCGTGGAGACGGTGGGTTGAGCATGCTGGGCCTGCCCAAGCCGATCCAAAGCGTGCTGGCATGGGCGTGGCATCAGCGCCATCGCTTCCTGCGCTTTGGAATCGTGGGCGTGAGCGGCGTGGCCATCAACATGACCACGCTGGTGGTGGCACCTCTCACGGTGTTCGCGTGGGTGCCCAATCCGGGGCTGCGCATCAATCTGGCGCTGATGCTCGGCATCTCGCTGGGCCTGACGAACAACTTCTACTGGAACCGCCGGTGGACCTGGAAGGATCGCAATCGCACGCAGCAGACGCCGCTGTGGAGCCAGTACCTGGACTACTGGGGCGCGAACTGGCCCGGCATCGTGATCCAGGCCACGCTGACGAACCTGCTCGCCCTGGCGTTTCCGTTGCTGATCGCCAACGCGTTCGCGATCGGCGTGGCTTGCGTGGTGAACTTCCTGCTGAACGATCTCTGGGCGTACCGGCATGTTCGGATCGAGGGCATCGACCCCGAGGCGGATCGCCTGGAGCGCATCCGGCAGGCGATTCCGCTTGCCGTGACCGGTGGCGTGCTGGCGCTCTGCACCTATCTCTATGGCATCAACTCGATCCACATTCCGCGCAACGGCGACGAGCTGGTGTACATGCAGATCGCGCGCGAAACGGCCGCGTCGGGTCACTGGCTTCCGCTGCAGAGCGGCATGGAGGAGATGCGCAACACCAAGCCGCCGCTCCTGTTCTGGCAGGGGCTGCTCTCGACCGATTGGGGTGCGCACTGGTCGCTGCTTGCGCTCCGTTGGCCCAGCGTGGTGTGGACGTTCCTGACCGCACTGATGGCGGCGCTGCTCGGTTGGCGGCTGTCCGGGCGCGATCCGCTGCGTGGGGTGCTTGCGGGGCTCTTCTATCTGGCCTTCCTGGGCACGCTTCGGTACGGGCGACCGTACCTCACGAACCCGCCGGAAACCTTCTGGGTGTTCACATGCTTCTTCACCATGCTGTGGTGGAGGGATCGCGCGTTCGACAGCCGGTTCCTGTTTCCAACCGTGGTGGGCGTGCTGGCGGGCCTTGCGTTGCTGACCAAGAGTTTCGCGCAGCTGGTGCCGATCGGTGTGGGTCTGGCGTGGTGGCACATGATCCAGCGGCAGTGGCGGGTGGGCGAATTCCTTCGACGATCGGCGCCTGGTCTGGCATGGACCGCGATTCTCTCGCTCGCGATCTTCAGCCTGTGGTTCGTGCTGGATCCCGAGCCACGCGCGATCTGGCGCGAGTTCGTGATGGGCGAGAACGTTGGCAAGATGGGCTCGCGTGGCGTCGCAGGCTGGCTGCAGGATCTGCTGTGGGGCTCCAGCAGCGTGTGGACGCTTGGTGTGGGCTGGTTTCTGAACGCGGGCTTGCTTGCCTTCCCGGTGTTCGGCGTGTGCGTGGAGTGCTGGAAGCGTCGCCGCGATCTTTCCACCGAAGAACGCATGCTCTGGGCGTGGGTGGTGGCGATCTTCGTGGTGTTCTGCATTCCATCGCAGCGGTCCGAGCGCTACCTGCTTGAGTCGCTGCCGGCGGTGGCGGTGCTGCTGGCGTTGCGCGGCCACCATGTGGGTCGCAACGCGTTCATGCTGTCGCTGATCGGCGCAATCGTGGTGCTGGTGCCGATCGGCTGGCTCTCGGTCGCGCTCTCGTGGCAGGTGGGTGCCGAGCATCTGCCGTGGTGGATCTGGCCACTGGTGGTGGGCGGCATGGCGATCTGCGTGATCGGCCTTGTTCGCCCCGGTTGGACCGCCAACTGCGCGGCACCCGCGGCGCTTGGCGTGTTCCTGGCGCTCTCGGCGTTCCTGACCGTGTTCGATGCACCGCTGGGCACCTTTGATGCGCAGGCGCAGCAGGCGGCGAAGGGCCGCGTGGTCTGGGTGCCGGAGAACTTCCGTTCCGTCGCGGAACTGGATCGCTTCCTGCTGCCGGGCGCCGTGGTGCGCGGATATCAATCCGATCAACCGGCACCACCGGCGGAGCAAGTGGGGCCCCACGATCTTCTGGTGGTGGAGCGGCCGATCGACGCGCCTGCACCCGAGGGCGCACTGGGCGGTCGCATCGAACTCACGGGTCGGCATACCCGCCAGCAGATCCTCGAGATGGCCACGGGCCGCGTGCAGGAGCACCTGTTCCGCCGCGAGTGGCTGGTGCCGGCGCGCGCCGTGATCGGCAATCGCTAGTCCGCCGCCACGCACGCTCGCGGTAGCCTGTATGCCCATGAAGAGCACCCTTGCGATCGACATCGGCGGCACGCACGTGAAGGTGCGCATTCCGGGCGTTCCCGAGAAGCGCGAGTTCGACAGCGGCCCCACGCTCACCCCCCAGCAGATGGTCAAGGGCGTGAAGCAGGCGGCCGCGGGCTGGAAGTTCGACTCCGTCTCGATCGGGGTTCCCGCACCGATCCGCAACAACAAGCCGCTGAAGGATCCGGTGAACCTGGGCAAGGGATGGACGCGTTTCGACTACGACGCGGACTTCGGCGTGCCCGTGAAGCTGATCAACGATGCGGCCATGCAGGCGGTGGGCAGTTACAGCGGCGGCCGCATGCTGTTCCTCGGTCTCGGCACCGGTCTCGGCTCGTGCATGATCGTGGACTACAAGGTGTTGCCGACCGAGCTCGCGCACATGCCGTATCGCAAGGACCGCACCTTCGAGGACTACGTCGGCCTGCGCGGCCTGAAGCGGCTGGGCAAGAAGCGCTGGCGCTCGCATGTCGAGAGCGTCTGCGGCATCCTGTTCAACGCGCTGCTGCCCGACGAGATCGTGATCGGCGGCGGCAACGTGAAGAACCTGAAGCGCATGCCCGAGCATTGCCGCGCCGGCGACAACGCCAACGCCTTCGAGGGCGGCTTCCGCCTGTGGCGCAAGGAATGGGCGGACGCGGTGCCGGTGTACGACGACGCGGTCAGGAAGTGACGGTGGATCCCAGGCACTCGCGGCACATGGCAACGCCGTGTGTCGCGGGTGCATTCCGGCTCAATTGCACGGCCCGAAGAAGAGCAGCATGAATCCGATGTCGGCGTTGTCGATGATGCCGCTGCCGTCGATGTCGTTCGGATCGCCGGGCATGGCGAGGCCGAAATTCAGCAGCAGTAGCGACAGGTCGCCGGGATCCACGCTGCCGCTTGCATCAAGGTCGCCGGGGCACTCGAAGGAGAGCGTGTAGTTCTGGCAGGCATCCACGATGCCGTTGCCGTCGAGGTCGGTCTCGGGGTAATCACGGGTCTCGCACACGTCCAGCAGGCCATTGGCGTTGCAGTCCTCGGTGATGGCAGCGGTGTAGGCGAGGTGCGCCTTGACCCATGAGCCGCCCGGGCACTGGTTGGGATTCACCGCGATGCTCGCGACGAACTCGAAGTTCGCGTCCAGAGGTCCGCTGCCGCTCCAGATCGCGTCGTTGAAGAATTCACGAGGAATCTCGATCGTGGTGGGGGATCCGTAGGGCACGTCATTCGATTGGGAATTGAACACCGTGCAATCCGAGTACCCGAAGTTCCGGTCGAGCAGCCGACCCACGTACCGGCCGTTCAGGTACACGGTGAGGTGCTCCGCTGCCGAGGAGAAGTCGCCCCTGAAGCTCACCCACAGCACCGGATCCGAGATCGCGAAGGGTGGCGCGAACAGCGTGGCGGTCTGGGGCGATCCGTAGCCGATCGGCCCCATCTGCGCGCTCTCGACGAGGATCTCGTCATTCAGCAACTGCTGGTAGCTGTCGATGATGTCGTTGCGGTCGCAGTCCTCCTCCATGCCGAGCGCGATATCGCACTCGTCGGGCACCCAGTTGAAGTTGAAGTCATACACCTCGCCCTCGGACAACTGGTAGGAATCGATTCGGCCATCACCATTGCAGTCGAACTCGACGCCATCGGCGATGTCGCAGCTGTCCGGTCGCTGATTGCCGTTGAGATCAAGGACTGTTCCGTTGGCGATCTCGACCAGGTCGTCCACACTGTTGCCGTTGCAGTCGAAGTCACCGATGACCATCGAATGAGACGAGCCTGCGGCAAGGCGACTGACATTCCTGAGCCACGGGAACACCTCGCACTGGCCGCCGGAGTTGTCACCCCATGCCGCCACGCTTCCATCCGGAAGCCGGGCCAATGCGTGATTCGCGGCGGAACCGGAGACGATGTCCGTCGCATACCAGGGTTCGGGAGCCGTTCCAGCGATGAAGCCCCATCGGACCACGGTCCCCCACTCCTGGAGGGCCAGGGAGAAGGTGCTGCCCGCGGCGACCTGCACGACGTTCGAAAGGAGAGGAGGCTGGTTGCCGACCTGGCCGTTGAAATTGGCTCCCCAACAGACCACGGTACCTCCGTATCGCAGCGCGACCACGTGCCACCCTCCGGCCGCGACCTGCTTCACGTTGTTCAATTCAGCCGGCTGGAACGCGATCTGGCCGAAGTCGTCCGCGCCCCAGAGCGTGAGCGTGCTGTCCTCGCGAAGTGCCACCGAGAATTCACCGCCGGCGGAGACCGCAGAAACCGATGCCAGCGCGGGTGGAACGCTGGACTGCCCGCTGTTGTTCAGGCCCCATGCTGCCACCGTGCCGTCAGCCTTGACCGCCAGCGTGTGCCAAGCTCCGCAACTGATCGACTGCACGCCCGCGAGTTCACTCGGCACGGTGCACTGTCCAAAGTCGTTGCGTCCCCAGGCGACCACCGTTCCGTTGTTGCGGAGAGCGACCGAGAATTCCGTTCCCGCCGAGATGTCCTGCACGGCCGATGGCACCGAGGACTGTCCGAACTGGTCGCTTCCCCAGGAGACAAGCGAGCCATCAGACTTCAGTGCGACCGTGTGATCGACACCGCCCGCCGCGCTGGCGACATCCGACAGACCTGCGGGCACGGCGCTCTGTCCCTCCACATTCCTTCCCCACGCGACCAGAGTGCCATCGGATCGTCGCGCGATGGTGTGGAATGCGCCGGCCGAGATGCCGCTGATGCCCGTGACGCCTGCAGGAATGCTCGTCTGCCCATCCTCGTTCCATCCCCATGCGACCACCGTGCCGGTGCTCCTGAGCGCCACCGTGTGTGCAGCACCCGCGGCGATCCGCGTGACGTCGGAAAGACCCGCCGGAACGCTGATCTCGCCAAAGAAGTTGCTGCCCCAGCCAGCCACGGAGCCGGTGCTCCGCAGTGCGACAGTGTGCATGTCGCCTGCGGCGATCTGCGTCACACCCGTCAGGCCCGCGGGAACGGAAGCCTGGCCCAGGTTGTTGTAGCCCCAGGCGATCACGGTCTGGTCACTCTTGAGGGCGACGGAGTGGAAGGTGCCCCCGCTGACGCCGCTCACACTGCTGAGATCGGTGGGGATCGTTGCTTGACCATAGTTGTTCAGGCCCCATCCAACCACCAAGCCGTCGCTCTTCCGTGCCAGCACGTGACCCAAGCCAGCTGCGACCTGCGTGACGCCTGACAAGCCGGTTGGAACGACCGTGCGGTTGTACGCGCCCGATCCCCAGGCAAGCACGGTCCCGGTCTGCGTCACGCCCACGGTGAAGTTCTCACCAGCCGCGACCTGCAGGAAGCGAGGATAGAGATCTGGCGCTTCGAGTTGTCCTCCGCTGTTGCTTCCCCACACCCGCAACCCCTCAGCGCCCGCCTGACCCGCGCTCAGCGCCAGCGCCGCGAGCGCCATGGCGCGCGCAAGCAGATGGCGCGAGACGTTCCAGCACGACCAACCACCGGACAGGATGCTGCTGCGGGTCATGATCTCTCTCCTTTGATGCTCGGCGTGCCCGGATCTCGACCTTGGAGAGTCTGCCCGGCCCGAAGCCGCCCTTCAAGGCGAATCCGCCCCCTTGACCCGATATTCATGCGCCAACGCGCCGCCAATGCAGGCCGCTCATTCGCTGGAAACCGCGATTTCAGCCCCGCATACGGGGTCCGCCCGCGAGCGCGTGTCGAAGCCGCCTTGCGAGAGGGCACCGAAGTGCGGATTACCCGCACGGCCCGAAGGAGAGCAGCAGCAGGCTCAGGTCGGCGGTGTCGATGTGCTGGTTGTCATCAAGATCCGCCGGGTCGCCGGGCATGGCCGCGCCGAAACTCATGAGCAGGAGGCTCATGTCGCCGGTATCGACGCCACCACTGCCATCAAGGTCGCCGGGGCAGAGGAACACAAGCGAGTAATTCTCGCAGGTATCCACGATGCCATTGCCATTGGTGTCGGTGTCAGGGAAGTCGCGGGTCTCGCACGCGTCCAGCAGACCGTTGGCGTTGCAGTCGCCGGTGATGGCAGCGGTGTAACTCAGGTCACAGCGGATCCAAGATCCTGTCGGGCACTGGTTGGCGTTCACGGCAATCGAGGGCACGAACTCGAACGCCGCAGCGGTTGCGCCGCCGCCCTGGTCGATCATCTCGTTGTAGAACGCGCGCGACAGCGTGATCTGGCGCGTGATGCTGCTGCGGCAGTCGTTCTTGTCGCTGCCGGTGTCGGTGAACACCTGCCCCACGAAGCGGCCGTTCAGATACACGGTGACAAACTCGCTCGGCAGCGAGAAGTCGCCCCGCACGGTCAGCGTGAGCACCGGATCAGACAGCGTGAACGGTGGGGCCGCCACTTCGGCCATGCGAGGGCTGCCTGCACCGATGGGCCCAAGCTGCGCGCTCTGCACCGCATAGGGCAGATTCACGCCCTGCTGGTAGCTGTCGATCATAGTGTTGGTGTCGCAGTCCTCTTCCCAGCCGCGGGCGAGGTCGCAATCGTCCGGGATGATGTTCGTATTCAGATCATTCACAGCGCCTGCGGCTACTGTTGTTCGATCTGGAATCCCGTCAGAATCACAATCATTCTCGCTGAGCGCAACAGTCCAGTTCCCGGCGACAGCAACCTGCACGGCATCGAATAGGTCCGCTGGAGTATCGATACTTCCTCGATCTCTGCGGCCCCACCCGATCACTTTGCGATTGTTTTGAAGGACGTAGGTGTGCTCGTCTCCGCAAACAATTTGAATGACATTGGATACATGCGGCGGGACATTGAGCACGTCAAACTCCCCGTTGTAGCCCCACCCTATGACGGTTCCGTCGTTCTTGAGGGCATAGGTGTGGGAAGAGCCGCAGGCGACCTGCATAACGCCGGTGAGGTTACTGGGAGTGTTGGTCTGGCCGCCCCAGTTGTAGCCCCACCCTATGACGGTTCCGTCGTTCTTGAGGGCATAGGTGTGGGAAGAGCCGCAGGCGACCTGGATGACGGTGGTTAGGTTGCTAGGTGTGGTGCTGGTGCCGTAGCCGTTGTAGCCCCAACCGACCAACGTGCCGTCGTTCTTGAGGGCGTAGGTGTGGCCGTCTCCGCAGGCCACCTGCGTGACGCCGGTGGCGTTGCTCGGGGTGTTGATCTGGCCGCTGCTGTTGGAGCCCCATCCGACCAGCGTGCCGTCGTTCTTGAGGGCATAGGTGTGGGCATAGCCGCAGGCGACCTGCGTGACGCCGGTGGCGTTGCTGGGGGTGTTGATTTGGCCAAAGTCGTTGTTGCCCCAACCGAACAGCGTGCCGTCGTTCTTCAGGGCGTAACAGTACCACCCCCTCCCAGCAGCCAACTGCATTACATCTGTCAAGTTGTTCGGCTGGGAGTATCCGGCCCCCCATCCTCGTACCACCGGCATATTCAACGTCTCCGCCCCGCACCAACCCGCAGTTGCGGCCAAACCCACAACCGCCGCCACCCGGTGCGCCACAAACCCGAAACGTCGCTGCCTGCTCACAGTCGCCATGGTTTCTCCCCGGACCCGCCGGAATGGCATTCGGTCCGTCGCGCCATCTTGCCACGCCCGAACCATCCGGCCAAGCCGAAACCGCAAAATACGGTCAATCTCGGCCCTTCCTGCGCGGATGCATGCCGCCGCTTCATGCGTCCGGGCTTTCTCAGGGGGTGACTGCGAGCAGGCTTCGCCTCACGCGTTGCGATCGCCGCGGCGAAGAAGATCCTTGATCGCGAGCAGGTATTGCAGCGCGTCAAGATCCTTCGGGCGCCCAAGAGAGCGTTTGATGGTGATCAGGTCATCAAGCCCGATCACGCGAATGGTCTGGTCGCCGAGTGGCATCTCGATCGAGTTCGGCAACAACGCCTCGTATTCGCCGAGCGGCGGCACATCGGCCAGCAGATCGAGTTCAAATCCATCGCACGACAGGGTGAGTTGGGTGGTTCGCTCCAGAAAGTCGGCATCGATCGGAAAGGGCACCGATCCTCCTGGCACGCGCAACTTCGCTCCCATCTCTCGCAGCGCTCTTGCCAGTCCGGCAAGGTTGTCCGGATTGCGCTGATAGCAAAGATCGACATCCAGCGTGAGACGTGGACTTCCGTGAAGCAATCCGGCCTGACCACCGATCACGATGGTTGCCACGCCGTGCTGACGCAGCGTTTGCACAGCGACCTCAAGCGGGGTCTGTGGCTGCTGCATGCGTCAGCGCCGCCCGTTGACCATCGCATCGATCACGCGCGGATCGACCCGGGCCCGTTCGGAATTGAGCGAGGCAAGCCAATTTCGGCGAACGCGTTCGAGTGGTGAAATGGAAAGGCACCGCTCGATCAGCGTGAGATCGATACCAACCGCATCAGCATCGCCGAACGGATGTTCGCGCATCCATGCGATGCCAGCCACGGACTTGGCGGTGTGCAGGGGCATGCTCACTCCTTCAGGATAGAGTCGGCTCCACGACGCCACGCCGGGAAAGCGCGAAAGTTCTCGTTGATTGCCCCGGAGAAGGCCGTCGGCGCGCAGAGCGGGCTCTCATGCAGCCTGCAACGCCAGCAACCCACCCATCTTCGCCATCCCGCGCCGCGCACACCACCACGCGCCAGCGCCGCCACCCACGATCATCGCCACGCTCAACGCCATCGGCAGCGTGAGCGGCCCGACATGCGACACACCCGCATCAGGTTCGCGCAGCTGCTCCGTGACCATGCGCAGCACGCCATAGAACGCGAAGAAGCACCCGGTGATCACGCCCGGCTTGCGCGGCTTCAGCCACACCAGCGCAAGCATCACCAGCAGCACCACGCCATCGGTGAACGCCTGCGCAAAGTTGTTCGGCCAGTACGCGGTGAGCAGGGGGGCCACCTTCGCCTGCACACTGGCGTCGCCGCCATAGCACGCGGCGTACAGGATGTCGGGCGCGCTTCCCTGTTCCACGCCTGCGCGCACCGGAATCGGCGCAAGCTTCATGCCGCGGATCACGGCCTCGCTGGTCGCCGGAATCTGTCGCGCGATCGCCGCAAGATCCGCCGCATGCACGAAGTCTGGCTGCAGCATCTGCTCGGGGTACTTCACGCTCCACCAGGGTGCGCTTGCCTGCATGTCCGCCGGCAGCGGCTTGCCCCACAGTTCGCCGTTCACCCAGTTGGCCAGGCGACCAAACCCAAGCCCCGGGCACGCGCTGAAGCTCGCCAGATCCATCACATGCCCCACGGGCACGCCGTTGCGACGTGCCCACCACCAGCACGCGATCAGCACGCCTAGGATTCCACCGTGACTGCTCATGCCACCCTTGTGGATGAACAGCAGCCCCCAGAAGGGAAACTCGCCGGTGAACGTCCACAGCATGTGCGTGTCATAGAAGAGCACATGCCCCACGCGACCACCGATGATCACGCCTCCGATCAGCCACGTGAGAAAGTCGCCGACCTGATCCACCGAGAGCGGCGAGCGCCGGGTCATGCTCATCCATCGCATGATGAGCCACGCCACCACGAATCCCGCGGCGTAGCTGATGCCGTACCAGCGCACCCCAAGGCCGCTGCCGAACTGCACGGCGAACGGATTCAGCGTGTGCAGCAGGCTGTCGGCAAGCAGGGTCATCAACCCCGCGCCCACGCCTCGGGCACGTCGCCGTAGGTGGCGATGATGCGGCTGCGGATTCCGCCGCGACCCTTCCAGTCGGTGATGATCTGCAGCCACGCCGGGCTCATGGCGGTGGCCAGGTCGTCGCGGATGCGGTTCGTGACCGCCTCGTAGAAGATGCCCTCGTTGCGGAAGCTCTGGTAGTAGAGCTTCAGGCTCTTGAGTTCCACGCACACCGCCGCGGGCTCGTAGCGCAGCGTCACGTTGCCGAAGTCGGGGTGACCGGTCTTCGGACACACGCTCGTGAACTCCTCGCTCACGTGCTCGATCACGAAGGGATCGCTGGAAGGCGAATCGAAGAACTCAAGCAGATCAGGCTTCGGCATGGGGTCGAAGCCTAGTCCAGTTTCGCTGCCGCCGCCTGCTCCGGCGTGAGCAGGGCGCGAAGCCTGCGCAGGGTGCGCGCCGACAATTCGCTTCGGTCGTAGTCCAGGTCGGCGGCGGATGTCTGGCTGGCCCGCATGCGCGCAAGTCTTCCCATGGATGCCTCGGCGTCCGAAGGATCGCCTTCGCCCGAGATCATGTCGGACTGCGCCTTGTCCGCCTCGGTGATGGTGGCGATGGCGCGCTCGGCGACCGCGTCGGACTTCACGCGGAACGCGTCCACCTCGGCGTCGAGCGCGGCGATCTGCTTCACCGAAAGATCCGGCAGCGACATCACGCGCTCGATCAGGCTGTCGGTGCGCTGCATCGGCCGGAAGACTTCGGGGTACTGCTGCGCCTCGATCGCGCGACGAAGCATGCCTGCCGCCGGGGCGGGAAGCGCGTTCGCCATCGCCTCCACCTCGTCATGCTGCGCCGCTGCGGCCTGCCGGGCGCGCTTCTGTGCGGTGGCCATGTACTCCTGCTGCGCCTTCAGGAGGGCGTTCATCTGCTCGGGATCCGGCTGCTGGCCCATCACCAGGCCCTCGGACATCCTGGCCATCGTCCGCATGAAGGACTCCGTCGACTCGATCGACGCCTGAAGGTCCCGGATGCGTCGTTCGCGCGATGCGAGCACCTGTGGGCCAAGGGCGGCTCGGACCGCGGAGGGAAGACGGTCGATCGCGGCGTCAAGGTCCAGGTCGCCGGATCTGTCGCCGGTCATCATGGCGACCATGCGGGTCATGCCGCTCAGATCGCGCAGCCGGCGGAAGGTCCAGCGCGAGCGCTGATCGGCGAGCGTGTCGCGAGGAATCGACGTGAAGGTGGCCGCGATCGAGTCGAGCCAGCGATTCTCGAGCGCCTGCTGCTCGGTGCGGTACTCGCTCGAGCGCAGCAAGGCCGCCATGGCCTCCTTCGGGTCGGCGGTCATGTCGGTTGCCTTGAGCGCCTTCGAGTCGTGCAGCGTGTTGCTTGCCTCGAGCAGGTCGTCCGCCAGCGCATCCCACACGTCGCGCTGCTCGGCGCCGATGCCAAGCGCGTCGCGAAGACGGTTCACCTGCAGGCGCTGCGGGGGGCGCTGCTGGACCGCCATCATGGAGGCTTCCCGCGCATCCGCCGGAGCCTGCGATGCGGCGTCCGCTTCGTCCGCCGCGCCGTTCATCTCGGCCAGTCGGTCGGTCATGCGCTGCTCCATGGCGCCGAAGTCCGAGTCCTCGCCACCAAGTCCGGCGCGGAGCTCGGCCGGGTCCGCGTCGCGCATCGCCGCCAGGTTCGCCTTCATCACGAAGTCCGGCTCGGCCAGCGCCGGCGTGCGCGTGGACTCCGCAAGATCCTTCATGGCCTGGGCGTTCAGCGCCGCCAGCGCCTCCATGCGCCCGCTTCGCGCCGCCCAGTCCGTGGTGCGTCCCATCAGCTCGTTCTCGATCGTCTGGCGCTCGACGGTCCAGCGATCCAGTCGCTTGCGCGCCGCGTCATCCATCCGATCGCCGATCGCGTCGATGATCGCGGCGGTGGGCGCCCGGTCCGCGCCCCACGTCACGCCCTGCAGCATGCGAGTGCGAGCCGAATCCACCCACTGGGTCTGGACACTGGCGGGAAGGGTCGCGCCGATCTCTCCGATCGCCTTCAGACGCAGCGCGATCAGCGCATCATCCGCGGCCCGCTCGGCTTCACCCTGTTCATCATCCGCGAACGACGCCTGCGCAAGTCGCTGCAGCAGAGGCAGCGCCTGCGCCTCAAGGGTCGCCATGCGATCCGCGAAGGCGGCCGCGACCTTCGGGTCAAGATCCTTGGGTGCGCCCGGCAACTTCGCCAGCACCGGGCTGGAGCGCCATCCCACGGTGGATCGGATCATCGCGCTCGCGAGGCGGCGGGCGCGATCCTGCGCAAGCTTGTCGATGGCGAGGATCTGTTCCGGCGTTCGTGGACCGGCCTTCAGCGCCGAGATCAATCGGGCGTCAAGCTGGCCGATCCGGTCATGGGCCTGTCGGATCTTCGCGCGCATCGCGGCGCGCTCGGCGTTCCTCGCCTGCAGCGCGCGGGCATATCCCGCCGAGGATTCCTGCTCCTGCTCGGGCGTCTGCTCGGGAGTCGCGTCCCGCTCCGCGATCTGGCTCCGCACCGTCTCGAGTTCCTTCTCGCCACGCGCGTTCACATCCTCGAGTTCCACGCGCAACGGCCGAAGCGTGCGGTCTCGCAGTCGCTGCCAATCATCCACGTAGGTGTCGAAAGCGGCGTCGAGGGCGGCGCGCTCCTCGACGGGCAGCCGGGCCTCCCGGAGCGTCGCTTCGTACTGCGCGCTGGTGATCGGCTTCGAGAACTGCACATCCTGCACCCAGCCGGCCTGCACCACGCGCGTGCAGCAGGCCAGCATGAGAAGCGCGGTCAGCCGAAGGACGATCGAATGTGCAGGATTCCCGGTTCGCATGCCGGGAAGGCTAATCCAGCCTGACCACCGCCGCTTGTTCCGGCGTGAGCAGCGCGCGAAGCCTGCGCAGGGTGCGGGCGTTGAGTTCCTCGCGGTCATAGGCAGCGTCGGTGCGGATGCGATCGGCGCCCTGCAGCTTTCGCACCTGCCTCATCATGCGCGACGGATCGTCGTCCGGCCCACCCTGCAGCAAGCCGCTCACGGCGGCATCGGACTTGTCGGTGCGCTCGATCGAGCGCTCCACCAGCACGTCGGAGCGGGTGCGGAAGTCCTCGGCCAGTTGCGACACCGCCTCGACCCGATCGGGTGAGAGATCGGCGATCGCCAGCGCGCGGGAGACGGCCGCGTCCACCTTCTCCTGCGAGCGGAAGGCCTCGGGATGCGTCTGCTTGCGCACGGCGCGACGAAGCGCGAGCGCATCGGCCGCTGGCAGCGTGGCCGCGACGGTGTCCACGGCGGCCGCCTGCGACGCCTCGATGCGCGCGATCGCCTCCTCGAGCGGCTTGCGGGCGCGCTCGAGCGCCTCGGCCTGCTTCTCGTCGATGGTCATGTTCATCGAGACGTTCTCCGAGCCATCCTCGGACTGCTGCAGCACCGACTGCATCATCGAGATCTGCAGCTTGGAGGCCTCGTCGAGCAGCGCCTGGGCCGCGACAAGTTCCTGCAGCAGCGACGCGCGCCACGCCTGCACGGCCGTCGCGCATGCGCGGGCGCCGGCAGGGCTCAGGCCCGCCACGGCCGCGTCGAGATCGATCTTCATTGGCCGCGACACGAGCGAGGTCACCATCATCGGCCCCATGCCCTGCAGGCCGGCTCGCGCGCGTGCCAGCGCACGCCGCGCACGCTCACCCTCGACCGCGGCGGCATCCAGCCCGCTCACGCCCGCCTTCACGTTCTCGAACCAGCCGTCCTCGATGCGGGCAAGTTCCGCACGCCGCGCCGCACGCGACTGAACGAACTGCTCCGGAGTCTGTCCAGCGGCCGGCATGAACTCCGCGGCGGGGCCCGCGTTTGCCGAGCCCGCCGCCATCCAGTCCGAGTTCGCCTTCAACAGATCCTCGGCAAGCGCATCCCACACCGCACGCTGCGCATCCGGCACGGCCAGACGCGTGCGCATCGACTCGACGTCCTGACGGCTCAGCGGGCGGGTGCCTCGCGAGAGCAGCATCTCCGGCATCGGCACATTGGAAGCGCCGTCGGCCTGATCGGTGGAGCCCTGGAACTGATCGGTGACGGCGCGCGCAACGGCCGCGCCACCGGCGATCGCGGCCTCCATGTCTGGAGGGGGTGCATTCATGCCGATCTCGGACGCATCGCTGGTGGTCGCGATCACCTGGATGTTGGACTGGATCTGGATCATGCCGCCCTCGGCGGGCATCTCGTCATCGGCCTGCATCACCACCATCGCGCCCGTCATGGCGGGCATCGCGTCATTCGAGCCCGACGAGAGCACCACCACGCTGCCCTCGCTGGCAAGGTCCTCCAGGTTCATGCCGGCCTCATCGCCACCGATCTCGAAGGTCATGCCGGGCCGTGCCAGACCGGGATCACCCGCGGCTTCGGCGATGGCGGCCGCGTTCTCGGCATTGAGCTTTGCGGCGCGGTCGGCGAGTTCCTTCACGGTCTCCGGCTGCGGCGGATCGGCCAGCATCGCGTCGATCGCGGCTTCCTCGAGCGCCTCGCGTTCCTTGTCCCAGGCTGCAAGGCGATCCGTCATGGCGTCACGCTGCTCGGGCGTCATGCGAGCCATCATGCCGTCGGGCGTGGGTGCGCCGAGCCTGGCCCAGCCGCCTCGCGAAGGCAGTGCGGTCCGGCGGAACGATTCCAGATACGCCCTCGCGTCGGCGGGGGGAAGAAGCGCGGCGATCTCGCGAACGGTCGCGCGCTGGCTTGCGAGCAGCTTGCGGCGAAGGTCGTTGAAACGGCTGCCACCGGCGTCCTCGAGACTGGCCAGGGCAAGGCGATCGATGATCGGCGTTGCGGTGGTCTCCCACGCGCGCGTCTTGGCCGCCACTTCGGTCGCCTTGTCCGCCGCAAGCGACTTCAATCCGGGCACGCGCGGCAGGTTCATCGAGACGCCACGGACCATGGCGGTCGCTCGCTTGCGCGTGCGCGCGTCGGCCACCTTGTCCAGCGCCGCCATCTGGGCGGCATCGAGCCCCGCCGCACGCATGGCATCGAACATGGCGCGCTCCGACGTGCGCATGGCCTCGAACGCGCGATTCGAGGCCTTGTTCATGCCCGTCATCGCGGCCTCGTCATCGGGTGCCGCGTCCAGCTTTGTCTGCGCCGGCCGCACGGTCTGGTCGCGCACCTCGAGCCAGCGGTCCACGCAGTCGTCGAAGGCCTTCTCCAAGATCACCCGCTGCGGATCCGTGGGCTGGATCGCGTCGATCCACGCCTTCAGGTCCCTGGTGCGAAGCGGAGCAGGCACCTCGGCGGCGTTGGCTGCAGCGACCGACAGAAGTGCGACGACGGCCAGGCAGGCGGCAATGCGGGAGCTCATGTCCCCATGTTGTACCTAACGAGTTTCCGCTGGTTGCGCGTGCCGTGCGGATGGTGCCGCCTGTTGGTGGTCGGCACCGGACACCCCGCGCAGCGACTCCATGCGGCGGATGGTGATGGCGCAGATCGAGGCGTAGTCGTTGTGAGTGTCAACGAGTTCCCAGAAGAGACCTGTCCATGAATGGTCCGAATCGGTCTCAGCCTGTGAGCTTGACACTGCTCGAAACTCCTCGAGCATCCGCGCATAGCGCTCGAAGATCACGCGTGTCCTCGTTGACAGGGAACTTGCCACAGTCGCCATCGATTCCAGCGAGTCTCTCGGGAGACTCTCCGAGCCCATGACTTCCTTGATCTGATGCTGGGTGTTCATGTGTATCACGCCCATGATCGGGAATTGGAAGGCACGCGTGGTTTCGCGCAGCCGCGCCAACACATCGGTTGGAAGCACCGCCTGCATGTTGATCGCTCGCGCCAGGATGAGCTCGCAGCAGCTTCTGTAGGCCTGCTCGTCGAGCGCACGAACGGCCTCGATGTAGTGGTCCATCGGCTCGTCAAGGCTTCGAAACGGCGCCCTGTCACGAAGGCGCATCCCCGAACGCTGCCAGTCGAGGATGGAGCGGGCGATCGGCTGGAGCCCATCGATCAGGTTGAGAAGGATCTGCACTTGCTCGCGCCGGACCTGCTCACGGAAGGTTCGGAGTGACGCCTGATCCGCCGGCGACAGCCAATCGATCACCATGTCAACGTTGACAGGAGCCCGACACCCGTCCCATGGAGGGAAGTTCGATCGCAGGGTAGGGCAGCCAAGCTGCCTTTGGAGCATCCCGATGACCCAGATCACGCGCTCCAGCTCGCGCCGCGACCGCTCGGCCTCGATGGTCTCCTTTGGAATGTACGTCATGATTTCGGCAACCGAGTCGAACCATCGATTCTCGAGCGCAGCGTGCTCGTGAAGCATGGCCGGCAGTTCCAGTGCGTTGCGGATCCGGGAATCCGACGGATCGCCGGGCGGTTCGATCACAGGCTCACTGCCCTCGGGGCGGTAGTCGGGTAGTGGGGTATCGTCGCGCCAGTCTCGATCGGGTTTGCGAAGAAGTGCGTTGCTCTCGTCGATCAGGTCTTCGCAGAGCGCATTCCAGACCGCCCGATCCTCGTCGTGCGGCTGGAGCGTCTCCGAGACGGCTTGAATCCATGCCTTGTCCGGCAGATCGGCACGCGACCATCGCCGGAATTCCGGAGCTGGTCCGTCGATCAAGTCGCGAGATTCGGTCCGATGGTTCCGAGTGGAATCTGGCAGCCATGGCGCACGCGCCAGATCGCAGAGCGAGATGTCTTCCCAGCATGCCTCGTAACCGCGCTGACCACTCGCTGCCGCATGGATGTCGTCCATTACCTTTTGGTCACATTGCCATAGGCGGCTCGTGCGCTCGATTGGTGATTCGAACCTTTCGGTGATGCGTGCCATGTCCTCATTCTCGATGCGCTCGCGAGCGAGACTCCACTCGTCCAGCCTTCGCCGCAACGACTCATCGAGCGCGAAGGGAAGGCACTCCTCAAGACGCTTGATCGAAGTCCTCATGGGGAGGCTGCTGAAGTGCAGCAGGCGGTTTCGTGCGTCGACCCGCCAGGGCTCGCGCAGGTGTTCCGGGAGGATCTTCGCGAGGTCGTCGATCGCGCAAATGCTCTGCGTGACCAACGCCCGGGCACCACGGTCATAGTCATCGGTCCGTGTTCCAGTGCGGAGTTCTCGCTGGAATCCGGCGCGCATTCGCTTCAGCGTTTCGAGGGATTCACGATGCCAGAGCCGAAGTTGCGCCTCGAATGTTTGGCGTGCCTCCGAATCATCCAGTTCCTCGGGCGCTCGCACAGGGGGCGCGACTTCCAAGGCGTGCAGATGATGCCTGGACTGCCGGAGGATCATCAGATGCATCTCGCGCTGGCGCCAGAGCAGGGCATCGTCCAGGATTTCGAGACCCTCACCTTCGGGGGCGTGCGCGCGGATTCTCTCGATGAGTTGGGAATCGAGTTGGTACCAAGCATCCTGGATTCGCGCGGCCTCTTGCACGATCGGCTCCAGTCCGATGGCACGTTTCTGCGCGATCGCCTCGATGGAATCGGACTTCAGCTCCGAATCAACGGACTCCTCGATCTCGCCGCGCGCCGCCGAATGCTCCGCATCGAGTCGATGGAGGGCCAGTTCCAGGGGCCGGCAACGACGATCACGCAGTTCCCGCAATCCCTCTGCGTGGTTTTCGATGGCATCCAGCAGCCGAGGGTCGTGCGTGCTCAGACCAATCCTCTCCAGCATGAAGTCGATGTCGAGCATCGACCAGGGTTCCGGTGTGAAAGCGCCTTGCCAAGGGAAGATCTGCGCCAGAGCGGTTCCTCCGCAGGCGATCGCGAGCATCGTGGCCCAGATGCTGCGCATCGCGATCATGGCGTCTCGAACCCCGCAGCCCTCACGTCTCTCATCCCGGAACGCATGGCCTGGCCCCCAATGAAGGAATGTCGCGCTTATGGCGCGATCGTGATCGTCGAGTTCGGCTCGGTGAGCATCTCGTACACCATCTCCACGTCCAGCGGGCGCATGCGCACGCAGCCCATGCTCTTCTGCTGTCCGATCGACTCCAGATCGATCGTGCCGTGGACGCCGTAGCCCTCGAAGCCCTTGTTGTGGGGCTCGATGCCCTTCAGGCCGACCCAGCGCTCGCCGATCGGGTTCTTCGGGTCGTTGCTCTGGAAGAACTCGCCGGTGCGCGGGTTGCGCCACTCGGGATCGATCAGCTTGCTCTTGGGCCGAACGATGAACGCGCCGGTGGGGGTGGTGTTCAGTTCGCCCAGCCCGATCGGATAGCTCGCGATCATCACGCGATCCGGGCCCTCGCCGATGAACATGTTCAGGCGGTACTCGCTCTTGCGCACCTCGCCGTGGAAGGCGCCCTTCGGCAGCTTGACCGACTGTCCGACCTTCAGGCCGTTGGGATTCGAGATGCCGTTGATGCGCTGCACCAGTCGCCAGTCGCAGTCGAGCTTCTGGGCTTTCGCGATGCGCGCCAGGCTGTCTCCGGACTCGATCCTGTAGCCGAGCGAGTACGGGTCGCCGTTCACCACGCGGTTGCTGAACACCAGCACGGCGTTCACGCGGTTGATCGCGTCATAGCCGCGCATGCGATCCGCGGTCGACAGGGCCGACCCCTCGAGCAGGCGCGTGAGCTGCGCTCGTGCGCGCACCGGATCACGGTCGACCATCGCGATCGCCTCGTCGAGCGCCATCGTGCCCGCGGCGGGCATCGCGCCCGAATCGGCGCCAGCCGCGTTGGCGGCGGGCTGCTGGTTCGCTGCAGGAGCGCCGATCACGCCGCTCGCCGGCATGGTTGGCGCGGCGGGGGCCTGCGGGACCGGGTTGGCTGGCCCGTTCGCTGGCTGAGACTGTGGCGCCGCAGCGGTCGTGGCCGGCGCGGCGGGTGTCGCAGGCATCGGTGCAGGCTTGGACTCGCCACCGGCACCGATCACCTGATTGCTTGAAAGCTCGATGGTCACCTCGCCACCCGATGTTGCGGGGGCATCCGGTGCCGGCGCTGGCATTGGCCGTTCCGCCATCTTCACCGCGCTGTCCTTCGAAGGCTCCGACGACCACGCCTTCCATGCGAAGTAGATCACCGTGCCCGCGACGGCAATGCCCGCGAGAAGGATCACCACGCGCAGGCGCGAGCGTCGCGGCGACGAGTTGCTCATGAATCGGCTGCGAGGACTCTGGCGCGAACTCTGGCTGGCAAGGACCATGACGACTTCTCCGGTGGTGGGCGCGGCGGGATCGGGGAAAGATTAGATCGGCGAAATGGGTTGCGCAGCCACAACGCCGGTTCCTGACGCGAGCCACTCGACCCGGGCGTCGTGGGTCACCGCGGGGACCTCCGGGACACGCTGGCACCCGAAGCAGACACCCAGCGTCGCGGCCTCCCGTCGCAGGCTGGGCAAGAAGCGGTCATAGAACCCGCCCCCTCGACCAAGTCGACGGCCAAAGGCATCAAACGCCACGCCCGGCACCAGCGCCACGTCGATCTGCTCGGCCGGAACCATCTCCGGCTGCCTTGGAACGGCGATGCCCATCGCGTCGGTCTCCAGATCCCTGGGGTCGAGCGACCTCAGAAGGCATGGCTGGAAGATTCCGTCGGCGGTCACCAACGGCACGCTCACGCGGATTCCGCGTTGCAGGGCCTCCGCAAGCAGCGGCCGAAGGTCCACCTCGCTTGCCAGCGGGAGGAACCCAAGCACCGAACGGGCTCCAACCCAGGTGGGCCAGGCACGAATCGACCGCCGGATCGCCACGGCTTCCTCCGCCCGGTTCGCGGAATCCATCGAACGAAGGGCGGTTCGGACGCGTTCCCGAAGATCGGCCTTCGTGCGCTGAATCTCGTCCATGAAAGGGCAGTTTGCCCGCCAAGGCCGGTTCCGGACAGGGGCCAGCTCACAGAACCCTCATCTTTCATTCGACCTCTCAAGCATCCGTGCTACCTTGCCGAATGGGCCTCTGAAGGGGCCGCGGATCGGCCTCCCCATCGCCCCCAGGAATCCCCCGAAAGCCAACTGCCATGTGCGGAATCGTCGCCTACATCGGTCGTCGCCAGGCCAGCCCCATCCTGCTGGAGGGCCTGAAGCGCCTTGAATACCGCGGTTACGACAGCGCCGGCGTGGCGGTCATGGAGAAGGGCAAGCTGAACGTGGCCAAGGCCGTCGGCCGCGTGCGCAACGTCGAGGGCCTGATCGAGAAGCAGGGCGACTTCAACGGCACCATCGGCATCGCGCACACCCGCTGGGCCACCCACGGCGGCGTGACCGACAGGAACGCTCACCCGCATCGCGACGACGCGAAGCTCGGCCACGGCATCGCGGTGATCCACAACGGCATCATCGAGAACTACGCCAGCCTGAAGACCTACCTCACCGAGAAGGGCCACACCTTCACCAGCGAGACCGACACCGAGGTGCTCGCGCACCTGATCGGCGAGGTCTACAAGGGCGACCTGGAGAAGGCCGTGCAGGCCGCGCTGCGCGAGGTGACCGGCGCATACGCCATCGGCGTGATCTGCGAGAAGGAGCCCGACGTGCTCGTGGTGGCCCGCAAGGGCAGCCCGCTCATGGTGGGCGTGGGCAAGGACGAGTACGTGGTGGCCAGCGACTCGAGCGCGATCGTGGCCCACACCACGCAGGCGTTCACGCTCGCCGACTACACGGTGGCCAAGCTCACCCGCGATTCGTTCCGGACCAGCACCGTCGACGACGTGCCGGTCGACGCGCAGGTGAAGGAGCTCGAGTTCGACCTGGCCGAGATCGAGCTGGGCAACTTCGAGCACTACATGCTCAAGGAGATCCACGAGCAGCCGCGCGCGCTCCGCATGACCCTGCAGGGCCGCGTGGACACGCGCGCCGGACAGATCGTGCTGGGCGGCGTGTCGCAGATGGCGCGGCAGCTCGCCACGGCGCGGCGCCTGGTGTTCGTGGGCCAGGGCACCGCGCTGCACGCGTGCATGATCGGCACGTACCTCATGGAGGAGCTCGGCAAGATCCCGAGCGACTGGGACTACGCGAGCGAGTTCCGCTACCGCAATCCGATCGTCGAGGAAGGCACCGTCGTGGTGGCCGTGAGCCAGAGCGGCGAGACCGCCGACACGCTCGCGGCGCTGCAGGAGGCCAAGAGCCGCGGCGCGCTGGCGCTGGGCATCGTGAACGTGGTGGGCAGCAGCATCTCGCGCGAGACCGACGCGGGTGTGTACCTGCGCGTGGGCCCCGAGATCGGCGTGGCCAGCACGAAGGCGTTCGTGGGCCAGGTGATGGTGGCCAGCATGCTGGCGCTGTTCGTGGGCCGCCGCCGCTACCTGAGCGCGGACTACGTGAGCAACTTCCTGCAGAACCTCGAGCGCATTCCGGCCGCGATCGAGCGCACGCTGCAGCTCAGCGACCACATCAAGAGGGCCACCGCGAAGTACATCGAGCGCGAGAACTGGCTGTTCCTGGGCCGCGGCCTGAACTGGCCGGTGGCGCTCGAGGGCGCGCTGAAGCTGAAGGAGATCAGCTACATCCACGCCGAGGGCATGCCCGCGGCCGAGATGAAGCACGGCCCCATCGCGCTGATCGACAAGGGCATGCCGGTGGTGTTCGTGGCCACGCGCAACAGCCAGTACGAGAAGGTGCTCAGCAACATCGAGGAAGTGCGCAGCCGCGGCGGTGCCGTGATCGCGGTGGCCACCGAGGGCGACGAGCACATCAAGACGCTGGCCGACGACGTGTTCTACGTGCCCGACGTGCCGGAGCTGCTGCAACCGCTGGTGACGGTGGTGCCGCTGCAGCTGCTCGCGTACCACGCCGCCGTGATGCGCGGCAAGGACGTGGACAAGCCGCGCAACCTGGCCAAGAGCGTGACCGTCGAGTGACCGAGAACGAGGGTCGGAGGTTGTTACCGACCACTTCGCCCCAGGACCGCGGCATGCCCCCGGTCCGGACCGAGCTCACGCGCTTCAGGCCTGCGCGCCAGTGCCATGTTCGCGTCGGCTCCCGGTTCCCACGGTGAAACTCTTGCCGGCGTGATCCACCCGTATGGTGTCACCCTCGACAAACGCCGCCTCCAGCATCCGCTTCGCGATCTCGTTCTCCAGCCGCTGCTGGATCACGCGCTTCAGCGGCCGCGCGCCGAACGCCGGGTCGTATCCCTCGTCCGCCAGCGCATTCACCGCCGCCGGCGTCAGCTCGAGATCCAGCCCGCGCGCCTTCAGGCGCTTGCGCAGGCTGCCCACCTGGATCTCCACGATGCCCGCGAGGTCCTTCTTCCGAAGCTGGTGGAAGACCACCGTCTCGTCGATGCGGTTCAGCAGCTCGGGGCGCAGGTGCTTCTTCAGCAGCGTGCGCACATGCGCGGCGATCATCTCGTCGGGCTCGCCCTTCTCGCTCATCTCGAGGATCGCCTGCGCGCCGATGTTGCTCGTCATCACGATGATGGTGTTCGTGAAGTCCACCGTGCGACCCTGGCCGTCGGTCAGGCGGCCGTCGTCGAGCACCTGCAGCAGCACGTTGCTCACGTCGGGGTGCGCCTTCTCCATCTCGTCGAACAGCACCACCGCGTAGGGGCGACGACGCACGGCCTCGGTCAGGCGTCCGCCTTCCTCGTAGCCCACGTAGCCCGGAGGCGCGCCGATGAGTCGCGCCACGCTGTGCTGCTCCATGAACTCGCTCATGTCGATGCGCACCATGGCGTCATCGGTGTCGAACAGGAACTCCGCCAGCGCCTTGCACAGCTCGGTCTTGCCCACACCGGTCGGCCCCATGAACAGGAAGCTGCCGATCGGTCGATGCGCCTCGCCAAGGCCTGCGCGACTGCGGCGCACGGCCTCGCTGACCGCGGTCACCGCCTCGCCCTGACCCACCACGCGGTGACGCAGCTGATCCTCCATGCGCAGCAGCTTCTCGCGCTCGCTCTCGATCAGTCGGCTCACCGGAATGCCGGTCCACTTGCCCACCACCATGGCGATCTGCTCGCTGTCCACTTCCTCGTGCACCAGCGCGGTGCCGCTGGCGATGCGCTTGTGAAGCGCGGCCTCGGCGGCCTTCAGGCGCGTCTCCAGATCGCGCATCTCGCCGTACTGGATGCGCGCCGCCTTCTCCAGCTGGCCGGCGCGCTGCGCCTGATCCAGCTCGGTCTGCTTGTGGTCCATCTCCTTCTTGCAGGCCTTGATGGCGTCCAGATCCTTCTTCTCCACTTCCCACTGCGCGGTCAGCTTGCGGTTGCGCTCCTGCAGACCGGCCAGTTCGCTCTCGATCGCGTCGAGGCGCTTCTTGCTCTCGGGGTCCTTTTCCAGCTTCAGCGCCTCGCGCTCGATCTCCAGTCGCATCACCTCGCGGCGGATCTCGTCGATGCTGGCGGGCACGCTGTCGTTCTCCATGCGCAGGCGACTGGCGGCCTCGTCCAGCAGGTCGATGGCCTTGTCGGGCAGGAAGCGGTCGGCGATGTAGCGCTGGCTCAGCGTGGCGGCGCTCACGATGGCGCCGTCCTGGATGCGCACGCCGTGGTGCGCCTCGTAGCGCGCCTTCAGGCCGCGCAGGATGGCGATGGTGTCCTCCACGCTGGGTTCGCCCACGTACACCGGCTGGAAGCGGCGCTCGAAGGCGGGGTCCTTCTCGATGTGCTTGCGGTACTCGTTCAGCGTGGTGGCGCCGATGCAGCGCAGCTCGCCGCGTGACAGTGCAGGCTTCAGCAGGTTGCCCGCGCTGGGGCTGCCTTCGGTCTGGCCCGCGCCCACGATGGTGTGCAGCTCGTCGATGAACAGGATCACGCTGCCTTCACTGGCGGCCACTTCGCGCAGCACGGCCTTCAGGCGTTCCTCGAACTCGCCGCGGAACTTGGCGCCGGCAAGCAGCTGACCCACGTCGAGCGCCATGATGCGGCTGCCCTTCATGCCTTCGGGGCAGTCGCCATTCACGATGCGAAGGGCCAGGCCTTCGGCGATGGCGGTCTTGCCCACGCCGGGCTCGCCGATCAGCACCGGGTTGTTCTTGCTGCGGCGGCTCAGCACCTGCATGCAGCGGCGGATCTCCTCGTCGCGGCCGATCACGGGATCCAGCTTCCCGCTCTGCGCGCGCTCGGTGAGGTCGATGGCGTACTTCTTCAGCGCCTCCATCGCGCCCTCGGCGTTTGGGTCGTTCACGTTGCCCACGCCGCTGGCCTTGCGCAGCGCGTCGATCGCGCCCTGCACGCGTGACTTGGAGAGGCCGAGCGTGCTGAGTGCCTCCTTTGCCACGGTCTTGGTGTCGACCAGCGCAAGCAGCAGGTGCTCGGTGCTGACATAGGCGTCCTTCATGCGCTGCGACTCGCGTTCGGCGTCCGTCACCACCTGCATGAAGGCCTGGCCCGGCGCGGCCTGCGCGCCCTGCACCTTTGGCAGGCGACGAAGTTCGGCCTCGACCACATCCTGGACGCGTGCTGGTTCCACGCCGCAGCGCTGCAGCAGACTTGCCGCGAGGCCGTTGCGTTCGTCGAGCATCGCGCTGAGGAGGTGCAGGGGGCTCAACTCGCCGTGTCCGGCGAGGTTTGCCTTGCTCTGGGCTCCGGTGATGGCTTCCTGGGCGGGCTGGGTGAATCGGTCGAGTCGCATGGGTTGTTTCCTCTCCGCGTTCAGCCGGCAATCCGCGTGCCACTGTCCAGCCTCCAACGTCCGCGTAACAGGGTCGGAGGTAGTTATTGACACCCGCCTCACCAACCCAGTGCGAACCGCCGGTTCCAATCAGCAGCCGCCGCGCTGAACTTGGAAACCCCGCAAGTATCCAATAACTACCTCCGACCCTGTTATAGGGCGTAGCGTACGGCGAAGCCGTCCGGCACCACCTCGGGCCGATCGTTCAACCATCCCACCAGCCAACGGAAGGCATCCACCAGCCGCGGTCCAGGACGGTTGAACATCTGGTTGCCATCGACCACCGCGATCGCGTTCGGCTTGCCCTCCATCACCGCCGGCAGGAGCGGCCACCACCGTGTTCGCCGCAGCACATCAAGTTCCTGCCAGGCGCGATCCATCCCATATCCGCACGGACAGATCACCACGCGCTCCGGCGCCGCCTCGATGATCTCCTCGGGCGAAAGCTGCCGGCTCTTCGACCCGGGCTCGCCCAGCGAATGCCTTCCACCTGCGGCGCGCACGAGTTCCGGCGTCCAGTGCCCGCCACCGAAGGGGGGATCGCACCACTCGAGGAACAGCACCTCGGGCCCCGGCACGTAGGGATTCACGAAATCCACGGCACTCCAGTAGCGCTCGCGCATCGCCACCATGGCCTGCTGCGCCCCTGCCTCAAGTCCAACCGCCTCACCGACGCGCAGCAGGTCATCCAGCACGTCCATGAGCGAGCCCGGGTTCAGGTTCACGATCCTCGGAGCCGGGTTCATGTCCGCCGCCAGGCGTTGCACCGTGCGAAGATCGATCGAGCAAACCTCGCAGAGATCCTGGGTCAGGATCACGTCGGGTTGGAGCGCCCGAAGACCCGCGACGTCGAGTCGATAGAGTCCGGCGCCACTGCTGCCATCCTTCAGGGCCTCGCGCACCTGCTGATCGATCTCGGCACTCGTTGCCGCATGCGTGACCTGACTGGTCAAAACCGGCCGATCCGCGATCTCCGCAGGGAAGTCACATTCATGGCTTCGACCCACAAGCAAGTTCGCTCCACCAATTCGACAGAGCAACTCGGTGGCCGACGGAAGCAGACTGATGACGCGCACGCCCGAATCCTAGAGCGTTCCGACGATGCGCTTGATGGAGTCGCGCGGCCGCCGAATCCCGCGCGCACCTTCCAAAAAAGATCAGTGCCGCCGGAGGGCTGCCCTCATCCCGCGCGCACCTTCCAAAAAAGATCAGTGCCGCCGGAGGGCGGCACTGAAAACTGGGGATCCTAGATTCGAACTAGGACTAACTGAGTCAGAGTCAGTTGTGCTACCGTTACACTAATCCCCAAAGCGGGCGGTGATTCTAGCACGATTCGGCCGGGGCCTGTCTGCGGACAAACTCCGGCCATTGCGCGAGCAGGATTCCCATCAGCATCAGCCCACAGCCCACATATTGGGTTGCATGCAGACGCTCGCCCCCCAGCCAAGCCCCAAAAATCGCCGCAAAGAGCCCTTCCAGGCTCAAAATCACCGCCGCGTGGGCAGGGGGCGCCGTCCGCTGGCCCACCACCTGCAGGGTGAAGGCCACGCCCACCGCGACCGGGCCCAGATACACCATCGGCCACAGGCATTCGCGGATCGCTTCCGCGCTCGGCAGCTCCCGAAGGTTCATGGCGGCCACGACCCCCGTGACGAGGAACTGCGCTGTCGCCAGCTCGATCGCGTCACATCGTGGCGAGAATCGCCCGATCAGCAGCACGTGCACGGCCCACGCGCCGGCGCAGAGCAGCACCAGCGTGTCGCCCCATGACATGCGAAGGTCCACACCCATGCTGAGCAGGTACAGGCCCGCCGCGGCAAGCCCCGCACCGCCCCAGAGCGCGGGATGGGTTCGCAGGCCCACGAAAAGCCCAAGCACCGGCACGAAGAGCACGTAGAGCCCCGTGATGAAGCCGGCTGCGCTTGCCGTGCTTCCGGCCTCGATGCCGCGCTGCTGCAGCATGAATGCCGCGAACATCACCACGCCACAGGCGAGGCCTGCGCCCATCACGGTGCCGAGGGGTGACCGCGCGCGCACCATCGGCCGCCGCACGATCACGATCGGAAGCAGCAGCAGCCCGCCCGCAAGAAACCGCAACGCGGCGATGGAGCCCGCATCCAGCTTGCCCGCCACCTCCCGCTGTGCCACGAACGCGGCGCCCCAGATCGCCGAAGCCAGCAGCATCCACGCATCAGCGCGGAGCGCACGCATGCCGCCCGTCACGGGCACCTGATCTCGCCCGACGCGGAGAGCACCCGGTCCTGCGACATCCGCAGATCCAGCTTGACCGGCAGGTTGCCACCGTCCTTGCACACGAACCCCTCGGGAACGTCGAGCGTCTGCCGGTAGGTTCGGGTCACGCGGTCCCAGGTCTCCTGGTTCACGCGCATGTCATTCAGGTCAAGCGCTTCCTCGGCCACGTTTCCGTCCCCCAGACGGATCGTGGCCAGACCGATCGTCCGCACCGAATCACCCTCGGCATCCCGGCACTCGATGCGCAGTTCCACGCGACGCCGGCCTGCGGCATCGACCGTGATACGGCTCAGAGGGTGCACACGGATCGACGCGGGTACGAAGGGCCACGCGTTCGCGGAGACGCCAGCGGAGGAAGCGTTCATGTCGCCACCCGATCGCGAAGTCGGTTGGCATGCGGGCAGGCATGTCGCCGCGGCGCACACGAGGATGAGCGCGGTGGCGCGGCCCATCGACGCAGCATATTCGCCATGCGCGATCATCGCCTGCGGTAGCATTCGGGCATGAGCATCGCGATCCGCCGTATCGCCCTTGTTTCGTCCACCTGCGCGCTTCTGATGCAGGCCTGCAGTTCCGAGCCCGCCCCGGCCAAGGCCTCCGCCGCACCCAGCGACGCCCAGCGCACGGCGATGACGCAGGGCCACGCGACGCCGCCAGCCGGCGCTCCGGGGCGGCCCGCCTACATGGATCCGCGCGCCGACGGCACCTACGTCGACGCGCAAGGCAACATCCTCACGCCGCCTCCGGTCATGCTGGGCGTGACGATGGAGCAGCCGGGCGCCGCGCTTGCGAAGCACATGGGTCTCAATCCCGCGCGCAGCACGCTTCTGGTGGACGTGATCCCGGGGCTTCCGGCCGCCAAGGCCGGCGTGGAGGATCACGACCTGGTGATCGCGGTCGACGGCTCCAAGGACGCTGGTCCGCACGACATTCGCCGGAAGCTGCGCGGCATGAAGGCAGGCGACTCGATCACCTTCACCATCCGCCGTGGCGCCGAGAGCAAGACCGTCACGCTGCAGGCCGATGCCTGGAAGGCCGAGCACATGGTTCGACCGATCCATGCCGGCACCTTTGCCAAGCCCGGGTTGGGACAGGCCGCCGAGCGCCAGCCAACCGATCCGAGCCTGCAGCCAGTGATGGATCGTCTCGACCGCATCGAGAAGCAGCTGCAGCAGCTCAACAAGCAGTCGAGCACGGCCCTGCCCCCGGCGTCTTCGGATTCGAAGTGATCGCGCGGCGCGGTGGATCAGCCCACGGGCTCGATCATGCTCCACTGATCCAGGTTCAGCGTGACCAGTTCGCCGTCATCGCGGCGGAGTTCCAGTCGGTCCAGCCACACCTTGTCGTCCTTGCCATGGGCGAACCAGCTCCCGGTCCGGTCCTGACGCCAGCGCACCACGGTGCCCTCCACGCGGGTGGACCAGACGGTGTGGGTCTGCGGCATCTGCTGCGTCACGCGGACGCGGGTGCCGGGAGCGAAGGCGTTGATCTCGAGTGCCATGGCAGCGGGAAAGTCTAGCGGGACGGCTGCAGCGGGGCGGGACCGATGGAAGCGAGCACCATCCGATCCGTCCAGCCTCGACCCCAGTGCCGATGGATCGCCGCGTTCACGCTGTCCAGCGTGAGCGCGTCAAGGGCGGCGGCCATGTCCGCAAGCGTGCGTGCCCGACCCATGCGGAACAGGTCGCCCGCCACGCTGCTGGCCCGAGCGGCCGCGCTCTCGCCCTGCATGACCACGCGCGACTTCAGGCCCGTGCGTGCACGATCGAACTCGTCCGCCGTGACGCCACCTCCGAATCGCTCCAGCTCGCCCCGGATGCACGCGAGGGTCTGGCCCGCGCGCTCCGGCGTGCTGCCTGCATAGACCTGGAGCATGCCGCGATCGCGGCCCAACGAAACGCTCGCGCCAACGCTGTAGCACAGGCCTCGCTTCTCGCGCACCTCGGTGAAGAGACGACTGCTCGATTCCCCACCAAGCACCATGCTTGCCAGTCGCAGGGCGTTGGCGTCGGGATCCGCGTCGACCGGCGCCGGCAACGCGATCGCCAGATGCGTCTGGGATGAGTCCTGCACCAGATGATCGACGCCGCCGATGGCCGCGGAGACGACCGCCGGTTCCTGCGTGGTGCCGACCCAGGCTTCCAGCGCGCGCCGCACCACGTCCATCGCGACGCTCGGCTCGACGGCGCCCGCGATCACGAGAATGCTGCCGGTCGGCACGGCGCGCGCGGCCCACGAGGACCGAAGGTTCGCCATCGTGGCGCCACGAAGGCCCTGGTGGGTGCCGTATCCGGTGCGGTTGTAGGGCGCCGGAAGGAATCTTTGCGCCAGTCGCAGCATCACCAGGTGCTGCGGGTCATCCGCCAGGCCATCGAGCGCCTGCAGGGCGAGCTTCTGGACCGGCTCCAGATGTTCCGGATCCAGTCGTGGCCGGAGGATCGCGTCGGCCAGCAGGGGGAAGACGTCGTGCAGACGGTTTCCCATCAGGGTGGCGGTCAGCAGGGTGTGGAATGGATTCGCGGTGGTGCGCCGCTCGCATCCGAGCGCGTCCAGCGCATCGCTCCAGGTGCGGCTGTCTCGCGTCCCAGCGCCACGCAGGATCAACTCGCTCAGCAGCGTGGTGGCGCCCTCGCTGTCCGGCGCGTCGCCAGCCGTGCCCACCGGCACCAGCCAGCAGAGGCTCACCGTGGACATGCCCGGAATCCGCTCGATCGCGACTTTCAGCCCGTTTGCAAGGGTTTCCGTGTGGATGGCACTCATGGCTGCATTCTGCCCTGAATGCGCTGATCCAGCCATGCCTGCACCGTGTGCATGCCCGCAGGTTGCGTGCGCAGCCAGAGCGCAAGGGTGAGCGCGCCGCGCGCGAAGAGCGATCGATCATGCGCCTCATGCGAAAGGGTGAGCGTTTCGCCAGGCCCCACCAGCTCGAGCACGTGATGGCCCACCACGTCACCTTCGCGGATCGACCGGATCGCCTCGACTGGAAGGTCGCCGCCGGCGCGACGAACCGTCTCGGCGAGCGCGATCGCGGTGCCCGAGGGCGCATCCAATTTTCGGGTGTGATGGGTCTCTGTCAGGCGAATCTTCCAGGCGGGTCCGAGCGCCTGCAGCGCCAGCTCGACCATGCGGTGCATCGCCGCCACACCCAGTGAGGCGTTGCTGGCGACCATCACGGGCACCCGTCGCGCGTGCGTCCGCAACGCCTCCATCGTGCCGCTGCAGAGTGCCGTGGTACCCACCAACAGAGGCGCGGACCGCCGTTCTGAGGCTGCCAAGGCCACTTTTGACCCCTCATCACTCGAGAAATCGATCACCAGGTCACCGACATCCGGCAGTGCGTCACCGCGATCGATCCGCGCCGCGACGCAACATGAATCGTGCGCTCCGATCGCCTCGATCAACGCGCGCCCCATGCGACCTTGCGCACCCACGATCACCACATGCGCGCGCTCGGTTGGGGTGTTGAAGGTCATGGAATGGGTGCGCGGATCGACTTGCGGAGTTTTTTGGTGGAGGCCCTTCACAAGTCGTGCCGATAAAGGTACAAGTACCGTTGGAGTCGCGTACCGTCACGCAGCGACTCCTCTCTCCGACATCCGCGTGACGCACAGAGGAGCCATCCAATGGCCAAGAAGAAGAAGGCTGCGAAGAAGAAGGCGACCAAGAAGAAGTCGCGCTGACTTCGTCAGTCGTATCGAACAGTCCCATCGGAGCCGGCCGAATGGCCGGCTCCGATGGTTTTTAGGGTTGATGCGCGCGGAGTGACTCCGCTAGGATCGTGGCCCACTTCCACGGAATCCCATGGCCCACGTCATCGCTGAACCCTGCATCGGAACCAAGGACGCTTCGTGCGTCGAGGTCTGCCCCGTCGACTGCATCCACCCGACCAAGGGTGAAGGCACCTTCGCCGAGGCCACGCAGCTCTACATCGACCCGGACACCTGCATCGACTGCGGTCTGTGCGTGGATGAGTGCCCGGTGCGCGCCATCTTCCCGGGCGAGGACCTGCCGGAAGAGTGGAAGAAGTACATCCAGATCAACGCCGACTGGTACAAGAAGAAGGCCTGAAAAGGCCTCACTCCTCGCGCTTTTCGGCCATCTTGTGCACGCCGGCGGGCGCGTCGGCCTTCTCCGTCCAGTCGTTGGCGCGGGGGCCAAGCTGCAATTCCGAGTGCATGGTCTTCCGGTAGCCGAGCTTCCGGATGATCTCGAGCACGTCGGTCCAGGTGGGGAAGGTCTTGTGGTTCACCCGCTTGAAGGCGTCGATGGCGAGCAGGAACAGGAACTGCTCCTTGTTCATCTCGCCTTCCTCGGCGCTCTTCACGAAGTCTGTCAGTCGTCGGCCCGGGCCGCGGCGTCGCTCCAGGTTGGTGGCGGACGGGGCGGTCAGGTTGCGACGATCGATGCCGATGCGTCGATCAACGACCTCTCCGTGACCAACGTCTGGCTGCTTTTTCGGATGGTTGGCGTCGGCTGTCATGGCGGGGGTCTCCGTGGGCGACCGGTTCAGCCGGCGCGCGCCACCATTACACTCTAGCAGCGCGCGGGATCGCACCCGTGCACGAACATGAGCCAAGATCAGGACGAGCGACCCCTTCACCTGGCATCAGGCACCCTCGGGTGGATCTGGCCGGGTCTTGGTCACCTCAAAAATGGCGATTCCAGGCGAGGGTGGCTGGTGATGCTGGGGGTCGTGGGCCTGTTCCTGACGGGACTGCTGGTCGGTGGTCTGGATTGCGTGGATCGAAGGGAGGACGGTCTGTGGTTTCTGGCACAGGGCGGAGCCGGCCCGCTTGCCTTTCTGGCGGATGCTGCCAACGCCTACCTCCTGAAGTCGGGAAGAGTGGGCGAGCTGCTGCCCATGACGCTTCCCAACGGCAACATGGTGCAGGTGAGCTCCCTGAAGTCGGTTGGCGTGGCGAACGATGTGGGCATCCTGTTCACGGCGATGGCGGGTCTGATGAACGTGGTGGCGCTTCTTGACGCGCTTCGCGGGCCACGGGGGCCGCGCCCATGAGCCTGCTCGCATGGATTCCGCTGGTTGAGCCGTTGCCCGGAGGCATCCACGGTTGGTGGGCGTGGGTGGTGCCCATGGTGGTCGGCGTGAGCGTGACGTGGAAGGCGATTCGCCTGCGCACGCTGGATCGCTACTGGCCGGAGGTCTTCCGGATGAGCGGGCAACTGCTGGTTGGCATGGCGGCGCTGGCCGCGGGCCTCATGCTGCTGGTGCGGGTGGTGCTACCACTGCTTCCGGCCGATTGAGCCTTCGCACGCGCAGCCATCGAAGCGCACCAAGACTCGCGGCAATCCAGGGTGACGCGTCCAGGGCAAGTCCCTGGGCATCGATCCGCACCCGGCCAAGATCCTGGGAACCCAGTCGGGCGATGGCGCTCTCGATGGCGAAGTCGCTCTGATCGAGTTCCGCGGAGATCGGGAAGGATTCCTGTGGATCCAGCACGACCCAGGTGCGCACGAAGGCAGGCACCGGCCAGCCGATCCCAAGCGCGGCGAAGCGGCTGTCGATCGGAAGTCCACCCAGCTGGGGAAGCCTGGAGAGCGCCCATTCCGCCGGCGGCGCCCCATCTGCCAGGGGCTCCGTGGCATCCGCCGGTTGCAGGGGCGTCTCGCCCAGCAGCGGCGTGAGGTTCTGGTGGCCATTGATCCAGCGCACGCCGATCGCCGCATGACGCGCGACCCACCACGGCACGTTCCGGTCGCACATCCAGACGTCGATGCTCTCGATGCGCAGGCCGATGCACGCCTGCACCAGACCCGCTGCGAGCAGCGTGGCCAGAAGCAGTCCTCCGATGACCGCCAGGATCGAGTCCAGCACCCAGCCCGCCGCGCGCCTCATCCCCGGACACCCTTGCCAGGACGCATCGACGCATCGATCGGCTTGCCGCGCTGCTTGCCGCGCAGCCTGCCGCGCGAAGCCGCCTGCTGGTCACGGAGCTTGCGCATGGATTCCACCCGATCGCGTCGTGCGCGCTTCTCGGCGCGGGCGCGCTCGCGACGAGCCGTCTCCTTGGCCTCCGGGGAACGAGCCGCGGCCCGAGCGCGGGGGGCGCGCGTGGCCAACCCCTCCGGCATCTTCGCAAGGCGCGCGTCGAGGTCGCAGAGCTTCGCGAGGCGACGCCATCGATCGCCCTCGGCGGGATCCACGAAGGCGAAGGCCTCCGCGAAGCCGGCATGTCCGTGACCCGCTCGGCCGAGCCGATGCACGAGGTCCTGATCCACCAGCGGCAGGTCGTAGTTCACCACGCTGCGAAGCGCAGGCACGTGCAGTCCGCGCGCGGCCACGTCGGTGGCGACCAGCACACGGAGGCGACCCGACGTCACGCCCTCCAGCGCCGCCTCACGCTGCTTCTGCGAGCGATCGCCATGCAGGCTTCCAACCGCGATGCCGTTGCGATGCAGCGCCTCGGCCACCCATCCCGCGCGCCGACGGGTGCGCACGAACACCAGCACGCCGGTGCGGCCGGCGTCCTGCAGGAGATGCAGCAGCAGCGGTGTCTTCAGGTCGTCGGCGGCGTCGAAGGCCTTCGGTTCGGCGCGCGCCGCGGTCACGCGTTCGCCGAAGCGAAGCGGTTCACGCACCAGCGTGCGGGCCAGTTCCTCGACCTGCTTGGGCAGCGTCGCCGTGTAGAGCATCGTCTGCCGTTGCGTCGGGCAGCGATCGGCGATCGCCTGCACCTGCGGCAGGAAGCCCATGTCCAGCATGCGATCCGCCTCGTCGACCACCAGCGCACGCAACCACGCGAGCGAGCATGCATCGGCCTCCAGCAACTCGCGCATGCGGCCCGGCGTCGCCACCAGCAGGTCCACGCCCTTTCGAAGGGCCTGCACCTGTGGCGAGATCGCCGTCTTGCCGTAGGCGGCCAGCGCACGGAGCACCGTGCCACCGAAGAGCCACTCCGCCTCCCGCGCGATCTGCTGCGCCAGTTCCCGCGTGGGCGCCAGCACCACGGCGCGCAGCCGATGCATCGGATCCACGCGCCCACCCTTGGGCCGCGGCGGTGGTTGGGTGCGCAGGCGATGCGCGATCGGAAGCAGGAAGGCCAGCGTCTTGCCACTGCCCGTGGGGGCCACGGCGACGATGTCCCGACCCTGGTGCGCGGCAGGAAGCGTTCCTTCCTGCACGGCGGTGGGTTGCACGATGCCGCGGCGCTGCAGCGCGGGCAGGAGCATGGGATCGGAGCCGAGGACCTCGAATGCGTTCACGCTCGCAAGCCTAGCGCGGGTCGCGATGGCCCCGGTGGTGCGCGCCCAATCAGGGAGCGGGTCTTGCCACGGGCGGCAGCTTGCCCATGCGGCGGTACTTCTCGCGGTACTTCGCGTCCAGCCGGGTCTGGTGGTTGCCAAGATCCACGCGACGGCCATCGATGAACGCGACCAGGGGTTCGCAGGTCATCTCGAGCGGCGTACCCGAGACCAGTTGCAGCGTGGCAGCCTTGCCGGTCTCGATCGAGCCGAGCTTGCCTCCCACGCCCAGGATCATGGCGGGGTCGCGCGTGATCGCGCGCAGTGCGGCATCCGGCGGCAGACCGTAGGCCACGGCCGTCGCCGCATGATCGGGCAGGTGTCGCTCGTTCGAGGGATCGCTTCCGGTCGCGATGGCGAAGGGAATGCCCTCGGCATAGAGCCGCGCGGGAAGTCGATAGACGTCGTCGATCGCGCCTGCCGTGCGCCGTGGAAGGCGATGGGTCCCGGCGACCAGCACCGGTACCCCGTGCTTCTTCAGCAGCGGCACGCACTGATCGGCCCCCATGCCGCCCCAGATCACCGGCTTCAGGCCACGACGCACGGCCCACAGCACGGCACTCTCGATGCTGCCGGGCGAATTCGCCGTCAGGATCACCGGCTCGCGCCCGCGCACCACCTCGACCATGTTCTGGAAGCGCAGGTCGCCCGGCGTTCCCTTGGGATCGGCCTCGTGGGCGTCGGCCCAGGCCTTCGCCTGATCGAAGAAGCGGTCGATCTCCTTCATGTTCCTCTGGCCGTCGCGCTTCTGGTCCTCGACGCTCTTGTCCATCCACGGAGCCGTGATGGGCTCGCTGACGGGCCATTGCACCACCAGACCCGCGCGCGGCGAGATGGTCTGGTCCTCGCTGGTCCAGCCATCCAGTCGCATCACGCTGGCATGGCCGCTCACCACGCCACCCTGCGGGAAGAGGCAGCTGGTCAGCACGCCACCGGCGCGGGCCACGGGGATCAGGTTGCTGTCTGGATTCACGGCCACGCAGGCGCGGATCTCGGGGCGCCAAGCGCCGAATTCCACGCGATCGTCGGTGGCCTGCACCTGCAGCGTCTCCACGAGTCCCAGCACGCTGCCCGTGTTCACGAAGCCCGGCAGCACCGTCAGGCCCGCGCCATCGATCTTCTGGCAGTTCGCCGGCAGCGAGGCCGGATCGCCCTCGCCAACCGACACGATCACGCCCTTGTCGAACACCACGTGACCGCGCGCGATCGGCGCGGTGCCCGACACCGCCTGGTCGATGCGCGCGTTCACGATCGCGATCGGGGTGTCCTGCGGCGCTGCCGCGGGCATCTCGCTCTGCGCCAGCGCGATCGAGGCGACGAACAGGGTCAGCATGGTTGCACAGGTCCTCATCGGCCATCCTCCAGCATCAGGCGCCAGCCTTCGGCGCTTCCACCGCAACCGCAGTCGCCCGGACCGATCGAGTCCGGATCGCGTCCGCGCCGCACCTCGTCCAGCAGGGCATCGCGTCGAGCCTCGAGCATGCGCGCAAGCATCGTGGGCGCGGGTTTCGCGTCCTTGTCCTTGGGTGGCTCAGGCGCCTTCAGCGCGCCGGCCTTCTCGCCCTCGGCCACCGCCAGTTCCAGCAGCCTCGCGCGCGCGGCGCGGTCACGCGCACGCATGGCATCCGCCTTGGCGCGGTCGAACAGGCAGGCGCCCTCGATCCAGGTGCTGTCGGCCATCGCGAAGCTGGACAGCGGTTCACGGTTCCAGATCACGAAGTCGGCGTCCTTGCCAGGCTCCAGGCTGCCCACGCGATGGTCGATGCGCAGCTGCTTCGCGGGATTCAGGGTGACGAACTTCAGCGCCTCCTCGGGCGGGCAGTCGCCGTACCGCACGGCCTTGGCGGCCTCCATGTTCATGCGACGCGCCATCTCGTCGCTGTCGCTGTTGAAGCTCACCAGCACGCCCACGTCCCGCATGAGCGATCCGTTGCTCGGGATCGCGTCCATGACCTCCATCTTGTAGGCCCACCAGTCGCTGAACGTGCTTGCGCCCGCGCCATGCCTGGAGATCTCGTCGGCCACCTTGTAGCCCTCGAGCACGTGCTGCAGCGTGCCGATGCGGAAGCCGAACTCGTCGGCGAGTCGCAGCAGCATCAGGATCTCGTCCTGGCGGTAGCTGTGGCAATGGATGAGGCGCTTGCCGGCCAGGATCTCGGCGAGCGCGTCAAGCTGCAGATCACGACGCGGCGGCATGGTTCGCGTCTTCGCGTCCGCGGGCAGCGCCTCCCAGGCCGAACGCTCCGCCGCATAGGCGCGAGCCGCGCGGAAGTTGTCTCGCAGCAGCGCCTCGACGCCCATGCGCGTGTTCGGATAGCGGCCGCGCGGCCGCACCACGTTCTCGCCGAGCGCGAACTTGATGCCTCCGATGGCGCCGGGGAAGCGGAAGTCGTCGGCGTTGCCACCCCACTTCAGCTTGACCACGCTGTTCTGTCCGCCGATCGGATTCGCGCTGCCGTGCAGCTGGTTCGCCACGGTCAGGCCTCCCGCGAGTTCCCGATACCAGCCCTGCGTGTTCGGATCGATGCAGTCGTCGATGCGGCACTCGGCGGTGTTGTTCCTGGTCCACTCGTTCACGCCGCCATTGATGCCGGTGTGGCTGTGGCAGTCGATCAGGCCGGGGGTGACGTGCTTGCCCGTCGCGTCGATCACCAGCGCGCCTTCGGGCGCCTTGAGTCCGCGACCCACGGCCTTGACCTTTCCGTCCTCGACCAGCATGTCGGCGCCGGTCACGATGCCGTCGCTGCCGCACGTCCAGATGGTCGCGTTGCGCACCAGCACGGTCTGCGCCTTCACGGGCGCGTCGAGGCCGTACTCGCCCAGCGGGACCGTGCGCGGAATGAACGCCAGCGGATCCACGGTCCTGGCGGGCTCGGGCTTGGCCGGCTCCGCAGGCTTCGCGTCGGCGGGCTTGGGCACCTCGCGCTTCTCCAGCGTGAAGGGGATCTCCTTGCCCTCGCCGGTCTCGGCGGTGCCCTGCACGCGATCACCCACCACCACGGCGGTGCAGCGCAGCAGACCCTTCACGCCGAAGGCCTCGCCCTTCAGGGTGAAGCCCACGCGGTCGGTGTCGAAGTCCACGCGCTCGGCCGCGAACTTCTCGGGTTCCGGCGCCTTGGGCGCGTTGGCGGGCTTGGCCGCGGCGGGGGCACCCGGTTCGGTCTTGCCATCGGGAGTCGGCGCGGCCGCGGCGGGCGTTGGCGACGCGGGGGGCTGCTTCTCGAAGGCGATGGACTTGGCGTCGGTGTCGATGGTGCCGGTCAGTTCCACACCCTCGGCCTTCAGCGTGAAGGGACCCGAGAAGGAGAACTTCACGGGCTCGTGGCCGAAGCTCGGCGTGCCCGCGACCCAGGTGGCCATGACATGCGTCTTCTCGCCGAACAGCGGACCATCGGTCACCAGCAGGTTCGCCATGCGACCAGGCTCGATCGTGCCGGTGACCTTGGAGAGGCCAAGCTGCCGCGCCGGATTCACCGTGAGGCACGCCAGCAGCCGGTCCTCGGTCAGGCCCTCGTTCATGGCGCGTCGCGCGCGCGCGGGAAGATCGCCACGGTTCTTCAGGCGGTGCGTGCCGACGCTGCAGTCCACCCCGGCGTCGAGCAGTTCCTTCAGGTTGCGCGGCGCGAGCGCCCATGTGGCGAGTTCACGCAGGCTCACCGAGTCGTCCTTGCGCGGATCGGACACGTCCGGCGTCTTCGGGAATTCCATGGGCACGACGATGGGCACCTTGGCCGCCGTCACGTCCGCGAGCCGTCGGAACTCCAGACCCGATCCAAGCACGCGCGCATCCAGCCCGAATTCACGCGCCACGCGCACGGTGCGAAGGAGTTCCTCCTCGTCGCCGGCGTCGAACACGACCGGCTGCGAGCCCGCGATCGAGCGCGCAAGCGACGCGAGTGGCGCGCTCGCCTCCGGCGGATCGTTGCCCTGCGGGTTTGCGCTCCACACGCGCTGGCACGCCGCCATCCATGACGCGTCATGCAGCGTCTGGCGAACCAGCGCCATCGCGCCCATCAACGCGGCGGGGTATCGCGAATCCTCGGGTCCATCGTCGCCCACGTGCGCGAAGGCGATCACCTGCGCGGCCTCCGGCACGATCGCCTCGGCCTTGCGGTCGTCCTCGGCCAGCAGCACCACCGCGGACTGACCGCGGAAGATGCCCGTGTTCGGATGCGCCGCCGCCAGCGTGAAGCCGAGATCGCGCAGTTCCTTTCGCGTGGCCGCGGCCACAGGTGGCATGTCGACCACGCGCAGCTGGGGCACCACCTTGCGGTTCCAGTGCGCGCTTGCGTCGTCGGCGTGCGCGCGTGCGGCCGCGGCGCTGTCGATCACGAGTCCCGAATCGATCAGTCCTGGATAGATCGTCTTGCCGCGAGCATCATGCACGGCCGTGCCCGGCGGGCCCTTCACCTCGCCGGCCTTGCCCACCTTCGTGATCCAGCCGTTCTCCAGCAGGACCGCACCATCCTCGATGCGCTCACCCGGCTTCACCACCACCGTGGCGTGCTCGATCAGGTCTCGGCGCAGGTCCGCGGGGCGCATGGCGACCGGAGGCGGATCCTGAGCCAGGGCGACGCAGGCGAAAGCGGCAAGGGCGATGACAGGGGTGCGTCGCATGGGGCCTCCGTGGAACCGCGATCGTAAATGGAGGATGCATCCGGGGCGCGTCGTCGACCCCGGAAAACGCGAACAGGGGCCCGAACCGAGGCCCCTGTTACGCCCTTTTTTGCCGCTTTCGGGCTCTGGCGTCAGCCCGGTTCGATCTCGTCGAGCATCTTCAGCAGCGCCGCCCGCAGCCGGTCCGGGGTCTCGAACACCCCGTCGGCGATGGCGTTCCGCGCCGCCTCGACCTTGGATTGGCGCACGTCGGGCATCTGGCGCAGGCGATCCAGGTGCCGAGCATGCTCGGACAGTTCAATTCGGTCCTGCATCTGGGCACGGGGAGCCCCCTGCGTGGCGGAGGCACCTGGTGCCATCGACGCCGCGTCGAGCTGGGTCCGTTGAACGGCACTCGAGAGGGGAGCGCCGGTTGGGCCGGAGATGGGATGGATTTCAGACATGAGAAACTCCGTGCCTGGCTCGGTCCAAATCCATTGGTCCGGGCCCCTGGGCAACTGGCCTTCCGCGTCCTGCGGCAAGGATCGAAATTCGGGTGGCCGCGAACAGCCGCGACCGCCGGGTAGCATCGGAATTCAAGGGTTCCGTCCTTGAACGATTCCACGCGCAACCAGAGATTTCCGAAGACCATCCGGCACCTGCCTTTATGGCTCGTCCAGAGAGGCATTTTCAGCGCGCTGGCGGCCTGCATGATCGTGACCGGATGGGCGCAGGCGCAGGCCCCCAAGCCATCGCCTCCGCCGGCCGGGCAGGAACTGATGGAGCCGGGCGACGAGGTCGACGGCAACGCGATCGAGCAGCGTGGGCGAACGGTGCCTGGCGTGGGCATTCCAGGGCGGGCAGCCAAGCCGGCCAAGGCTTCCGAGGCCGCGCGGGCCACGGCAGAGCCGGCGCGTTGGGGTGTGGTGCTCGTCACCTTCGCCGACGACGGTCATCAGCAGATGGCCAAGGCCGCATGCGAACGCATGACCGAGACCTACCCCGCACTCAAGGGCTGCTACGTGCGCTCCACCGATCGGGGCTCGGTGGTGTTCTTCGGCCAGTTCAACGGTCCCAAGGACGATGACGCCCGCACGGCGCTGGAAATGGTGAAGTCGATCTCGCCCGACGGACGCGTGCGGCCCTTCGGCCGGGCCTACCTGAGCCGAGCCACGTCATCCTCCGATCAGTCGCGCTCGGCCCACGACCTGCGTGCGGCGGCACGGCGCAAGTTGCCCGGCGTCGCCCCGGTCTTCACGTTTCAGGTGGCCATGTGGAGCGACTTCGACAGCAAGACGCTCACGCAGGACGAGATCGAGCAGCGCGCCGAGGATCACTGCCGATCCCTTCGTGGCCGCGGCGTCGAGGCCTACGTGCACCATGATCTCGACAAGCACATGAGCATCGTGACCGTCGGCGTGTTCGACAGCACCGCCTACGACCCGCGCAGCACGCTCTTCAGCCCCGCGGTCGAGAAGCTCTTCAAGCAGTTCCCGGTGATGCAGGTGAACGGCGAGCAGCTGCTCGTGCCCCCGCCGAAGGGCGCCGCGCCGGGAACGCCGCCTGCGCCGCAGACCTGCGTGCTGATCGAGGTTCCCAAGTGAGCGCACCGCTGCTCGGCCAGCCCGGGGCCGTGCGCGCATTTTCGGCCGCGCTCGAACGCGATCGCCTGCATCACGCCTGGATCCTGCATGGCCCCATGGGAACCGGCAAGATGCTTGCCGCGCGCATCTTCGCGGGCCTGGTGCTGGATCCCGCCGCCACGCGTGCACAGCGACGGGCCTTCCACGCGCCCTCGGGCACCGAGGAGTCACGACTGCTCGACGCCGGAACGCATCCCGATTTCACGGTGATCCGCAAGGAACTCTCGCGTCACAGCGCCAATCGTGAACTGCGCGAGCGCAAGCAGCTCAACATCCCACTGGACCTGCTGCGAGAGACGCTGCTGGGTGGCACCGACGGCGAGGGTCGCCATCATGACAGTGCCGCGTTTCGCACGGCGGTGCGCGGCCATGGCAAGGTGTTCGTGATCGATGAGGCGGAACTGCTCGAGGCCGAGGCACAGAACGCGCTGCTGAAGACGCTCGAGGAACCGCCGCCGCGCACCTACCTCATGCTGCTGACCACGCGGCTCGATCGCCTGCTTCCCACGATCCGCAGTCGCTGCCAGCAGGTCGCCTTCGGGCCACTGGATGCCGCGTCGATGCAGTCGTGGCTCGAGCGCGGCGGCCTGTCCGCCACCGGTGCCGAGCGTGACTGGCTGCTGCGCTTCGCCGAGGGAAGCCCAGGCGCCGCGGTGGCGGCCGAGCGCCGTGGACTGCACGCGTGGTGGAGCGACTTCCAGACGGGATTCCAGCACATGGACCGGGGCAAGTTGCCGGGCGACCTTGCCGAGCGCATGCACGAGCGTGCGAACGAACTGGCGGAGTCGATCGTGAAGGAGAACGAGTACGCCAGCAAGGAGGCCGCGAATCGCCTGGGCCTTTCCATGCTTGCGCGCCTCTGCGGCCTGCACCTGCGCGAGCGCCTTCGCGGCGCATGCGATCGGGCCTCCACCGGGGAGATCGCCGCAAGCCTTGCGTGCACCGCCTCGATCGAACGCTTCGAGGACAACGTGCGCGGCAACGTGAACCCCAAGCTCGCGCTGGCTGCGCTGGTGGCCGAGTGGACCGACGCAAGCCGCGTGGCCGTGGCGCAATGAGCGCGGCACCACTCGAGATCGAGCGCGTGTGGGTGCTGCGGGCAGCGCCCGCGCTGCCGAAGGACGCGTCCATCTGGAAGATCGAGCAGGGCTACCTGCCCGAGCACGCCGCCGACGATCCGGACTTCGCCGAGGGCAGGCTCCGTCGAATCGAGCATCCGGATGGCCGCGTCGAGTGTCTGCACACCGTGAAGCGCGGCGCGGGTCTGGTGCGACAGGAGACCGAGCGCGAGATCACCGAGGCGGAGTTCCATGCGCAGTGGCCGCGCACGCAGGGGCGACGCGTGCGCAAGCGCCGACATCGTGTGCGCGAGGGCACGCTCGTCTGGGAGGTCGACGAATTCCTGGACTGGCCGCTGTGGATGGCCGAGGTGGAACTGCCGACGGCCGGGTCCGAGGCCCCGATTCCCGGCTGGCTGCGTCCGGTCGTGGGTCTGGAAGTCACCCACGACCCCCGATGGCGCAACTTTGCGCTGGCGTTGCAGGGCCCCCCCGGCGTTTCGGGCTGATTTCCGAGGTTTCCACGGCCTCTGCTACCATTCGCCGCCTCGGAGAACCCATGGCCACCACCTTCCGCTGCTCGGTCGTCACCCCCAGTTCGGTCAGCCTGACCCAGGACGCCACCTACGTGAGCTTCCAGGCGTTCGACGGTCAGAAGGGCGTGATGCCCGGCGCCAGCCCGTTCCTCACGCGGCTCGGCACCGGCCTGTTCACCCTCAACGGCCCCTCGGGCAACACCACGCTGGTGGTGGATGGCGGTTTCGCGCAGATGCAGGGCGATGCGCTCACGCTGCTGGCCGATTCGGCCGTGCCCGCCGATTCGATCGACGCGAAGGCCGCGTCGGATGAACTTCAGAAGGCGAATGCGGCCGCGCTGAGTGGCGCCGGCACCACCGAGTCCGCCCGCAACGCCGCCGAGCGCGCGCAAGCGGTCGCCCACGCCAAGGTCGCTGCCGCCCGTGCCCGCGGCACCCGAAACTGACCGCCTGCATGGGTGCCACCGAACCCACCGACGCGATCGAGACCACTCCGGAACTGGAGCCGGTCGCTGGTCCCCCATGCTCGGACCAGCCGCTCACGCTTCGCATTGAGGCGGTGCTGCTGACGAACGATCGCCCGGTGACCGAGCAGAAGCTGGTCGAGATGCTGGGCCTGAAGTCGACCGGCAAGGCGAAGGACGGCGCGGCCGCGCAGGTGCGCGACGCGATCGTCGAACTGAACGCCTCCTACGAGTCGCAGCAGCGGTCCTTCCGCGCCGAGCGTCTGGCGGGGGGCTACCAGTTGCTCACCATCTCCGCATTCGCGCCGCTGCTTGCGCGCGTGCGCGGCCTGCGACAGCAGGGGCGCCTCACGCCAGCTGCGCTCGAGACCCTCGCGATCATCGCGTATCGCCAGCCGATTCTTCGCAGCGAACTCGAGGCGATCCGTGGCGTGGCGTGCGGCGAGGTGCTCAAGAGCCTTCTGGAACGGCGACTCGTTCGCATCACCGGTCGCGCCGAGGAACTGGGTCGACCCATGCTCTACGGCACCACGACCGAGTTCCTGAAGGTCTTCGGCCTCTCGCGGATCGAGGACCTGCCGCAGGCCAAGGAACTTCGGAACCCCAACGCCTGAAAAACGACGCGAGCCCTCCGAGGAAGGCTCGCGTCGCAACGGGGAGTGGTTCACTTCCGACCACGGTGCTCCCGGCACCCGCGATCGAGGTCTCTGAAATTCAGTTCGTCCGGCGCCGGCGGTTTGCCAGGCCGCCAGCCACTGCCAGCGTGGCAAGCGCTCCCGGCGTGGGGACCACGACGCCTTCCCAGTAGCCGGTGAACACCGCGGTGCTCTTGGCGCCCAGGGTGAATTGCATGCGGTAGCCGACCGTGGAGAGCGCACCCGTGATGGTGCCGGTCCAGTTGCTCGTCAGCGGACCGAACGAGGTCGTGGCGCCCGTGCTCAGGTTGGCGTTGTTCATCAGGTCCGACGTCGAGCGCGAGATGCCATTGATCTGCCCGCTCCACAGTGCGCCCGAGCTCGTCAGCGAGGCCGTGGTGCCTGGCGCGTCGGAGGTCAGCGTGCCACCCAGGAGCGCGGTGCAGAGAAGTTGCAGGTTCGAGCCGGCCGGTGACGCGAGGGCGACCGTGATGTCGAAGGTCTTCGCGCTGCTCGTCAGGTTCTGCACACGGAATCCGTTGGTCACGAAGGTGCTCGTGGGGTACACCGAGGTGTCCTCGCCGAGCATGTCCCAGCTGATCATCCAGTCCATCGGGAATCCGCTGACCACACCACCGACGTAGCTGTAGCTGCCGGCGGTCGAGGTGGCGACTCCGTTGGAGGTGCTCGTGACTGGCGCGTACCCACCCACGTTGGCCGAAATCGTCAGAAGCGGGCCGGCCATGGTCGTGGCGGCGGTCGCGATGGCGGCGGTGGCACTGGCCAAAACAGCGAACTTGTTCATCTCTTTTCCCTCTCCTTGTGCGCCTGGCCCCCGGACGTTTGGGTGCCTTCAGGCGATTGATCAGACGGTCAGATCCCGGAATTCAGTGTGCAAGCGTGATTCGGAACTTCGGTGCATCAAGAGTCGTTCTCGGTCCTGCGCCGACGGTGCAGACCGATCCAGGGCGCAAGCAGGGCCGCGCAGATGGCACTGGGGCCCGGCACGGCGACCAGGTTGAATGTGGCGCTGTAGGCGACCTGATCACCGGCAGAGACGGTGAACTTGAGGCGCACCTCGATCTCATCGTTCGCGTTCAGGACCGAGGCGATGGCCTGCGGTGCGCTGGATGAGCCATAGCTGGAATCGAACGTGGCCAGCGACCGAGCCGCCGCGGTGAGCGCGAAGCCGCCGCCCGGGGCGTTGGCTGGCGCAAAGGACTTCACCTGCACGCCATTGAGCCAGCCGGAATACATCTGTCCCGCAGGCGCAGTGATGGAGGCGCCATTGCGGTTGAAATCGGTGATGACCAGCGACAGATTGCCGAACGCGCCGACGTTGGTGATGGTCTCGGTGACGATGATCTTGTGCGAGAATTCCTTCTCGACGGCCGCACCTGTGGTGTTGGTGAAGACCCCAGACAGCGTGACCAGCGCAGCTTCGGTCGGTGCCGAAGCACCAAGCGCCGCAAGACCGCAACCGAGAAGCCAATTGGCTCCAAGGCCCTTTCCCTTTTCCAAGTTCATGCCGTCTTCCTCCTCATGGCGCACAACAACAGCGCCTGAGCCCTTTCCCTCTCTCGTCTGACCGGCACCGGCCGGCCAGAACCATGTCCAAGCATTGTGCATCCCGACCTGGGTCGGAACGCGACTCTTCAGGCTCGAATACGGAGTGGGGGGAGGGGGTGTTGCATACCGCTCGGAAAATTCAGAAAGCCGCTTCCTGAGTCCGGAAACCGGCCCTTGGAGTGGCCTCGAGATCCGGCTGGATCCAGGCCTGAATCGCCTGCCTCATGGTTTCCGTTGATTCCGCCACCCGCACCGCCTCCTTCAAGGGTTTGATGTGCCCCATGGTCTTGCCGTACCAACTGATGCGCTTGCGCATGCAGTCCACGGCCTGCGCGGGTGGCACGTAGCGATCCAGCAGTGCCAGGTGCCGCAGAATCACCCGGCACTTCTCGTTGAAGGATGGTTCGGCCAACGCCTCGCCCGTGCGGATCTCGTGCCACGCCTGCCGGAACAGCCACGGCGTGCGCAGGGCGCCGCGGCCGATCATCACGCCGCTGCAACCGGTCTGCCGCATGCGCTCGCGCGCGTGCTGCGGTTGGGTGATGTCTCCGTTACCGATGACTGGAATGCGGTCGACCGCGGCGACCACCTCGCCGATCCGGTTCCAGTCCGCCTCGCCGCTGAAGAGCTGGCAGGTGAAACGTCCGTGCACGGTCACCGCCGCGATGCCCGCACGCTCCAGATCGCGCGCCAGCTGCGGACCGACGAAATGGTCGGGATCCCAGCCCAGTCGGATCTTCGCGGTCACGGGCACGCGACCATTCGAGTGTCGCTCCACCGCCTGCACGATCCGCTCCGCCAACTTCACGGTATCGCAGGGTTGGCACAGCAGCAGTGAGCCCCCGTTGCGCTTGGCCACCTTGTCCACGGGACATCCCATGTTGATGTCGATCACGCGCGCGCCGTGCTCGATCGCCCAGATCGCGGCCTCGGGCAGCGGATCGGTCCAGTTGCCGTAGAGCTGCATGCCGCAGGGCTGGTCCAGGCCATTGGTCGCGGCGAGTTCCATGCTGCGCGGCGTGCCGCGCAGGAGCGCGTGGCAGTTCAGCAGGTCGGTGTACGCGATGCCGACGCCGCCCTGCTCCCGACAGAGGATGCGGAAGGCAAGGTCGCAGTGCCCCGCGATCGGCGCGAGCAGCAGGGGGGTTTCCAGCGTGACGGCACCGATGCGAAGCATTCGATCAGTCTATTTCCACGCATGGATGGCCCGAAATCACGCGCTCCCGGCGGTCTGGAACGCCCCCGTCCGGCCTTGGGGGCGGCAGGAAGTGTGGAATTCCTCTTGATCGCCCCCCCATTGGGGCGTGACAATGATCGACTCCTTGAACGCCTGGAGCACTCCCATGACAAACCCGCAGCACGCCATCTCGTCCGACTCGCATCGCCCCGCTCGCGGCTTGTTCGCATGCCTGGCCGCCGTGGCGATGACGCTCGCTGCCCACGCGCAGTCGAACTGCGTCGAGGATCTCGATGGCGACGGCGAAGTGGGCGGTGGTGATCTTGCGCTGGTCCTGCTGGCGTGGGGCCCGTGCCCGGACACGCCGCCGGGATCGTGGTACACGGTGCTGGAGCAGCTTCCGGATCCAGCCGTGGTCACGGATGCGGATGCGCGCACGCGGATCATCGCCAGCGGTCATCCGTGGCGCGTGAAGGACAACGTGACCGGCATCGAGATGCTGCTGGTTCCGGCCGGATCCTTCAGCATGGGACAGAGCCCCGGCGACACGCAGGCCTACCCCGACGAGATTCCGGCGCACCCGGTCGCGCTGTCGTCGCCCTTCTATCTGGGTCGCTGCGAGGTCACGCAGGAGCAGTGGACGAGCCGCGCTGGTCGCAATCCGAGCTACTTCAAGGGCCCAACCACGCTGCCCGTGGAGTCGGTGAGCTGGGAGGACGCAAAGACCTTCTGCGACGCGCACGGCATGCGCCTGCCGAGCGAGGCGGAGTGGGAGTACGCCTGCCGCGGTGGCAGCACCACGCCTCGATACGGCGAGCTGGATGACATCGCCTGGTACGCCTTGAATTCGGGAGGTGCCACGCACGCGGTCGGCGGCAAGCTGGCGAACGCGTGGGGCTTCCATGACATGCTCGGCAACGTCTGGGAATGGACCGCGGACCGCTACGGCGACTATTCGGCTTCAGCCACGACGGATCCCAAGGGCGCCACCAGCGGCAGCTACCGCGTGCAGCGCGGCTGCCACTGGGGCTATGGAATCGACACGCTTCGTGCGTCGAATCGCGGCGTGTACGGTCCCGCCGGCCGATTCGGGAACATCGGCTTCCGCGTGGCGCGCACCGCGGATCCGCTTCCCTGATTCCACGCCGCGCTCACGGCGACTTCATCTCGGCGATCGACGCGTCCTGAAGCCGGTACAGGCCGAGCAGGAACGCGCCGGCCTTGAAGGGCTCCACCACCAGGCGGCCGCGCACCGTGCCGAAGCTGATCGCGTGCTGCGCGCCAAGCTTCAGGGGCGCGGCGAGCGACGCCTCGATGCAGTCGAAGGGTGTGGGCGGCAGGCCGATGCAGCAGCCGTCCCAGCGATTCTTCATGACCAGAAGCTCGCTGGTCTGCTCGCCCCAGAGTGGCGGTGCCAGATACCCGCTGATCTGCACCCACTGCCCGTTCAGGAAATCGATGTGTGACGGTGTGGCGAGCTTGCCGGCCGCTGCGTCGATCGTCTCGCTGGCGCTGAACACGAGGGGCCATGAGATCACGAAGGGATCCTGCTCGGTGCCTGCACCCGTCACCACGAAGCGACCATCCAGCTCGATGGAGCCGTCGGACTTTCGCTCGATGCGCGCGGAAGGTGGACGCGAGTCGGTCAGCGAAGGCGCTTGAGGCCTTGTCTCCGCCAGCTCAGGTGGCGTGACGGGGCGCTCCGAGGCTGGCCACACCAGTGCGGCCACGCCGGCCACAAGCACCGCGACCAGCACGGCCCAGACCAGCTTCATGCGGGTTCACCGGTCAGATGACGCAGGATCACCTCGTGAACGGCGTGCATCGGCAGCCGGCCCTCCTGCGGAAGGAACGCGCCCTCGGCCAGCAGCACCGGCTCGAGTTCCGGCTCCAGATCCACGCGCCCATGCGTGCCGCGCACCAGCGATGCGTCGAGCGGCGTGCACTTCAGAAGCGCGCGCATGCCGAGTCTCCTTCGAAGCATGAACCAGCCCACCTTGGCCGAGGTTGCAAGCGGCCCGGCATCAAGAAGCAGTTCGCAGGGGTCGTAGCCGGGCTTGCGATGAATGTCGACGGTGCGCGCGTAGTCCGGGGCTTCGGAGCCTGCGGTCCACCATGGGTAGGCGAACCATGCACCCGCCTCGGGCACCAGCACCAGATCGCCTGCGCGCGCGTGATCCAGTTGCGGTTCGGCGCGTTCGGATCCGGTCAGGACACGCTGCACGCCCGGAAGCGCGGCGAGGACTTCGCGTGAGCGCGCCACCGCTTCCGGATGCCGAACATAGACATGCGCCACCTGGTGATCACAGAGCGCGAACGCGGCGCTGCCGTTCAGGTCCAGGTTCAGTCCACCGAACTCCTGGCGCACGGACAGCAGACCGGCCTGCCGCAGCGCGCGGTTCGGATGGATCACCTGCCGTGCCTTCTCGATGCCGTACTCGCTGCAGATGATCAGGCGCGCACCCCGCGCGTGACACGCCGCAACCAGCGACTGCATCACGCGATCCACCTCGCGCAACTCGCGGCGCACGTTCGGCCCCCCGGGCCCCTCGCGCTGCAGCACGTAGTCAAGGTGTGGCAGGTAGCAGATCGTGAGGGCAGGATCGTGCCACGCCATCACGCGCTTCGTGGCCTGCACGATCCACTCCGTGCTGCGGATGTCGGCGCGGGGCCCCCAGAAGTTGAACAGCGGAAACGCGCCCAGTTCCGCCACGAGCCGCTCCCGCAGTCCATCGGGCGTGGCCAGGATGTCCGCGGCCTTGCGCCCGTCGGCGGCGTACTGCGGTCGCGGCGTCACCGTGAAGTCCGCGCTGCTGAACATGTTGAACCAGCCGAAGAGGTTCGCCACCGACAACTGGGGGAAGCGAACGCGCGCGGACTCCCACACCAGCGGTGCCTGAATCAGGCCACGTGACTGCCTCCAGAGCCTGGCTTCGCCGAGTTCACGGTCCAGCCACCCATTGCCGACGATGCCATGCCCTTGTGGCGAGAGCCCCGTCAGCATGGTCGCCTGCGAGGTGCACGTGACGGCTGGGTAGGCCGGCTGCAGCATGTGCACGCCACCGAGTGCGCGCGCCAGATCGCGCAGCGTCGGCGTGTCCGCACCGATCTGTCCGGCGGAAAGGCCTGCGACGATCGCGACCACGGTGCGCTGCGCACCGGATGGATGCGGCGTGCCCATGCGTCAACTGCCCAGGATGCGCCGCTGCATCCACAACGTGAGCAATCCCGCGCCCACGGCCACCAGGACCAGCGAGCCGCCAGCGAGCGGCGCCAGCGATGCGGCGTCGATGAACGCGATCGCGGCGATCCACGCCATCACGCCATGGGGCTTCCGGTCGTCGCGCCGCAACAGGCGAAGGCCGCGCAGCATGGTCCAGCACGCCAGGACGAGGGCAGGCACCGCCAGGGTGAGCGCCCTGCGCGGAAACGGCTGCAGCACGCCTGCGAGCATCAGCGCAAGCGGCGCGAGTGCCGCGGCGAGCAGCAGGATGAACAGCACGCCGATGGGTGCCACGGGACGTGGGGAAGGAGCGCGAGCGGCCTCGTGGCGCGCAGCCAGCGAGATCGTGGCCGTGTAGACGCCGAGCGGAATGGCGACGGCGCCCACAAGTTCCCAGTCCGGCCTGTTCTGGGGTGCTGCCGCGATGGCCGAGATCACCGGCACCAGCATGCGGCATGAGGCCATGAGCAGCGGCGCGGCGGCCGGGTCGCGATGCAGCAAGTTGTACGCAAGGATCATGGCGAGCAGCAGAAGCGCCCAAGGCACCACCGCGCTGCCGGCGGCGATCATCGTGGTCACGCCCGCCACGAGAAGTCCCATGCCAAGCAGGAGCGCGCTGCGCTCGGAGACCTGGCCCGACACGATGGGCCGGTCCGGCCGTTCGATCCGGTCGATCGGCTGGTCGAAGTAGTCGTTCATCACCATGCCACCCGCATAGAGAAGCACGGAGCCCACGCCGCACAGCGCCATGGTGTTCACGTTGAGCGCACCCAGATTCGTGGAGGCGCCGACCATCGTGCCCACCAGCGACCCCGTGAGCGCCGTCGGCGCGTTCGAGATGCGCAGCAGCCGCATCCAGGCTCCGACGCTGGCGGGAGAGGTGGGGGTGGCGTCACTCATCCGCGTGGAGCGTGTGCGCCCGGCGCGCATTTGGCAAGCAGTGACCGGGCATGCAGGATCTCGTGCGCAAGCCCCTCCTCGACACCAGTCTCGGTCGTGCCCGGCAGCCGATCCCATGCGTAGGTCTCGACCTCGATGAAGGGTCGCTGGCCCGCCTGAAGCACGGTGCGCAGGAGAGGCTCGATCGTGTCGCGCGTGGTGGAAAGCCCAGCGATCTCATGCATGAAGATCGGCACATGGAAGTGGCAGCGCCAGGGCAGGCCGGGCCGGGCCGCGGCGTGATCCGGGATGTCCTCGTACACGCGCGGCTGCTGCGCCGATCCGGTGACCACCTGATGCAGGAAGCGAGGCTCGTCGAAGCGCGCAAGAGCCTCCAGGCTCGGCTCGGAGGCGTCGCCGCGCAGGGCCGACGAGACATGCACGCGGTGCACGGACACGTTCGCCTCGACAAGCGCCGCCATCGCGGCATCGGGTGACTCGTCCATCACGGCAAGATGGCACGCATCCAGACATGCGCCCACGTGGCGGTGCACTGGATTGGACGGGTCGGTCGGCCGCAGGCAATGGCGGATGAAGCCGGCGAGTTCGGAGACGGTCTGGATCGCGCACCCAGGTTCCGGCTCGATGTCCAGCGTGATGTGCAGTCCGGTGCGCGACTCGATCCGGGCGAGCGCACGCGCGACCTGCTCGATCTGCGCCGAGGCAAGGCCCACGCTTGCGCCACAGCCCTCGGCACTGAAGCGGGGCCTCCATCCGAGGGGCAGGGTGCTGACGCTCGCGTGCCTCACCCCCTGCGCCACCAGGCTCGGAAGCAGCTCGGCCACGGCGATCGTGTGGAGGGCGCGGCGCGCATCCGCCCAGTGCGGTTCGTACACGCGCGTCTTGACCGACGCGGCGCCGAAGTTTCCGTACGGAAAGGCGTTCACGGCCGCGATCTGAACGCCGACCTCCATCGCCGCGTCGCGCAGGCGCTCGGTCTCGGATGGCTGTTCATGCAGCTGTCGCGTGGCCTCGGCCGAGAGCCACACCCCCACGGGCAGCGGTCCCGTGCCGACCCGACGCGCCACCCGGGCCACCGGGCCCAGCAGGCTGCGCCTCAGTTCATCCAGGTTGCGCCCGGGGTGGACATTGGTGCAGTAGCCGACCGGCAGCATGCGCGATCAGGGTGTCGCGGTGGGCGGTGGCGGTGGAGCCACGCGGCCCTCGGTGCCCTTCAGGACGCGCGTCAGCGTCGCATCCATCTCGTTTGGATGCCCCATCCAGGCGATGTTGCCCTCGCGGTTCACGATGAACGCGAAGGGAATCGAGCGCTGCTTGGCCGCGAACATCCACGCCTTTCCCATGCTGGCGTCCCCATCCCACGCGATGCGGTAGCCGATCTCGTCGCCGCGCTGCTTCACGAACGCCTCCACGCCGCTCAGGCGCGGATCGACTTCGGGCGGCTTCTCGCTCAGGCCCGGCTTCGCGCCGGCGGAACGCTCCGCGGCGGCCACGCCGATGATCACGAGTTCGGGATTGTTGCGCTGCAGCTCGGTGAGGTGCGGAATGCCCTTGATGCAGGGGCCGCACCACGTCGCCCAGAACTCCACCACGTACACGCGGCCCTTCTCGAACTTCTCGACCGGCTCGCCCTTGACCCACTTGTCGATGGTCAGCGGGGGCGCGACATCGCCCGGTCGAAGGGGGGCCGTCTGCGGTGCCGGGGCGTTCGGACTCAGGTCGGGCTTGGCTGCGGGGGCGGCGCCCTGCAGCAAGAGCATCCAGGCGATTGCAAGCGTGTGCATCATGACTTCTCCTTCTTGGCGCGGGCAGCCGCCGCGGCGTCGACGAGCCGCTTCACCATGCCGTCACCGAGCACGGGATCCTTGGTGCGTTCGGGGTGCCACTGCACCCCCACATAGAACGGACGACCCGGAAGCTGGATCGCCTCGAGGCAGCCGTCGGGGCTGCGGCCACGGACCTCGAAGGGTCCGTTGTCGCCCAGCATCTGGTGATGGCTGCTCGTGACCTCGCCCTTGCCGAACTGCGTCTCGACAGGGTGCAGCTGGTTGTTCTGATGACGCTCGCCCCCCGCAATCGCGTCGGGCACGTGCTGCACCAGATGGCATCCGCGGTGCACGCCCATCATCTGCATGCCCAGGCAGATCCCGAGCACCGGCTTGTCCGGGCGCTGATCCAGCGCGGCAAGGATGCCGAACTCGCCGCTCTGACGGTCCGGATTCATCACGTCGCTCTTGGGATGCAGTTCCTGCCCGAACTTGCGAAGGTCGATGTCCTTGCCGCCGGTGATGATCACGCCGTCCACGGCATCGATCAGGTCGAGCGCGTCGCCCTGCTCGTGCGTGAGCAGCACGGCGACGCCACCGCAACGATGCACGGCCTGCACGTACTGGCGGTTCACGCGATAGCTCACCAGACCATTGGACTCGCTGATGTCGGTGGTGATGCCGATGATCGGTCGCGACATGCGTGCCAGTGTACGGGGCGATTCGGAGGAAAGTCCGCGCCACGCCGCGAAGAACGCGAGTGCAAGCGCCATCCCCGAGATCGACCATCCCAGCGCGACGCTGGCCGGCATGCCGAGTCGCGATTCGCTCAGGAGGATGGTCGAACCGACCACCGCCACGCCCAGCGACCCGCCGATCTGTCGAATGGTCTGCACCAGCCCGCTCGCCTGCGCGCGATGCGCGGGTCCGGCGCGACTCATGCTGTCCACGTTCGTCGGGCTCATCACGAAGCCCACGCCCGTGCCGAGCGTGGCCATGCCGATGGCCAGCAGGGGATAGCTCTGGAGCAGCGCCGCGCCCGCCTGCACGAACATGCCGGCCGTGGCCAGCGCCGTGCCGATCAGCGCGGGCTTGCGGACCCCCACGCGGTCGTACAGGCGACCGGCGATGTGCACCACCACCAGCACGGGCACCAGCATCGGCAGCATCCGCACGCCTGCCTGCATCGGCTCGAAGCCCAGCGCCTGCTGCAGGAAGGCGCTGCCGAAGATCACCAGCCCGTTCATCGCGAACTGCATCGCGAACAGGATGAACGCGTCGATCAGGATGCCCCGATCACGGAACAGCTGCAGCGCGAGCAGCGGTGATGGATGGCGCAGTTCCCACCGCACGAAGATCGGCAGCAGCGTGGCGCCCACCAGCAACGCCGTGATCACCACCGGGTCCGTCCAGCCTCGTCCGTGAACCTCCATCAGTCCGAACACGAACGTGGGCAACCCAAGCACCAGCAGGAGCGCGCCCATCGGGTCGGTGCCCGCGCGCGGACGACGCACCTCATGCGGTCTCGCGATGACCGTCATCACCAGCGACACGACCGCGACCGGCACGTTGATCCAGAAGTTCCAGGGCCAGCTGGCGTACTGCGTCAGCGCGCCGCCGATCGCGGGGCCGGCCGCCAGGAACAGCATGGGAATGCCGGCATACACGGCCATCGCCTTGCCGCGTTCGCCCGGCGCAAAGCTGCCCACGACCAGGCTCGCGCTCGCGGGCTGCATCAACGCGGCGGCCGCTCCCTGAAGCGTTCGCCACGCCACGATCGAGGTCGCGCCCGTCGCGAAGCCGCACGCCACGCTCGTGCCGGCGAAGACAACCATGCCCGTCACGAACGCGGGAACCTTGCCGAACGAGTCGGCGGCGCGTCCGCCGAGCGCGACCAGGCTCGCCAGCGCCAGGATGTACGCATTCACGACCCATTGCATCTGCCCGGCCGTGAGTCCAAGGTCGTGCTGGATCGCCGGAAGCGACACGCCCACGACGGTCACGTCGAGCATGATCATGCTCAGGCTGCCGGTCATGGCCAGCAGCGTCAGCCACCTGCGCGGGGCACCGTGTTCCTCGGCGTGCGACACGCCGCCATCGTAGGGGCAGCGACCTCAGCGCCCGAGGTCGGGGGCGGTCGGTCGCAGGGGCGCGTCATTGAAGTTCGGGCTCTGACCAAGGAACGCGCGCGGATTCTCCAGCGTGATCCTTCGCACGGCCTCGGCCGCATGTCCGCGCGCGCGCATGACCGCCGCAGCCTTCGGCACCGCCAGCGGATCGCTGTGACCCCAGTCGCCGGCGCTGTTGATCCACAGTCGCTCGGTGCCATGCATCTCGATGATGTCCACGGCGCGCGCGGCGGTGCACTTGGTGTCGGGATAGAGCGTCATGCCCGCCCAGAAACCCGCGTCCAGCACGCTTCGCACCGTGTGTTCCTCGACATGGTCGATCAGCACGCGGTTCGGCCGCAGCTTCCCCTGGTTGCGGATCGCGTCCAGGATCAGGCGCGTTCCCTTGCGCTTGTCCTCCAGGTGCGGGGTGTGCACCAGCACCAGCGTGTCGAAATTCGCGGCAAGCTCCAGATGCTCCTCGAACACCGCAAGTTCCGTGCGGCTGTTCCGGTTCAGGCCGATCTCGCCGATGCCCAGCACGTTGGGCCGCTGCAGGAACTGCGGGATCAGCTGCATCACGTCGCGCGCGAAGGCGTGGTCCTCGGACTCCTTCGGGTTGATGCAGATCCAGGCGTGGTGCCGGATGCCATACGCCGCGGCGCGCCGCGGCTCGGTCTCCGTGAGCTGCCGGAAGTAGTCGTGGAAACCCTCGGGGCTGCCGCGATCGAAACCGGCCCAGAACGCCGGCTCCGTGATCGCCACGCAACCAGCCACGGCCATGCGTGCGTAGTCATCGGTGGTCCGGCTGACCATGTGCACATGCGGATCGATGTACATGTCAGGCCGTCCTCGGCACCCCGCGCGCGGCCTTGCCATCGGCATGCGCCGCGGGATCGGTGGTCGCGTCACTCCACAGCTCCAGGATGCGCCGCGCGCGCTCGGGCTCGCCATCGAGCGCAAGACGCATCGCCTGACACAGGGCCCGCACGCGGTCGTCGGCAAGCGCATCCGCGGGCGTGCCCTGCACCGGCGCGGCACGCTGCACCCGGTCCAGGAAGGCGGCGACGTCCAGCACGCGTCCGCGCGCCTCGATGAAGCCCAGCTGGATCAGCTGTTCGCGGTCAAGCGGCGGGCGTCCATCCGGCTGCATGCAGCCAGTCTACGGGGCGCAGCGCCCGGAGCCGTTCAGACCGGGTCGCCGAACGAGAGGAGCAGCAGCGAGATGTCGCTTGCGCCCACGTTGCCGTCGTAGTCCAGGTCGGCGGGGCAGTCGTTCACGTCCGCGCACGGTCCGGCATCGAGCAGCAGCACCGAGATGTCGCCACCGGTGATGAAGCCGTCGCCATCCAGGTCGCCTGTCCGAGGCTGCGTGCCGTCGATGAACAGGTTCGCGTCGTTCATGTCGCCACCCGTGTTCCCCAGCGAATCCCGCGCCAGAACCCGGATGCGGACCTGCGTGCTGAACAGGTCGGGCACCGTCCAGGTGTACGCGCCGTCGTTGGTCTCGTTGGCCGCCACGGTGCTGAAGGTCGCGCCGCCGTCGGTCGAGAGCTGGATGTCCACCGAGGCGATGTCACGGACGTGGTCGCTGATCCAGTTCACGGTCACGTTCGCGCCGGGCAGGAGCGTCTGCGTCGTGTTCAGGTTCTTCACGTAGGTCACGGGATTGTTCCCGCCCGTGCTCGTGGGCACCTGCATCATGATGCAGTGCATCGCGCCCGAGGCGCCGATGATGTTCTCGTTCGGAACCTGGATGATCGTCTTGCCGGGACATGCCGCCTGCCACGCGGCCAGTGCCGTCGCGTTCGAGGAGGTCACGGTGGCGTTCGTGTAGCTGGGGATCAGCACGACGTTGTTGCAGATCGTGGCGTTGGTGTACGTGTAGTGCACGCCGCTCACCAGGAACGCCGGCACGCGCGTCACGGTCCAGCCACGCGAGATCATGTCGGCCGCGGTGGTGTCGCAGATCACGTCCTGCGTGCTGCCCGAGTTGCTCGGCCAGTCGCTGATGATCACGTTCTTCGGCCCGACCGGGATGAACCACATGTCCACGTGACCCGTGCCGTCCACGCTGAAGGGGAACTGGTTCCAGAGCTGCGTGAACAGGCCGTAGTAGGCGCGGAAGATGTCCTTGATCTGCGCCTCGGTCTTCGAGGGATTGTCGTTCACGGCCAGTCGCGTGGCGTAGCCGGTGTCCGGCTCACCCATGTGGTAGTTGCCACCCGAGTGGTACAGATCGGTCGCGTAGTAGGCCAACTTCAGTTGCGAGGCCAGACCGGCGGGAATGGCGTCGTCGCTGGGGCGCGAACTGTAGTACGTGCTGTCCACGATCACGCGGCAGCCGCCCTCATGGATGAAGCGCGGACCGTAGTCGCGCGCCCAGATGCTGTTCAGCGGCAGCGTGAAGGTTCGCACCTTCGACATGTTCACGCCGTTGGTGTTGAACCGGTTGGTCATGTCGGTCAGCTGCGAACTGCTCGTCACGATCACCCACGCTTCGGTGTTGGCGGTGGTGGTGATGTGCTTGCACATCTGGGCGATGATGTTCTTCCAGCTGGACGTGCCCGAGTATCCGAACAGGATCGCCTGCGAGGGGCTGTATTCGGTCGTGGCCACGAGGGGTCCGGTCGGCGGCGCGGTGAGCGCCTTGAAGCCCGCGGCAGGGTTCTTCGCCGCCCATTCCACTTCCGCATCGGTCATGGTGCGGGGCAGGGCCAGCTCCTCGTCGCCGGCGAAGGCGGGGGTGCAGGCAAGGCAGGTGAGCGAGGCGACGAGGGTGCGAAGGTGGTTCATGGGGTCCCGTGGGTCGAGTTGCGTGCCCGAGTCGAGACAACCTATCGCCACCCCGGCCGTGGACAACCAAAAACCGTCACGAAAGGCCCCGGTTGCCCCAAAAAGCTGCCCTTCGGGGCTCAGTCGAGGTCCAGCAGCGCCTGGCAGGCCTCTCGGACCGCCCTCGCCGGGATCTCGTGAACCTCCCGCGAGGTGCCCGGCTGCGTGATCAGTGGAACACTGAGCCGGCCGCCAAGATGCTGCCGGAACTGCTCCAGGCCCTCGATCAGCGGATCGACCGGCCGCATGAGCGGGTGGAAGACCGGCAATCCGAGTGCCCGCAACAGGGCGACGACGCGGCTCGCATCCGACGGTGGCAGCAGTCCGAGCACGCGCGCGATGTGCGCATCGATCGCGATGCCGATGGCGACCGCTTGGCCGTGCGGCAATCGCCAGCCGCTCAGCGCCTCCAGTCGATGTGCGGCCCAGTGCCCATGATCAAGCGGCCTCGCCGATCCCTGCTCGAAGGGGTCGCCGCCGCGCAGGATGTGCGCTCGGTGCAGTTCCGCGCACCGTCGCAGGACAGGTCGCGCGGCATGCATGTCGCGCGCGCGGATGCGCGCGGCGTCACGTTCCAGCGTGGCGAGCAGGTCCGGGTCCTTCAGCAGCGCGATCTTCACGGCCTCGCTGAAGCCGCCAAGCCAGTGCTCCAGCGAGAGGGAAGCCAGCAGGCGCTCGCAGCAGATGACGGCGTGTGGCGCGGCAAAGGCTCCGAGCGCGTTCTTCTGGCCGAACGCGTTCACGCCGCACTTCACGCCCATCGCGCTGTCGTCCTGCGACAGCGTGGTGGTCGGCACGCGGATCACCGGCACGCCGCGGTGCGCCATCGCCGCACCAAAGCCCACGGCGTCCAGCACCGCGCCGCCACCGATCGCGATCACCGCACCACGCCTGCTCACGCCGGACTCGAAGCATGCGCGCGCCACGCGTTCCGCATGTGCAAGGCCGTCCTTGCATGCCTCGCCGCCCGGAATCGTCTCCACGCCGCGCAACGACACGTGATCGAGTCCGGTCGCCTTCACCACCGCGTGCAATCGCTCGGCGAGCGCCGGCCACGCGTGCGCCACACCGGAATCGATGAACGCCACGCAGTGGCCCTCGAGATCCTCGAGGGCCTCGCGCCAGCAAGGGTTCGACGCATGGAACGCGTCCTCGGTCCACCACACGCGGTGGCGAAGGGGGACGGTCGAGACGTCGGACCAGGCGGTTTCCATGCGCGCTTCAGGATAGATGTACGGTTCTGCCGGTTGTCCGGACACCCTACGATGCCTTCATGCGCACGCCTGCGGTGTCCCTCATCCTGAAGCAGGTGGAAGCGCTGTTCGAGGGACAGACCGGCTCGCCGCTGGCACCGGCGCTGCGCACGCATCTGGAGAATCTTCTGGGAGACGCGGTCACGGGTTCGGTGGGCGTGAGTCGCGAGGAGCGCTTTCGCCCCCATGAGGTCACGGTGCTGTTGACCGACCTGCGCGGCTTCACCTCGATCTCGGAGCAGCACGATGGCCCCACGCTGCTCGACATGCTCAACCGCTACCTGATCCGCATGACCGAGATCGCGGTGTCGCATGGCGGCACGATCGACAAGTTCATGGGCGACGCGGTCATGGTGCTTTTCGGCGCCCCCATCTCGCACGGCGACGACGCCTTCCGGGCCGTGCACTGCGCCGTGGACATGCAGCGTGCGCTGCTCGAGATGAACCACGACAACCGCGAGCGCAAGCTGCCGGAACTGAACATGGGCATCGGCATCAACACCGGCCCCGTGATCGCCGGGCTGCTGGGATCCGACCTGCACGCCGAGTACACCGTGATCGGCGACGAGGTGAATCTCGCCTCGCGCATCGAGGCCTACAGCCTGCGCGGTCAGGTGCTGATCAGCGAATCCACGCGACGCCTCCTGCAGGATCGCGTGGATCTTTCCGAGCCCATGCCTGTCTACGTGAAGGGCAAGCGCGACCAGGTGCACCTCTACGAGGTGCTGGGCATTCCCGCGCTCGACAAGCCCGTGCCGCGCCAGGAAGTCCGCAAGAGTCCGCGCGTGGCAACGCGCATGCCCTTCGAGTACGAGCGCATCCGCAACAAGGCCGTGCTGCCGGGCGTGCTCCATGGCACGATCCTGGACATCGGCTACAGCGGCGTGCTGGCCGAGACGGCCGATCCGGTCGAGGCGCACGCCGATCTGAAGATGCACATGCACTTCGCGCGCGGCGGATCGGGCAACACCGACGTCTATGCGCGCGTGGTGCGAACCTTCCAGCGCGAGGGCCGCGCGATGGCCTGCATCGAGTTCACCTCGGTCACGGCGCAGGCCAACGAGAACATCCGCCGCTTCGTGCAGATGCTGCTGCAGGGCGGCGGCGACCGCTAGCGACCCGGCACCAGCACCTCGCCACGCTCGTCACGAACAGCCACGCCGGCGGAGGGTCGCGTGGCGAGCGTCACTTCCGCCGCGACATCCAGGCCGTCGCGCAGTAGGTCCAGCTTCACCGTGGTGCCGGGCGTCTTGGCCCCGATGGCGCGCATCAGAGCGGCACGGCTTCCGATCGCGACACCATCCACGCGACGGATCACGTCGCCGCGCTGCATTCCGGCCTTGTCCGCGGGCCCGCCGCTCAGCACGCTGCCGATCATCGCGCCCCGCTCGCCGCCAAGGTCCTGCAGCATCACGCCCATGTAGCCGTAGCGCACGCGTCCGCCCTGAACGATGTCGTCGGCGGCACGCTTCACGATCTCCATGGGAATCGCGAAGCCCACGCCGTCGTTGCCGCCCGTGCGGCTGCCGATGGCGGTGTTCATGCCCACCACCGCACCGTCGAGGGTGCACAGCGGACCGCCGCTGTTGCCCGGATTGATCGCCGCGTCGGTCTGCAGGTAGTTCTCGAAGGTGGCCAGGCCCACCTCGTCGCGGCCCTTGGCGCTGATGATGCCAGCGGTCACGGTCTGCTCCAGACCGAAGGGGTTGCCGAGCGCAAGCACCCAGTCGCCGACTTCCACCTCGCCACTCTCGATCACGCGCACGGGCGTGAGACCCTTGGTGTCGATGCGCAGCACGGCCACGTCGGTCTCGGGGTCGCCTCCCAGCACGGTGGCTGGAAACTCGCGGCCATCACTCAGGCGCACCGCGATCTGCGAGGCGCCGCGGATCACGTGGTTGTTGGTCAGGATCGTTCCATCCTCGCGGAGCACGAAGCCCGTGCCCTGGCCCTCGCGCTGCGGAACGGCGCCCTCGGGTTGCAGTCCGCCCGGCCCCATGCGGAAACGCATCGGACCACGCGCCACGGCCGGGGTGGCGTTCGCCTCGACCGTCCGGATGCTCACCACGCTCGGCTGCAGTCCCTTGGCGACATGACGGAAGGCACGCGAGAGATTGCGCGCGAAGCGCAGGTCCTCCGCGGTTGTGCTGGTGGCGTCGACCAAGGGGGCGGGCGATGGCTTGCCGGAGGTCTCATCGGCCTGCGCCATCGAGGCAAGGATCAGCATGAGTGGAAGCGCGGTGCGAAGGTGTCGCATGGGTTCTCCTGGAGTGGGGGCCGCCTACGGGGTCCCGGAACCATTGTTCGCGGGCAGCGCCGGCGAAGGCAAGCCATTTCCCGATTCGCAAAGTGGCCGCACCTGGGGCACCATGCGCCGATGCTCCGTCTTGCCCTTGCTGCCATCCTGGCAGTCGAACCGCCCGCGCCAACGCCACCATGCCTCTCGGTCGTGGGCCGTGAGGCTTCCGGAATCTGGAACGCATCCTCCTCGGAGATCGCCGCGTTCCATGCACCTTCGCGCCGGCTCTTCGTGACCGATGCGAATCGCGGCCTTCGAGTCATCGAGCTTTCGGATCCCGCCAAGCCACGACAGATCGCCCTGCACGCATGCGAGGGACTGAACAGCGTGGCGATCCATGGCGATCTGGTCGCGATCGTTCGGCAGCCTGCGGAGAGGACGCGACGCGGCTCGCTCGACCTGCTCACGCCCGACGGCGTGTCCATCGCGAGCGTCGAGGTCGGCTTCGGACCGGACATGGTCTGCTTCACCCCCGACGGCCGGTGCCTGCTGGTGGCGAACGAGGGAGAAGCGACGGCGGATGGCACCTTCGATCCGGAAGGATCCATCGGCGTCGTGGATCTGGCCGCAGGCGTCGACAAGCCCGTCTATCGCGAACTTGGCTTCCAGCCTTTCGAGGGCGATCGACCCGCACTCGTGAAGGCCGGACTGCACTGCGTGTCGCCCAAGGCCTCGCTCGCGCAGGACCTCGAGCCCGAGTACATCGCGGTGTCCCCCGATGGCACGCGCGCATTCGCCACGCTTCAGGAGAACAACGCGATCGCGGTGATCGACCTGGCTCGGGGGCAGGAGCGCGTGGCGCGCATCGCGCCGCTGGGCTTCAAGGACTTCTCGAAGTGCGGACTGGACGCGAGCGATCGGGATGGCGGCATGCGCATCGAGCCCGCACCGGTGTGGGGTCTCCACCAGCCCGACACCGTCAAGTGCTTCGAACACGGGGGAGAACTGTGGCTGGCGACCGCCAACGAGGGCGAGGAAAGGGATCGGGCCGACGTGCAGGAGGCTTCGCGACTGTCGAAGCTGAAGCACGCGCTCGACGCCGATCTGGCCATGGATGAGAGGCTCGGCCGCCTGAGCGTGAGTGCGCTGCGTGGCGACGAGAACGATGACGGCGTGCTGGATCGGATCTTCTGCTTCGGCGGGCGGAGCGCGAGCCTCTGGAAAGTCGCGGCCGACGGCTCGATCGCGCGGGTCTGGGACTCCGGAAGCGAGATCGAGCGCCGAACCGCCGAGCTCATGCCTGCATGCTTCAACATGGACAGCGAGAAGGGCGGCGGTGGCGATGATCGCAGCGACAATCGCGGTCCGGAACCGGAAGGGCTCGAGGTGGCCGCGATGGAGGGTCGACGCATCCTTCTTGTCGGCCTGGAGCGCACCGGTGGCGTGATGGCGTGGGACATCACGGATCCCGCCAAGCCCACGTTCCTGCAGTGGATCAATCCGCGCGACCCCGCGGTTCGCGCCGGTCCAGGCGCGGGCGATGTGGCGCCCGAGGGCCTGCTGTTCATTCCAGCCGCGGCAAGTCCGTCCGGCGAGCCGCTGGTCGTGGTCTGCAACGAGGTCAGCGGTACGACCACCATCATGAGGCTTGCGCCCAAGGCCCCCTGAGCGCCAGTCGCGACGGCAGTCTTTGCGACAGCCGCGCACGGTTCAAACGCGATGCAAACATCCGCGACCGATGTTGAGAGGTCATGCGCACCCGCTTCCGCACCGTCTGGATCAGCGATGTCCACCTTGGCAGCAACACGGTGCGGGGCGGCGACCTGAGCTTCTTCCTGCGCCACATCACCTGTGACCGCCTGTATCTGGTGGGCGACATCGTGGACATGTGGCGCCTGCGTCGGCGATGGCGCTGGCCCTCCTGCCACAACGACGTGGCTCGCCGGCTCCTGAAACTCGCCAGCAAGGGAGTCGAGATCGTCTGGATTCCGGGCAATCATGACGACGCGATGCGGCCCTACGAGGGCCTGTCGATCGGTGGGATCCGAATCGAGCTTGTGTGCGGCCACGAGACTGCCGACGGACGACGGCTGCTCGTGACGCACGGCGATCATCATGATCTGGTGGTGTGCTCCAGCCGACTGCTGGCCGGCCTTGGCGCGCTTGGCTACGACCTGCTGCTGGGCCTGAATCGCGTCTGGAACGGCGTGCGTCGTCGCCTTGGGCTTCCCTATCACTCGGTCTCGCAGGCCATCAAGGATCGCGTGAAGACCGCGTGCACCATGATCAGCCGCTACGAGCACGCGCTGTGCGCCGAGGCACGCCGCGGGGGCTTCGACGGCGTGGTCTGCGGGCACATCCACCGATCCGAGCGCACCATGATCGATGGCATCGAGTACCTCAACTGCGGGGATTGGGTGGAGAGCTGCACCGCGCTTGTCGAGCACGACGACGGCCGCCTGGAGATCCTCGATGGTCTCGCCTTCAACGAGCGCGTCCGCTCCGAGCGCGCCGCCGACACCGCGGCCGATGCCGAGACCGATGCGTGGCCGGAGCCCTCGATTGCGCTTCGGAGCACGGAGGTGGCGCGCAAATGGAACCGCATCTTCGCCGCGTGAGCGTGCTCTCGGCCGGTGTCGGTGCGGGCCACATCCGCGCCGGTCTTGCCGTCCAGGCGGAGCTTCAGCGTCGTCTTCCGGGGGGCACCGTGGTGAAGCAGGATGTCCTGGAGCACGCGGGCCCGGGCTTTCGCGCCATGTATCGCGATGCGTACGTGGCGCTCGCCTCGCGCACGCCCCGCCTGATTGGCTGGCTGTACGACCGCGCGGACGAGCCGTGGCAGAACCGCTGGTACGCCGGCCTGATCGAGCGGCTGGCGCTGCGGGGCTGGATGCGCGAGCTGCTTCGCGACCCCCCCGAGGTGGCGGTCTGCACGCACTTCCTGCCCGCCGCGATGCTCTGCCACCTGCGGCGCCACCACGGCCTGCCCACGCGCATCGCCACGGTGGTCACGGACCTCGATGTCCACGGACTCTGGCTTGGCGGCCGCGCCGATGTCTGGTGCGTGGCGGGCGAGGAGGCACGCGAGATCATGGTGGCCGCTGGCGTGCCGGCCGACACGGTGCGCGTGACGGGAATCCCGATCCACGCCGAGTTCGCGAACTTGCCTGGTCGCGACGATGCGCGCGCGCAGCTTGGCATCGACGGCATCCGGCCGTTGGTGCTCTTCAGTACGGGAGGCTGCTGCCTCGGACCCGTGGAGCGCACCTTCGGCCAGTTGCTTGCCCTGCGCGACATGGCCACCGTGGTGGCGATCTGCGGTCACAACGAGCGAGCGCGCGCGAATCTGACCGCGATGATCCCGCTCGGCAGCGAGGATCGCGTGAAAGTGGTCGGCTTCACCAACGAGATGCATCGCTGGATGGCGGCCGCCGATCTGCTGGTCGGAAAGCCGGGCGGCATCACCAGCAGCGAGGCAAGGGCGGCGGGACTTCCAATGGCAGCGATCCATCCGATTCCGGGGCAGGAGGAGCGGAATCTCGCGCACCTCCTGGAGTGGGGCGCGGCCATCGCCTGTCACACGCCGGCCACGCTTGCCTGGCGCGTGCGGGGGCTGCTGCAGAGCCCGGCGCGCCTTGCAGCGATGCGCCACGCGGCCCGCGCCTCGGCCCGGCCGCACGCCACCAACGAAGTGGCGGATACCGTGCTGGAACTTGCATCATCAAGCGTCCGGGCTGTGTATCCGACGGCCAGCGTTCCCAGCGGCGCCATACCCGCGACATCCTGACCCAGCCAAAACGCGATCGCCGCCCCAAACAGAGGGCGGCGACCACGAATAAACAGATGACTTGTCGTGATGCGCTCAGGCGCGTCGACGGCGCGAGATCAGGCCTGCAAGGCCCAGAAGCGCGGCAGCGCCGGGGGCCGGCACCAGGTTGCCGCTGATCGTCACGTCGTCGAAGCGCAGCGTGCCGCCGGCGGCATAGGTCGAGGTCGACCGCGACGCCAGGTAGCCGCTGCTGCCCGGATTGAACGCAGCGAGCACGCGGAAGCCGAAGTTGGCCGCGTTGGCGTACGAGGCGTCCAGCGTGACCGAGCGCTGGAACCAGGTGTCGCCGGTGCCACTTGCGGCGGGCGTGAACGCGAACACCTGCACCTCGGTCCAGTTGGTGCCGTCGGTCGTGGCGAACACGGCCACGGCGTTGGCGCTGGTGTTGCTGTGGCGCTCGTTCCAGGCCAGCGTGATGCTGTCGTAGCCGGCGGTCGAGCCGTTGAACTGCACGCCACGGGTACGGTCACCGGTGCCCTGCGCGGCGTAGGTGGTGGTGTTCAGCGCGAAGGTGCCCGTGCCACCGAAGCCGGTGGCGAAGGTGCTGGTGGTGCCGCCCACGAGCGAGGCGAGACCAGTGCCGGTCGAGGCGCTGAGGGTCTGCGCCTCGAAGTTCCACTGGGTGATGACATCCGCCATGGCAGTGCCAGCGGTGGCGACGGAAGCAACCACCGCGAGGGTGAGAGAGTGACGCATGTGAACATCTCCGATCTAAGGGTTTTGGAAGCGGACTCGGCAGGGAAACCGGCCCGTTGGGAAAGGGATTGTCGGAAGGGAACCCCGACTCCCTGAAAGTAACCCAAGGCGGCAAATGTCCCAAAAGTGCCGCGCAAACGTTGTGTAAAGAATCGGTGAACCCGACGAGGAACTATCAAAGGCTGCGGCCCCCGCAAGAGGCGAGGGCCGCGCTCATAACCATTCTCCGAATCTCGTTGCCGGCGGTCACTTGCGACGGCCGCGAATCATTCCTGCCAGCGCGGCAAGCGCCAGAGCGCCCGGTCCAGGCACGTTGATCGCCGTGCCAAGCGAGCCGATGTTCACGCCTTCGTCACCCGAGCCCACGCTCTGGAACGAGATCTGCGTTCCGATCGTGCCCAGGCTGCTCACGCCAGCGTTGTAGCCGGGCACCACGGAGCCGGTCGCGGCGTTGTAGCCCCAGAAGAACGAGCGCGCCGAGGTCGCCGCGCCGAAGGTCACGCGCGTCACCTCGGTGGCCGACGCGTTGAACAGCGCGCAGCCATCGCCGCTGCTGCTGAAACTGATGCCGCTGGCGGCGTAGGTGCCCACGCGCACGGTCGCCAGCCCGCCCCAGAAGGCGCGGAAATCGGCGACCTGCTGTGCCTGCTGGGCGGCGGTGAAGGCACGGTTCACCTCCAGGAACACCACGGACTCGCCGGCGTTGATGCTGGTGATACCGTTCAGGGCGGCGCCGGCGGCTGCGCTGAAGGAGTTGTCATCCACCTTCCACCCGGCAAGGCTGATCGATGTGGAGCCGTAGTTCGAGATCTCGAACCAGTCCGGCGTCGGATCATTCGAGCCCGCCTTGCTCATGACCTCGGTGATGCGGATGTAGGCGTTGGCGCTTGTGGCGGCCGCGAGCACGAGCGCAAGACCCGTCAGGGTGGTGGTGTTCTTCATGAGATGATCCTGTGTGGTGTCGGAGGGGTGAAGTGGAGAGATCGCTCAAGCGCGGCGGCGACGGGAGATCAGGCCCGCCAGACCCAGGAGCGCCAGGGCGCCCGGGGCCGGAACCACCGACACGCTCATGCTGGAGACGCTCACGCTCGAACCGAAGGCAGAGCTGCCGCTGAACTGGCTCAGCAGCATGGCGCCCACGGAAATGTCGGTCACGGTTCCGGTGCTGTAACCCGCGGTGCCGTAGAGGCTGAGGCTGTTGAAGTCGCTGCCCACGTACAGGTTGATGAAGTCGTTGGCATTGCCCGCGACCAGGTTGACCTGCGCACGCAGCGCGTAGGTCTGGCCGAAGACGAGCTCCTGGGTTCCGTATCCAAACGGATAGCCGGACTGGCCATTCAGGCGGGAGCCGAACACGAAACCGGCGCCCTGACTCTTGGCCACCATGCGCACGTTCTGGAAGTTGCCGCTGGTGCCGGTGCCGGTGTTCTGGTTCAGCGCGGCGAAGTACGAGGGGCTCGCGCCAGCGGAGGACACCGACAGCACCATGTCGAAGTTGAGCACGGTGGTGCCCTCGGTGGGCTGGGTGATCTGCTGCGTGAACGCGAGCATGGCGTCCTCATGGTTGGACGAGGTCGTTCCACCACCCGTCCAGCTGACCTTGCCGCCGCTCACCTGAAGCGGGTTGGTGCTCTGCGTGTTGTACTGCACCCAGCCGGACTGGCCGACGAGGTTTCCATCGGCATAGGTGGAGAAATCGGCTGAGGCAAGAACCGTGGCGAGGGCGCTTCCGCTGACGGAGGCCGCAACGATCGCGCTGATCGCGAATCGAGTCTGCATGGGATGGAACCTTGGGAACAGGGAGACAGGGAACCAGAACCGGGGGGGCCGGTGGGCGGAGGGAGCCGCCCACCCTCGCAACATGCCACGCTTTCAGCCGAGGTCGACTAAGGAACTACGAAGGTTGGGTGAAGCACTGGTGCGGCAGTATCCGGTCGTTGGCCGCCCTGTACGCGCAAGCGCATGCCTGGGCGAGGCTTGCGAGCACATTTCGATCAATCCATCAAGGCGGGTCCCAGCGGATCCCAGATCATGTCGGGTCGGTTGAAATCCAGCGTCCGTTCCTTGGAAGGGGCGGATGCGCCAACCGGGGTCGTGGACTGGACCTGGTCGCGCCATTCGACGTGGCCGTCCGCCATGAGCACATGGCCGCCATTGCGATGCCGGCTTGCAAGCCGCTGCCAGTCACTGCGATGACGGTTGAGCAGTTCTCCGTAATAGGGAAACCAGTAGCGTGCAGCGCGCCCATTCACGCTGCCGAGTCCGTCGAGCTCATCTGGCGTGGAGCGCATCTCCACCATCAAGACCGTGTTCGCCGCCTGCTTGCAGTGGGTCAGCCGGATGCGGCGCGCGTCCACCCACTCTGTGCTGAGCTTCCGGGTCGCCGGATCAACCCGATTGGCCGCTGCCCGAGGATCCGTCGTGGGAAGCGCGTCCATCTGGGCCTCCAGCGTGTTGTTCAACTGGGCATTGGGAACGTAGTTGAAGTAGAAGCGCTGGCGCGAGTTCGGAATCGCCCAGCCGATGAACGTGCCACCGGCGGGATCCGCGGGCGTGGCCGCCGCCGGATCGATGAAGATGTTCTGCCCGGTGCTGGGCGTGGGCACCCCTCCATCGGGTGCCGCCAGATCCGCGTAGGCGGGCTGGTCAAGCAGCGGAGGCACCACGTTCGCCCAGAATCGCTGGCGATCCGCCAGGTTCGTCGGCATGTCCTTCGCATCCTTCAGGCCTTCCCAGGGAATCATGCCCTTGCGATCGGCGCTGAAACTCGCGTAACCCACACCCCACTGCCGCAGGTTGCTCATGCTCACGGTGGCGCGCGCACGCGAGCGCACGCCCGCGATCGCGGGAACAAGCAGTCCCAGGAGCAGCGCGATGATCGCGATGACCGCGAGCAGTTCCACCAGCGTGAAGGCGCGTCTTGCCATTCGATTCCCTCCTTGGGTGGCGCTCAGGAGCACGGTCCGGTGCTGAGCAGGATCAGCGCGACGTCGCCGAAGTCGACTTCGCCGCTGCCGTCAAGGTCGCTCCCGCAGCCCGGGCAGGGGCCGTAATCGAGCAGCGCGAACGCAACATCGCCTTGGTCCACCTCGGTGCTTCCGTCGATGTCGCCGAAGCAGACGGTGACGCACGCGGGCACCCCGGAGAAGTCCTGCACATGCACCGTGCCATCGTCGGGGCAGTCCGCCCACGCGTTGGGAGCGCCAAAGGTGCTGAAGCGTCCGGTGTCGTCGAACAGCGAGCAGCCCGTGATCCGTCCGGTGGGGTCCTCCTCGAGTCGGCACACGTCGGTGCTGCTCACCGCGCCGCGCCAGTAGCCAAGGCTGCCCTCGCCGAAGGGACCCGCGATCACCGCTCCAGAGGCGTCCTTGATGGTCAACTGCCACCGGTCGTTGCTGGTGGTGATGCTGCCGAACGTCGTCGCGGGCTTCGTGCTGGTGCCGACGGCGACCACGGCCGTGTCGCGCGTGTAGATGTTCATCCAGCGATCGCCGCCCGAGGGATCTGCGGCCAGGTTCGTGTCCGCGCCTCCGGCGGCCGCATTGCGCTCGATGAAGGTCACGATCGTGCCGGCGGGCACCGAGGCGAGTGCAGCCACGTCGCTGCGCAACTGGATCACGCCGCTGTAGCCGCCGGTCTTGTTCTCGCTCCACTCCAGCCGCAGACCGCGCATGTCGAAGTTGTCCACGGCCACGACCAGCTCGAACCAGTTGCCGCCGTTGCCAAGCGCACGACCGAAGAATGCATCCGCCGCCGCACCACCGTTGGCATCGGTGGTCGCCGTGCCGCCGTTCAGGTAACTGGTGCTCGAGACCGCGTTGTACTCGTTGAGGAAGACCGGAATGCACGACGCACAGTCGGCGAGCGCCGGTGCGCGGAGGGCCGAAAGATCCTGTGAGGCCTTGCATTCGATGTTCACGGGATCGCCCCACGAATTCGGCCGGCCGAAGCTGCTGCTGTCGGCATCGTCGTACATCGAGCTGTCGCTCACCTGCGAGGGATCGCCCTCCAGCCGACCGGTCTCGGTGCTGGACACGCCGCCGCCCGCGTAGCCAAGCGCGCCCTCGCCGCAGGCGGGCGTCACGACCTGCCCGGCCGCATTCACCACCTGAAGCAGCCAGCCATCGTTGCCGACGCTGAAGTTGCCAGGGCCATCGCCGGAGACGTTGGTGACCGTGCTGATCAGGCCCGAGTTGGCCATCGTGTGCACGTTGATCCACCAGTCGCCGTTGCAGGGATCGAAGGTGAAGTCGGTGTCGTAGCCGGGGCTCGCCTGACCGCTCGCCTGGAACTCGATGACCGTCAGGATGGTGCCCGCACGCAGATCCGACCAGCGCGCGTCGTTGGAGAAGGTGATGATTCCCTGATTCACGAAGCCGTCGCCGTACCAGAGATCCTGGCCGGTGCTCGTGAACTTCAGGTTCTCCGCCCAACGCAGCTTCCAGCCGCGGATGTCGAGGTGATCCTGGGTCACGACCAGCTCGATCCAGTTGTTGCCGTTGCCGAGCACGCGCCCGAAGGTCAGGTCCTCGGCGGTGCCTCCGGTGCTGTCGACCGAGGCGGTGCCGGCGTTCAGCCACTTCGTGCTGCCGACGGCGTTGTACTCGTTCATCACCAGGCCGCCCGAGAGGGCCGGCGAAATGGTGGCGGCGATGGCGAGGCAGACGAAATTCGGAAGGCTGCGCATGGCTTGAAGTGTCCTTGGGGGTGGATTCAGAGCGGACTTCGTTTCAGAAGTGGTCTAGAAGACCCTGTAGTGTGTGCCCTGGGACCCGTTTCGAAGATGAAGATTGCGTCAAGGAAACGTTCAGTTCACGCGTTTCCAGCGTTCAGCCGCAGGGCCCAACGCTCAGCAGGATCAGCGCCACGTCACCGAAGTCCACGTCGCCGCTGCCGTCAAGGTCGGCAACGCAACCCGGGCACGGACCGTAATCAAGGAGCGCAAAGGCCACATCGCCCTGATCGACTTCGCTGCTCCCGTCAAGGTCGCCGAAGCAGGTTGCCACGCACGATGGCAGCGAGGCAAGATCCTGCGCAATCAGGTCGCCAACCGGGGGGCACTCCGCCCAGCGGTTGAGTTGACCGAACGAGCTGGCGACCGCGGACTCGTCGAAGACGCTGCTCATGGTGACCAGCCCCGAGGGACTCTCGCGAAGGTGGCAGATCGAGGTGTCGCCTACCACCGTTCGCCAGTACTGCTCGGCGCCTTCGCCGAATGGGCCAGCCACCGAGGCCGCGGAGGCATCGAGGATCTCGATGCGCCATTCGCGCGCGCTGGTGATGAAGCTGCGGGTCGCACCGCCAGCGGAGTTGGTCGCCGAGGCCACGAGAGCCGCATCACCCACGAAGATGTTCATCCAGCGATCGCCCTCGCCCAGCGAGAGGTCGGTGTCGCGACCGCCCTGTGCGGCATTGCGGTTGGTGAAGGTCAGGATGGTGCCCGCGGGAATGGCCGCAAGCGCATCATCGGATGCAAGCGTGATCGTGCCGCTTGCGCCGCCCGCTTCCGCCTCGGCCCATTGCAGCGACCACCCTCGCATGTCCAGGCCATCAATGCCCACGATCAGCTCAAACCAGCTGCCGCCGTTGCCCGCCACGCGTCCAAAGAACGCGTCGGCGGCCGTGCCGCCCTGCGCGTCGGTGGCGGCCGTTCCGCCGTTCAGGAAGTTGGCGGCACTGACTGCGTTGTATTCGTTCAGGAAGACCGGCGTGCAGCTGGCGCACTCCGCAAGCACATCCGCGCGCAGGCCCGAGAGATCCTGGAATGCCCGGCATCCCAGGTTCACGAAGTCGTCCCATCCATTGGCCGTGCCGAAACGGGTGGAATCGCTGTCATCCCAGTCCAGGTTGGTCGAGGCATCGCTGGGATTCGCCTTCAGGACCGCGCCCTCCTGACTGTTGACTCCACTGCCGCCCCAACCCGGCCCACCCTCGCCACGCTTGGTCATGCGGGTGAACCCGTTGGCATCCACGATCTCCATCAGCCATCCGTTGTTGCCGGTGCTGAAGTTGCCGGGAACATCGCCAACCTTGTTGGTGATCGTGGTGAACAGTTCCGGATGCCCGAAGGTCACGCCATTGATCCACCAGTCGCCACGGCAGGGGTCAAGCGCGAGGTCGACGTCCTTGCCGTTGTTGCCGAGCGGGCCGTCCGAGCCGAACTCGCAGATGGTCAGGATCGTTCCCTTGCGAAGGTCGGCCCATGCCGGGTTGTTCGAGAAGGTCACGATGCCCTGCTCGACAAGTCCATCCCCGAACCAAAGGTCCTCGGTGGTGGTTGCGAAGTTCAGCGTCTCTGCCCACCGCATGCGCCAGCCGCGCACGTCCAGGTGGTCCTGCGTCACGACCAGCTCGATCCAGTTGCCGCCATTGCCCTGAATGCGGCCGAAATAGCCATCGAAACCCTCGTCCAGATTCGTGAAGTTGATCTCGAGGAACTTGGTGCTTCCGACGCCGTTGTACTCGTTGAGCATCAGGCCCTGGGCGTGAACGGCGGTTGAGCAGACAAGTCCGGCGAAGAGGGCGGTTGCGTGTCGGAGCATGGGTCTTCCTTTGGGGTGCAGGCGAGCGGTCGCGATCTCGCGGGACACGGCAGTGTGCGGGCAATCCGCCGCGCCGCGATGAAAATTCGGTGAATGTTCCATGAGCATTCGTCATGGATCGCGCCCGAGGCCGTGAACTACATTCAGAGGATGAACTTCAGGTGCGCTGCTCTCGCTGGGCTGATTGCGCTGCTCGTCGGGCCGTTGTTCGCGCATCCGTCCTCGCAGCACGCCGGGCACGAGCAGCCGATTGTCGCAGCCGGCGCGGACCCTCTCCGCGACGCTGGCGTTGCGACGGCCGACCGGGAGAAGGCCCTGGCGGCGAAGGGGGGATCGATCGCCGATGCCGCATGGAAGGCGATCGAGGCCTGCGACCGCTGCCTCGCCGCGAACGATCTGGCCGCGGTGCTCGCGTCTCGCCCAGCGGCTGAACTTGAACCACTCGCGCCGGCGCTTGCGAAGGCGAGTGCCGACGCGTCACGACCCGTGATCCGCGCCGCGGCCGCCCGTGCACTGTGCGCGCTCCCGTCCGACAGGCGACCGACCGAATCGCGTGCGCTGCAGCCCGTGGAGTTGAAACTGAAGTGCGTGCCTGGCGTGATGGCGTGGGACCCGAAGGAGTTCACCGTTGCGCCGAACACGCTGGTGTGTCTGCGCATGGAGAACCCCGACTCGATGCAGCACAACCTGCTGGTGGTGGCGCCCGGCGCCCTCAGCGAGATCGGTGTGGCCGCCGAGAAGATGGGCGAGGGCCTCGAGGGCAAGAAGCGGCAGTTCGTGCCGGACAACCCGAAGGTGCTCTTCGTGATGGGCCTCGTGGCGCCGGGTCAGTCCGGTGCCGTGTGGTTCTTCACGCCCGCGAAGCCGGGCACCTACGTGCTCGTCTGCACCTATCCCGGCCACTACCGCATGATGAACGCGAAGCTGAAGGTGAAGTGAGGCCGGTCGCGCGCACGCTTCGCGTTCCCACTACCCTCGCGCAATGAAGGATTCGTTCGCCGATCTCGGGCTGGGACAGGAACTGCTCACGGAGCTTGCCGCGCTGGGCTACGAGGAACCCACGCCCATCCAGAAGGCGGCGATTCCGCCGCTTGTGGCCGGACGTGACCTGTTGGGGCAGGCGGCCACCGGCACCGGCAAGACCGCGGCATTCGCGCTTCCCATGCTGGAGCGCATCGGTCGCGAGCGTGCCGAGCCACTGAAGCCTCTGGGCCTTGTGCTGGTGCCGACGCGCGAGCTGGCCGTGCAGGTGGCCGAGGCCTACGGCAGCTACGGCAAGGGACTGCGCGTGTCCGTGGTGCCGGTGTTCGGCGGCGCGGACTTCCGCAAGCAGGCGATGGGTCTTCGCAAGGGCGCCCAGGTGGTGGTGGCCACGCCGGGCCGCGCGCTGGATCACATGCGGCGCGAGTCGCTCGATCTTTCCGCGCTGAAGATGGTGGTGCTCGACGAGGCCGACGAGATGCTCGACATGGGCTTCGCCGAGGACCTGGAGGCGATCCTGACCGCCACGCCCGAGACGCGGCAGACCGCGCTGTTCAGCGCCACGCTGGCACCGCGCATCGCGCGCATCGCCGAGAAGCACCTGCGCGATCCCGAGCGCGTGCAGATCGCGCGCGAGAAGGGGGTGAAGGGAACCGCGGCCAAGGTGCGGCAGGTTGCGTACGTGGTGCCGCGCGCGTTCAAGGTGGTCACGCTTGGGCGGGTGCTGGACATGGAGGATCCGGCGCTCGCGCTGGTGTTCTGCCGCACGCGCATCGAGGTGGACGAGCTCGCCGACGCGCTGACCGGCCGCGGCTATCGCGTGGAGGCGCTGCACGGCGGCATGGGACAGATGGATCGCGACCGCGTGATGCGCAAGGCGCGCGGACAGGCGGTCGACGTGGTGGTGGCGACCGACGTGGCGGCGCGCGGCATCGACATCGATCACCTGAGCCACGTGGTGAACTTCGACGTGCCGCCGGCGCCCGAGACCTACGTGCATCGCATCGGCCGCACGGGCCGCGCCGGCCGCGAAGGCACCGCGATCACCATCGCCACGCAGCGCGAGGGGCGCATGATGCGCAACATCGAGTCGCTCACCAAGCAGCGCTTCGAGATGGCCGACGTGCCCACGCCCGACCAGGTGCGCACGCGCAGGCTCGACCGCATGAAGGGCGAGCTGTCGAAGGCCGTCGAGGCCGGGGCGCTGGAGCCGTACCTCTCGGCGATCCGCTCCATGGAGATGGATCCGGCGGAGCTGGCCGCGGCCGCGATGAAGTCGCTGCACGAGGCACGGCGCGGCGATCACGCCGCCGAGGACAAGGTGCAGGTGCCGAAGTGGGAGGACCGCGGCGGTCCGTCGCATTCGCGCACGCCCTCGGAGCGCGATTCGCGCGGCACGGAGCGTCCCGAGCGTGCCGGCGGCTGGAAGAAGAAGACCCCCGAGCGCGGCGATCGTGCCGAACGCGCGCCCGCGCGCGGGGGTCGAGGCGCCCCCGAGTTCGTGCGCATCTTCGTGGGTGGCGGCAAGCGCATGGGCATGCGGCCCAACGACCTTGTCGGCGCGATCGCCAACGAGGCCAACGTGAACCCGCGCTCGCTCGGCGGCATCGAGATCGACGAGATGTCCTCCTTCGTCGAGGTGCCCGCCCACGAGGCCGATCACATCATCCAGGTGCTTCGCAAGGCCACGCTGCGCGGGCGCAAGGTGAAGGTGAGCCGTGACCTTGGGTTCAAGCGGGGCTTCAAGCCCGCATGACCGGTCGCGGAACCGGGGGATGCGGCGCGATCACCCCTTCAGGATCTCGCCCAGCGCGTGCGCGAAGGCGTGCGCCTCGGCGAAGCGATTGAACAGCGGCGCAGGGCTCGCGCGCACCACGTCGGGCTCCCGGAAGTCGCACCAGAATCCGCGCTCGTGCAACGCCTTGGCGGTGCCGCGGGCGTCGCCCGGAATGCGGATCGAGAGCTGGCAGCCGCGCTCGTGCGTGGCGGCCGGCGTGATCACGCTGCAGGTTCGCGGCGTCGTGTGGCGCAGCATGAACTCCATGTAGGCGCTCAGCACCAGGCTCTTGCGGCGCAGCGCCGCGAAGCCCACGCTGTCGAAGAGCTCCAGGCTCGCGCGCAGCGGCGCGGCCGAGAGGATCGGCGGGTTCGTGAGTTGCCAGCCATCGGCACCGGCCACCGGCACGAACGCGTCGAGCATGCGCAGGCGCTCGACCGGATCGTTGCCCCACCAGCCCGCGAAGCGCGGCCGCTCCAGGTCGTTCGCGTGGCGCTCATGCACGAAGCAGCCGGCCACGCTGCCCGGGCCCGCGTTCAGGTACTTGTAGCTGCACCAGCAGGCGAAGTCGCAGTTCCAGTCGTGCAGCGACAGCGGCACGTTGCCCACCGCGTGCGCAAGGTCGAAACCGCACAGCGCACCCGCCTTGTGCGCGGCCGCCGTGATCGACGGCATGTCCAGCACCTGTCCCGTGAAGTAGTTCACGCCGCCCACGAGCACCAGCGCCAGGGTGTCGCCCTCGCGCTCGATGGCGCGCGTGAAGTCGGCCACATCGAAGCAGGCCTGCCCGTCGCGCGGCTTCACCTTCACGACCACCTGCGCGGGATCCATGCCGCGCACGCGCACATGACTCTCGATCGCGTAGGTGTCGCTGGGGAACGCGCCAGCCTCCATGAGGATGCGCACACGCTTGCCCTGAGGTCTCCAGAAGCTGGCGAGCATGAGATGCAGGTTCACCGAAAGGCCGTTCATCGCGACCACCTCGATCGGCCTGGCGCCCACGAGCCTGCCGAGCGGTTCGCGGAACCATTCATGATGCTTGTACCAGGGCCATGTGCCACGGAAGCGGCCCTCGCTCGCCATCCCACCCCACGCGTCGAGTTCGGCCTGCAGCATCGTGCGCGTGGCGCGCGGCATGGGGCCCAGCGAGTTGCCGACCAGGTACGTCACGGCACGCCCCGAGGCGTCCCGCGGAAGCTCGAACGCCTCGCGACAGCTCGCCAGTGGATCGGATTCGTCCAGATGCCGCGCATAGTCCGCGTCGGTCGAGAATTCGCGAACCGAGAGTTCCGCAGGGGCCGTGCTCATCCGCGCATGCTACGGCGATTCCGCGCGTGCCCCCTCGATTTCCGGGCACACCGAGGTACCCTGCGCCGCATGACGCTCGCACCCGTCGGGATGCTGGAGCGGGGGGCTGCGCTCGCGCAACGCGAGGGTCCTGAGTCCGCGTTCGCATGGACCGTGTGGCCCGCCCGTGAGCGCCCCGGTCGCGCGTGGATGGTGGTGGTCGCACTTGTCGCGATCGGCGCAAGCGTGTCACTGGCGATGGGCGACGCATGGTTCGGCGTGATGGGCGCGCTGGCGGTCGCGGTCTCGCTGCATCGGTTCCTGCTTCCGACCGACTGCATGCTGACAAGCGACGGCATCACGATTCATGAGCCGCTGCGCATGCATCGGATCGCCTGGAGTTCCGTGGAGGGAATCCTGTGGAGGTCCGACGCGGGCCTGATGCGAGCCACGCGCGACGTGGCCGGGCGCGTGATCGCTCGACAGGGTGGCATGCGTGGCGTGGTCGTGCCGCTCGGACACGATCCCGTGGCCGCGGAGGCTCGCCGCCGCGCGGTCGAAGCCTTCCTGGAACGACATGGCCGCTGAGCAACGCACGGGCTGGCGCGCGCGGCTGCGCCACGCCTTCGCGGTGGAAGCCGACGGCCCTGTCGAGCCCGATCCGGTCGTGCGAACGATCGTCGATGACCTGCTGCAGCGCATCGTGAAGCGCGGGATGGTCGTGCCCGCCTCCATGCTGCTCGAGAGCTGGCGGCCCATGGGCGCGGTCAGCGGCCAGATGATGCACGCGCTCACGCCGTTCACGGGCGTGCTGATCGACGCCAACGTCTGGGCCGCGCTCGCCTCGTACATGGAGCGACGCGGCGCGATTCCGTGGATGCTCGATCGGCTGGCCGAACTCGCGGCGCCACGTCCGCAGCCGGATCGCGCGTCAGGCGACTGAGTCACCCATATCCTGATCGGCACATGCACGCCACCACGTCGATCGATCCATCGCGCATCCGAGTCGTGGTGGCCACGGATTGCGGCAGCACGACCACGAAGGCCATCATGATCGAGCTGCGCGATGGCGAATATCGTCAGACGCATCGCGGCGAGGCGCCCACGACCGTCGAGGAGCCGCTGGCCGACGTCACGCTGGGCGTCACCAACGCGATCACCGAACTGCAGGAACTCAGTGGCCGCAGGCTGGTGAACGCCGACGGCACCATCATCCGGCGCACGAGTCCCGATGCGCCCGAGGGCTGCGACATCTACGTCAGCACCAGCAGCGCCGGCGGCGGCCTGCAGATGATGGTGGCGGGCGTGGTGCGCGAGATGACCGCCGAAAGCGCCAAGCGCGCGGCACTTGGCGCGGGCGCCATCGTGATGGACACCATCGCGGGCAACGACCGTCGCAAGCCGCACGAGCAGATCCAGCGCATTCGCGAGCTGCGCCCCGACATGGTGCTGATCTCGGGCGGCACCGATGGCGGCGACCAGCGCAAGGTGGTCGAGATCGCGGAACTCATCGCGCCCGCGAAGCCGCGCCCGCGTTTCGGCGGCGAGTACCGGCTGCCCGTGATCTACGCCGGCAACCGGGAGGCGGCCGACGCGGTGCGTCGCGTGTTCGGCGGACCCGGCTTCGACCTGAGCGTGGTGGACAACCTGCGCCCCACGCTGGAGCGCGAGAACCTCGGCCCCGCGCGCGAGCGCATCCACGACGTGTTCCTGGAGCACGTGATGGCGCATGCGCCGGGCTACGACCGGCTGATCTCGTGGGCCAACGCGCCGATCATGCCCACGCCGGGCGCGGTGGGCGACATCCTGCAGGAGATCGCGCGGCGTCGCGGCATCAACGCGGTGTGCGTGGACATCGGCGGCGCCACCACCGACGTGTTCA
>JBMOGS010000001.1:0-136021 GCA_049318245.1 Phycisphaerales bacterium | reverse complement strand
CTGCGTGATCGTGCACGAGGCCCCCAAGACCTGCGGTTTCGGCGCCGAGATCGCCGCGCGCATCATGGAGCGGTGCTTCCTGCACCTCGAGGCACCCGTGCAGCGCGTGGCGGGATTCGACACCATCATGCCGTACTACAAGCTCGAGCTCGACTACATGCCCGACGCCGATCGCATCGCGCGGGCCATCGAGGAAATCGCCGCCTACTGAGGCGACGGAGGCAACCATGGCAGGCGTGAAGCAGCCCGACGACCGCAGTCACTTCATCCTTCCCGACCTGGGCGAGGGTGTTCACGAGGCCGAGCTCATCAAGTGGCGCGTCAACGAGGGTGACGCGGTGAAGGAGCACCAGACCATCGCCGAGATGGAGACGGACAAGGCTGTCGTGGAAGTGCCGAGTCCATGGACCGGCGTGATCAGCCAGCTCTGTGGCAAGGCTGGTGACATCATCAATGTCGGCAGCGTGCTGGTGCGCTACAAGGTGGGTGGCGCAGCGCCGGCCGTGGTCGCGAAGGCCGCGGTCCCCGCGCCCGCCGCCAAGACACCCGCGCCAAAGGCCGAATCGAGCGAGGACGCGGGCACCGTGGTCGGAAGCGTGAGCGGAACGCTCGGCGTGCCGAGCCGCTTCGCCCGCAAACCCGAGCATGAGGCGGCGTCGCAGACCTCCGCGAAGAGCCTCGCCACGCCGGCCGTGCGCCGCATCGCGCGCGACCTGGGCGTGGACATCCAGCGTGTGCACGGCACCGGCCGTGGTGGCCGTGTCACCGCGAGTGACGTGGAGGGTGCCAGCCGCGGCGCCCACGAGGTGGCGCACGAGACCGCCGCCAGCCGTGTGCAGCTTGCTCAGCCCGTCGCGCACGCGCCGGTCGTCGAGGCACCGGCCACCATCGCCGCACCCGTCACGGCCCCACTTGCGCCGCTGCCCGCCGTGTCGCAGGAGGGCATCAAGGAGCGCATCCCCTTCCGTGGCGTGCGCCGCAAGATCGCGCAGGCGCTCGACCTGTCGGTCAAGACTGCCGTGCACTTCACGGTGGTCGACCAGGCCGATGTGACCGCGCTCGACCACAAGCGCAAGGAGTACGCCGCCATCCTGGGAACCAAGCTCAGCATGCTGCCCTTCATCATGCTGGCGGTCACGAAGGCGCTGAAGAAGCACCCGGCGCTGAACGCCAACGTTGACGACTCGAAGGACGAGATCCTGCTGAAGGAGCCCGTGCACCTCGGCTGCGCGGTCGACACCGACCACGGCCTCATGGTTCCGGTCATCCGCAACGCCGAACGCGCCAGCGTGGGCGAACTCGCTGCGGCCATCCGCAACCTGGCGAAGGCCTGCAAGGAGCGCACGATCGCCCGCGAGGACCTGGTCGGCGGAACCTTCACCATCAGCAACGTCGGCAGCTACGGCGGCATGTTCGCCACCCCGATCATCAACTATCCGGAAGTCGCGATCCTGGCCGCGGGCAAGGCCAAGGAGCAGGTGATGACGAAGAACGGCGCCTTCTACGCCGGCCTCGTGCTGCCGCTCTCCCTCAGCTGCGACCATCGCGTGGTCGACGGTGCCGAGGGCGCGCGCTTCCTGAACACGGTCGTGGAACTTCTCGAGTCGCCCGAAAAGCTCCTCGGCTGAGTCGCGTCCACGCAGGGCTGTAGACTGCGCCCATGCGGTTCCGTTGCGCCTCCATCATGACGGCTCTCCTGCCCGCGGCCTCCGCGCTCGCGATGCAGCAGGGCAATCCTCCCTCGCCGAAGATCTCCACGCCATCGGGCTGGCCCGTGATCGGCTATCTGATCGCGGCGCTGCTGTTCGGCGTTGCCATCACGCTCAGCCTGAAGACCACCACGCGATCCGAAGTCGAAGAATCCGGAGCCTGACCCATGAAGAACAAGTCGTTCATCTCGCTTGTCGCCCTCAACCTGGTGCTGCTCGGCATCCTGGCCTATGGAAGCCTGGCTCCCACCGCGAACGCGCAGCAGCAGCCAGCCGCGACCCGTGCCGGTGGCCGTTACGGCATGGTCAGTGGCGTCGTGCAGAACGTGTATCCGGGCGTCGTCTACATCGTGGACGAGGCCAATCAGGAAGTCGTCGCCGTCATGTGGAACGAGACGATCCGGCAGTTCACGGGCGTGGGATACCGCGACCTGAAGAGCGACGCCGCAACCTTCCAGCAGAATCGCTGAGGATCAAGCCATGAAGCGCACCAATGCCATCCAGCGACTTCTCATCGCACCGCTCTGGGCCAGCGCCTTCGTGCTGGCGAGCCTGATCGTCGTGCAGTTCGCCAAGCGTCCCGCCGCGTTCGCCGACGAGGCGATCCAGGGCCGCGACGGCTTCTCGTTCGCCACCGTCCGCAACGGGCTCATCGCGGCCGTCCCGGCCATGCCCGATTGCCTCTGGGTGCTCGATAACCGCACCGAGATGCTCTACATCTACAACATCGAGGACGCCGGCAGCATGCGCCTGCAGATCCGGTATCGCGAGAACATCGCGACGCTGTTCCGGCAGGCGCGCGGCCGCTGAGCATGTCCGCCGCTGGCCCGCAGCGCGCCGGTGCGACCTCTCCACCCGTCGATGCCGTGATGGTGACGCGCCGTGTGGCGCAGTTCACCAGCCGAAGCATCAAGACCTCGGCGAAGGCGGATGGGCTCCGTCTGGCCATGTCGATGGTCGACCTGACCACGCTGGAGGGCAAGGACAGTCCCGAGAAGGTGCGGGCGCTCTGCGCCAAGGCGATGCGTCCGGCGGGAGGCAGCGTGGCGCTGAAGCGACCGATCCCGCCCGTCGCCGCGGTGTGCGTCTATCCCACGCTCGTGCGCACCGCCCGAGAGGCGCTGGGCGCCTCGGGCGTGAAGGTCGCGGCCGTCGCGACCGGTTTCCCCAGCGGCCAGTATCCGCTCGATGTCCGCCTGCGTGACGTCGCCGACGCGGTCGACGCCGGCGCGGACGAGATCGACATGGTCATCAGCCGTGGTCTGTTCCTCGCCGGCCAATTCGACGAGATCACCTGCGAGATCCGGGAGACCAAGGCCGCGTGCCGTCATGCGCACCTGAAGATCATCCTGGAGACCGGTGAGCTCGAGACGCTCGACAACGCGCGGCGCGCGAGTGACCTGGCCATCGAGGCCGCGATGAGCGTGCCTGGGGCCAGGCCTCTCGAGGATGGCGAAGTCTTCATCAAGACCAGCACCGGCAAGGTGCAGCCTGCGGCGACCATGCCGGTCACCCTGGTCATGCTGCAGGCCATCGCCGACACGCACCTGCGTGGCGGACCCCGCATCGGCATGAAGCCTGCCGGTGGCATCCGGACCGCGAAGAGCGCCCTGCACTACCTGGTCATGGTCAAGGAGACACTGGGCGACGCATGGCTCGCGCCGCACCTGTTCCGATTCGGCGCCAGCGCGCTTGCCAACGACCTGCTGCGGCAGATCCTGAAGCTCGAGCGCGGCACCTATGCCGCCGCCTGGGATCTCGCCGAGTGACGGCCTAGGGCCGGATGTGCATCACGAAACCGGACCGGCGGCACTCCACTGGCCGCATGCGTCGCATCGCGCCGCGAAGCGCAGCCATGCCGCGTCGCGTCGCCGGATGCTTCTGCATCTCGAGCATCAGGCTCGTCTCGAACAGCGTGCTCTCGGTCCAGTCCACCTCGGTCAGGAAACCCGAGACGCTCAGCGCCCTGGTGACACGAAGGAATCGATCGATCCGCGCCCTGGGAAGCAGCAATGTCCGGCAGCCGCCGAAGTGGATGATCCGCCCGGCACAGCGACCTTCCAGCGCCTCTTCCAGCTGGTCGAAGTCCATCTTCTCGTCGTGCCGCCGCACGTCACCAGGCAGCAACAGACCCTTCCGCGTGTGCATGGCCAGCCAGAGCACCTCGAAGCCCGCGTGCTTCTCCATGAGCCACTTCCGCAGGTAGTGCTCCAGTTCCGCGCGCGTGGCCACGTCGCGGTGGATGAACTGCACGCGATAGTCGCTGTCGTGCAGCAACTTGAGTGCCGGCAGGACGCTCACCGAAGAGCGAAGCCCGAACCACTCGTTCTCCAGGCAGAAGACCCCCTTCTCGTACACGATCGTCGGTGGCGTGGGCTTGCGGGCGCTCATCGCGACTCGATCCCGGCGGCCCACTCGATGCCGCCTCGCAGGTGTTCCAGCATCAGCGGTTCCTTGAAGCTCTCGATCGTGTGTCCCATGCCGGTGTACCACGAACGCCCCTTCATGATCTCGCGCTTCCACGCGATGGGGTGATCGCCACCCATGGAACTGTCGCCCATCTGCGCGTCGTCCATGTGCGCAAGCACGCGCACGTCGGGTCGTGGATTGCTCTGAAACGCATACCACTCGTCGGTCCGACGCCAGACCTCCGGCAACATTCGCGTGCTCATGTCCGTGGCATCCTCGCGATGCACATCCGCCGCGATCACGCTTGTGTGATCGCGGAACCACGCACCCACGAGCGTTCCGTACCACGGCCACGCGTACTCCGTGTCGGACGCGGCGTGCACACCCACGAATCCGCCGCCCGACTCCACGTACGCGCGGAAGGCCTCCTGTTGCGCCGGCTCCAGCACATCGCCGGTCGTGCTCAGGAAGATCACGGCGGCGTACGTGCCGAGTCGCTCCTGCGTGAACCACGATGGGTCCTCCGTGTGCTCGGAGATCCACCGACCCTGTCCAAGTTCAACCACGGCCTGCACGCCGGCCGGAATGCTCCTGTGCCGATACTTCATGGTCCGCGTGAACACGAGGACCCTTGGCAGGTCGCTGGTCGCGGCGACCGCTGGAAGCGCGGGAACCACCACCCATGGCCGGCGCAGCAGTTCCCAGGTCCACCCAGCCCCCACCGCGATCATCACGATCAACAGTGCGGGCCACCAAGGGGACGGGTGTCGGGTCCCTGACATTCGCGCAGTATGTGGCTTGGACCATCCTTCCGACAGGGCTACCCTTCGGATTCCGTGACGGCCCCCGACCCAGCCATTGCCCGCACCCTCGCGCGCCATCCAAGGCCGCTGGGTGGTGACACGGCCCGCAACCTGCCGGCTCCTGCGGTGAGCCTGACTGGCATGGTGCTGAACAACGCCGACGAGGCCCGGCAATCCATGCGGATTGGCCGCAAGCCGGAATGGCTGCGCGCGCGTGTTCCGGGTGGCGAGGGCTACCTGCGCCTGAAGGGGATCATCGACGAGCATCGGCTGCACACCGTGTGCCAGGAGGCGAGTTGCCCCAACATGGGCGAGTGCTGGAGCCGTGGCAGCGCCACGATCATGATCCTCGGGGACACCTGCACGCGAAGCTGCGGCTTCTGCAACGTGAAGACCGGCCGACCCGCGTCGCTGGACATCGATGAACCGCGCCGCGTCGCCGCCAGCCTCGCGTTGATGGGACTGAAGCATGTGGTCATCACCAGCGTGAACCGCGACGAACTGCCGGATGGTGGTGCGGAGATCTGGGCGGAGACGGTGCGCCGGGTCCACGAGGCATGCCCCGGCATGAGCGTGGAGATCCTGGTCGGAGACTTCTGTGGTGACGAGAAGGCGATCCAGACCGTGTGCGAATCGCGACCCGAGATCATCAGCCACAACATGGAGACCGTGGAGCGCATGCATCCTGCGGTGCGTCCACAGGCCCGATACGACCGATCCCTCGCGGTCCTTGCCCAGTTCAAGGCGTCAGGCTTGGTGACCAAGACCGGCATCATGGTGGGCATTGGCGAACGCGACGACGAGGTGCTGCAGCTGATGGATGACGTGCAGGCCGCAAGCAAGGCTGACGTGTTGACGGTCGGTCAGTACCTGCAGCCCACGCGCAATCACCTCCCGATCGAGCGCTGGGTGCACCCGGACCAGTTCGCCATGTTCAAGCACCAGGCACTGACCCGGGGATTCAAGGTCTGCGAGAGCGGACCCCTGGTTCGAAGCAGCTATCACGCCGATGAACAGGCGGACATGCTTGCGCTGACCCGGCCCACCGCCTGATCAGGCCTTCAGAAGCCCGGTGACCACCGGCTGGAGCGGAAAGTCGCGCAGGTTCTGGCGCAGATCATCCAGCGTGACTGCCTCGATCCGCTGCATCTCCTCCGCCAACGTGGCATAGGGAATCCCGTACGCCCACAGCGATCCAAGCCGCGTCATGCGGCCCGCGGGCCGCTCTCCAGCCAGCGCGACCGCTGTCGCGATCCGCGCCTTCGCGCGATCCAGCTCGGCCTGATCCAGCGAGTCCACCAGCGTGCGCATCTCGGTCAGCAACCTGCCGCGAACTTCCTCCACGGCTTCACCGGTGCAGGCTGCCAGCACGAGATACTCGCCGAGTCCGTCGCGGCCCTCGTAGTTGCAGGTGGCTTCCTCGGCCAGTCCCGTCTCCACCAGGCTCCAGTAGAAGCGGCTGCCTTCCGAGTCACCCACGATCTGCGCGACCAGGCTGCTGGCGTACCGCCGAGGATCGGCAAGCGGCGGGGCCGGCATCATCATGCCGAGATACGCCCGTGTCAGGTTCGGAAGCCGCATCTCGAACCGATCCTCGTTCGGTCGGAAGCTCGTGTGGGTTCGGCCCGGCGTGCCGCGAGGCCATGCGCCACAGAGCCGCGACGCCTGCGACACCAGCGCGTCGAAGTCGACCTTGCCCGCCACGGCGAGTGCCATGGTGTCGCTCGCGTAGCGCTCGTGGAAGTAACCGGCCAATGCGTCGCGCTGCAGGGCCGAGATGCTTTCCTTGGTGCCCAGGACACGATGACCCATCGGATGACCGTGGTAGTACCGCTCCATCATGCGCTCATAGAGCGCCATGAAGGGGTTGTCCTCGTACATCGCGATCTCCTCGAGGATCACACCCTTCTCCTCGTCGAAATCCGCCTGACGCAGCGCGGGCCGCAGGATGTCCGCCAGCATCTCCAGCGCGGCAGGCACGTGTTCCGGCAGCACGTGCGCGTGGAAGCATGTCATCTCGCCGCTGGTGAATGCGTTGTGGCTGGCCCCGATCCGATCGAAGTCCTCGTTCACCTGGAACGCGGTGCGCCGCTCGGAGCCCTTGAACATCATGTGTTCCAGGAAGTGGCTCACGCCCATGAGGGGGGTTGGCTCGTCACGGGCACCCGTTCGCACGAAGAACCCCGCGGCGGCGGTGTGGGCCGTCGGATCGACTTCCCCAAGGATCATCAGGCCGTTTGGAAGGGTTGCGGAGCGCAAAGTCATGCTGGATGGAGTCTATGGATCTTTCTTATCGGAGCACGCGACGGCACGGGTGGATGGTGATTTTGCATCTCTTTCGGACCTCACACCCCGGTGTCCGGATTCGTATCCAACGTTGAGGTCGTCATGGATTTCATCACCCGACACCACATGTCCGCGGACACCGCCTCCACCCGATCCCTGGAGTCCAGATGCAGTCTGGATCGACGGGACACCGGTCGCATGGTGGCCGCCGGATCGGTGTCCATCGCCTGGCATCACGACCATGAACGCCCACAGGTCTATCCGGCCCTTGATGTGAGCGAGAATGGTGCTCGCATCGAGGTCAGTTGCCTGATGCCGGAGGGTCTCACGGGCCGAGCGATCGGTCATGAGCCTTCCGGGGTCCGGATCGATCGTCCCGCAATGGTGGTCTGGTGCCGTGCCGTGCGAGATGATCGTGGAATCCTCCGGCACTACGAGGCCGGCATCCGGTTCTTCTGATTCCTCAGCGCCGGTCGCCGGATCGCGGCCTCGGGGATGCGCCCCCGACTGGCAGGCGTCCGAAGACCCATGCCATGCTGGAGGGCTCCTCGCCCAGCACGTTGCGGATGTGGGCAGCGAGCAGCTTGTTCGCGCGCTGCACCGACACGGCATCCTGCCGCTCCAGCGCACCCGCCGCGGCCGCCTGCAACGTCTCCAGTGTCTCCCGGCGCACACGCCAGGATCCGGGCGCTCCCGAGTCGCTCGTCCAGACACCCTCCTGCGGATCGAACGCCAACGTGCGTGCGTCGGGCTCCGGATCCTGAAGGTCGGGTTGCCAACCCGTCTCTTCCAGCAGGATCCACTGGAATCGCAGCATCACGGACTCGGTGGCTCCCACGTGGCCCAGTGTGTGCAGGAGCTCCATCGTCACGTCGAAGAGCCTCGGATGCGGATCCAGCGGCGGAAGCATGCGACCAAGCACGTCCGCCACGTACCACGCCGAGCGATTCGCCTGCAGGTCGTCACGCAGGCGCGGGAACGTCTCGTGCACGTCCCATTCGGTCAGCGTGGCGAGATCCGAATCCCGCTTCACGATGATCCCGATCTCGCCGGCCGTGAGAAGATCGATGCCCCCCGAGAAGCTTCCACGCTCGCGACGCGACCCCTTCGCGAGCGCCCGCAATCCGCCAAGCCGTCGTGCAAAAAGGCTGACCGTCTGGCTGGTCTCCGAGAAGTCCCACTGCCGAATGCAGATCGCCTGGTCGTGCTGGACCGCCACGCAGGAATCCTAGTTTGGATGGCCCGCATGGCCCGGTGGGCGCACGGCGGTGCCTACGCGATCTCGATCCGATTCCGTCCCTGCTGCTTGGCCCGGTACAGCGCGGCATCCGCGGCGTGAATGAGCTGTGGCATCGTGGTGCTGGGGGGCATGCGCTGCAGATCCGCGATTCCAAAGCTCGCCGTCACGACCAGATCGGGGTGGCCCGTCCACGACTGTGACTCGATCATCAAGCGCTTGCGTTCGGCGACCTCGTGCGCGTGCGTTGCCGCGGTGCTTGGCAGGATCATGCTGAATTCCTCGCCGCCGTACCGGCACGCGATGTCGCTGCCGCGACCCCCCGAAAGCACCTGTGCCACCCGCTCGATGACGTGGTCGCCGAACGGGTGTCCGAACTGATCGTTCAATCGCTTGAATCGGTCGACATCGCACATGATCAGGGAAAGCGGGCGGCCATGGCGTCGCGCCTCGCTGAATTCCTGGGACAGGCGTTGATCGAAGTACCGGCGGTTCCACAGACCACTCAGTCCGTCGATCTGCGCGCGATGCTCCAGCATCTTCACCAGATGGCGCATGCGAAGCGCCAGCCGCACCCGCGCCTTCAGTTCCACGACCTCGAAGGGCTTGGCGATGAAGTCGACGGCGCCAAGGTCAAGACCACGCACACGATCCATGGTGTCGCTTGCCGCACTGATGAAGATCACCGCGATGTCGTGCGTTCGCGGATCCTGCTTGAGCCTGGACAGGACCTCGAATCCGTCGATCTCGTCCAGCTCGATGTCCAGCAGGATCACCTCGGGCAACAGCTCCTGCGCCAGGCGAATCCCCTCGTTCGCGCTCAAGGCGCTGTGAAGCTCCAGTCGCTCGCCTTGCAGCCGCACCTGCAGCAGTCGATGAATCAGTTCTGAGTCATCGATCGCCAGAAGTCTTGGAACCGGAGTCGCTTCGGGCATCGGAATCGCCTCATTGTCCCAGATCGGGCCCGCTTCGTCATGCGATGATTCCGTGCCGATCACCTAGTGAAACTCCTGCAGGCCCGCATGGGCCCGTCGAAGCAGCTTCTGGAATGTGGCCAGATGCGCCAGACAATCGCGGGACCACTGGTCGCCGCTCAGGTTCATGCAGCACTCCAGTTGCGCCGCTGCATTCGAGATTTCCTGAAACCCATAACCGCCGCCCGCACCCTTCATCTGGTGCACGACCCGACGGAACTCGATGCGGTTGCCTTCCTTGAGGAGCGATTCCATCCGTGACATCCGCCTCGGGATCTCCTCAAGAAACGACCGGACGATGTCCCTCATGTCTGGATCGTCGTGAAAAGCGCTCCGAAGCGGTGTTTCGTCCGGGGAGGAGAAGGGTTGGACCGGATCCTGAACCATGGGCGAAGGCAATCGGCCAGCATTGAATTCGGGAGCGGGCTCCTGAAAATGAAATCATCGAAATGACAAAAAGATCTCCACGAGATCCGGGTTCTAGGTCATTTTGGGCTAGGATTGCGGTTTTCCAGCACGCCTCGCCGCGCGAAAGCGCCGCCGAAGGAGATTTACATGGTTCCAAAGCCGCCGCCCCGCGAGGGGCAGATGGGCTTCCTCTTCGTCCCTCCGTACCGCATCCAGGGTGTCAGCGTCGCCGGTGAAGAGGCGACCGTGCATGTTCCCGAGCTGGATGTCGCGTTCGATGTGGGTCTGTGTCCCCGTCCAGTCCTGACCGCCGGCACCATCTGCTTGAGCCATGCTCACATGGATCATGTGGCTGCGCTGCCCTACTGGTTCAGCCAGCGGAACTTCCAGAAGCTTGGAACTGGCAGGGTCTTGTGTCATCCTCGGCTGGTTCGGCCGCTTGAGGTCATGATGTCGACCTGGATCGACCTGGAACGGCAGAAGACGCCCCACGAGATCGTCGGATTGGAGCCCGGCGTCGACTTCCAGCTTCGACCCAACATGTTCGTGCGGGGAATCGAGGTCAGCCACTCCGCGCCAAGCCTGGCATTCGTGCTCCTGGAGCGGCGAAGCAAGTTGCGCGAGGAGTTCCATGGCCTTCCCCAGGACAAGTTGCGCGAACTGAAGTCACAGGGCACCGAAATCACGCGAACGATGGAGATTCCCCTGGTCGCCTACACCGGTGACACGGAAATGGGTCCCTTCCTGCTCCGCGACGAGTTCGTGAATGCGCAGGTGGTCATCACGGAGTGCACGTTCTTCGATCCTGAGCACCGGGACCGCGCGAAGGTGGGGAAGCATCTCCACATCGAGGATCTGCGCGGACTCATCCAGGCGTGGACGCGGCCCGAGATCGTTGTGGTCCACGTGAGTCGACGCACCCATATGCAGTATGCGAGAGAGCGGTTGATGGAGGCAGCCGGTGACCAGGCCCACAGGGTCCACCTTCTCATGGATCACCGGATGAACCGACAGCGTTATGAACGTCAGGTCGCCGCCGATCCGGCGCAGGCCGTGGCGCAGGATCGGGCTGAAACGGGTTCGGAGCCGACGTCCTGAGGCGGCCGAAAAACCCCGCATCTTTCTTGCATTTCTGCATTTTTCGATCCACGCGTTCGGGTGGTTGACGCTCGTCGCGGGTCTCTCTATTTTCCCGACCCCACCCACACGCCGGTGATCGTGTGGATGACTCACTGCGCGTCACTTCCGTGTCACGCTTCAGAAACTTCCGTCGATCGTGGGTGCCTGCATCTCGATCGAGTGTGTTCCGCTCTCGAAAGGTCCATGATCCATGTCGAATGAAGAACTGCAGCGGGGTATCCACGCGTACCTGCGTCGGAATCATCCGGAAGTCTGCAGGCACTGGTTCGAGGAGATCTCGGTCATGGGAATCGACGGGGGCGTGCTGCGCCTGCTGATCGACGAACCTGTCCGGTTGAAGTACCTGCAGCGTTCCTGTGTGGCGCCCTTCACGGAGGCTGTGCAATCGATCACCGGGCAGCTTCTGGCCGTGCGCTTCATGGGGTCCGAAACGGCCCTCATCGAGCCGATGAACGGCGCGCCGTCCCACGAAGGCACGCCCCTTCTGGATGAGCAGGTGATCCTGAGTCCGGACTACTGCTTCGACTCCTTCGTCGTCGGTCCGGGCAACCGTCTGGCGCACGCCGCGGCCATGGCGGTCGCCGGCAAGCTTGGTCGTGCGTACAACCCGTTCTTCGTGCATGGCGGCGTCGGCCTTGGCAAGACCCACCTGCTGCAGTCGATCTGCCAGATGGTGCTGCGCCAGCAGCCCACGGCGCGAATCTCGTACATCAGCTGCAACACCTTCATGGATGGATTCCATGAGTGCGTGAAGGCAGGTCGCATGAACGAGTTCCGCCATCGCTTCCGGAACGTGGACCTGCTGGTGATCGACGACATCCACTTCCTGTCGAAGCATGAGCAGACGCAGGAGGAGTTCTTCCACACCTTCAACGCGCTGCATCAGGCCGGCAAGCAGATCGTGCTGAGTTCCGACGCGGCACCCTCGGAGATCCCGGATCTCGAGGAACGCCTGGTGAGCCGATTCAACAGCGGTCTTGTCGCGCGCATCGATCGCCCGTGCTACGAGACGCGCGTGAACATCGTGAAGACGAAGGCCCGTCTGCACGACATGCAGATGCCGGATGACGTGCCTGCCTACATCGCGGCGCGCATCGATTCGAACATCCGTGAACTCGAGGGGGCGCTCGCGAAGATCCGGGGCGTCGCGCTGGCGATGGGGCGATCGATCGATCTGGATCTCGCCAAGGAGGCGATCGGCGCAGACCCGATGCAGAGTGGTCGTGGAAGCCAGCAGCCGAACATCCAGGCGATCCTGGATGCCGTGGCGCGCTTCTATGACATCAAGCTGACGGACCTGCTTGGCAAGCGCCGGCACAAGAGCGTGGCCCTGCCCCGACAGGTCTGCATGTGGCTTGCGCGTCGACACACGCGACACAGCCTCGAGGAGATCGGCGGATACCTCGGCGGCCGCGATCACACGACCGTCATGCACGCGATCCGGACGGTCGATTCGAAACAGCGCGCGGACGATCGTCTCCGCGCGGATGTCGAACGGCTGCAAGGCCTGCTGCAGTCCGAGCTGGACTGAGCCTGGTTATCCACAAGTTCCTCACATCAGCAGAAACGCCCCGATTGTGGGTGTCTTGTCTGTTGTGTCGCCTTCTGGTGACTCGTGGGTGGGATGGAAAGGGGGAACGCGTAACGGCGTTCCCTGGCTTGTGGCTGCGGTGACCTGTCGTGATGTCTTCATGAACGTGAATCGACAAGAGTTCCACAGACACCGTCTCTTGCAAGCCCTTGTTTCGCTGGTGTTTGTGTGTGATTGGCCTGGTTGTCCACATTCCAACAGGGCCCTTTTCTACGGAGAATAAGAAATCTATTGGGTGTTCTTTCGGCAGCCGGACGGGTCCTGATCTGGCTCGGTGATCAACCCCGTGAATGTGCCCCCGGAGCCGCTGGCGCCCCTGGGCGTGGCAGGGGCCGCCCTGAGCGGTTTCCACAGTCACGTGGCCACCGCTTGGCCTGGCCGGAAGGAAAGCTGCCACACGTCACGCAGGGCGCTTCTGGGGCCTGCGTCGCTGGCAGTTCCTGCAGAACACCGTGGTCCTTTGGGATACCTGTGTTGTGCTCAGGTTCGTCCGACAGGACCTGCAGGGCATGCCCGCCCGCCCATAGACCTGGTGCTCAGACTGGAACGCGCCCCAGCCACCATCGGCCTTTCGGTGATCGCGGATGGTGCTGCCTCCCAGCTCGACTGCATGCGCAAGCACGACATGAATCGATCGCAGGAGTCCCGCGAGCATGTCGTCTGGGACGCGATCGGACCGGCACTCCGGATGAAGCCCTGCCCGGAAAAGGATCTCATCCACGTAGATGTTGCCAAGGCCGGCGATCCGACCCTGGTCAAGAAGCGACGACTTCAAGGGCCGGCGGCTTTCACGAAGCGAGCGCGCAAGATGCTCCATGGAGACATTCAGGGCGTCCGGTCCGAGCGCGGACCAGGCATGTCGCTCGACGGACGCCATCGAGGCGTGGCTCTCCAACCAACCGAAACGACGCGGATCGCGGTGCCGGAACGAGATCGTGTCGTCGCGCCGCCGCATTCGCCACAGGGCATGCACGTGCGACTCGGGCACCGCCTCTCCCGGGACGACCCGAACGGAACCACTCATGCCCAGATGCATCAGGAGGCATGCGCCAGAACGCGTTTCAAGGACCAGCTGCTTGCCCTTGCGGCGCAGCGCAAGAATCACGTCACCGGGAGCAAGGGGGTTCTTCGGCGCGCCTGAGGCGCGATGCAGCATGTCCCGGCGAAGCACACCACCATCGATCACTTCCGCGCCGAGAATCGAGGCGCACAGCGAGCGTCGAAGACTCTCGATTTCCGGGAGTTCCGGCACGCGTGAACTCTATACTCGCCGCATGGACGCATCCCGCGAGACCGGCGCGTTTGCCACGACCGACGACGCGATGTGGGCCAGCGAGTCCATCCGCCGCGTGCGCTCCGAGGTGCATCGCGTGATCGTCGGACAGGACCGCGTCCTCGACGAGATCCTGCTGGCGATGCTGTGTGGTGCGCACGCCGTCGTGGAGGGGGTTCCCGGCCTCGCGAAGACGCTGCTGATCGCGACCCTTGCGCGCACGCTCGGCATGCAGTTCAGCCGGATCCAGTTCACGCCGGACCTGATGCCGTCCGACATCACCGGCACCGAGGTGATCGAGGAGGATCGGACGACCGGAAACCGGTCGCTGCGATTCGTGCGCGGTCCGGTCTTCGCCAATCTGGTGCTGGCCGACGAGATCAACCGGACGCCGCCCAAGACCCAGGCCGCGCTGCTCGAGGCGATGCAGGAGCGACAGGTCACAGTCGGCGGGGTCGCGCACCACCTTCCCACGCCATTCTTCGTGCTTGCAACCCAGAATCCGATCGAGCAGGAGGGCACCTACCCCCTGCCCGAGGCGCAACTGGACCGGTTCATGCTGAACATCCGGATCGGCTACCCGACCGAGGCCGAGGAGATGGAGATCGTGGCCCGCACCACCGGCGAGCAGGTGCTCACGACCGAATGCGTGCTGAGCGCAGAGGACCTGGCCCGAGCACAGTCCGTGGTGCGTCGCATGCCGATCGCGGAACACGTGATGCGCCACGCCCTGCGAATCGTGCGCGCCACGCGCGCGAAGCAGGAACCATCGGCGGGTGCTCAGGTGCCCGCCATCGTGCGCGACTACGTGGCATGGGGTGCAGGCCCGCGCGCCAGCCAGTTTCTGGTGCTGGCGGCGAAGGCCAAGGCGCTCCTGTCGGGTGACAGTCATGTCGAGACGCGCCATCTGCACGCGGTGTCGCTGCCGGTGCTTCGACATCGCATCGTGACGAACTTCAACGCCGAGGCCGACGGCGTCACCAGCGAGACCATCATCCAGCGCCTGATCGACGAGGTGCCGGTCGACGCGGCCGCGGATGGACAACCGCTGGACCGGCTCATCCGTTGACCGCGCCACTTCGTGCCGAGGCCTATCTGGCGCCGGAGACGCTCGCGCAGCTTGCGCCGTTCGAACTTCGGGCGCGCATGCTTGTCGAGGGTCTGGGCATGGGACGCCACGCAAGTCCACGTCAGGGTCAGGCCGTGGAGTTCTCCGAGCATCGGCCCTACACGCCGGGCGAGTCGCTTCGTCATCTCGACTGGAAGGTGTTCGGCCGCAGCGACAAGCTGTACCTGAAGCGCTACGAGCAGGAGACGGATCTGGATGTGCTCGTCCTCGTCGACGCAAGCAACAGCATGCGCTTCGGTTCGATCGCGGTGAAATCGGGCTGGGGTGGAACCGATGCCGGTCGCGACTCGCTGCAATGGACGAAGTTCGACTGCGCCGCCGCGATCACCGTGGCGATCGCGCACCTCTGTCTGGAGCAGCGTGATCGCGTCGGGCTGGAGGTCTTCGCGGAGTCATCGCGCGCCGGGGTGCGCCGATCGGGTTCCCATGGACAGTGGCGAAGCATGGTGCAGGCGCTGGCGTCGGTCCGGGTGGGTGGTGTTGCGGACATGCCACGCGCGATCGATCATGGCATCTCCACCTTCAACGCGCGCGGGCTCCTGTTCATCCTGAGCGACTTTCAGCAGCCTCTTCCACCGATCCAGCAGGCACTGGGCAAGGCGCGCTTTCGTGGTCATGACGTGGTGTTGGTGCGGATCATGGATCGGCAGGAACTCCGGTTTCCGCTCGAGGGTTTCCGGCGATTCGAGGACATGGAGGGTGCCGAGTCGGTCGAGGCCGATGCGGAGACGCTTCGTCCCGCGTATCTGGAGGCGTTGCATGCCTTCGATGCGGAACTCGAGCGCATGGCGCGAAGCCTCTCCTGTGACCTTGTCCGCGTGGACAGTCACGCTTCGGTCGGACCCACGCTCGCCGCGCTCCTGAGTCGTCGTGAAACGGCCTGGCGCGCACGGAGACGTTCGTGAGCTTCCTCGTTCCCGGATTGGCGATCGCGGCGCTTGGTGCGGCGGCGCTCCCGATCATCCTCCATGTGCTGCTGCGTCGACCACGCGCCACCGCGTGGCCGAGCACGATGCTGCTGCAGCGCGCGCTGGAGCGGCTTCGTCGACGTCGTCGTCTGGATGGATGGGTCCTGCTTGTCCTGCGCACGCTTGGCATCGGGCTTGTGGGCTTCGCGATGGCCGGACCGTTCATCGGCCTCATGGGTGTCGGTTCAGGGCCCCGTGAACTCTGGATCGTGATCGACGATGGTGCCACATCCGCCGAGACGCTCCCCGACGGCACGCCGGTGATCCAGGTGATGCAGGATCATCTCCTGCGGGAAGTCTCGACGCTGCGTCCGGGCGATCGGGCCGCGATCGTTCGTGCCGCACGTCCACCACGGGTCGAGTTGCAGCCAACCCTCGATCATGAACGGATCCGATCGAGCATCCGCGACTGGATCGCGAGACCGGTTCCGTCGGATCTGTTGGGCGCTCTTGAACTCGCGCTCCCACCGGAGCAGGAATCGGCGCCACGGGAGGTCCTGCTGGCAAGCGGACTCCGGCGCGGAAGCGTCGACGCGGATCGCGGCCTGCCGGCGTCATGGCACGATCGCGCTCGCGCGGTGCGATGGCGCTGTGTGCCCACCCTTCCAACGCCCGCACCGAATCGCTGGATCGAAAGGGCATCGATTGTTCGCGCCTCCAGCGTGATGGAACAGGGCTCGATGCGGGTCGACATCCGTCGGTCCGGTGACACGGGATCGGGTGACGATGTGCAGGTTCGATCCGCCGTCGGGGACATCCTGGCACAGTCGGACATCGCATGGACCGCTGGCACACCCGAGGCACGCAGGGACATTCCCCTTCCGCGGACACCGATCGAGTCGTGCACGATCGGGCTGCGACCGGATGCGCAGCCTCTCGACGACACGCTGTCGGTGGTCAACGTGGCCACCATCACGCCGAAGGTCACGATCGTGGGTCGACGGCGGGAGGATGAGGGTCTTGATCGATTGTCGGCATCGGGTTGGATCCGGCAGGCGATGGAGTCGGCCGATGTGCAGGTGCGAGAGCTCGATCCGACGATGCTGGGCATTCGTCCACCGGCCGACGCGGACGTGATCATCCTCACGCGACCCGACCTGCTCGATGCTGGAGGCTGGAAGTGGACTTCCAGGCATCTGCGCGATGGCGGCCTGATCGTCATCACGCCTGTCCAGGGTGCCAATGATGCGTGGATCCTCGACCTGAACCGGGAGTCCGGCGTGCGAGTCGAGATGTCGCCGCGGAACGATGGCGAGATCCGGAGATTCGCGCCACGACAACCACGTGGCGACCTGCTTGCCGCCCTGGGTGCCGAAATCGACGTGCTGACGGAGCCGGTGTCGGTCCAGCGTTCCTGGAACATCGCTTCCGATCGATCGGATTCGGTCCTGATGTTCGAGTCCGGTGAACCCGCGGCGCTGACCGTCAGGCCACTCGATGGACAGGGGCTGCTCCTGCTTCTCGCGTTTCCGCCGGAACTGGAGTGCACCGACATGCCGTTGCGTCCGCTCATGGTGCCCTTCTTTCAGGAGGTGATCCGGGCCGGACGTGCGCTTGCCCGCGGTTCCAGCGTGATCATGACCGGTGCCATCGCGCAGCTGGGACCTTCGGCGGCGGGTGGTGTCCTGCGATCGGTGGATCCACGGCAGACGCGGGTGATCGAGATCGACTCGGAAGGTCGCACGACACAACCGGTTCCGTTTCCCGGCGTCTGGTCGCTGGAGCAGCGCGATGGTCGCGCGCGTCCGATCGCGGCGCGGCTTGATCCGCAGGCCGCGAGCATCGAGCATGTGGATGCATCCAGGATCGAAGCATGGTGGTCGCCGGTCGGCGTGTGGACGCGTCTGAGCGCGGAAAGGACCGTGGCGCAGGATTCGGTGCGGCAGGAATCGACCTGGACGCTGCCGCTGCTCCTGCTTGCGCTCCTGTTCCTGGTGGGTGAAAGCCTGTGGTCGCGCCGATCGAGCCCACGGCCGATGGTGGAGACGGCAGGATGAGCGGGTGGATCGAAAGGATCCTCACGATCCCGGCGGATCTTGCGGGAGAGTCGTGGACGCTCGTGCTGCGCATCACGCCCCCCATGTGGATGCTGGTGCTGCTGGGGCTGCTGATGATGGGAATCGGGTGGTTCTCGTATGCCGGCCTGCGGGGTGGACGGCCCGCTCGACTGGCACTTGCAACCTGCCGAGCGCTCTCGCTTGGCGTCGTGCTCCTGCTGGCGCTTGGTCCCATGATCGAGTGGCCCCGCGAACGGATCGAGCGCGATGTCGTGCATGTGCTGCTGGATCGAAGCACGAGCCTTCGCGTGCGTGACGAGATCGACGCGAATGGTGTCGCGATCACGCGCGATGACGCGTTGCGCACGCTCATCCAGCAACCCGTCTGGAACCAGATCGCGAAGGATCACGACATCGCCTGGCACGCCTTTGGTGGAGGTGTCCGGGACATGGCATCCGCGGAGGCGCTTGGACCCATCGAGTCGGATCGAACGCTCATCGCGTCGGTTCTTGGACAATGGCTGGATCGCGCGGGCGCGCGGCCCATCGGCGGGGTGATCCTTGTCACCGACGGGCGAAGTCAGGACGCGGTCGACGAGACGACCCGGCAGCGTCTTGGTTCCATGTCGGCACCCCTCATCGCGATTCCGCTCGGTGACGAGCGTGGCACGCAGGATCGCGCGATCACCGAGATCGAGCACCCACAGCGCGCTTTCCCGCGCGATCAGGTTCCGGTGTCGGTCGTGATCCGGAATCCGACCACGGACCCGGTCAAGGTTGTGCTGCGCGAGCGCGTGTCCGGTGTCGTCCTCGATGAGCGCACCGTCGAACGCGACGGTTCTGGTCGCGATCAGATCACGCTCACGGGTTCGCGCCAGACGGCTGGGAAGGGCGACTGGGAAGTCGTGCTGATCTCGGATCGTGCCGATGCGGATGCCTCGAACGATCGGCGCGAGATCCAGGTGGATTTCATGGATCGACCACTTCGGGTTCTGTTCGTCGATGGTTGGCCACGATGGGAGTACCGATACCTCAAGAACCTCCTGCTTCGAGAATCGGGCCTGGAGAGCTCGGTCATGCTGCTTTCCGCGGATCGAGACTTCGCACAGGAGGGAACGGCGCCCCTGGCGCGTCTGCCCGCGAACGCCGAGGAGTTCGCGGCCTTCGACGTCGTGATTCTGGGCGACGTGCCCGGGAGTTACCTGGACGAAGCCCGACAGAAGGCGCTGCGCGACATGGTCGCGACACGAGGCACCGGACTTCTCTGGATCGGTGGACCACGCTCGACACCCGGCTCCTGGAAAGGCTTCTCGCTGGAGGACACGCTCCCGTTCACGGAGGCCGGCGACTTGCCGCGATGGGACGAGCCAGTCACCATGCTTCCGACCGAGATGGCCACGCGGGTCGGATTGCTCCGGTTGGGTGATCGCGATGAGCCGTGGCCGGCCGTGCTGGGTGCGGACGGAGAGCCATGGGCACGACTTGAATGGGCCCAGCGCGTCGAGAGACGCAATCTGAAGCCGACGGTGGAGACCTGGGCAACGGTGTCCGGACGAGATGCACGGGAGACACTTCCCGTCGTCATGTCCATGCGATTTGGTGCAGGCATGGTCACGTACGTGGCGACCGACGAGACCTGGCGATGGCGACATGGCCGTGGCGAGACGTTGCCGGAGCGCTTCTGGATCCAGATCATCCGGCATCTCGCGCGTCAGAGCCTGCGGGCGGACCAGAACGCGCCGGCCATCGAAGTGGATCCGGTGCGTGTCGCCGTCGATCAACCCACACGCGTCGTCGTGGATGGTCTGGGCGACGCGACGCTCGAAACCGTCGTGGTCGAAGCCGAGCGATCGGATGGTTCGGAAGTCGTCGAGATCCGTCTCCAACCACAGGACATGGGGCGATACGCCGGTTCATGGGCACCACCGGCCGAGGGCGCCTGGCGCATTCGAGCGGCGCGTGGCGCGGGATGGACCGCGACCGAGGCGATGGTGGAAGTGCGCTCCGAACAACCCGAGCAGGTCGACACGACCCCGGATCACGCGCTCCTTCAGGGACTCGTCAGCGCGACGAACGGCAGGATGATCCGTGCCCAGGATGCCTCGCAGCTTGCAGCCGTCATCCCATCACGATCGATCACCGTGAGGCAGCCGATCCAGCGTCCGCTGTGGGATCGATGGCCGCTCTACGCGCTCGTGGTGACGCTTCTGGCGACCGAGTGGATGGGGCGGCGGGCACTTCGTCTGGCCTGACCGAAAATCGGCTGAAATGCAGGGACTTTTCGGGCCTCCATGCCCCGGATTGCTAGGCTTTGAGGCCGTGAGCGACACGATTCGAGCACGCCTGAAGGCCCTGCACCACACGGTGCTTCTGCTCGATCGTCTGCAGCACATCGCGCGCCTGCTCACCCTCTCGATCCTGTGCGTCTCGGGATTGATCGTGGTCGACTGGCTCGTGCGATGGCCGATGGTGGTCCGTCTGGTGCTGCTCGCGGTCGGTCTGCTGCTCGCGACACGTGTGGTGCGTGCAGTGATCGAGCGATGCTGGATCCGCACACCATCCCTGACCAGCACGACACTTCGAATCGAGTCCGTCGAATCGCGTCTCCGGGGATCACTCGCAAGCGCACTGGACTTCGAGCAACGCGCCATGCCCGGGTCCCTCGAGGCCCAGGTCGTGGAGCGGGCCCGGTCGTCGCTTCGGGAGATCCGCGTCGAGCGGCATGTCCGATCCGCGGGCACTGTCCTCTGGACGATGGGCACCCTCCTGCTGGCGCTTGCGGCCGCATGGTGGATTCGTCATGAGCCCCAGGGTGCGTGGATCGGACTCCGTCGAACACTCACGCCATGGTCGATGGATCGATGGCTTCCACGCGTCGTGCTGGAGCATGCGTGGAACGCACCCGCGGTCGCGCGTGGATCGCAGATCCCGTTTCGCGTGAAGGTGCTGCGGGGGGACGAACCGGATCTGCGCGTGCGGGCGCGCTGCACCACCTGGTCGGACACTGGCTCGCGCGACGAGCGCGAGATCGAGCTGGTCCGCCAGGCCGACGGATCGTTCGAGCGGCCGATCCAGGCGGAAGGGAACCGCATGACGCTGAGCGCGATCGCCGCGGATGGCGAGACGGAACCCGTGGACCTCCGGATCGTCACCGCTCCGTCGATCGCCTCGGGTGCGCTGGAGATCACGCCGCCCGCCTACGCCTCCGGAATTCGACCGGTCATCCGATCCGAGTGGAGGGGCATTGCCGTCCCGGACACCGGGCCGATCCTGAAGGACAGCACGCTGCAACTGACCCTGCAGCTCGATGCTCCAGCGCTGGATCCAGGCACCGCATCGATGGTGAAGGTGCTGGATGCATCGAACACGTCGATTCCGGATGCGGATGTTCAGGCGCGGGGCCCGACGACGTGGCTGGTGCGCGCGCCGCTTCAGCCCGGCATCTCGATCGTGGTGGAACCGATGGATGCGATGGGTGTGCGTGCGACCGAGTCGCTCCGGTTGCATCCGCAGGTGATCGAGGACACGGCCCCCGCCGTGTCGGTGGTCGATCCCGAGGCGGACGAGATCATCACCCGTGGTGCGCGCGTTCCATTCCGGATCATGGCCAAGGACGACATCCAGCTCGCGTCGATCGGTTGGACCCTGGATCGACAGCAGCGATCCGGCGAGCCGTCGCCGGTGCAGCTCGGGACGGAGCAGGCGGATGTCGCGGATGTCCAGGCATCCATCGATCGCGTCCTGGATCTTCAATCGATGCAGGTCGCGTCGGGCGACACGCTCCTGCTTCGCGGCACGACGCGAGACATTCATCAGGATGTGCAGGGACCGCGGGCGATCATCGCGAGCGAGCCCCGTCGGTTGCGCGTGGTCGACAAGGATGTCCTGGAGCGGCAGGTTCGCCAGCAGGCTGGAAGCCTGCGGGAGACGCTGGCACGCCTTGAATCCACGCAGCGTGACCTGATGCAGGAGAAGGATGCTTCCAACCGCGCGCGCGCGCAGGGAAGCGTCGCGGAACGAATCCGGCAGGCGAGCGACACCAACGACGATCTTCTGGAGCGCCTGAAGCGCAACGGCATCATGGACGTCCCGCTTGCCGAGACACTGCAGGAGGCCGCCCGCGCCGTCTCCGAGGCGCGGGATCAGGCGGAACAGGCACAGGCGCTCTCCCGCAACGCGCAGGCCATGGATTCCGACACGGAACGCGAAATTCGCGCGCACCAGGAGGATGCGGCACAGCGACTTTCCGATGCGGTCGATCTGCTCGATCGCGACGACGATGCAGCCGCGATGCAGCGCCGCGTGGAGCGGCTTGCCGAAACCATCCAGGGCCTTCGCGCATCGCTTCAACAGGCTTCACGAGGAACAGCCGGCAAGCCCCAGGAGGAACTCGCTCCAGAGCAGCGGCAGGCATTGCAGGAGCAGGCCAACCGTCAGCGCACCGCCGCCGATGAGGCCGCCGCGATGATCGAGGACCTGCGCGACCGTGCGGACAAGGCGCGGAAGCAGGATCCCGCGCAGGCGCGATCGTTGCAGGAGGCCGCGGAGGAGGGCGAGCAAGGCCAGGCCGCACGGCAACTCGACGAGGCCGCGGAACGGACCGACCGGAACCAGTCCGCCGCTGCCGATGCGTCCCTGCAGCGGGCGGCCGAGGCTGTCGAGAAGATGCGTGCATCGCTTCGACAGGATCGTCGTGCGCGCACCGAGGAACTTCGAAGGCGCCTTGCCAGTCTCGCCGAGACGTTGCGCGCGCTCATCGAGGCCGCCGATGCCACCCTTGCGCGCATCGACGCGGCCGCGGTGCATGCGGGTCCGGAGACACGTGCGGTCTCGCAGGAGTTGCTTCGCATCTCCACGAACACGGCCGCTGCCGGAGAGGACGCGCGCCAGGGCGATCGATCCATGGCGATCATCGCGGGCTCGATCCTGCGCGCATCGGAACGCTTCGACGCCTCGGCGGCCACACTCGTGCCGGCGACACCGGATTTCGTGCAGGCGCGCGACGAGGTTTCGCGAGGAATCGATTTGCTGCGCGAGGCGCAGCGGAAGGTCGCCGAGGCACAGGCCAAGCAGGATCAGGCTGCGGCGGATCGTGAACGGCAGCAGCTTGCGGCGGAGTTCCAGCAACTCGCCATGCGGATCCGCGCATCACGCGAGACCGTCGCAAGCACGCTTCCTGCGCCGGGCGCGCGCATCGATCGAAAGGGTTCCGCGATCCAGCGAGAGCAGTCCGCCGTCGTCGGAGATGTCCAGCGAACCCTGCGGTCTGGACCCGCCGCATCGGAGATCCTGAAGGGTGCGGAGGCTTTCCGGGCGACCACCGACCGACTTGATCGCGATCTTGTCGTCGTTCGCGATTCGCTCGCGGGCAGCGCCGCAGGTGCGATGGAGATTCGCCGGATGGACCTGATCGCGGAGGGTCTCGAGGGCTTGTCGATCGCCCTGGCCGATCCAGAGCCCGGGGACGATCCGTTCGCGGACGGCAAGAACGAGGATCCGGCAGGCGGCGCGGGTGGAGGGGGTGCCGGAGGCGAGGCGCAAGCCAAGCTTCCTCCGATCACGGAGCTTCGATTGATTCGCCAGATGCAGGCACAGGTGAATCGACAGACGCGGATCCTTGATGAGGCTCGCGCCGCGGGCCAGCCCCTCGATGCCGAACTGGCGGACCTTGCGGTGATGCAGGACGAGATTCGGCGTCTTGGCGAGTCCTGGTTCGAGCGCCTGCGCCAGCAGCGAACGGCCCCGAAGGGCGGCACGAGACCCGGAAGCCCGGTCACCCCCGGATTCCCCTGGCGCCCCCGGGCGTCGACACACCAGGCAGCCACAAGCGACGCACCGGCCACACCACCATCAGACGCGTCAGGCAAGACATTGGACGAACTGCTCGGCATCGCGCCAGCTGGTTCGGCGTCCGACACGGCGGCGCGTCGTCGCGAGCGAAAGCTCGATTCCGCGCTCCAGGAGAAGGATCTGGACGACCTTGCCACCGCGGCACAGGACAGCATCGTGCTGGTGGATGAGCTTGTGGGAGAAAGGCGCGACACCGGAATCGAGACCCAGCGAGCGCAGGCGGAAGCGCTCGCGAACATCGATGCGCTGCTCGATGCGGCGACCAGGTTCCAGCGGCAGCAACAGGCCTCCAGCGCGTCCGGTGGCTCATCCCGCAAGCAGCAGCAGTCGCGGCAACCAGGATCGGAGTCGCGTGATGGCGCTGCGTCCCAGCAGGAACAGCGCGCCCAACAGGCCACTCGCACCAACCAGGGCCAGCGCCGTCAAGGTGGGGATCCGACAGGCGACGCATCCGAGCCGCCCGCGCCCGAGGATCCCGTGGTCATCGATGGCGTTCTCGAGGAAGGACGGATCGAATGGGGTGCGCTGCCGCAGCGAATTCGCGAGATCATGTCGCAGGCCCGACGTGATCGCGTCAGCGCGCTCTATCAGGAAGCCACCGAGGCGTACTACCGGCGCCTTGCGGAAAGGCGCGAGCCATGATGGTGCACGCATGCCTGCTGGCGATCGTTCTTGCGCGACAGGCGGTCGATGCACCGGAAACCACGCCGGCGATCGGTCCCGTCGGGGAGGTTGAGGTGCAGCGACCCAGGGATCTGGGCACGAGTGCACAGAACGCCCCCGCCGCCACCGAGATGAACGCCGAGTCGATCGAGGCCGTGCAGCGCGGCCTTCGATTTCTCGCGAGCCTTCAGAATGACGATGGTTCCTTTGGTCGCGGCCGTTTCGCCAAGCACGTTGGAATCACGGCCCTGTGCGGGCTCGCGTTCATGGCGGATGGCAATCTGCCCGGCCGGGGACCCTATGGAGAGGTGGTCCGGAAGTCCCTTGAATTCGTGCTGAATCACGCCACCGAAACAGGACTGTTGGCGACCGAGAACAGCCACGGTCCGATGTACGGCCATGGGTTCGCGACACTCTTCCTTGGCGAGGTCTTTGGCATGAGTCCGGAGGACGGTCGGGTCCGTGATGCGCTTGTCCGGGCCGTCGACCTGATCGTGAACAGCCAGAACGAGGAGGGTGGCTGGCGCTACAACCCGGTGCCTTATGACGCCGACGTGAGCGTGACGATCTGCGAGGTGATGGGTCTTCGCAGCGCGCGAAACGCCGGGATCAAGGTGCCGCGCGAGACGATCGAACGCGCCATCACCTATGTGCGGGGTTGTCAGAACGGGGACGGTGGGTTCCGCTACATGAGCAGCATGGGGACGAGCGCCTGGCCTCGCACGGCGGCCGGTGTGGCCAGCCTTTTCTACGCCGGTGTCTACGGCGACGATTCGATCGACCGCGGACTGCAGTATCTGATGGCCATGGCGGCTCCGGATGGTGGAGGGCCGATGTCCGAGGCGCACTACTTCTACGGTCACTACTACGCGGTGCAATGCATGTATCTCGCCGGCGGCGAGCGCTGGAGCAACTGGTGGCCGCGCATCCGCGACGAGCTGGTGCAGCGGCAGGGCGACGAAGGTGGGTGGATCGACTACCAGTGGGGCTCCGCCTACAGCACCGCCATGGGGCTGATCGTTCTTCAGATGCCGAACCGCTACCTCCCGATCTTCCAGAAGTGACGCGATCACGAACGATTCTTGTCGCATGGGCGCAGCTCGGCATCGGCTCCGTGGCCCTTGCGCAGGGCGCCACCGCCATTCAGCGCGATGGCTCGATCGTCGAGGTGAAGGCGTCCGATCTCTCGGAAATCTCGGAGCGTGGCTGGCCCGATTGGCGGGGGCTCTGGATCGGATCTTCCATCCTGCAGGCGCCAGAGGGCGCCAGTGCGATGACCCTCCAGGATGGTCAGGTCCTGGTCGGGGGATTCGAACCCAATGGACAGGAACTGTCGTGGCGGAATCCGAAGCTCGGTGCGGTGCGGGTGGATCTGGAACACGTGGCACGGATCGGACCCCTCGCGGCCGACACCACGCGCCAGGTCGCGCGCGATCAGGTCCACTTCGTCAATGGAGACCGGGCGGATGGATTCATCCAGTCCATCGATGTCACGCATGGGGTGCGCCTTGCCGCGATCACCGCCGCGGGAGCGCCATCCACCGAGGTGGTCGATCACGACCTGGACCGCGTGGTGGCCGTGTGGCTGGCGTCTCGACCAGAGCCGGCGATGGGATGGCGATTCTGGCTTCGTGACGGCAGCGTGATCGACGTGGATCACTGGGAGCGCCTTGGTGAGCAGGTGATGCTCGAGGGATGCCATCTCGCGGGAGCGCCGGCGCGAATTCCCCTGGATTGGGGACAGGTGATTGCCATCCGGAGTGCACCCACCGCGATGCTTGCGCTCGCGTCACAACCCTGGAAGAGCGCCGATCTGGCGAACACGCCGCGACTCACGCCGGCACGTGGCCGCGTGGACTCAGGATCCCATGCGCTGGATCTTGCATCGATCGACCTGCATGGTCCCGGTCTCTTCGAGGCATCACTGCCACCTGGCGAGTGGGTCGTGGATGCCGACCTGGGCGTTCCGCCCGGACTCTCGGGCAAGGCCGCATGCGTCGTCGTGATTCAGGATGGTGAACGCGAGATTCTCCGGTTCCCGATCACCAGCTCGTCCGAGCGGATGCCACTGCATGCCACGATCCGCACAGGAAGGCTGGTCGTCCGGATCGAGGATTCCCTGCAGGGTGCCTATGGGGCCGCCTTGCGCATGAATCGACCGTTCCTTGTTCCAGTCAGTCCCTCCGGAGTGGAGTCCAGCCCGAGCACGTCCAGCGGAACAGTCCCTCTGGGACCCCGGAATCGCTGACCCGGAACTGCAGCGACCCATCCACCGCCAGCATTCCCCATGGGCGCCAGCCGACCCGCCGGCGAAACAGCGACTGGTCTGGAGTCGCGTCGCCTCGCACCTGCACGACATGGCCTGGCTGCAGGACCGAGAGGATCTCGGTGCTGGCCTCATCCAGCGGCTGCGCGGGCGCCCACTCGATTGCGCCTGCGCCATGCAGACCCTCGCGCGGCGTGGCGCGCAGGATCGCTGATGCGGAACACCCACCCATGAAGGCGATGACTGGCGGCTGGATGCCGCGTGCCTGGCGCAGCGAGATCACCGGCATGTCAGCCTGGAGGCCGGAGGGCCCGCGCGGCCGCGAGCACGACCAGGTCCAGTCATCATCCATCCACCCATCGATTTGGCCGAGATTCATGACCGGGATCCGCGATGCGGCGAGCTTGTGAAGCAGGAGTGCCTGCGGACTCCCGTCTGGCCACGTTCGAAACCAGTCCGGCGACAGCAGCACCGATCGCACCACGAGACGATCCACGACTTCCGGCACCGCCGAGAATCGGTCGAGGGTGGCGCGTCGGATCACGATCCGATCGATCGCGCGAATGCCAAGAGAATCAAGCGCCGGCAGCAGCGTGCGGGATCCGGTTGATCGCGTGCTGCGCGACCCTGCATCGATGAGCGTGGCGCGGCTTCCGAGCTGCACCACGTTCGCGCGTCCCTCGCCCAGCGCAAGACACGTCCATCGAATGGAATCGCCTCCCGCACCGACATCATCGTTGGCGGACCGGACGAGCAGGACGGCGATCAGGATCCAACCCAGGATCGAGGAAACGACCCAACCACGCCGGACGGATCCGGGCACACGCCACCACACGAGCAGCGCCACCAACCCAGCAACGCACCACCAACCCGGCACACGCCCAACGTCCCATCGCGATGCCGGCAGCGCACCTCCCAGCGTGATTCCCAACCGCATGCATGCCACGCACGCGTCCAGAACCGGCTGGAAGACATGTTCCACTCCAGGAATCCAGCCGATCACCGTGCCCGTCGAGGCTGTGACGGTGATGAGTGCAGCGCATGGACCCAGCAGCGTGCTGGTGAGAGCGCACCAGGGGTGTGTGGTGCCCACCGCGTGAAGTGTGATGGGTACCGAGACGAGCCAGGCCGCCAGGCTGGCGGCGACCGCGTCTCGAATCCACATCAGACATCGCCTCGGCCACGAGGTCGCACTGTCGAGCGCGTGACCGGGAAGGCATCGGGCGACATGTCCGGCTCCCAGCAGGAGGCCGATCACGGCTCCGAAGCTCAACTGGAACCCCAGATCCCGCGCGAGGCACGGATCTCCAAGCACAAGCAGCGTTCCACACACGCCCAGGATCGCCTCGGGCCGCCAGCCTCGCCGAAGGCACAGTGAAAGACCCACACTCGCGCCAGCCATGCCGGCTCGGGTCACCGACACGCCCGGCGCAACGGACACCACGAACAGCGCGGCCAGCGCCATCAGCAGCCAACCACGCAACCGCCACGGCAGGCGCAGAACCTCCAGCAGGATTCGGGCCGCGATGAGCAGGATCGCCACGTTGAATCCGCTGATCGCCAGGAAGTGGCTCAAGCCAGCCTGATGAAAGAGGTCGCGGGAAGTCTCGAGACCCGGCAGCGACCGTCCAGTCGTCATCGCGACCAGCAGCGCGCGATTGCGCTCGGGCGATCTGGAGCCAAGGCAGGCGAGCAGGTTCGAGTCGATCCAGTGATGCAGCCGATTCACGCCTTGCCGAGACCATGTCGGCGGACGCACCAGGGATGGCAGCAGGTCGGTCCGGATCACGGCCGTCGCGCGTCCGCATGCCTGGTGCGTCGACCGCTCACAGGGCCTTCCTGGATTGACGCGACGGCTTGGTGACATCCACCCAAGCACCTCGATCTCGGTCCCGACCTCGATGTCGGGCGGCGTCGTCGCGACCAGCAGCGTCACGAGACCATGCTGGTCCTGCCATTCGCGACCATCATGCGCGCGAGTGACTTGCAGCGTGGACTTCCATGGAGCCTCCGAAGGCGGCTGGATCCACGCATCCAGCAGGTCTCGCCCGCTTGACTCCACCGGAAGCAGGCGTTCCTGCAGGGTGCCGCGCACGCGCACCAGCGTCTCGGGCGCTTCATGTCCAGGGCGCAGCGCGTCCGGATGCACGCGCACGACATGGTCGGCGGATCGGACGAATCCAAGCAGCGCCAGTGAAAGCAGCAGCAGGACTCGTCGCAATCCTGATCTTCGGTGCAGCCACGCAACGATCGGTGTCACCAGAGCCGCGGCGAGGAATCCGTCGATTCGGGCGTCGGCACCCTCCATGTCCTGGAGCGAAAGCCCCGCCATCGCGCCAGCCCATGTCGCGCAGCCACATGCGAGCCCGAGGGAGATGTTCCACATTCCCCAAGCCTGATCGGAAGCCAGGTCGCTTCCGGGACTTCATGCGTTTTTTCAGCCCGCTGCCGACTCGATGCAGCGCCGGACCAGATCCAGCACCCGCCGGCTGTCCAGCAGGTCACGTGCACGTCCGGCGGCATCGCGCCAGGAGAGCCGGTGTCCAGACACCACCAACGCGATCGCGGCGTTCATGACCAGCATGTCGCGCCGGGAGCCGACGTCGCGGCCCTCCAGGAGCGCCGTCGCGATCGACACCGCCTCGGCCAGCGTCCGCGCAGGCTCCGGAGGTGAGGCGTGTGTCACGATGCCGAACATGGAGGGCTCGAGTTCCGATTCCTCCACCACCGATCCCCGGTCGACCAGGATGTAACGGGTTGGCGCGCACACGCTCGCCTCATCAAGACCATCACGGCTGTGCAGCACCATGGCATGCGAAGCACCCATGGTGGCGAGTGTCTGAGCGACAGGCCGCATGAGACGCTCATCCCACACACCCAGCACCTGGCGCAGCGCACCTGCCGGATTCGTCAGGGGTCCGATCGCGTTGAAGATGGTCGGCCCCCCAAAGGCCTTTCGGATCGGGGCGGCGTGCGCCGCGCCGGGGTGGTGTCGGGGTGCCATGCAGAAGCAGAATCCATTCGTCTCGAGATCATGGGCCTGTCGCTCGGGCGTCGAATCGATCGAAACCCCCATCGCCGCGATGGTCTCGGCGCTTCCAAATCCGGTGCGGGAACGGTTGCCATGCTTCGCGCAGGGCGCACCATCTGCGGCGGCCACCAGTCCAGCGAGCGTGCTTGCGTTGAAGACCTTCGGCGCACCACCCGTGCCGCATGTGTCCAGGATCCGTTCGGGCGGAATCGTGGTTGGAATCCGGACCATGCGACGCTGGAAGGCCTTCACGAATCCGATCAGTTCGCGCGATTCGGGCACGCGCAGCGCGAAGGCGCCGAGCCATCGCGCGAGCGCCTCGCCCGGGACCGTGCCCTCCATGACACACGCCATGGCGGCCTCGGCCTGTTCCGTGGTGAGCGTTCCACCGCCCTCCAGCACGTCCAACGAGGTCCGGAAGGGGCCCGGCATGATTCGGTCTGAAGCGCTCAAGGTCCCACCGCGTAGGTCTGGAGGAGCTTCTGCACCTTCACCTGTTCCGGGTTGATCTGCAGCGACTTGCGGAACGCCGCCATCGCCTGTTCGGACTGCGCCGAATCCTTGCGACCCCCCTGCAGCCAGCTGTTCAGCATGTTCACACCGACGCCATTCCAGCCAGGCCAGTGCTGCGGGTCCACGCGAACCGACTCGCGATAGCTCTCCAGACTCCGAGGGAAGTCGCCTTGTCGAAAGCAGGCCCAACCAAGCCGCTCCCAGCTGTTGGCGGTGGGCGCGATGCGCACAAGCAGACCAGCCGCGTTCACGGCCTCGCGATATCGCCTGGATTGCGCGTAGGCGTTCAGCAGGTTGATCAGCAATTGAGGCGTCGGCTCCATCAATTCCGCGGCGGTTTCGTACTGCGCCACCGCATCCGCAGCCCGTCCGGCACGTTCATACGCCACACCAAGATTGATGCGCGCGGTCCCGGAGTCAGGCTTCAGCTTGACGGCCTTCTCGGCGTAGGTGATGGAACTCTGCGGCTGATCCAGCTGCAGGTAGGCCGTCGCCATGTTCAGGTTGGCGTCGAAGTCTTCGGGCCGAATCAGCAGCGCGCGGTGGTAGCTGCGGATCGCGTCAATGAGCCGATTCAGCACCTGCAGTGCTTTGCCACGACCAAAGTGCGCGTCGAAGTTGCCGTTGTCCAGCGTGGTCGCGTTCGCGTACGCGGTCTCGGCCTCGGTCCACTCCTTCAGCGAGGCATGCGCGTCACCCACCCCCACCCACGCATCTGGAAGCTTCGGATTCTCGCGAAGCACCTCCTGGAACATGGAGAGCGCGGCCTCGTAGTCGCCACGATCGATCTTGGCGCGCGCCTTCTCGATCGTCGCAGCCTCCTCGACCGTCGGCTTGCCCGCCTGCAGGGTCTCGGTGATCGTCGGTGGTGGTGTCTCGCCGCGAATCTCCTGGAGGGTTCGGGTCTTGCAGGCCGGAAGGATCAGGAGAGCACAGAGCGCGAGCACCAACCCCGCAAGCGATCGGGCGGCACGTCGCGCCGGGCGGGCGAGTTCACGAAGCCTCTCCGCGTTCACCACGTCCCAGGGTCGACCCTTGCACGATCCTTCCTTCGGCGTCTCCAGAATCATCGGTGTGCGAGCCCACGCGCGCCGCCGCAGGATCGCCGCAAAGGCGCTGGTGCCGCAGGTTCCGGCGCCGATGTGCGCGTGCCGGTCCTTGCGGCTGCCGCAGGCGCCGATCGAGTCGTTCAGGTGGAAGACCTTGATGGAGCGCTCACCAAGCTCGTGGATCATGTCCTGCACGGTTGCCTTGGCGGACGTGGGCGTGTCCATGCGATGGCCCGCGGCGACGGCGTGACAGGTGTCGATGCAGAAGGCCACGCGTTCCGGCTCGCGGACCATCGTGCGGATCCGCGCAAGGTCCTTGCATCGATAGCCAAGGTTCGTTCCCGACCCGACGGTGTTCTCCAGACAGGTGATCACCCTGAGGCCGCGCAGGTCCGCATGCAGCGCGTCCAGGCTTCGCGCGATCCTTCGCAGGCCCTCCTGCTCATCCTTCGTGGGCTCGGCATCGAGATCGTTCGGTTCACTCGGCTTGCGGGCTGCACCAAGATGGGCGCCGGGATGCATCACGCACAGACGAATGCCAAGCTGCTCGCACCGTTCCAGTTCACTTCGCTGCAGGGCAAGGCTTCGATGCCGGGCCGTGGCATCCGGATTCGCAAGATTCACCAGGTAGCTGTTGTGACTGACGGTGCGGTGATCATCCGGGTCCGACCAACCCGCGGCCTTCAGCGCATCGAACCATGCGCGAACTTCCACCGCACCGAGGCCCTTCGGATTCCATTGCCGCTGGTTGGCCGTGAACACCTGAACGCAATCCAGCCCGAGCGCGATCGCCTCGTGCACGGCATGGGCGGGTCCGCCTGCGGCGCTGCAATGGCTCCCGATCCGCGGCATGTCACGCGCCAGCGTTCAGGGCGCTGGCGGCAGCCACGATGCGCTCCGCGGTGCGGACCGCCGCGAATCCAGCCTCCGCGTCCACGAACGGCTTGCGTCCGGTCCGGATCGCGTCGATGAAGTCCTCCATCTGCAGGCGAAGCGGCTCGCCGGCGCCCACATCGAGCGGCTCCAGCGAGACGAGCTCCATCCAGTTCATGCTGCTCAGATCCTTGCCGGCCTTCAGGTCGGCGCGGATCTGCGCCATGCGTGCATCGTTCACGGTGCGCCGGACCACATTGCCCTTGCGTTCCTGGAAGTCGGCGCTCACGTAGGCCTCCGGCGAGATCAGGCGCATCTTGCGCTCGGTCTTCATGGCCAGGCGGCTGGCGGTCACGTTCGCCACGCATCGGTGGCCATCGGGCCCGGGCGGGAAGGTCAGCCGTGCATTGCACACGTCCTCGCTGTCACCAAGCACGTTCACCGCGCTTGCATCCACGCGCTCCGGTTCCCGCTCCATGAGCATCAGCAGCACGTCGATGTCATGGATCATCATGTCCAGCACCACGCCCACATCCACGCTGCGGAAGGTCATGGGGCTGATGCGATCCACCTCCACGAAGCGGGGCATGCCGAGACCGAGCTTCCGGATGGCCACCATGACCGGGTCGTAGCGCACCACGTGGCCCACCTGCAGCAGCGCACCGCTGCGCGCGGCCGCGTCGGCGATGGCACGAGCCTCCTCCACGCTGGGCGCAAGCGGCTTCTCGATCAGGCAGTGCACACCACACGCCAGGAGCTTCTCGGCGGCCGCGCGGTGATGGATCGTCGGCGTGGCGATGGTCACCACGTCCACGCCAGCCTCGATCAGCGCCTCCACGTCGGCGTGCCCGGAGCCTCCGTACTTCTCGACCATCTCGGCGCGGCGGTCGGCGTCACGGTCCACCACACCCACAAGCTCCACCCCCGCGATCTGGGTACCAAGGCGGACATGGTGGCGACCCATCCGGCCCGTGCCGATCACGCCATAACGAAGGGTTCCAGAGGCGGTTTTCACGCCGCAAGGATAGTCGTTCGGATGGTCAGGGCGTCGGATACCGCTCCTGCTCCCGACGCGCCCGGCGATCCTCGCGCTCCAGCTCCTCGTGGGCGAGCGTGAGTGCGTGCGTGGTGTTCCACCACAGCAGCGCAGCCATCACGAGCCCCCATGCCAGGCCAAGGTCGGACATCGTGATCACGAGATTCGCCAGACTGTCCCAGGCATCGGGCGCCTGCGATCGGGAAGCCCTGATTGCCATCACGGGCAGCGCAAGAACCACGAAAATGCCCCACATCCAGCACCAGATCGTGGCGATCCGGCGCACGAGGGCGTCGCGCAGGTAATCCGCGATGTTGCCCATGTGGAACAGCACCACCACCCACGCGATCTGTGACGGCACCGCCAGTGACGCCGCGAAGGCGATCCACCAGTCCTGGGGCGAACGCATGGTCGGATTCGGAGCGGTCGTTGGCGCGAAGATCGCCATCAGCATCAGCAGCGAGAACGGGATCCACGGCACGTTGAACACGGCGATCCATGGACGCAGCCTCGACGATTCCGCCAGCCCGAAGCCCTCGGCCCCCTGCGCGCCGATCGGGCGCGTCAACAGGATCGAGGCCATGAACGCCGCGGGTCCAAGCGCGACGTTGATCCAGTGTGGGCTGGGCCTGAACGAGAGACCACAGGCGTCCATGAAGGTCTCGCTCAGGATCGCCCGCAGGATCCATGGGAACACCAGCAGCATCACGACGACGAGGCAGCGAATCATCACCGGCATGACGACACGCGGACCCTCGCGATGCAACTCGTTCTCGAGCCATCGCTGACGGAGGGCGCGATGATGTCCGCACTCCGGACAACGCATCGGTGGTGGATTGCCGGCCAGGATGTAGCCGCACCGCGCACACCTAGGCATGGAATGCCGGGTGCTCATGCACTCGCGACGTGCGATCGCCGGTGTGCCGGTTCCGCCGCGATCCGAACCGCCTGCCGGAACATGCGAAGGCCGAGTGGCTCTCCGGCGCGCTGGGAAGGATCCAGCCGTGTCCACCACGGGTGCTGGGTCCAGCGCGTGAACCGCTCGGGATGCGGCATGAGGCCGAACACAAGACCCGACGGATCGCAGATGCCGGCGATGGCGTCCATGCTGCCGTTGAAGTTCTCCCCCTCGGCATAGCACACCGCCACCTGCCCGTTCGCCTGCAAGGCCGCCAGCGTGGATGGGTCGGTGATGAATCGACCCTCGCCATGCGCGCTTGGCAGCAGGCCCGTCTCGTGATCAAGCTGCAGTCCTCGTGTCCAGACGCACCGCGTGCCTGACGGAATCGTGACCCGCGTCCAGGCGTCGTGGAATCGCGCCGTGCGGTTCTGGCACAGCGCCACGGATGGTGTTGCAGGTTCGCGCGGCCATGCACCGCGAACGGGCCCAGGCAGGAGGCCCGCCTGCACGGCGATCTGGAAGCCGTTGCACGGGCAGATCATGGGCACGCCGCGCTCGATGGCCGCCGCCAGCGCCGGATAGATCCGCTCGCGCATCAGGACCGCCATGATCCGGCCGGCCGCCACGTCGTCGCCAAAGCTGAAGCCGCCAGGCAAGCCGATCAGCTGGAAATCGTCGATGCGAGACGGTTCCCGTTCAAGCGCCCCCAACAGGATCGACTCGGGCTTCGCGCCGGCGGCATCGAATGCGGCCGCCAATTCCGCATCACAGTTGATGCCCGGTGCGGTGATCACGAGTGCTCGCGGCTTCACGCCCATCTCACCAGCCCTCCCCACCACTGGACCACGCTTCACGAAGCTCCTTGATCGACATGCTTTCTCCCGCCACGGAGACGTGGCCCGAATCGTCGAATCGCCCCAGGACCGCGTTGGGCAGGCTCCCAAGCATCGAGCGAACACGCGCCAGATTCGTGTCGGAGACCTCCAGCAGGTAGCGGGACGGATCCTCGGCGAACGCGCGCGCGTGCGGCGAAAGAAGACCCGTGCACGGCATGGCCTGCAGGTCGATCTTCACGCCAAGGTCACCACCGAACGCCATCTCTGCCGCGGCCACCAGCACACCACCCTCGCTGCAGTCGTGCGCACTGCACACAAGACCCTCGCGGATGCAGGCCGCCACGGCGCGCGCCACGATGGGCCCCTCCCTCAGATCCACCTGCGGCAGCGTGGTGTCGCATCCATCCAGCGAGCCGATCATGAGGCGGTGCGAACCCCCCATGCGACCATGTGTCCGGCCCACCAGAAGCAGCGCGTTGCCGGCTCGCTTCGCGTCCATCGTCACGCAGCGATCCACGTTCGGCACGATGCCGACCCCGGAAATCAGCAGGGTTGGCGGAATCTGGATCGTGCGACCGTCCTCGGTGGTGAACTGGTTGTTGAGCGAATCCTTGCCGCTGATGAATGGCGTGCCATAGGCCAGTGCGCCATCCAGACACGCCTCGGCCGCGCGCACGAGGCTTCCCATGTTCCTGGGATCGCGGCAACTGGGCCAGCAGAAGTTGTCCAGGATCGCGATGCGCGATGGGTCCGTGCCCACGCACACCAGATTGCGAACGCATTCGTCGATCGCCGCAAGACCCATCCAGTAGGGATCCGAGGCCAATCCAGTCACGAGTCCGTTGCCGATCGCGACGCCTTGACTCGAACCGGCGACAGGCTGGATCACGGCCGCATCGCCCGGTGCGCCATGTCGACCCACCAGCGGCTTCACCACGCTCGTTCCCTGCACCTCGTGGTCGTACTGGCGGATGATCCATGCCTTGCTCGCGATGTTCGGATGCGCAAGCAGTGCGCGGAGGGTCTGCAACAGTCCGCCCGGAGCGGGTGCGGCGCCGATGGCTGGCGCCTGCGTGGCGGCCCATGCCGGATCCCACACAGCCTCTCGCTCGGGCATGGGGATCGCCTCCTCCAGGAAATGGGTGGAGAGACGACCCATCTCCTGACCGTTCCACAGCAGGATCAGGTCGCGCTCGGGCGTTCCGAATGTTCCAAGTTCGCACATCTCCACGCCATGCGCTTCGGTGATCGCCCGCAGCGCGGAGAGATTCGTCTGCGGCACCGCAAGCACCATGCGTTCCTGCGCCTCGCTGATCCAGACCTCGACGGGCGTCAGGCCGGCGTACTTCAGGGGCGCACGATCCAGATGCACGGTCGCACCGACCGAACGGCCCATCTCGCCCACGGCGCTCGAGAATCCGCCGGCACCACAGTCGGTGACCGCGTGAAACAGCGGACCGCCGTGCACATCGCGTGCCGCCAGGAGCGCGTCCAGCGTCCGCTTCTGCGTGATCGCGTTGCCGATCTGCACGGCATGACTGAACTCGTCGGCGTGTGAATCGGTGAGTTCGGCGCTGCTGAAGGTGGCGCCATGGATGCCGTCACGGCCCGTGCGCCCACCCAGCACCACGATCGTGTCACCCTCGTGCACCTGACCACGGATCAGGTTCCGAGGCATCAGGCCCACCACACCGCAATAGACCAGGGGGTTGCCGACGTAGCGTGGGTCGAACCACACGGCCCCGTTCAGGGTTGGAATTCCCATCCGGTTGCCGTAATCGCGGACGCCCTGGACAACCTGTCGAAGAACGCGTCCGGGCGGCAGGCATCCCTTCGGCTCCTTCATGTCTCGCGGAGCCACGCAGAACACGTCGGTCGCCGCGATCGGCTTGGCGGCCAGACCCGTGCCCATCACGTCGCGGATGCATCCACCCGCGCCGGTCGCCGCACCGCCGTACGGCTCGATCGCACTTGGATGGTTGTGCGTCTCGACCTTCACGCACACCGCGTTCGCGTCGTCGAACGCGATCACGCCGGCGTTGTCCACGAAGACGCTCAGGCACCAGTCGATCGAGTCCGGGCGTCCGGGCTCCATCAGGTGATGGGTCGCCGCGGCCACCGTCCGCTTCAGCAGGTTGTCGATCACGAGCGCCGAGCCTTCGACCGCATGTCCCGCGCGTGTCCTGGCACGCTCGATCAGGGATGGGGATCCGGGCGCAAGACCGGCTTCGGCGTAGCGAACGCGGCTCTTCAGTGTCTTGTGGACGCAGTGTTCGCTCCAGGTCTGGGCGATGGTCTCCAGTTCGATCTCGCGCGGTTCGCGTCCACGGCTGCGCCACTCCGACTGGATCGCGCGCATCTCGTCAAGATTCAGGAAGAGGTGCGCCTCGCGGCTGAGACGCTCCAGCTGGTCGTCGGTCAGATCGCGGATCGGCACGTCGCGCGTGCGGGCGTCGTGCGCCCGTGCCTCCGGGAAGCGATCCGGCATCCATGGTTCCGAGCGCATCGACTGCACGACCGGATTCGCGAGCAGGCGCCGCCCGATCTCGTCGGCCTCGGCGCGGTTCACGCCAGCCAGGTCCCACCGATCACCGGTGAGCACGCGCACACGACCATTCACCAGCCGCTCGATCGCCAGCTCCACGCTCTCGGCCGCGGGGTCGGCCACACCAGGAAGTGGGAGCACCTCGACGACGAATCCCTGTGAGGTGTGCGTGCCGATGGTCGCCACCTGCGTGACGGGATCCGCAAGAAGCCGTTCGGTGATGTCCCGCAGGTGGATGTCCGACAGCGCTCCCTCGATCAGATACACCTGCGCGCTTCGGACGGCACTTGGTCGTGGCAGTCCAGGCTCCACCGTTGCGCGGCGCAGCAGCGCCTCGCCACGCGCATCAGGCAAGCCATCCTTCGTTCGCACCTCGATGCGGTGAACCGCGGTCATCGCCGCAGGATAACGCGCCAAAAACGGCCAATTTTCCGCACGGGGCGAACTTCACGAATTCAGAACGCCAGCTGCAGCTGGGTGCGCATCACGAACTGGTCGGTGGCACTGATGCGCCAGCCCGCCGGCAGGTTCTGCCACGAGTAACCGACATCACTCATGCCAAAGCCGATGTCCCAGGTCCACTTCAGGTCCTGACCATCGATGTACCAGTTCACGCCAGTGGTGATGACATTGTAGGGAACCTGCTGTGCGACCTCCGCCAGCGAACCACCGATCACCGAGATGCTCGATGAATCATTGAAGTCGATGTAGCCGTATTCCCATCGCGTGTACCACTCCCACTTCGGGAGGAAGTAGATGGAGGGCTGCACCACGACACCGTAGGCGTTCACGTATCCCGGACCATTGACGGTGTTGATGTTGGTGGTTCCGTTGAACGTGTACCCGAACGCATTCTGGGAATTGATGTAGTTCCAGAAACCGCTCGCGAACAGGCTTGCTCCGCCGAAATTCCACTGCATGTCCAGTGTCCAGGCGTCCCAGTAGTTCTCTGGCAGTCCCGTGGTCGTCGTGTTGATCTGCTCGTTCGGTCTGGTGGCCTGCGTGTGGTAGGCGAACCCGAGCAGCATGCCCTGCTGCTCCCCTGGCGCGCTGGTCATCGTGGTGAAGTCCTTCCACGCGCCGAACGGCTTCCACTCCAGGCGTGTCGTCACGCTGTAGCTGACCTGCTGCGTGTACCACGGCGCATCCAGCGGGTTTCCGCCGACCAGCATCAGTGTGGTGCCGGCGACGTACGAGGAGCCACCATCATCCACGGAAAGGTTCCAGCGGAAGTCGTCGCCCTGATACTGGAATTCGATGCCCTGCGTGTACCAGAGGCCGAAGTTTCGGACGACCGTCGAGCGATTGACGGCCATCTGGTTCGCCTCGGTCACCAGCTGCTCGCGGGCGTACGGCGAGCGATACTGCCCGAACCGCAGGCTCCAGTTGTCGCTGAAGTGGATGCGCGACCATGCATCGAGCAGGTAGAGCTGTCCCGTTGTCGGACCAGTCGTGTTGAAGCCCGAGTTGTCGGGTGCGTTGCCGAGCGAGAGCGATGATCCGAGCGCCACATTCGTTCGCACCATGTACTCGACGGCGGGGCTGAAGATGTGTCCCTTGAAGACAAGCTCGTTGTAGTTGCTGTCGAAGCCGTAGCGATCCTCGATCAGGTCCGGCACGGTGTACGGCGTCGTGTATCCCGTCGAGCCCAACTGGTTGTCGCGGACATGACTCCACATGAACCGCGGCTGGATCAAGCCACCCACAGACAGCTTGAAGCGGCCATCCGGGCTGGCCAGGAAGAAGCCATCGTTCCATCCGGCCGTCATGGCGTCCTGACGAAGGCTCGCGCGCTGTTCGGAGTCGGCAAGCACGTCAGCCACGATGCCGCGGATCTGGTCCGCGCGCTCCTGGCTCAGCCACTTCTCGCCCTCGATCGCCTTCAGTTCCGTGACCTGCGTCTCAAGAGCCTGATTCTTGCGCTCCAGGGAATCGATGCGCTGCAGCAAGTCCTCAAGCGTGGGGCCTGCAGGGGGTGTGTTTGAGGCATCCTGCGCCCAACCGGGGCCTACAAATCCACAGACTCCCGCCAACACAGCGCAAACGCTGATCCAGCATGGGTTTGTGGAAGTCTTCTGGTGCATGAACACAGGAAGTCTACCACCGCACGGGTGGCTGAAAGACTCCGCCTTGAATCGGCACTTCGTCAGGCTTGGCTTCAGCGGGATCCAGGGTTCTTGGATCGTCGCATCCAACTGTCAGAACACGATTTGCGCGCCGGATCAAAACACGATTCAGGCACGAGCGCGACCGGCGATCAGAACAGCAGCTGCAATTGGGTGCGCGCCACGAGCTGGCCTCCACCACCCACACCCTCCTCGCGGTACTCGGCACCCGCGATGTTGTCGCCGAAGAGGCCCGTCTGGAAGATCAGAGGCTTCCAGCTCACCCCGAAGTCGCTGGTGAACTTCAGGCCGCGGGCCCCGCCGATGTACCAGTTGAAGCCGACGGTGCCGATGTTGTTCACGAACGAGTTGTAGGCACCGAGGAAGTTGATGTTCTCGCCACTCGGCGTGTTGACGCTCTGGGGGCTGTTGTCAGGCGTCGAGGCGGTGCTCATCCACTCCCAGCGCGCGAAGAGTTCCACGTCGTTGGACACGAAGTAACCACCCTGCACGATGGTGCCATAGGTGTTGATCGAGTTGTTCCCAAGCGGCACGGTGTAGGCCGTGTTCATGGCCCACGCCGCGAACAGGCTGGCGCCACCGAGTTCCCAGGTCGCGTCGATGGTCCAGGTGAGGAACGTGGCCTCGGCGTTGCCAGAGCCCGGCGTCACGATGGTCGACGTGTTTCCGACATCCTGCTGACCACCGCGTTGCCAGTTGATCGCGGCACCCAGCAGCAGCCCCGATGTCTCGCCGCGCATGCTCGAGAAGTCGTTGAATTGCTGCCACGATCCAAAGGGCTTCCACTCGCCTCGGCCCGTGAAGGCCCACTGGGCGAAGCCGACACCGAGATTGTCACCCGTGACGGCGAACACGTTGGTGCCCGAGATCGATCCGATGTTCGCGTTGTTGGCGCCATCGTTGTAGCTGATCATGGCCCGCAGGGAGTCGTTGTTCCAGTCCAGCTCGATGCCCTGCGTCCAGCCCGTCGAGAACAGCGTGGTCATGATCGAGCGCTCGATCGCGAGCTGACTGCGACTCGACACAAGCCACTCACGCAGGAAGGGACTCTTGAACTGCCCGAACTTCACGCTGAATCCATTGCCCAGATCACGTGCCAGATACCCATTCTCGAGGCTGAATCCACTGCCGAAGTTGTCGCCACCGGTCACGCCACCGCCGTCCGCCAGGCTTCCGCTGGTGCTGTTGGAGCCGTTGGCGGCGCCCACAGGGTCCAGGTTGGAACCGAAGTACTGCTGATAGGCGAGCGTGACGCTGTACTGCCAACCCGGATCGATCACGTGTCCCGAGAATCCAAGCTTCACGCGCCGCAACTCGAAGCCATACGCTGCCTTGGCGATGCCCGACTGATTGAAGTTTGGCTGGGGCTGCGGTGGAACGTTCAGCGTGTTCACGCTGTTCGTCATCGCGCGATCGCTGAGCCAGTTGTAGGACCAACGCAGCTGGTTCTCGCCATTGATCACCAGCTTGAAGTTGCCGTCCGGGCTGGCGATGAAGAAGCCATCCTTGTAGCCGCTGGTCGCGTTGCTGGTCTGCAGGCTGGCCCGCGTGTCCGCATCGTTCAGCACGTCCTGCACCACGGCACGGATCTCGTTGGTGCGTTCCTGGGTGAGCCAGCTTTCGCCCTTCTCGCGCATCAGGTCGGAGACCGCCTTCTCGAGGGCCGCGATGCGGGCGTTTGCGTCGGTGGAAGCCGTTTGAGGCGTCGCGTCGGCGGCGAAGGCAAGGGGTGCGACGGCGATGGCGGCGACGGCAGAGGCGATGTGAACGCGCATGATGGCTCCGGGATTCCTCGAGTGCTCCGCAAGGCCGCCCGCGCGGCCACGCTTGGAGAGGATCCGGATTTCGTGCCGCCAAGTCTCGGTTCAGACAGGTTGTCAACAGTGCGGCGTGGGGTGCCAGCGTTTCGGGGCTCCGCGACTGTGCAATGCAGCCGTTTCAGGATCAAGGCATCGCGAAACAGAAAACCCCCCGGCCCATGCAGGACCGAGGGGTTGAGTCTGAGTGAGGCTGACTGAGTCAACCAGTCAGCAGATGACGCGTCCTGATCCGAGGATCAGAACAGGAGCTGCAGCTGCGTGCGGAAGACGATCTGTCCGCCGCCGTTGCTGCCTTCCGTGCGGTAGTCCGCGCCAGCGATGTTCTGGCCGAACAGACCGGTCTGGAAGGTGACGGGGTTCCAGCTGACGCCGAAGTCAGTGGTCCACTTCACGTTCTTGCTCATGTACCAGTTCGCGCCGATGGTGCCGATGTTGTTCACAAAGGCGCTGTTCGGCGTGTTGAGCGACACGTCGCTGCCGGCGGTGTTGGTGTTCTCGTTCTGGGTGCTCATCCACTCCCAGCGGGCGAAGAGCTCGACCGCGTCGGTGATGAAGTAGCCACCCTGCACCACGATGCCGTAACTGTTGATGTCACCCTGGCCACCCGGGAGCGAGTAGGAGGTGTTCATCACCCACGCGCCGTACAGGTTGGCACCACCAAGATCCCAGGTGGCGTCGAGCGTCCAGCTGAAGAACTCGCCGTCGGCATTGCCGTTGGCGGGCACATTGCCTGCGTTCGTCTGCGTCTGCTGACCACCGCGCTGCCAGTTGATGCCGCCACCAACCAGGATGCCCGAGCCCTCGCCACGCATGCTGGTGAGGTTGTCGAACTGCGCCCAGTTGCCGCTCAGCATCGCCTCGACGCGGCCGGTGAAGGCCCACTGCGAGAAGCCGACGCCTGAGTTGCCGTTGCCGGCTGGACCGGTGCCGTTCACGCTCGTGCCGCTGATCGAGCCAAGGTTGGCGTTGTTCGCGCCATCGTTGTAGCTCGCCATCACGCGCAGCATGTCGTTGTTCCAGTTCAGCTGGATGCCCTGCGTCCAGCCGGTGCTGAACAGGGTCTCCACGAGCGAGCGCTCCACGGCGAGCTGGTACTTGCTGCTCACGAGCCATTCACGGAGGAAGGGGCTCTTGAACTGGCCGACCTGCACGCTGAAGCCATTGCCGAGATCCTTCTTCACGTACAGGTTCTCGAAGCCCATGACGGCAGCATTGCCGTTGTCGCCCTGACTCACGCCACCACCGGCGGCCGTGCCAGCGCCATTGGCGCCAGCGCCATTGGCGCCGAAGAACTGCTGGTACGCCAGGGTGGCTGCGTACTGCCAGCTCGGATCAGAGATGTGGCCGCTGAACTCAAGCTTCGCACGACGGACTTCGAAGCCGTAGGCGGCCTTGGCGACGCCCTGGGTGTTGAAGTTGGCGCCCGGAGCTGCATTGAGGCTGCTGTTCGTCATGTCACGGGTGCTGAGCCAGTTGTAGGCCCAGCGGCTCTGCAGCTGGCCGTTCATCTGCAGCTTGAAGTTGCCATCCGGGCTGCTGATGAAGAAGCCGTTGTTGTAGCCACTGGTCGCCTGGGCGGCCTGCAGGCTGCTGCGGGTGTCGGCGTCGGCGAGGACGTCCTGCACCACGGCGCGGATCTCGGTCTCGCGCTGCTCGGTGAGCCACTTGTCACCGTTGGCAGCCTTGAGCTCGGCGATCTCCTTCTTGAGGTTCGCGATCTCGTTCATTGCATCGGTGCCGCCATCGACGGACGCGGCGAGGGCCGAACCGGCCAGCGCAGTGCCCGCGAGCAGACCAACAAACTTCGTCAGACTCATGTGAATGCTCCTATCTAGAAACTTGCGGCCGTGACCTTGACCCTTGGTCCGTGCCGTGCGTCATCCACCCAACCGTCAGCGTCCCTACCCCGACAGGCAGAGACCGGTGGGCGTTCCCTCTATCGGTCCCTCGAGACCGGGAGGTTGAGGGGCAGATGATAGCGAGGTGGGCCGGACGGCAACTGCCAACCGGTCAAAAACCGCGTTTCTGGGTCAAAAACAAGGTTTGTACGGCCATTTTTGAAATCACAAACCCATGTACAGCTTGGCTTTGCGATCAATCTGGTGATTGTTTTGGCGTTTTTTGCTTGGGGGTCTGCCGTGCGGGGCCGGCGGAGGCCAGAAAATCCATGGCCTGACCGATTCGATCCACCGGAACAAGTTCGATCCGGTTGCTGGTTCGGATATCCGCCTGTGCCTGCGGAACCAGAAGCGATCGGACTCCACGGCGGGCCGCGGCCGTGATTCGCTGCTCCAGGTGACCGCACGGCCGAATCTGTCCGCTCAGGCTGATTTCACCAATCGCTGCAAACGCGGGCGGCGTGGTTCGGCCCATTCGCGCCCCGGCGACGGCCAGGGCGACAGCGAGGTCCGTTCCGGGTTCCAGCAGACGGACCCCTCCGGCGGCTGCCGCATAGACATCCTGATCCGCCAGGCGAAGCCCCGCGTGCCGTTCCAGCACAGCCAGCAGCATGGCCAGGCGGTTGGAATCCAGCCCGCTGGCCTTGCGCTTGGCGCCACCCAGGATGCCAGTTGCGGTCAGGGCCTGCACTTCCGCCAGAAGGCATCGGGATCCGGCCAATGCGGGCACGGCCACGCAGCCCGGTCGGGGGTCGAGCGCCGGATCCGAGGCCAGCGTGGACTCATCCACTGCCATGAGCCCGGACCCCGTCATTTCAAACAACCCGACCTCAAAGGTGCTTCCAAAACGGTTCTTGATGGCGCGCACGCCGCGGTGGGCGTGGTGGCGGTCGCCCTCGAAGCTCAGCACCACGTCCACGAGGTGCTCAAGCAGGCGTGGCCCGGCGAGCAGGCCGTCCTTCGTGACATGCCCCACGATCACCACCACACAGCCACTGCCCTTGGCGAAGGCGACGAGGTCGAGGGCGCAGCGTCGCAGCTGGCTGGCGCTGCCCGGCACGGCGTCGACATCGCTTCGATGCACCAGCTGGATCGAGTCAACCACCAGCACGGCGGGCTGCACCTTGCGGGCCTGCTCCAGCAACCGTGCAAGGTTCGTCTCCGCCAGGATCCAGAGCCGCTCCTCGCGGCCGGCGGACGCGTTCGCCGCAAGCCGCTCCGCACGCAGGCGCACCTGATGCGCGCTTTCCTCGCTGCTGGCGTAGAGCACGGTGGTGCCGCGATCCGCCAATTCCGCAAGCGCCTGCAGCAAGAGCGTGCTCTTGCCGATGCCGGGATCGCCGCCCAGCAGCACGGCGCTGCCGGGAACGAATCCGCCACCAAGAACGCGGTCAAATTCAGGCACGCCCGTGGGCAGGCGCGGCACAAGGGCCGCCTGCACGCGGCCAAGAGGTTCCGCGGAAACCACCGCCTGCGCGGTTTCGGTGCCGAGATTCATGCTTCCCGGCGCGGCCTTGGCCTCGATGAACTGTTCCAGCGCATCCCATGCGCCACAGTCCGGGCATTTGCCCATCCACTTGGGCTGCACCGCGCCGCACTGACCACACAGGAACTGCGTGCGTTGCTTCGCCATGCGATGCAGTCTAGGTGTGCGAATGGACGCACTCGTGACACGGGCCGAATTTCATCGATTCGGACGGCGACATCGATCGAGTCGGAGGTTCGATCGACGCCGCACTGGATGTCGTTTGCTCGGGCGATGGGCCCGCGCGATGTCGGAACTCTAATGCATGGACCGTGGAAGGCAAGTCGGAGTCGCCACGTACGATGTGTTCGTGCGCTCCGTCCTTCACACTCTGGATGCCCTCTGGCAGCTCGCGCGACTGGCGATCGTCACGCGCGGGCGCTTGCGCGGGCGCTACTGGCACTGGCGACGGGAGACGGCCTTTGGCAACGATCCATCACGCATGCCGCCCCGGATGGAGCGCGTGCGCGCGGTGCTGCGCTACGGCCACTGGGTGGGCCGCATGCGCAGGCTGGCACGCTGAGGCGCTGGATCAGTGGATGCTCTGCAGACCCTGGCGGCGATCCGGGATCGCGGCGTCGCTCATGGCGACCGGATGTGAGCTGACCGAGCCGGTGCCCTCCACCAGCGGGCTGAAGCGGCTGCCAATCATGCCGATGCGGTGATTGGGGTTCTTCTGGCGCGGCAGCATGGGGCCGACCAGGTACATCACCGCGACGCACAGGAGCGAGCCCGCCCAGATGGAGCCGGCCCAGCCCATGTAGGTGAACACGGCGGTGATGAGCAGCATGACCAGCGCGGTGGGAATCATGCCCTCCCACGCGAGCTTCATGAGCTGATCGAAGCGGAAGCGCGGCAGCGTCCAGCGGATCGCCATGGCGAACGCCACCATGAAGGTGACCTTGCCGAGCATCACGCCGACCTGCGCGAGCACCAGCGGCAGGCCGCCCTGCATCGGCAGGTCGAGCGAGCCACCGAATGGGTTCAGGCTCCAGCCGCCCAGGAAGAGCACGCTGAAGAACGCCGCGCCCGTGATCATGTGGAAGTACTCCGCCAGGAAGAACATGGCGAAGCGCATGCTGCTGTACTCGGTGTGATAGCCACCCACCAGTTCGCTCTCGGCCTCGGCCAGGTCGAATGGCGCGCGGTTGGATTCGGCCAGCATGCAGGTGTAGAACAGGATCGCGGCCACGGGCTGCTGCAGCAGCATCCACATGCCGTTGCCGTGCGTCTGCGCCTTCACGATGCCGTAGGGATCCAGCGTGCCCGCGGTGAGCACCACGCACAGCAGCGCCAGGCCCATCGGAATCTCGTAGCTGATCATCTGCGCGCTGGCGCGCATGCCGCCCAGGAAGCTGAACTTGCTGTTGCTGGCCCAGCCACCCAGCGCCACGCCGTACACGCCCAGGCTGGCCACCGCGAGCAGGTAGATCATGCCCACGTTCACCACGGCGCCGGCAAGACGCACGGTGATGCCTTCCACGCCAAGAGTCTTGGCCAGACCGAACGGAAGCTGCGAAAGCTCCAGCGTGCCACCCCACGGCACGATCGCGAAGCTGATCATCGCCGGGATCATGATGAGGGTCGGCGCGATCATGAAGAGCACCTTGTCCGCGCCGCGCGGGGTGTACTCCTCCTTCATGATGAACTTCAGGCCGTCGGCGATCGGCTGCAGCAGGCCGGCGGGGCCGACGCGATTGGGGCCCACGCGGTCCTGCATCCAGGCGCTGAGCTTGCGCTCGAGCATGATGCCGTAGGCGCATCCGCCCAGGATCACGTGCAGCATCACCAGGATCACCAGCATGCCGGTGACGATCTGGCAGAAGGCGGGCGTGGGAGCGACCCACGAGGGCAGGTACTGGGTGAGGTTCTCGAGGCCCATGAGGGCAGGCATTCTAGGGTCAGACCGCGACCGTCTCGCGAACCGCTGGACGGGCCGGCGGCCGCGTGAGGTGCGGGAAGTAGTCCTGGATCGCGAAGACCTGCCACGGGCCCGCCTTCAGGGCGGCCATGGCCTGCACCGCGGCGCGCGCACCCGCCACCGTGGTCACGATGGGAATGCCGCTGCGCACGGCCTGGGCGCGGATGCTGCCCTCGTCGGTGTTGCCGCCCTTGCGCGTGGCGGTGTTCAGGATCAGGTGGATCTGGCGGTTCCGCACCAGGTCCAGCACGTTGGGCCGCCCGCCTTCACTGATCTTGGCGACCAGCGAGGTCTGGATGCCCTGCTTCGCGAGTTCCGCGTGCGTGCCGCTGGTGGTGAAGACCTGGAACCCGATGCGCTGGAGCGAGCGGGTCATGTCGGCCGCATGGCGCTTGTCACCCTCGCGCAGCGACAGGAACACGCTGCCCTCGGTGGGCAGCGAGACGCCGGCGGCCATCTGCGCCTTGGCGAAGGCGATCGGCAGGTTTCGGTCCGCGCCCATCACCTCGCCGGTGGAGCGCATTTCGGGGCCCAGGATCACGTCGACACCGGGGAACTTGCTGAACGGGAAGACGCTCTCCTTCACGGCGAAGAAGCTCTGGTCCTGCGTTTCCTGCACGCCCAGGTCGTCGAGCGTGGCGCCCATCATCACGCGCGCGGCAAGGCGCGCGTAGGGCACGCCCTTGGCCTTGCTCACGAACGGCATGGTGCGACTGGCGCGAGGGTTCACCTCGATCACGAAGACCTGATCGTCCTTCACCGCCATCTGCACGTTCATCAGGCCTCGCACGCGCAGGCGCTTCGCCATCGCGAGCGCCTGATCCTTGATGCGGCGCACGATCACCGATGGCAGCGAGTAGTGCGGGATGGTGCAGGTGCTGTCGCCGGAGTGGATGCCGGCCTCCTCGATGTGCTCCATCACGCCACAGATGACCGCGCGCGCGTTCGCGCTGCGCTGCGGCAGCAGGCTGGTGCGGCTGCGCTCGTCGGGCTCGAAGTCGGCGATCACGTCCACGTCGACCTCGATGGCGTCGTTCAGGAACCTGTCGATCAGCACGGGCGCGTCGGCGAGTTCGCTCGCGATCACCGCGCTGCTCATGTAGCGGCGCAGGCTGTCGGCGTCGAAGCAGGTCTCCATGCCGCGGCCGCCGAGCACGTAGCTGGGGCGCACCAGCACGGGGTAGCCGATGCGGTCGGCGATCTCGACGGCCTGCTCCAGGCCGCGCGCGATGCCGCTTTCGGGCTGGCGAAGCCCGAGTTCCTCGATCATGGCCTTGAAGCGGTCGCGATCCTCCGCCTCGTCGATGCTGCCCACGCCGGTGCCGACCAGCGGCACGCCCGCCTTCACCAGGCCGTGCGCCAGGTTCAGGGGTGTCTGCCCGCCGAACTGCGCGATCACGCCGGCCACCTTGCCGCTGCGGCCCGGCACGTCGATGCCGCCGCCGTTCAGGCGCTCGACCACGTTCAGCACGTCCTCGAGCGTGAGCGGCTCGAAGAAGAGCAGGTCGCTGGTGTCGAAGTCGGTGCTCACCGTCTCCGGGTTCGAGTTGATCATCACGCTCTCGAGGCCCATGTCCTCGCAGGCGAAGGCGGCCTGGCAGCAGCAATAGTCGAACTCGATGCCCTGGCCGATGCGGTTCGGTCCGCCGCCGAGGATCACGATCTTCCTCGTGTCGCTCACGCGGATCTCGTCATCGAGCACGGGGGCACCGTCGACGAGGCGCGGCGACTCGTAGGTGCTGTAGAAGTAGGGCGTGGTGGCCTCGAACTCCGCCGCGCAGGTGTCGACCAGCTTGTAGACGGGCTCGATGCCGAGCTTCTTGCGATGGGTGCGCACCGCAAGGATGGTCTCGCTGGTGATCGCGCCAAGGAACAGGTTCGCCAGCTGCGCGTCGCTGAACCCCTTCTGCTTCGCGCGGAAGAGCGTGTCGCGCGGAACCTGCTCGAGCTTCGAGAAGCCGCAGAGCACGTCCTCGAACTCCACGATCTCGCGGATCTGGTCGATGAACCAGCGGTCGTAGCCGCTCAGTTGGTGGATGCGATCGTTGCTCCAGCCTGCGCGGATCGCGTAGCGCACGTAGTACAGGCGGCCCTGGCTGGGCACGCTGAGCTTGCGCGCGATGGTCTCCTCGGGAATCGGCCACTGCAGCGAGCCGTCCTCGCGGGTGGCGGCGGCATCGCGGCGCGCGGCAAGCCATCGATCGTTGCGATCGAGGCCCAGGCCGAACCGCTTGACCTCCATGCTTCGGATCGCCTTCTGCAGCGCCTCCTGGAAGGTGCGGCCGATGCTCATGGCCTCGCCGACCGACTTCATCTGCGTGGTGAGACGCTCGTCGGCCTCGGGGAACTTCTCGAAGGTCCAGCGCGGCAGCTTCACCACGACGTAGTCGATGCTGGGTTCGAAGCAGGCGCTGGTGGTGCCGACCACGTCGTTGCGGAGCTCGTCCAGCGAGTAGCCCACGGCGAGCTTGGCGGCGATGCGCGCGATGGGGAAGCCGGTCGCCTTGCTCGCCAGCGCGCTGCTGCGGCTGACGCGCGGGTTCATCTCGACCACCACCATCTCGCCGTCCTTCGGGTTGATGGCGAACTGCACGTTGCTGCCACCGGTCTCCACGCCCACCGCGCGCATGATCGCGAAGGCCGCGTCGCGCATGCGCTGGTACTCCTTGTCGGAGAGCGTCATGATGGGCGCCACCGTGATGCTGTCACCGGTGTGCACACCCATGGCGTCCACGTTCTCGATGCCGCACACGATGATGCAGTTGTCGTTGCGGTCGCGGACGACCTCGAGCTCGTACTCCTTCCAGCCGAGCACGCTCTGGTCGATGAGCACCTGGCCGATCATGCTCGCGGCGATGCCGCGTCGCGCGATCTCCTCGACCTCCTCCATGTTCCACGCGATGCCACCGCCGGTGCCGCCGAGCGTGAAGGCCGGGCGGATGATCGCGGGCAGGCCGATCTCCTGCACGAATTCGCGCGCCTGCTCCACGGTGGTGACGGTGCGCGACTTCGGCTGGCGGAGCCCCAGGCCCTCCACGATGGTTCGGAACGCCTCGCGATCCTCGCCGCGGCGGATCGCCTCGCGGTTGGCGCCGATCATCCTCACGCCAAGTTCCTTGAGCGCACCCGAATCATGGAGGGTGCACGCGCAGTTCAGCGCGGTCTGGCCACCGAGCGTGGGCAGCAGCGCATCGATCGGCGTGCCGAGGTCGCGTTCCTTCTCGATGATCTTGCGGACCGCCTCGGGCGTGATCGGCTCGATGTAGGTGCGATCGCTCATCGCCGGATCGGTCATGATCGTGGCGGGGTTCGAGTTCACCAGCACCACGCGGTAGCCCTCCTCGCGAAGGGCCTTGCAGGCCTGCACGCCGGAGTAGTCGAACTCGCAGCCCTGTCCAATGACGATGGGACCGCTGCCGATGATGAGGATCGTGTGGATGTCGTCGCGTCGGGGCATGAAGGGGCGAGGCCTCGGCGTGGGTTGGCTGGCGGCGCCGAGCGGCTCGGCGCAAACGTTCCGAGTGTAGCGGCGAAGGGTGTAGATTCGGGGCGTGATCGCGAGCCTGGAAGGCGAATTGATCTCGGCCGAGGACGGCGCCGCGCAGGTGGCGGTCGGGGCGATCACCTACGAGGTTCTGGTGCCCGCGGCGGACGTGCCGGCGCTGGCGGGCCAGCGCGGCGCGGTCGTGCGGTTCGTCACGCTGCACTATCTCGAGGGCCAGGGCCAGGGCAGCAGTTTCTGGCCGCGGCTCATCGGGTTCCGCAGCGCCGAGGACCGGGATTTCTTCGAGCTATTCACCACGGTCAAGGGGATCGGCGTGCGCAAGGCGCTGCGTGCGCTGCAGCGACCGTTCGCCGAGGTGGCGGCGGCGATCGCGCGGCGTGACGAGAAGGCGCTGACGGCGCTGCCCGAGATCGGCAAGAAGATGGCCGAGACGATCGTGGTTGAACTGAAGGACAAGGTCGCGCGGTTCACCGCGACGGCGGGAGGCGGCATGGACGCGGCCGTCGGTACGGGCGCGGCTGGCTCGGTGAACCTGCCGGGCGCGGCGGGCGACGCGGTGATCGTGCTCGTTCAGCTTGGCGAAGCGCGACCCCTGGCCGAGCGGCTGATCGAGCGCGCCCTGCAGGTGGAGGGCGCGAAGGCGGCGGCCGAAGTGCTCGTGGCGGCGGCGCTGCGAATGCGTGGATCGGTCTGACGGGCGCGGTCGTCTTCCTGCACTACATTGCACGCATCATGCGCTACGCCATGATCATGGCTGGAGGCAGCGGCACGCGGCTCTGGCCGATGAGTCGCCGGCACGCGCCCAAGCAGCTGCTGCCGTTCATCGATGGCAAGAGCCTGCTGCAGATCGCGGGCGAGCGGCTCGAGGGCGTGGTGCCTGCGGAGCGGCGGTTGGTCTGCGCATCCGAGGCCTACCGCGCGCAGGTGATGGAGGCGGTGCCTGCGCTGCAGGACATGAACTGGCTCGGCGAGCCCGTGGGGCGCGACACGCTGAACGCGGTCGGCTTCGCGGCGGCGGTGCTGGCCAGGCGTGATCCGGACGCGGTGTTCGCGGTGATCACGAGCGATCACCTCATCACGCCGCAGGTGGAGTTCGCGAAGCGGCTTGCGGAGGGGTTTCGGCTTGTCGAGACGGATTCCACGCGATTCGTCACCTTCGGCATCACGCCCACGTTCGCGGCGACGGGCTACGGTTACGTGGAGCGCGGCGAGGCGATCGCGGGTTTCGACCGGTGCTTTCGCGCGAAGCGGTTCGTGGAGAAGCCCGATCGCGCGCGCGCGGAGCAGTATCTCGCCAGCGGATCGTTCAGCTGGAACAGCGGCATGTTCGTGTTCCATGCCGGCAGGTGCCTTGAGGCGATCCGGTGGTTCAGGCCGGAGAGTGCGGCGGGTCTCGAGCGCATTGCGCAGGCTTGGGGCACGCCGCAGCAGGCGAGCGTGTTGGCGGAGGTGTATCCGTCGCTTCCGAAGATCAGCGTGGACTATGGCCTGATGGAGCCCGCGAGCGCGGATTCGCGCCGCACCATCGTGGAGGTTCCGATGAACGTGAACTGGAAGGATGTCGGAAGTTGGCCCACCTGGGCGGAGACGCTCCCGGCGGATGTCGATGGCAATCGCTCGAATTCGAGGACGGAGCATCTGGCCTCGACGGGCGTGGTTGTCGCGAGTGATGACCCGAACCACGTGGTCAGCGTGGTGGGACTCGAGAACGTCATCGTGGTGCGCACCGCGACGGCCACGCTGGTGTGCCGCGCGGACATGGCCGAGAAGGTGAAGGAGATCGCGGGGCGCGTGCCCCCGGATGTGCAGTGACGGGACCGGTCCGGCGATTCCTGGCGGTGGATGTTGGCGGCAAGCGCACGGGGCTTGCGCTCGGAGATTCCCTCACCTGCATGGCCATGCCGGTCGAGGTGCTGCATGTGCCGCGCGGGCCAGCGCTGCTGGATGCGATCGTGAAAGCGGTTCGCCTGCATGCCCCCGACGCGATCGTGATGGTCTTGCCGCTCAACATGGATGGAAGCGAGGGTCTCGCGGTCGAGCAGGCGCGCACGTTCGCGGCCGAGGTGCACGCGCGCACGGGCCTTGAGGTGCACCTGCAGGACGAGCGGCTCACGAGTTACGAGGCCGACCAGCGCATGGCCCGCACCGGCCGCACGCATGGCGAGAAGAAGGAGCTTCGTGACGCGCTGGCGGCGGCAGCGCTGCTCGAGGATTTCCTGCGGCAGTGAAGAGGGTCGGAGGTCGTTATCGGCGCTGCCCCCCCCCCCGACCCTCTCTCACCGTGCGGCGTCGCAGGCCGCACGATCCAGATACCAGCGCAGATCGCCGCCGATCGGCTCGATCCCAAGGATCGGAAGCTCGAGATAGTCGTCCTTCGCCGCCGAGACGCGCTTCAGCATCGGCCCCTTCGCGGCGCCCATCACGAGCACCGCGACAAACCGTGCCGCATTGATCGTGGGATAGGTCAGCGTGATGCGAGGCGGCGGCGTCACGCTCGGGCCCTCGCACAGTCCCACGAGGCGATCGCGCACCTTCAGGACATCCGTGTGCGGGAACAGGCTCGCGGTGTGACCGTTGTCACCCATGCCAAGCAGCACGAAGTCAAGACGATCGAGTCCCCTCCCGCGCGCACCAAGAACCTCGCGCAACAGGCGCTCATAGGTCACGTCGGGCGTCGCGTCCTCCACCGGCATCGGATGGACATTCTCCGGCTTGATGCCCGAGTGCTCCACGAGGATCTCATGGATGTGCTTGAAGTTGTTCAGGTCGTCATCGAACCCGATGCGACGCTCGTCGACCATCCAGAGATGCGTCTGACCCCACGGCATCCCGCGAAAGCGCGGGTCGATCATCAGCTTCTCGTAGAAGGGGAACGGCGTCTTGCCGCCGGAGAGCGCAAGGTGGAACTCGCCCGTCTTGCCAACGCAATTGATCGCCTGAGCCATCAGATCCGCGGCGAGCGCGTCGAACACTTCCTCCGCGTCGTGGCGAGCCTCCACACGGCCGCGCAGGCGCGGCGTGATGATCGGGGCAAGCGCGGGATCATCGGGAAGCAGGTCGCTCATGCGCGCGAAGGTACCGCGATCACGTGCCGGGGTTGAACCATGCGCGACCATCGCGTGCCAGCAGGGCATCGGCCTCGGCGGGACCCCAGGAGCCGGCGGCGTAGTTCGCGTGGATGCCGGCTCGCAGCGACGCGCTCCGGGCATCCAGGAACGGCATCACCGCCCGCCAAGCGCTCTCCACCTCGACACGAGGCTTGAAGAGGCTCTGGTCGCCGCGCATCGCGTCGATCATGAGAGGACCATACGCCTCGACCGGCTCCACCCTGAACGCCTTCTCGTAGTCCATCGTCATCTCGACGTCGCAGATGCGCATCTCGCCGGGCTTCTTGGCGCCGAAACGCAGGCTGAACCGCTCCCCGGGCGCGATCTCGATCACCATCCGGTTGCCGCTGAGCGGGCCAGGAACGGACTTGCGGAAGAGGTTCGCGGCCGGCGGCTTGAACTGCACGACGATCTGCGTGCACTTGCGCGCCATGCGCTTGCCGGTTCGCAGGTAGAAAGGAACGCGCGCCCATCGCCAGTTCTCGAATTCCATGCGAAGCGCGGCGAAGGTCTCCGTGGTGGTGCCGGCCCTCACGCCGGTCAGTTCGTGATAGGCCCCCTCCTCGGCGCTCCTGCCGTACTGACCGAGCGACGCGAAGCACTCCATGCGCGCGGGATCCGGCATCTGCAGCGCGTCGATGACCTTCACCTTCTCTGCGCGGATGTGATCGGCGCTGAAGTCGGTCGGCGGCTCCATCGCCACGAAGGCGAGCACCTGCATCAGGTGGCTCTGGATCATGTCGCGGATCGCTCCGGTCTGGTCATAGAACGAGATCCGCTGCCCCACCCCCACCGTCTCGGCCGCCGTGATCTGCACATGGTCGATGTAGCGATGGTTCCAGACCGGCTCGAAGATCGCGTTGGCGAACCGGAAGGCCAGCAGGCTCTGCACGACTTCCTTGCCGAGGTAGTGATCGATGCGGTAGATCGCCTCCTCGTCGAACACGCGACCGAGCGCGCGATTCAGGCTCGCGGCGCTCGCGTCGTCGCTGCCGAACGGCTTCTCCACGATGATCCGCTGCCAGGAGCGATCGCTCTGGTTCAGGCTGCACCAGCGCCGGCCCTCGGTCACCAGGCCCGCGGCGCCGATCTGCTCCACGATGGGTTCGTAGAGTTCCGGCGCCACGCTCATGAAGAAGAGCACATTGCCCCTGGTGCGATGGCATTCACCCAGGCTCTCGATGCGCCCGCCGATCCGGGCATAGGGCTCGGGCGTGGCCGCGTCACCCGGTTCGTAGTAGATGCGTTGCGCGAACGCGTTCCATGCCTCGGTGTCGAAACCCTTCGCGTGCTTCTGCGCCCACGGCGCGAGTTCCTCGCGCCACTGCGCATCGGTCTTCCTCGAACGGCTCACGCCCAGGATGCATGTCGCGGGGTGCAGCATGCCCGCACGATGCATCTCGTACATCGCCGGGACCAGCTTGCGATGCGTCAGATCGCCGCTCGCGCCAAGGATGACCAGCACGCAGGGTTCACCGGTTCGCATGGCCCGAAGCCTAGCGATCCCACGACCTGCCGAGGTTTCCGCCGTTTCAGCGACTGGCCCGCTTCGCGCGCCTGGCTTCCTTCACGTGCGCCACGCGCACCGTGCCACCCTCGCGCGGATGGTGCTTGTGCAGCACGTCACGAAGCCGGGAGCGATCGACGTGCGTGTAGACCTGCGTGGTGTTGATGTCGGAGTGCCCGAGCAGCTCCTGGACCACGCGGAGGTCCGCGCCACCCGAGAGCAGATGCGTGGCGAAACTGTGGCGCAGCTTGTGTGGGTGCACGCCGTGCACGCGCGCCACGGCCGAGTACTTGCGCACGATCTGCCACACCGCCACGCGCTCGATCGGCCTGCCGCTGAAGGAGAGGAAGAGACGGAACTTGTCGCGTCCGTCCCCGAACCGCGCGAGGCCGGGTCGACACTCCTTCAGGTACTTGCGCACCGCCTTCACCGCCGGATCCCCGAGCGGAACCACGCGCTGCTTGTTGCCCTTGCCCAGCACGACCACGCTCGCGAGCGTGTCGTTGTAGTCGTTGATCTTCAGCGTGCCAACCTCGCTGGCACGAAGTCCCGCGGCGTACATCACCTCGAGCATCGCGCGGTCGCGGATCCAGAGGTCTCCATGCTCGGCCGTCGGGGCCTCGACAAGCTTGCGCATCTCGTTCGGCGTCAGCGTGCCGGGCAGCTTCTTCCATCGATGCGGTCGCTCCAGCAGGCGCGCGGGATCGCGCTCGATGCGTCGCTCGGCGTGCAGCCATCGGAAGAACACCCGGATCGTGGCCAGGTGCCGCGTGATCGTGCTGGGCTCAAGGCCGCGCTCGCGACGCAACCGTTGCAGGTGATCCGCAAGATGCTGCATGGAGACCATGGCGGGATTGCGCGACCCATGCGTGACGAGGTCCGCGGACATCTGACGGAGGTCGCGCGCATAGGCCTCGAGGGTGGCCGGACTCAGTCCGGTCTCGACCCGCGCCCACGCGAGGAAGTCACGCGCCCAGGTTTCGTACAGCCTTGCTTCGGGCATCGGCGCTCACGGTCAACGGAGTCGCCGCAGGCATTCCCACGCGGCGAACCACCGGCTTTGGCGCGTCGAGCGTGCCGTAGGCCAGTTCCATGTTCAGCCGATGGAAGGTCGCGCACCCGTGCTGTCCGCCACAGCACACCGCGTACATCTGCTCCGCGCTTGAAAGCGTGAAGCGGTGGCTGCACCGGTGGTCGCCCCGGTCGATGTGGGGACAGTGGTTCGCGTCGGACATGGGGTCAGTGCCTGGATCCATGGACCGCTTTCTGCATCGGCAGAACGCGATCCGGGGGGTCAAAGATAGGCGCGATCGGGGTTTGGATCCAGCGAGGCCCCGTCCGCGAGAGAACGTTCGCGCTCAGCGATAGGTCACGGAGCGCTGGAAGAACTGCAGGTGGGCCGCCTTGCGCGCCGCTTCCAGCGTGGCCTCCGCCGTGTCGTTCGCCCGCGCACAGCCCTTGCGCAGGATCTCGAGCACCAGGTCGTCGCGCCCCTCGAACTGCGCCCGGCGCTGGCGCATCGGCTCAAGCAGTTCGTTGATCGCCGCAGCCACTTCCTTCTTCACGTGGCCGTCACCGAGGTTGTCGCCGCGTGCATAGCGGTCCTTCAGCTCGGCCACGCGTGCGGCGTCGGGGATGAACGCCTCCACGTACTGGAAGAGCGCGTTGTTCACGTCGCCCGGTTCGGTCGGGCTCTGGCGGCCGGTGAAGATCTTCATGACCTTCTTCTCAACCTCCTTCGGCGGGTCGCTGATGAAGATGGCGTTGCCGAGACTCTTGCTCATCTTGTTCTTGCCGTCGATGCCGACGAGGCGGCCGACCTTGCCAACGTCGGCGCGCGGCACCGGGAAGACGCCGCCGAGCTTCACGTGATCATGGTCTTCGGCATGCTCGTCGACGCCGCAATAGATCTGGTTGAAGCGACGCGCCACCTCGCGCGTCATCTCGAGGTGCGGCACCTGGTCCTCGCCCACCGGCACGCCGACCGGGCGGAACGTGAGGATGTCCGCACACTGACCCACCGCATACAGGGGGAAGCCGAACGAGTAGGTCTCGCCGAGATCCTTCACCTTGATCTCGTCCTTCAGCGTGGGATTGCGCATCACGCGGTTGAACGGCAGCAGCATGGCGAACAGGAAGCAGAGCTCGTGGATGGCCGGAATCTCGCTCTGCAGGAAGACGGTGGCGCGGTCGGGATCGATGCCCATCGCGAGGTAGTCGCGCACGATCTCAAGACAGTCGACACGGATCTCGGCGCTCTTCTCGCAGCGCGTGGTGAACGCGTGGTAGTTCGCGATGATGAAGTAGCAGTCGTGCGTGGACTGCAGCTCGACGCGACGCTTCACGCTGCCGACCCAGTGGCCCAGATGCAGGCGACCCGTGGGCGTGTCGCCGGTGAGGATGCGCGGCTTCGAGCTCATCCCGGCAGTGTAGAGAAGAGGATCAGGTTGGCCGCGTTGAACGCGGCGTGCGCGGCGAACGGCGCGAGCAGGCTGCCGCTTCGCTCGAAGAGCCAACCGAACAGCAGGCCGAGCAGGAACAGCGCCGGCAAGGCACCCGCCCGCGCCTCGGCCGGAACCGCGTTCCAGTGCACGAGCGCGAAGAGTGCCGAGGCGCCGATCATCGCGAGCGTGCGAGGCAGCCCAGCCGACTTGAAGGCTTGCTGCACGGCGCCCCGCCAGAGAACCTCCTCGGTCAGCGGCGTCAGCAGTGTCACGGCAAGCGCCAGCAGCCACGCGAGTGGCTCGTGCGCGTGCTCACGAAGCTGCTCCAGCGTCTGGTGCGCAACCTCGGGAACGGCCGGGCCACCGGCCCGGATCTGGATCCATTCACCAAGTCGCGTGGTCAGCGCGACGACGGGCCACGCGAGGAGGAGACCCATCAACCCGGCGCCGATGGCTCGCGTGTTCGAGCACGTGGCCGGTGCATCAACCGGCCGGTTCTGGACACCGAGCGCGTTGTTGCGAAGCAGCCACCACGCACCGAGCGTCACGCCACTCGAGGCGAGGATCGCCGCAAGCGAGATGCCGGGCGCCGGGGTCGTGCCCGCGGTCGCTCTGAGGAGCGAGGCGACCACCGAGGCCACCAGCCCCGAAAGCAGCACCCCGCACGCGATGAGAATCTGGTCCTCATAGAGTCCGAGCCGCCAGCGGACGCTTCCAGAGCCTTGCAGCCAGCCTTTCCGCACCGCGATGACGGCTGCCACGAGAGACCACGCCACAAGCAGGGCCAGAGCCAGATGCTCCGGTAGCGACGGTGTTCCGGGTACCGCGGTGTCGGCAAGGTCGGCGGCTATAACTGCATCCCCCGCCATGGCACCCGACGCGCTGCAGAAGATCGTGAACAGGAAGAGGCGTGAGGTGGCCGAGCGCAAGGCACAGACGTCGCTCGAGGCGTTGCAGTCGCGCGTGGCAAGCCTGCCGTCGCCGCGCAACTTTTTCCAGGCCGTCGTGGCGCAGGGCTCACCCCGCCAGAGCCGGGTGATCGCCGAAGTGAAGCGGAAGAGCCCATCGGCGGGACTCATTCGCGCGGATTTCGACCCGGTCGACATCGCCCGACGCTATCACGAGGCCGGTGCTGCGGCGATCAGTTGCCTCACGGACGAGGCGGATTTCGGCGGCGAGCTTGGCTTCATCGAGCGGATCCGTGACGCGGTACCGCTGCCGGTGCTGCGCAAGGACTTCATCGTCGATGCATGGCAGATCTGGGAGAGCCGCGCCGCGGGTGCCGACGCGATCCTGCTGATCGCGGAATGCCTGACGGAACGTGAGATCGTGGACTTCCAGATTCTCGCGGTCGAGCTGGGCCTCACCACGCTTCTTGAAGTGCACGACGTGGAGAGTCTCTATCGCGTCCAGCCGCACATCGGCTTCCCGCATCCCGGCTATGCGCTGCTTGGCATCAACAACCGGGATCTGCGCACGATGACCACCAGCCTGGCGCACACCTTCCGCATGGTCGACATGATCGACGATCGATCGATCGTGGTGAGCGAGAGCGGCATCCGGACCGCGGAGGACCTGCGGCGGCTGCGCGAACACGGCGTGCACATCGCGCTGGTCGGCGAGCATCTGATGAAGCAGCCGGACCCTGGGGCCGCGCTTCGCGAACTCCTCAACGACCGATAGCGAGGGTCGGAGGTTGTTATTGACCACTTCTTCCGAACTGGTCAATAACAACCTCCGACCCTGTTACGCAGACTCAGATGAGTCGCTCGGCGATCTGGATCGCGTTCAGCGCCGCGCCCTTCAGCAGCTGGTCCCCCACGGCCCACGCCGCCAGCGCGTGACCCTCGCGTCCGCCGTGATCCACGCGCACGCGTGACACGAGCACGTCGTCGCCCTCGGCGGCCATCAGCGGATCGGCCGGCGAACCTGCGCGCTCGTCGATCACGCGCACGCCGGGCATCGCGGCCAACGCCGCACGCGCCCTGGTCACGTCGACGGGCCGTTCGAACTCCATGTGCAACGCGACCGCGTGCGAGCGACGCACCGGCACACGCGCACACGTCACGCTCACCCGCAACCCCGGCAATCCAAGAATGCGCCGACTCTCCTTCATCAACTTCGTCTCTTCCTCGTTGCTGCCATCGTCAAGCAGCGCGCTGTCGTGCGGAAAGACGTTGAACAGCGTGGGTCGCTTGAACACCTTCGCCTCGATCGCCTGTCCACCAGCCCACTGTCGTGCCTGCATCTCGAGTTCCTGCATCGCCGGCAAGCCCGCGCCACTCACGGCCTGATAGCTGCACGCCGTGAGCCGCACGAGCCCGAAGAGTCCGTGCAGTGGTGCCGCGGCCATGAGCGAGACGATCGTGGTGCAGTTCGGATTCGCCACGAGCTTCGGCTTCGCATCCAGCAGGTGTCCGTTGATCTCGGGCACCACGAGCGGCACGGCAGGGTCCATGCGGAAGGCGCTCGAGTTGTCCACCACCACCGCGCCCGCGGCCACGAGCTTCGGAGCCCACGCACGACTGGTCGCGGCGTCGGCGGCAAGGATCGCCACATCGACGCCCTCGATCGCGCTGTCATCGAGCGCACGCACGGTCACCTCGCCATGGGCGAATGGAAGCGTTCCTCCCGCGCTGCGCTGGCTTGCGATGGCCCGCAGTTCGCGAACCGGGAACTTGCGTCGGTGCAGTCGCTCGAGCGCCTCGCGCCCCACCGCCCCCGTCGCGCCAATGACCGCGACGATTCGCCCGCGACCGCAGTCTTCGGTCACTGGTGGGGACCCACCAGATAGAAACGCTGCACGGAGACCTCGAAGGTGCTGCCATCCTCGCGTTGCATCACGTAGGCGCCCTCCATGGTTCCCCATTGCGTCTGGAGCGGGGCGAAGCTGCTGTACTCGAACTTCTCGCCAGGCCCAAGGACGGGGTTGTGGCCGACGACACCCATGCCCTGCACCTCATGTCGCTCGCCATCCGCGTCGACGATCGTCCAGCGGCGGCTCCGCAGACGCACGCGCTCGGTGCCGTTGTTCATGATCTCGATTCGATAGTTGAAGAGATAGCGGCCGGTCGCGGGATCGCTGTGCGAAGGCAGGTACCGCGGCTCGACGGTCACCAGAATGCCGTGCGTCTCGCACGCGCTTCCTTTGCAGTTGTGGGCAACCTGCGTCATGGGATTCAAAATACGGACCGGGACCGTCCAAGCCAAGGGGGCGGACGAACATCCACCCTGCGGCACACCGAAGGATTCATTCACGCTTCATTCAAACCAGCCCTTGCGGCGGATCCAGATGGTCCGGATATCTCCCTCGCCGACGGACTTCCAGTCGAGCGCCTCACGCCGGTCGCGATGACCGGGGCATCGAACCTCGACCACCAGCGGCACCACATCGGGCAGTTCGATGGGCGGTGTCAGGCCGTCCGGTCCAGTGCAGGCCGCGAACGCGTTCGGGTCCGGCGGCAGGCCATTGCGGGGCTCCTCCAGCGAGATCCACGCACCGGACACGGGGGTGCCCTCCTTCTCATCCAGGATCTCGAACCGCACGGGCTTCCACTGCAGTCGTCGCGATCGCAGCGTGATCGAATCCTTCGCCTTCATGGCGAGGTCCGCGTTGGCGTCGGCTCGTCCCGCCATGCGCGCGGTGATGCGGTTGCGGAATCCGGAGACCTGCTCGATCTTCGCCAGACCATCGCTCGCCGTGGACACGCACTGCATGTCGGGGAAGCCCCAGCCCTCCTCGAGGCCTGGCGCAGGCAGGTACAGGAAGGTTCGCGCGAGCACCTCCGCACCCTCGACCGGCCCGCCAGTCTCCGCGTCGACCACGCGCACATCCATCGCCGTGCGCGTGCACGGCTTCATGCGCATCTCGAAGACGGCGCCATCCTTCAGGTTCTCGAAGAGCAGTCGAGGCCGGTCGGAGTTGCCCTGCATCGAGGCTGGGAACTCCTTCTTGAACACGGCCACGCTTGCGGGCTCGTAGCCCGGCCGCAGCAGCGTGATGTTCGTGTTGAGCGGCGGAACCCACACCCGCGCCGAACCATCCGCCTTCGACCGGACCGGCTCCTGCCGTGACGGAAGCAGCGACAACAGCGAGATCGCGTGCCTGTGAAGCGCCACGCCCTCGATCGGCGCGCCGGTCTGCGCGTCCTGCACGTGCATGTCGAGGGGTCGCGGGAAGCACGCCGTCAGCGAGGCAACGGCAAGCAGCGCAAGACAGCGTCCGAAGCGCAACTCAGCGAGTCCACGCGGACAGGACGTCGATGGACAGCGGAGCATGGGCATCGGCCAGAGCGTACGCGTCGGCCTCGCCATGCGCGGAAGCCCGCCACGCGATCAACGCGACAAGGCCGGAGATGACGGCGCACCCAAGGATCCGTGCAAGCCCCGATGCGATGCGCGACGCACGGAACGGAGGCAGTTCACCGAGCCAGCATCCGAGCGGCGACATCGCCGCAAGCGCACACGCCGATACAGGCAGTTCACCGGTCTCGAAGGCGAACGTGGTCGCCGAGGCGAGACCCGCGATGCCCGCGATCGCGACGCTTCCGGAGATGCCCGCGTGCACGGCGCGATGCGGCCTGGTGAGCAGCGCAAGCACCCCGATCCAGCCACAGAGCGCGCTTGCCGCACCAACCGGAATCGCGAGCTTCGCGAAGCCGCTGGCGAGGGCAAGCAGGCTGACGCCGGCCAGGGCCAGGCTCTGCGAGCACCAGAACGAGAAGCCACCTCGATGCATCCCGGGGGGCAGCAGCAAGGCCGAGCACGCGGCGAGCACCATCGCGAGCAGGAGGCGTCGCTCGGCCGCGATCCATTCCGGCATCGTGAGCATCAACGCGCCCGCACAACCCGCGATCGCGCACACGATGCCCCGACCCCCGCGACTTCCGCCGCGATCGCTCGCGGCGGTCGCGACACCGACCATGAGTGCAAGGCACAGCACGATCGTCGTCCACGCCCCCTGCCTGGGTTGCGCGACGATCGGATCGAAGTGCGAGATCGAGATCGCGAACGCCAGCAGCAGTGACACGCCCATCCACCGCGCCTGCCTGCGGGCGAACGCGATCACGAGCGCGAACGCGAACGCCGCAGGCAGCAGCACGCCATGCAGGATGAGTTGCGATTCCACGCGCGCGACCTGACGTCACTTCGACTCGGCGCCGACCTCGAGTCCCACGATCACGCGAACATCCTTGCCGATCGCGCCCTTCTCGACGCCGTAATTCATGCCGAACTGCGAACGATCGACGACGAAGGTCGCCTCGAAGCCCGCGGCATCGCCGCCACGACCCTTGGCCATGCCCGTCACCTCGAGCTTGGCAGTGATCGACTTGGTCACGCCGTGCATCGTGAGATCGCCGGTCACGTCCCACATGCCATCGGCACCACGCTTGGACGACGTGCTCTTGAAGGTCATGGACGGGAACTCCTTCACGCTGAAGAAGTCGGGGCTCTTCAGGTGCGCGTTGAGCTTGTCGTTGCCGCTCGACACGCTCGCAGGATCGATCGAGATGTCGAACGCGATCGCGTCCGGACCGCTGCCGGTCGTGGTCACCGTGCCGGAGACATCATCGAACCGACCCCAGAACATGCCGGCGCCCATGTGCTGCACGCGAAACATCGCCATGGAGTGGACATCGTCAACCTTCCAGGTCCGGGAGTTCGACGCCGCGGGGGTCGCGGTGGCGGCTGGCGTGGCCTGTGGACCGGAGGGCGACGTTGCAGCCAGAAGTGCGATCGGGGCGGCAACGATGAGCGAGGCGATGCAGATCTTGCAGGGCATGAGGGGTCTCCTGTTTGAGGTCTCCTGATTTAGCAGAGCGACACGAACGGGATTCACGCCACAAAAGTCCTAGAACCATGTAACACTTCATGTTCCACGTGGAACACACCCCTTCTGGCGCGTGGTACATTCCTGACACAGCAAGGAGGCTGCCACATGAGTGAAGCTCAAGAGAAAGAGAAGTCCGCTGCGCCCATCAGCAAGCTGGGTCGAGGGCTTGGTCGTTTGATCCCTATCAAGTCCGGCGCTGGATCGCCAAATTCTGCGCCGATCACTGTGCCGGCTGAAGTTCCTGTGGCGGCAGTTCCGGCGGTGCCGCAAGCAAGTCGTGCGGCCGTTTCCATTCCGGCACCAACAGCCTCTCGCGAGCCCCAACCATCCCTCGTCGCGACTGTCGCCGCGGAGGCGCTTGGAAAGCGGATCCAGGAGATCCAAATCTCTCAGATTCGACCCAACGCAAGGCAGCCGCGGCGTGACTTTGATTCCAAGGCGATCGATGAATTGGCTGACTCCATCCGCGCCGCTGGCCTGCTCCAGCCCGTTGTGGTTCGGCCGATTGCAGGCGCGAAGGATCAGTTCGAGCTGATTGCTGGCGAGCGCCGATTGCGGGCTTGCAAGACGCTCAACTGGGGAAAGATCCCGGCAATCGTGACCAACGCGACAGATCAGGATGCAGGCATCTGGGCCCTGATCGAGAATGTTCACCGAAGCGACTTGAATCCGATGGATCGGGCGCTTTCCCTGAAGCATCTTGCTGGCGAATTCAGGCTCACGCACGAGGCCTTGGCAGAGCAAGTTGGCCTGGATCGTTCCAGTGTGACCAATTTGCTCCGGCTTGCAGAACTGGATGAGACCACCTCGGGATTGGTTCGAAAGGGACTTTTGTCGCAGGGTCATGCGAAGGCTCTTCTTTCGGTCTCCAATCTGAAGACGCGAGCGACACTGGCGGAATCAAGCGTTCGAGGTGAGTGGTCGGTTCGAGCACTCGAGCGCGAGGTGCAGCGAATTGCATCCGATGAGGTGACGAGTGTTCCACGTGGAACAGCCGGTTCCCGCAAGCGTGCGAACGTGGAAGCGCTGGAACGAAAGCTGACCCAGTTGCTTGGAACCGACGTCTCGATTCAGTCGGGGCGGAAGCCAAACACGGGCAAGCTTCAAGTCGCCTTCTATTCGCTCGAGCAGTTTGAGGGCCTGATTTCCAAGCTTGGCGTGAAGGCAAGTCAACTCAATCTGGACTAGTTATGAGACGCGGTTCTGCCGCGTCATGGACGCGCAGAATTCCGCCCATGACTGGAACGGTTTCGCGAGTGGTTGTGCAGCCTGTCAGACCCTGGTCGGCAGCAGGGGAGTCGGCGACTCCACGCTCAGGCCAAGGTCGTGCTGGATGCGAGCGGCCAGCGCCTCGCGCGAGGACTGCTCGCCGTGATTCAGCAGCACGCGTGGTGTTCCACCCTCGCGGGCGCGAAGCCAATCCAGCAAGTCACCGCGATCCGCGTGCCCACTGAAACCCTCGAGGTGCACACGCTCGGCGCGCACCTCGAAGATGCCTTCCTTCAACTCGATCGCGCGTGCGCCATGCAGCATGCCGTGACCAAGCGATCCAGGAAGCTGATGGCCCGCGAACAGGATCGCGTTGCGATCCTCGCTCACGAGTGACGCGAGGTGATGCAGCACGGGTCCCGCATCGAGAAATCCGCTTCCCGCAAGAATCACCGCCGGAGAGGTTCCGGCCGCGAGCTTCAGGCTGTTGCGTCGATTGAAGACCTTGTGCAGCGCGGGAAACTCCATCGGGTCGTTGCCCCTGCGCGCGAGTGCGGCTGGGATCTCCGCGAGCAGTTCCGGATGGCGCCCATGCAGTTCGGCCGCACGGATGGCGAGTGGCGTGTCCACGTACACATGCATGCCGTGCAGGGCATCCATGCGCGCGAGTTCGGCGAGTCGATACTGCACGATCTGTGCGCGGCCAAGCGAGAAGGTCGGCACGAGCAAGCGACCTCCGCGCGCGGAGACGCGTGCGAGCAAGTCGCTGAGGGCCTGCGTGCCCGCGGTCACGCGCGGAATGTCGCGGGCACCATTCGTGCTCTCCATCACCACGACATCCACCGACGGCATCGGCGGTCGCGATCGAAGGAGAGGATTCGCGGCGGGTCCAAGGTCACCCGAGAACATCACGCTGCGCACACCCGTCTCGTCATCCCACGCCACCTCGACCGAGGCGGATCCGATGATGTGCGAGGCGTCATGCAGCCGGATTCGAAGACCCGGCCTCACCTCATGCCAGGTCTCGTACGCGACCGCCCGGATCTGATGCACGACCTGCTCGACTTCGCGCGCGGTGTAGAGCACCGGAGGTTCCACCTCGCCACGCCCAGGCTCGGTCGATGGCGGGGGTGGCGGATCCACCACGCGCGCGATCGGAGCCGTTCCCTCGCGGAACTCCTCCATGCGGATCGACTGCAGATTCGCGCTGCTTTTCAGCACCTTCGGCAGCAGGTCGGCCGTGATCGGCGTGCACAGGATCGGCGCGTCGCAGTGCAGGCGCGGCAGCATGCCAAGTCGGCCACAGTGGTCGACATGCGCATGCGTCACGACCACCGCGTCGATGGTCGACCATCCGATCTCCGGCACGACGAGGTTTCGCCGCTCCTGCGCGGGCGTTCCCTGGAAGAGTCCGAAGTCGATCACGATGCGACCGCGTGGCGTCTGCAGCAGGGTGCAGGACCCCGTCACCTCCCCAGCCGCACCCAGCAACGTGATCGTGGCCTTGGAACGCACGGGCCGAGCATAGCCACCGCGCGCAGGGACGTTGGCGCGTCAACTCACCCCAGGCACTCGGCGACGGCCGCCTTCAGCGCGGACTCGATGTCGCCCTGCGTGACGAACTCGTGACCGATGTACCCGCGGTAGCCCGCGTCATGCAGCGCACGAATGATCGCGCCGTAGTTGAGCTCCTGCGCGACACCCAGGGGCCCGCGCCCAGGCACGCCCGCCGTGTGGATGTGGCGGATCCACGGTCGGTGCGCCGTGAGCGTTCGCGTGATGTCGCCATCCATGATCTGCATGTGATAGATGTCGTAGAGCAGTCCGAATCGCGTGCTGCTGACGTTCTGGCAGAGATCCAGTCCCCACGCGAAACGGTCGCCCATGTGGTCCTTGTGGTCCACCCGGGAGTTGAGCAGCTCCATGACCACCACCAGATTGTTCGCCTCCGCGATCGGAAGGAGTCGGCGCAGGCCCACGGCGCAGTTCCAGAGGCCCGTCGCGTCATCGAGTCCCCGTCGATCGCCCGCGAACACGATCACGCGCTCGCACCCAGCCTTGGCGATCTGCGGGAAGAGCGTCTCGGCCCGCTTCACGATGGCCTCGTGATGTTCCAGGCGATTCAATCCGTCCGTGATCGACGTGGGACCGTTCGCGACCGCGCAGGCGAGGCCCTGATCGCGCACCCGAAGGATGTCCTCCGGATCCAGCAGTTCCACGCTCTCGATGCCGCAACACTTCGCCAGCGAGCAGACCGCATCCAGATCCAGACCGGCGAGGCACCATCGGCACACGCTCTGCCGCAGTCTCGGCCGCGTGGGCGGCTCGATCTTGACGGCCTGCTGCGCAAGCGCCCGCCCGCCTGCGGCCAGGCTCACGCCGGCGGCGATGAATTCGCGCCGGTCGAGCATGCTCAGCGATACGCGCTCAGGGGTTCGCAGCTGCAGACGAGATTGCGGTCACCGTAGGGATTGTCCACGCGTCCCACGGATGGCCAGAACTTGCGGTTGCGGACCCACGGCAGCGGATAGGCACCCTGCTGGCGCGGATACGGATGCTTCCACTCGTCCGAGGTCACGGACTCGGCCGTGTGCGGCGCGTTCTTGAGCGGGTTGTCCTTGCGATCCATGGTGCCCGACTCGATCGCGCGGATCTCCTCGCGGATCTGGATCATCGCCTCGCAGAAGCGGTCCAGCTCCTCCTTCGATTCGCTCTCGGTCGGTTCGATCATGAGCGTGCCAGGCACGGGCCAGCTCATGGTGGGCGCGTGGAAGCCGAAGTCCATGAGTCGCTTGGCGATGTCGTCGATCTTCACCTCGGCGGACTTGTCGAAGGGGCGGCAGTCGATGATGAACTCGTGCGCGCAACGCCCATTGGCGTTGGTGAAGAGCACGTCATAGTGCGCCTCGAGCCGCTTGGCCATGTAGTTCGCCGACAGGATCGCGACCTGCGTGGCCTTGCGGAGACCCTCGCCACCCATGAGCGAGATGTAGACCCAGCTGATGGGAAGGATGCTCGCGCTTCCGTACGGCGCCGCACTGACCGGTCCGATCGACTGTGGCGTCGCGCCCGCAGGCTTCACCACCGGGTGGCTCGGCAGGAAGGGCACGAGATGCTTCGCCACGCCGATCGGGCCCACGCCGGGTCCGCCACCGCCGTGGGGAATGCAGAAGGTCTTGTGCAGGTTCAGGTGGCACACGTCGGCACCGATCTCGCCGGGCCGGGTCAGGCCGACCTGTGCGTTCATGTTCGCGCCATCCATGTAGACCTGGCCGCCAAAGCGGTGCACCGCGGCACAGATCTCCTTGACGTGATCCTCGAACACGCCGTGCGTGCTTGGATAGGTGATCATGCAGCACGCAAGTTCATTCGCGTGCGCCTCGGCCTTGCGGGTCATGTCCGCAAGGTCCACGTTGCCCTGATCGTCGCAGTCGACGGCGACCACGCGCATGCCGGCCACGATCGCGCTGGCGGGATTCGTTCCATGCGCGCTCTCCGGAATCAGGCAGACGGTCCGGTGGCCCTCGCCACGGCTTTCATGCCACGCACGGATCACCATCAGGCCGGCGTATTCGCCCTGGCTGCCGGAGTTGGGCTGCAGGCTCACGCCGGCGAAGCCCGTCACGTCGCAGAGCCATGCCTCGAGCGTGCGGAAGAGTTCCGCATAGCCCTTCCACTGGTCGGCGGGCGCGAACGGATGCATCCGGCCGAACTCGGGCCATGTCACCGGGATCATCTCGGCGGTGGCGTTCAGCTTCATGGTGCAGCTGCCCAGCGGAATCATGCTGTGCGCCAGACTGAGATCCTTGCCCTGCAGGGCGAAGATGTAGCGCAGCAACTCGGTCTCGCTGTGGTAGCGATTGAAGACGTCCTGCGCCATGAAGGTGCCGGTCCGTCGAAGACCGGCTGGAATCGCGGCATCGGCCTTGATCGAGGCGATCGCCGGAGCCTTGCCCACACCCGCGAAGCAGTCGAGCAGATCCTGCAGGTCGGTCGGCAGCACGGTCTCGTCGAGCGCGACGCCGATCGAGCCGTCCGCAAAGCCGCGCAGGTTCATGCGGCGCGCGCGCGCGGCCTCGAGCACCTGGTTGGCCGTCGTTCCCTTCACGCGAACCCGGATCGTGTCGAAGAACGCGCCGTGCACGATCTCGTGACCCATCGAGCGAAGGCCCGCCGCCAGCGTCGCTGCGGCGCGATGCACGCGTTCCGCGATGCGGCGCAGGCCGTCCGGCCCGTGATAGACGCCATACAGCGCGGCGATGTTCGCCAGCAGCGCCTGTGCCGTGCAGATGTTGCTGGTCGCCTTGTCGCGACGGATGTGCTGTTCGCGCGTCTGGATCGAGAGGCGCAGCGCGGGGCGACCGTGCGAGTCGCGGCTCACGCCGATCAGGCGGCCGGGCATGCGGCGCACATGCACGTTCCTGGTCGCGAAGTATGCCGCATGCGGACCGCCGAAGCCCATCGGCACGCCGAAGCGCTGCATGGATCCCACGGCCACGTCGGCACCGAGTTCGCCCGGTGGCGTCAGCAGGGTCAGCGCCAGCGGATCGGCCACCAGCACCGCGAGCGCACCTGTCGCCTTCACCTTGTCGATCGTCGAGCGCCAGTCGGTGACGCGACCATCGGTGCCGGGATACGCCAGCAGCGCGCCAAAGAAGTTGCCGGCGGCGAAGTCGGTCGTCGCGGGATCACCCACGACCAACTGCACGCCGAGACCCTTCGCGCGGGTCTCGACCACGGCGATGGTCTGCGGATGGCAATCCGACGCCACGAAGAAGTGCTTGCGACCGTCACATGCGCCAAGGCACAGGCTCATCGCCTCGGCTGCCGCGGTGCCCTCATCCAGCAGGCTCGCGCCGGCGACTTCCATGCCGGTGAGCTCGGTGCACATCGTCTGGAAGTTCAGCAGGCTCTCCAGCCGACCCTGCGCGACCTCGGCCTGATAGGGGGTGTACTGCGTGTACCAACCCGGATTCTCGAGCACGTTGCGGAGGATCACGGCGGGCGTCAGGCAATCGTGGTAGCCCATGCCGATGTAGCTGCGGAAGACCTGGTTTCGCGAGGCGAGCTCGTGGATCGCCGCAAGGCATTCGGCCTCGCCACGAACCTTGAAGCCGGCTCGGTTCGTCGGGTCGTCGATCGAGAGGCCGCGCGTGCTCAGGATCGAGGCGGGCACGGTGGCGCGGCTGAGGGAGTCCAGGCTGTCGTAGCCCAGGAAGGAGAGCATTTCCACCACATCCGCGTCGCTCGGGCCGATGTGCCTGCGGGCGAAGGAATCCAGGGGATCGAGCGGATGGGCGGTGTTGATCACGGGGGGCTTCTCGAGCGTGGACATGGCGCGCAAGTATAGGGGGATGGATGCGCGATTCCCCGCAACCAACCGCGATTTCGCCGGATACAGTGGTCTCTTCGCCCCCCTGAAACGGAGCACTGCATGCGCCCCAACCTCGCTCTTCACGCCGCCCTCGTCACGACCGTTGCCTGCCTGGCGGGGCCCGCCTTTCAGGATGGGTCGGACAAGGCACCAGCGCCGGCTGCCTCGACACAGCCGGCAACACCTCCCACCGGCGCGCTCGTCGAGGGTGGGAAGGTCAATCCCTACACCTACACACCGAAGCAGACCGCGGGGGATGCGTCGGACCCGGCGCAGACCGACCTGAGCAGGGCCCTTGTCGCGATGGGTCCGGTCGCGATCGAGTGGTACCAGCATGTGCAGACGCTCTCGAACCCCTTCTTCGAGGGTCGCGTGCCCGGTTCACGCGGCAACGAGATCGCTGGCGAGTACGTGCAGTTCTGGATGAAGCAGGCGGGTCTGGAGCCGGCCTTCAAGAGGACGGACGCATCGGGTTCCGAGTCGACCAGCTGGTTCCAGGATTTCGAGCTCGATGGCGGCGCTCCGGTGGTGGAGAAGGCCGCGATGGGCATCGGCGACCGCGTGATGGAGCGCGGCAAGAACTTCGAGGTGATCGGCTCCAGCGGCAGCGGCGCCGTGAACGCGCCCCTGATCTTCGCGGGCTACGCGATCGAGGAGGGCAAGGACGGCTACACCAGCTTCGGCGAGAAGGAGGACTTCACCGGCAAGGTGGTGATGTTCCTTCGCTACGAGCCGCTCGACAAGGATGGTCGCAGCCTGTGGAGCGATCGCAGGTTCTCCGGATTCAGCGCCATGCGTGGCAAGCTCGACGCGCTGTCGGATCGCAAGCCTGCCGCCCTGATCCTGGTGAATCCACCGGAGAGCAAGGATGGCGCGAAGGATCTCGAACGCACCGAGACCAGCGTCTTCGGACCCGGCTACGACTTCCCGATCGTGCAGCTCTCGGGCGACGAGGCGGACGCCTTGCTGCGCAAGGCCGATCCACAGGCGCGCGGCCTGATGGACTGGCGCCAACTTGCCGACGAGGGCAAGGTGACGTGCGAGGCGCTGAAGGCCGATGTGCCCGTGCGCATCGAGGTCGCCGTCTCCGAGGATGGGATTCCCGCGCGCAACATCGGCGGGGTCCTGAAGGGTCGGGGAAAGCTCGCGGACGAGTGGCTGATCATCGGGGGTCACTACGACCATGTGGGCATGGGCTTCTTCGGAGCCGATCCGCAGAACCGCGGCAAGCTGCATCCGGGTGCCGACGACAACGCGAGCGGAACCGCGGCCGTGCTTTGCACCGCGCGCGCCATGCATGACTGGTACGGTTCGAAGGAGGCGCCCGAGGACCTTCGCAGCGTGATCTTCCTGGCGTTCACGGCCGAGGAGATGGGCCTCGACGGCAGCCGCGAGTTCGTGAAGAACCCGATCATGCCGGCGGACAAGATCGCGGCCATGATCAATCTGGACATGGTGGGCCGGCTGCGTGGCGACGAACTGGCCATGAGCGGAACCGGCACCGCGGAGCGCTTCACGGAGATCATCCGTCCGGCGATCGAGCGCAGCGGCCTCACGGTGAAGGCCGATCCGGGCGGACGGGGCCCCAGTGATCACGCGAGCTTCTATGCCGCGGGCATTCCCGTGCTCTTCCTGTTCACGGGCAACCACGACGACTATCACAAGCCCACCGACAAGGGCTACACCGTGAATCCGCTGGGGGCCTCCAAGGTCGTGCGACTCACCGAGGAACTCGCTCGCACGCTGGTGACCGTCGCGGAGCGGCCGAAGTTCACGAGCACCGATGGAAAGGGGGGCACCGATCGCGGCTACGCGAATGTTCGTCTCGGCGTGCAACCCAACATGCGCTCGGACGAGAAGCCGGGACTGGAACTCGATGATGTGAGCGCTGGTGGCAGCGCCGCCGACGCGGGGCTGAAGCGCGGAGACGTGATCCTGCTGTGGAACGACAAGCCTCTGGACGACACGCCGACCCTGATGGAGCGGCTGCGCGAACATGAGCCCGGTGACGTGGTGAAGCTGAAGATCCTGCGCGATGGCAAGGAATCGATGGTCGACGTCACGCTGAAGGCCTCCAAGGCCGGCTGATCAGGAAGGATTCCCGCATGCATGGCCACACGCTCACCGACTTCGTCACGCTGGGCCGCAGCGGCCTGCGCGTGAGTCCGCTCTGTCTGGGCGCCATGACCTTCGGCACCGAGTGGGGCATCGGCGTGGGACCGGAAGAGAGTTTCGGCGTGCTCGACGCCTATCTGGCCGCGGGCGGCAACTTCATCGACACGGCGAACATCTACACCAAGGGGCACAGCGAGAAGATCCTGGGTGACTACTTCGCCACGGGACCGGGCAAGGGCAAGCGCCATCGCGCGGTGATCGCGACCAAGTTCATGGGCAACCTGTGGCCGAACGATCCCAACGGCGGCGGCGCCAGCCGCAAGGCGATCCTGCACGCCGTCGAGGACTCGCTGCGCCGGCTCCAGACCGATCACATCGACCTGCTGTGGGCGCACTTCTGGGATCGTCACACGCCGGTCGAGGAGATGATGTCGGCGATGGACTTCCTGGTGAAGCAGGGCAAGGTGCGCTACCTGGGCCTGAGCGATCACCCGGCGTGGGTGGTCACGAAGTGCCAATACACCGCGCTGATGCGCGGCTGGGAACCACTGTGCGCGCTGCAGATCGAGTACAGCCTGCTGCAGCGCACGGTCGAGAGCGACCTGATGACGATGGCGCGTGATCTGGGCCTCGGCGTGACGCCATGGAGCCCGCTGCGCGGCGGCGTGCTCAGCGGCAAGTTCGACCGGAACACGCCGCCACCTGCGGACGGCAGCACGCGCGTCAAGCAGGAGAGCAACTACCTGAACGAGCGCAGCTACGCGCTCATCGACCTGCTGCGCGAGATCGCGGCGGCGCACGGCTGCACGGTGGCGCAGGTGGCGCTTCGCTGGGTGCTGGACCAGCAGGGCGTGACCAGCGTGATCATCGGCGCGAGGCGCCTCAACCAGCTGCACGACAACCTCGGGTGCTGCGCGGTGAAGCTGACGGCCGACGATCATCGCCGTCTGGACGAGGCGAGCAGGGTCGAGCGTCCCTTCCCCTGGGACTTCCTCGACTTCGTGCGCGCCGGGATCCAGAACGGATCCACGATCAATGGCGTGAAGAGCGATCTCTGGCACCTCACGCCGAAGTCCGACGCCGAGCGCTTCTGATCGACGGTCAGGCAAGGAAGCCGCACGCACGCAGTTGCGCGCGCGCGGCCCTGTTCCATCCGCGATTCGCGGCCGGACTCGCGGGGCTTGGGTGAAGCACGGTGTGCACCGGAAGACGGTCGCCAAGCGCGCGCGCGGCGCAGGCGCTCGCGAACGCGCCCACGCCGATCAGCATCCGCGGTGCGATCACGGACACGACCCGCGCGAGCGCGCGATCACATGCGGCATCGATCGTGGCGCGGGCCCCGGCGGGCAGCTTGTCCGGCGTGACATTGGCGCCGCTCGGTGCCGCGAAGGCAAGCGGACACCAGTTCCACACGAAGCCTGCGCGGAAGAATCGCGCGGCGGTGCCGAATTCCTCTCGCATCAATCCCCAGAATCGGTGGCCACTCACCTCACTGCGGGTGCACGCGAACCCGAGGACGGGTCGCTTGGGGTGCTGGTGGCGCGGGGTGCGCACGCCCCGATCGATGCCAAGGAACTCGCGCGCTGCGGCGACCTCGCCAAACGGGACGCCGGTCTGCACCATGCCGAACGGCCCCGGATTCATGCCGAGCAGCATCGCCCGCGGCTTCGATCGGGCCAGCGCCAGATACGACGCATGCGCTTCCCACGCGTAGTCGAGCGGGTCGTAGACGCACGACACGCCGGGACCGGGTCGAACGGACCGAAGGTCGCGCGAAAGCCGTCGTGCGATGCGCCGAAGTTCGTGATGCAGCGTGTCCGCGTTCGCGGTCATGCGACGGCCGCGCCTGAACGCGTCAGTCCCAGCGGAAGACGCCCTTGCGCCACGCGTAGATGTACGCGACGACGCTTGTGCCGATGAAGAACAGGATGCGCCCGAGGAAGAGCAGCGCCTCGGGGCTTCGCGGCTCGAGCTGCGTGAAGGTCACGGCCCAGGGGTAGAGGAAGATGATCTCGACATCGAAGACCAGGAAGGTCATCGCCAGCACGTAGAAACGGATGTTGAACTTCTTGCGTGCGCTGCCGATCGGGTCCATGCCGCTCTCGTAGGGCGTGCCCTTCACGGCACCGTCGGCACGGGGGCCGAGCAACTGGCTGGCCACGATGTTCACGATCGCGAAGATGATCGCCATCACGAACACGATGCCGATCGGCAGGTAGCCATCGATGGCGCTGGCGGCGAGCAGTTGCATGGGCGGGAAGGATAGCGGGCTCGGCGCCGCCACGAGGTCGCGACGCGCACGGACTCGGCATGCGGCTCGGAAGGCGAATCCTTCCGGAGCCGCATGCGCAGTCGGGGCGGCCGGATTCGAACCGACGACTTCCTGCACCCAAAGCAGGCGCTCTAGCCAAGCTGAGCTACGCCCCGAGGAACGGAGAGTCTAGCCGGGTCACAGAGGGGTGCGGAGCCCCATGGCGCGCACCGCGCACCAGCCGATCGCACCCTCGAACATGGCGAAATTGCCACCGAGCACGCAACCGATCGCCGGCCAGATCACCCACGCCGGGCCTCCGAAGTACCAGAGCACGAACAGGCCGAGCCCGATGAGCTCGAAGATGGCACCCACCACGATGCGGGCAGTTCTGCCGCGACGATCGATGTTGCACTGCATCAGTCGACCTTCACCTTCGCGGGATCGAACTTCGCCTTGGGCCACTGCATCTCGAATCCTCCAAGCGTGCTTCGCAGCACGCGCGCGATCATCCAGTCCCGGAACCACTTGCGATTGGCGGGAACGACCCACCACGGCGCATGGTCGGTGCTGCATCGCTCCAGAGCCACGTTGAACGCCTCGATGTACTCGCTCCATCGACCGCGTTCCTTCAGGTCGTCCTCGCTGAACTTCCAGTTCTTCTCGGGATCGGCCAGCCTCTCCTGCAGGCGCCGCTTCTGCTCGTCGCGGCTGATCCACAGGAAGAACTTCACGACATGCGTACCCTCGTCGACCAGGTGCCGCTCGAAGTCGTTGATGGCTCCGTAGCGTCGATCGAGCCGCTTGCGCGGGATCAGATCGTGCACGCGCGTCACCAGCACGTCCTCGTAGTGGCTGCGATTGAACACGCCGATCTCGCCTCGCCGCGGGCAGGCGGCGTGCACGCGCCACAGGAAGTCGTGCTCGGTCTCCCGTCCCACCGGCTTCTTGAAGGGGGTCACCACGCAGCCCTGCGGGTTGAAGCCTGTCATCACCTTGCGGATCACGCCGTCCTTGCCGGCGGTGTCGATGCCCTGCAGGACCACCAGCATGGCGCGCCGATCCTCGGCGTAGAGCAGCTGCTGCAGGTGACCCAGCGCCTCGAGGTCGGCCGCGGTCTCGGCGCGCGCCACGTCCTTCTCCATGTCCGCGCAGAAGTCGGGATCGATCGACTCCAGGTCGACCTTCTGGCCGGGGCGCACGCGGAGATGGCTGATGGCCTTCATCGCACGGCTCAGAAGTCGCAGTTGCGCGGCGTGCGCGGGAACGGGATGCAGTCGCGCACGTTGGTCAGTCCCGTGGCGTAGCTGATCGTGCGCTCGAAGCCAAGACCGAACCCCGCATGCGGCACGGTGCCGTATCGGCGCAGATCGCGGTACCACCCGTACGCCTTCGGATCGAGTCCCATCGATTGCAGGCGCGAATCGAGGACATCCAGGCGCTCCTCGCGCTGGCTGCCGCCGATGATCTCGCCGATGCCCGGCGCCAGCACGTCCATGGCGGCGACGGTCTTGCCGTCATCGTTCATGCGCATGTAGAAGGCCTTGATGTCCTTGGGGTAGTTCATCACGACCACGGGGCGTCCCACGATCTCCTCGGTCAGGCAGCGCTCGTGCTCGCTCTGCATGTCCATGCCCCACGAGACGGGGAAGTCGAACTTTCGCCCCTTGGCGGATGCGGCCTCAAGCTGACGGATCGCCTCGGTGTAGTCCATGCGCTCGAAACTCGCCTTCACGAACTTCTCCAGACGCTCGATGCAGCCCTTGTCCACGCGTTCGGCCAGGAACGCCATGTCGTCGGCGCGCTCCGCCAGCAGCGTCGTGAACATCGACTTCAGCAGGCCCTCCGCAAGATCCGCATCGGCGGCCAGGTCCGCGAAGGCGATCTCGGGCTCGATCATCCAGAACTCGGCGAGGTGTCGGCTGGTGTTGCTGTTCTCGGCGCGGAAGGTGGGGCCGAAGGTGTAGACCTTCGAGAGCGCCATGCACCAGCACTCCACGTTCAGCTGACCACTCACCGTCAGGTGCGACTGCTTGCCGAAGAAGTCCTTGTCGAAGTCGACGGCGCCCTGCGGGGTGCGTGGCGGATGGAGCGCATCCAGCGTGCTGACGCGGAACATCTGTCCGGCACCTTCGCAGTCGCTGGCGGTGATGATCGGCGTGTGCACCCACAGGAACTCGCGCTCGTGGAAGAAGCGGTGCACCGCCATGGCCAGGCAGTGACGGATGCGACCCACGGCACCGAAGGTGTTCGTGCGCGGGCGCAGGTGCGCGACCTCGCGCAGGTACTCGTAGGTGTGCGCCTTGGGCTGGATGGGATAGGTGTCGGGGTCGTCGACGAAACCGTGCACATGCAGCGAGGTGGCCTGCAGTTCCAGCGTGGGCACCTTGCCCTGACCCTTGACCAGCGTGCCCTCGGCCTCGATCGAGCAGCCCGCTGTCAGGCGCATGACTTCGCTGGCGTAGTTCGCGAGCGTGTTCGGAACCACCAGTTGCAGCGCTCCCTGACACGACCCATCGGAGAGATTCACGAAACTCAGGCCTGCCTTGGAGTCGCGGCGGGTACGAACCCAGCCCTGCACTCGGACCACCTGGCCCTCCAGGTTCGGTGTGCGTTGGATCGCGGCGACGGAAACGGTGGTGGGCATGGGGACTCCGTGAAGAGGTCGGTGAGCCCCTCATGTTGGATGCCGGAGGCAGTCTCGGCAACTCGGTCGAAATGGCAGAGGCGATTGGTGCCGAACGATCGCACGACCCGTGGTCGTTCCAACCGGTATCCACTTGGATCCGTTCACAAGCCGATCAAAAACAGCACTTATCGAGAATATAGCCATCATATTGATTGTTTATCGATGAAGAACGACACACGATCGACGCAAATAGAACAACATCGTCTGTACACGCATCGAGGATATGGTTATAAGACGTACAGATCTAGTTTGGTACGCGGGTTGCTAACTCCACCCCTTCATGATCTTCATGCGCCGACTCCACCCATTTCCTGGCGAGGCCGCCTTTGCGGCTGGTGGATTTGGTGCGTCCGTTCCGCGCCTGAACCTGCTGCTGAGCTACGGCGGCTGGCGCGATGATGCATTGGAGCGTCAGTTGCCGCCCCTCCTTCGGCCGATGGGAGTCCACTGCATCGAGGCCCGCAGCGGCTCCGAGGCGCAGAACCTGATCCGGCGCGAGCGGATCCATGTCGCGGTGGTCGATGTCAGCGTGCCGATGGGCGATGACGCGCTTGGCGCGGACGAGGCGGGCAGCCGCATCCTTCAGTTGCTCCGCCGCATGGACAACCCGCCACCCACGATCGTGGTGCGTCCGCCACAGGCCAGTCGCCGCGATTCCACGCGTGGACTGCACGCCATGCTGGCCGAGGGCGCGTTCGCCGTTCTCGACCGACCGTTTCCCGTCGAGTCCCTGCTGGACACGCTGCGGCGCATCCTGCAGAGGCATTACGCAGGCACCTGGCCGACCGGCCCGGCGACCTGACTTCCACTTCCGTTTCTTCTCATTTCTCAGATCAAGGAGACAGCCATGAAGGTTCGACCGCTCGGAGACAAGATCCTGGTGAAGCGTGACGAGGCCGCGACCAAGACGGACAGCGGCATCTACCTGCCCGAGAGCGCCAAGGACAAGCCCAAGCAGGGCAAGGTGATCGCGCTCGGCAACGGCCCGCTGAACAAGGAGACCGGCGAGCGCCTGTCCTTCAGCGTGAAGAAGGGCGACACCGTGCTGTTCAGCAGCTACGCCGGCACCGAAGTGAAGATCAGCGACGAGACCTACCTGATCATGACCGAGGAAGACATCCTTGGCGTGATCGAGTGATCGCCGCGCACACCGCATTCCAACTCCAACACAAGGAACAGACACATGGCTGCAAAGCAGATTTCGTTCGACAATGATGCGCGCGAGCGCATCCTGCGCGGCGTGCAGAAGCTCGCCCGCGCCGTGAAGGTGACCCTCGGCCCCGCGGGCCGCGTGGTCGTGCTCGAGAAGAGCTTCGGCGCCCCGACCGTCACCAAGGACGGCGTCACGGTGGCCAAGGAGATCGAGCTCGAGGACGCCTACGAGAACATGGGCGCCCAGATGGTGAAGGAAGTCGCCACCAAGGCCAGCAAGGATGCCGGTGACGGCACCACCACGGCCACCATCTACGCCGAGGCCATCTTCCAGGAAGGCCTGAAGAACATCACCGCCGGCGCCAACGCCAACGCGGTGAAGCGCGGCATCGACGCGGCCGTGCGCACCGTCACCGACGAGCTCCGCAAGATGAGCAAGCCGGTGAAGGACAGCAAGGAGATCGCGCAGGTGGGCAGCTGCAGCGCCAACCAGGACACGCACATCGGCAAGATCATCGCCGACGCGATGGACAAGGTGGGCAAGGATGGCGTGATCACCGTCGAGGAAGGCAAGAGCATCGAGACCGAGGTGGAACTGCTCGAAGGCATGCAGTTCGACAAGGGTTGGCTCAGCCCGCACTTCGTCACCAATCAGGCCACCATGGAGACCGTGCTCGAGGACGCCTACGTGCTGGTGCACGAGAAGAAGGTCTCCTCGGCCAAGGATCTGCTGCCCATCCTGGGCAAGATCGCCGAGAGCGGCAAGGCGCTGCTGATCATCGCCGAGGACATCGACGGCGAGGCGCTGGCCACCCTGGTGGTGAACAAGCTCCGTGGCGTGCTGAAGGTCTGCGCCGTGAAGGCGCCGGGCTTCGGTGACCGCCGCAAGGAGATGCTCGGCGACATCGCCACCCTGGTGGGCGGCGAGGCCGTGTTCGAGGAACTCGGCGTGACGCTCGAGAACCTGGCGCTGAACCAGCTTGGCCGAGCCAAGAAGATCACCGTGGCGAAGGAAGCCACCACGATCGTCGAGGGTGCGGGCAAGACCAAGGACATCCAGGGCCGCATCGAGCAGATCAAGGGCCAGATGGAGAACACCAGCAGCGACTACGACCGCGAGAAGCTGCAGGAGCGCCTGGCGAAGCTCGCCGGCGGCGTCGCCCAGATCAACGTGGGCGCGGCGACCGAGGTCGAGATGAAGGAGAAGAAGGCGCGCGTCGAGGACGCGCTGCACGCGTGCCGCGCGGCCGTCGAGGAGGGCATCCTTCCCGGTGGCGGCGTCAGCGTGATCCGCGCCCGCAAGGCGCTCGATCGCCTGGGCAAGAGCCTGTCCAACGACGACGAGAAGGTCGGCGTGGACATCATCAAGCGTGCGCTGTCGGCTCCGATCAAGCAGATCGCGGCCAACGGCGGCCTGGATGGCTCGATCGTGGCCCAGAAGGTCGAGGAGTCGGGTGACACCAACTTCGGCTTCAACGCCCTGACCGGCGAGTACGAGGATCTGGTGAAGGCCGGCGTGATCGTGCCGACCAAGGTGGAGCGCGTGGCCCTGCAGAACGCGGCGAGCATCGCCGGGCTGCTGCTGACCACCGACTGCGCCATCACCGAGATCAAGGAGAAGAAGGCCAAGCCCGCCATGCCCGCCGGTGCCGGCGGTGGCATGGAGGACATGGACTTCTGATCCATCGATCCGATCCGCGAAACGACAGGGGCTCGGCCTGGACGCTCAGGCCGGGCCCCTTCTCATTTCCGGCGCCTGAACGGCCAGCGCACCCGACGGCGCCGCTCGCCCGACTTCGTTGTCGCGCGCATTCACGCAAAACGAACGCGGCCCGCGCGAGGTGCGCGGGCCGCGGGGTTTCAGACGTGCTGCAGGATCACTTTGCCGTGATGAAGTCGCGGCCCAGGATGCCGTCGACGGTGAACACGTGGTAGCTGGTGTTCACTTCCTCGTCGTAGTTGAACTGCTCGGCGCCGGAGGATCCTGTCGGACCGGTGAAGTAGCCGCCCCAACCAGCCCATGGGCCGGTCAGGTTGCCGAGCGTTTGCTGGGCGAACAGACCGGGCTCCTGAAGGCCTGCATTCGCATTGCCGGTCGCGACGGTGGCATGTTCGGTCATGCTGCTGGAAGGACCGGTGGTTGCGGTGTGCCCGTCATAGAACGCGGCGACCGGTGCCGAGTTGATGCACTGATTGAACATGTAGGGCGTACCACCAGCCAGACGGCTTCGGGCAGGAGCCTTCTGCGAGAAGCCGGGGTTGAACTCCGGGCCCTCGCGGTTCTGGAGCCACCAACGCTCCATCAACATCGTCTTCAGCTCGGGGTATGAGGCCTGGGAGAAGCTGGGCGTGCGGAAGAGTCCAGGAGTCGGGGTGCTGCCAAATCGGAAGCAACCCTTCTTCGAGGAGAACACGTCCGGCGAGGACAGGCCTGCCGGGCTGAAGCAGTAGGTGCTCCACACCACGCCGTCGAAGGTGCCGGCCACCGTCGGCACGCTGCACAGGTAGGTGAAGTCATCACCGATTTCGAACGCTCGGAGGGAGCGGTCCAGTGAGACCTTGTCTCGCGGCGAGTAGAAGACCTTGTCGTAGAACTTGCCGCTGACGTACTGGTTGAAGTTGCGGCAGTTGGTCTGGATCCACATGCCGCCACCGAACTGCGGACCCGGGTCGTCGACCCAGTCATCGAAGGTGAAGGGCGCGTTCCAGCCCCACTGCGCGGGTCCACCGACGTTTTGAGCATCGCAGATCCAGTTCGCCCAGATGCCCTTCCTGCGATCGTTCAAGCAGGGCGCCACGTCCTGCTGGTCGTAGCCACCCCAGCCCCAGACGAGCGAGGGCGGGCAGGTTCCGGTCGCCTTCCGGTAGTCGGCGCAGGAGCCTTGTCCGATGCGGGTGGTGTACTTCGCGAAGTCGTCCTGCAGACCTGCCAACTGACGCTCGTTCCACGCGGCGCTGTACATGCCGGCGCCGGCGGCAAGGTTGCGCATGTTGGCCATGCTCTGCGAGGTCAAGGCCGAGTCGCGGGCGCGGCCGATGGCCGGCAGCAGCAGCGCCACGAGCAGGCCGATGATCGCGACGACCACGAGCAGCTCGATGATGGTGAAGCCACGTGCCATGGGGAAGGCCGCTGGCTGACGGTGAGAGGTTCGATCAGGCATGTTCAGGTCTCGATGGGGTCGATTCGTGGGGATGAGAGTTCTTCGTCACTGTGCGCCAAGCATGTCGCGGCCCGTGATGCCGTCGACGGTCAGGATGTGCATGGAGCAGCCCGCCGCAGCCTGGTTGTCGTAGCAGCCGTACTGGTACGGTGATGCGCCGAGGTCGCCGACGCCAGCCTCGGCGAAGATGCCCTGGAAGTTCTTCACGGCGGTGGTGTTCTTGGCCTTGATGCGCTTGTTGGCCTCGACCGCCTCGAGCACGCCGATCGGGCCGACGTGTCCATCGAAGAAGAGCGAGTTCGGCAGGGACATGGACGCCTCGTTGAACCACCAGGGCTGCTTCATGCCATTGGTGGAGTCTCCACCGTTCGTGATCTGGAACGACTCGCGGCCGTTGAACTTGAACAGCTGATCCGGGTTGACCACGCCACGGAGGTTCCACTTGCCGCTGGTCATCTCGATCATCGCGCTTGGCTTGTTCTGCAGCCAGCTGTGCTCGATGACGCGCGTCTTCAGATCGGAGAAGCGCGCCTGGTTCGCGGTGGGCGTGCGCCACAGGCCGGCGACGCTGCCGGTTTTCGGAGCCACCAGTGGGCTCTGGAAGCCGACCTTCGAGGACAGGACGTCCGGAGACCACATGGCGGCGGGGCTCCAGCAGTAGCTGCTCAGGATCACCGACTTGGCCGTCCCGAAGAAGTCACCGTCGTTCGGGTACTGCGCCTTCAGCGCCGCGATCTGGTCAAGGACAAGCAGGTCCTTCGGCGCGTAGAAGATGTCGTCGTAGAAGCGACCGCCGACGTACTTGCTGAAACTGCTGGCGTTCAGCAGTCGGAACGATCCGAAGTTGCCGTTGGCGTTCGAGAAGCTGCACGGGAAGTACGCCTTCAGGTTGTTGATGTCGGCGCCAGCCTGCGCGGGCGGGCAGAGCGGCGGTGCCGCCAGGGGCACGAAGAACCCCTGATCGCCACTGGACGTCTTGCCGAGCCGCAACTGGCCGGTGCAGCGGGAGCTCGCCCAACGGTTCCATTGGCCGGGATCGTTGATCGGGTTGACCTTGCCGAAGTCTTCTGGAAGCGGGCTCCACTGGCGATCCTGGAAATCGACCGAGTACACGGCTGCGGCCGACCCGATGTTTCGCAGGTTCGATTGACTCTGGGTGGACTGTGCGGACTCGCGCGCACGCCCGATCGCCGGCAGCAGGATCGCCACCAGAAGGCCGATCACGGCGACGACGACGAGCAACTCGATGATGGTGAAGCCCTTGCGATGCATGGGGGGTGTCTCCTGCGTAACTGGAAGTCGGGATGGGGCGCCGGGGCGCCGAGTGGGCGTCTTGGGGTCTGGTCGGGGAAGGCTAGGAAGTGTTCGTGGGGCCATCCTGCGATGTTTCGTGGACCCCCTACGTGATTCTGAAAAAGACTACCGGGGGTGTCGGGGTGCGGCAATCGCAGAAGATCGATCCGAGGCCCACCTTTTCGCATCCGGTTGGGAGTCCCGGCCCGAAGACGGACCCGTGACGAAGCTCTACACAAGATCCGGAGACGATGGCACAACAGGTCTGTTTTCCGGTTCCAGAGTGAGCAAAAACCATCCTCGAATCGAGGCTTACGGCACGGTTGACGAGTTCAACGCCGTGCTTGGGCTCTGCATCGCCGTGACCTGCGCAGGCGACAAGACTGAAGTTATCGGAACAATTCTGAGGCAGATCCAAAGTCGCATGTTCGATATCGGAGCGGACTTGGCCACGCCCGAGGGAGCAAACAACGAGGCCCGGATTGTTCGAATTGGTGATTCGCACGTCACTGAGATCGAAGGATGGATCGATCAGATCGATAGCCAGAATGATCCGCTTCGAAACTTCGTGATGCCAGGGGGATCGGAGCTGGCGGCCAGACTGCACCTGGCAAGAACGGTTTGCCGGCGGGCGGAGCGCCTGATCGTCGGCTTGGCTCACACAGAGCCCGTCGGCGAGCCACTGCTGCAGTACATTAATCGTGTCAGCGATCTTCTCTTCGCGATGGCTCGACTCTCAAATCGATTGTCAGGGGTCCAAGATACTCCGTGGTTGCCCCACGGAAGATCATGAGATCGCGCAAGAAGAGCGAAGTCTTATAACTGTCAAGAGCTCTTGCCACGGCGAGTCCTGCTCAGGGCGCGTCCCGTTTCAACCATCCCAGTCTCGGTGATTCTGGCCCAGGCGTTTCGCGCGGTGGTTGGGGATATCTCGATCGAGATTGAAGGCCGTCCATAGGCGCGTGCCACGGTCGATGTGGTCCCGCTTCCACAGAACGGATCAAGCACCAGACTCCCAGGATCGCTCGAGGCCAGGATGACTCGCTCCAGATAGGCCTCGGGGAGTTGGTTGCGATGGCTGGCGCGGCGCTCCAGGCTCTTGCCGTGGATGCGGCCCCAGTACGGCCCGTACCAGACGTCGAGTGGAACTCGGAGCGTGCCTCGTCCGGCCTTCGATCGCGTTCGCTTGTCCTCGTACACGGCGGAGCGATCCGAAGGCTCCAGGATTGGATCCGGATTCCAGATGCGACGGATCGGATCGCGGACGAGGCAGAGCGCGTGCGTCTTGCTCTCGATGAAGCCCGTGCGGCGATGCGCGCCGAACCTGAAATGCCAGATGCACCAGTTCATCAGGTGCAGGCCGCGTCGCTTGCCATGCAGCACCGCCTCGGCGGCGATCTCGTCGGGGACGTTGATCCACATGCTGCCACGTCGCGAGAGGGTGGCGATGCATGCATCCATCCAGTCGAAGGTGAAGCGCTCGTAGGCCTCGCGCGTGAGATCGTCGCTCCAGCGGTCGTATCGCACGCCGCGGTTGAAGGGTGGATCCGCGAACACCAGATCCACGGAGCCGCGCTCGGGAAGCCGCGGCAGGATGTCACGGCAGTCGCCCACGATGACGCTGGTGGGGGGATCGACGGTCGCGAACGCCTGCGATTCCCGGGCGGATTGCGGTTCGTGTCGCTTCGCGCGGTCGCCGAGCAGTCGAATGTCCGCGGTCACGAGCGCACGCGCATGGGCCCGCATCGTGCGCGCCCCCGCGATGGGCACACGATCACGCAGACTGGTCCGTGCCGAGGCTTTCGCGCGGCGGGGCATCAGGCGCCGACCGTGCCGAAGATGCGGTCGCCCGCGTCACCCAGACCGGGACGGATGTAGGCGTTCTCGTCGAGTTGGCGATCGAGCGCCGCCGCGAACACGGGCACTTCGGGATGTCGGTCCAGCAGGCGCTGCACGCCCTCGGGTGCCGCGACCAGGCACACCATCTGCAGGTCACGGCAGCCGAGGCGCTTCAGGTGATCGATCGCGTGCACGGCGCTGCCGCCGGTGGCCAGCATGGGATCCACCACCAGCACGGGTCCGTCGGCGACATCCGTCGGAAAGCGCGTGTAGTAGTTGATCGGCGCACGGCTCTGCTCGTCGCGCTGGATGCCGATGTGGCCCACGCGCGCCTCGGGGAAGAGCCGCAGGATGCCGTCGGTCATGCCAAGGCCCGCGCGGAGGATCGGCGCAAGCGTGACGGGTCGCGAGAGGGCACGGCCTTCGCAGGACTCGAGCGGGGTCTGCACGGAGAGCGCGCGGGTGGGAAAGTTGCGCGAGACCTCGAACACCATCAGGCCGGCGATCTCGTTCAGGAGCGCGCGAAAATCCTCGCTGTTGGTCCGCGCGTCACGGAGCAGCGTGAGCTTGTGCTGGATCAGCGCGTGCTCGAACACGCGGAGATTGGGGAATCGCGGATCGGTGATCGGCACGGGCGCAGTGTACGGACGCGCCCGCGAGGCTCAGGGCGACGTGAGCTGATCCATCGAGGACTGCGCGTCCTTCACCTTCTTCTTCCAGTCCTCGATCTGTCCCTGCAGGCGCTTCTTGTTGGCGACCATCTGGTTGAGCTGGTCCTGAAGACCGGTCTGGTCCACGCCTCCGGCGGGTGCCATCGGCGGCTGCGATGGAAGTCCGGGGATGACGTCGGACTCGCGTTCACCCTGCTGCGCGCGCGTGCAGCTGAGGCGGAACGTGCCGACCTTCTGCCCGGCCTCCGCGTAGGTGGTGGTCCACACCATCGCGTCGGGCCTCGAGAGGTCCACCACGGTGGTGACCTTGCGCTTGCCGCCCTGCGCCGTCGGGATGGTGCCCACCGACTGCATGGTGAAGGTGCGCGAGCCCTGATCCCACGAACCCTGCTGCCAGATCATCGCGCTGTCGTGATCGGTCATCACGGTGCGCTGGAACGTGCCGCCCGCATCGTTGAAGCCCAGGCAGTCGATCTCCTGCAGCACGGCCGAGCCGTTCGAGAGAAGCGTGTCACCGATCGCGAAGGCTCCGTTCATGGCCCACTGCCAGACACACCGGCCGCGCAGCGTGAACTCCGGCGTGCCGTCCGCACCGATCGACTGTCCCTGCATGTCCCAGACGCCGATCACCGCACCCAGCAGTTCACGAGCCTGTTCGGCCTTGAGCAGCTGGGGCGAGGCGCCTTGCGGGGCATCCTGCTCGCGCGAGCCGTCGGCGACCGGCGCGATCAGGTACGCGGCGGCGATCGAGGCGGAGGCGAGCAGGGCGGGAGCGATGGTTCGTGCGACGCGCATGTCGCGAGCGTAACCGACACCCGCGTCACTTCAGATGCCGCATGACCGACCGGGTGCGTGCACGGCCGAGCAGGATCGCGGCGAGCGCGGTCCAGCCGGTCTGGTGACTCGCGCCAAGGCCGTGCCCGTCGTCACCGTGGAAGTACTCGTAGAAGAGCGGGTTTCCGGCGAAGAGCGGATCCTTGTCCAGTCGCGGCGCGTGGCGGTTCGCCGGGCGCACGCCATCGGGGCCCGGCAGCAGCACGCCGGAGAGGCGATCGCTGAGGAACTCCGCCACCTGAAGCAGGTTCATGTATTGCCCGCTGCCGGTCGGACACTCCACGGTGAAGTCGTCGCCGTAGTAGCCGTGGAAGCGGCAGAGCGCCTCGATGAGCAGGAAGTTCATCGGGAACCACACGGGACCGCGCCAGTTCGAGTTGCCGCCGAAGCTGCCGGTGTCGCTCTCGCCCGGGGTGTACTTCAGTTCCCACGTCTGGTCGCCCAGCGTGAGCCGGTACGGGTTGTCGCGGTGCTCGAGGCTCACGCTGCGGATGCCATGCGGCGAGAGGAACTGCTTCGGGTCGAGCGCCCGCTGCAGCAGCGCCTTCATGCGATGGCCGCGCAGCAGGCTGAGCAGCCGGCGCTGGCCCACGCCTTCCACGTTCCAGCGCGAGATGAGCTTCGCCATGTCGGGGCGCCGGTCGAGGAACCACTGCAGGCGGCGGTCGAGTTGCGGCTGGCACTTCAGGTCGTGCTCGTCGATCACCGTGCACGCGAAGAGCGGCACCAGGCCGACGAAGCTCTTCACCTTGAGGGGCACAGTGCGGCCGTCGGGCAGCACCAGCTGGTCGTAGAAGAACTGGTCCTCCTCGTCCCAGAGATCGATGCCGCGGCCACCGAGGTTCGTGGTCGCCTTGGCGATCTGCAGGAAGTGCTCGAAGCACTTCTCCACCAGGCTGGCGTAGGGCCGGCCCGCGTCGGCGAGCTCCAGGCACATGCGCATGAGGTCCAGGCAGTACTTGGCGACCCATGCGGTGCCGTCCGACTGCTTGATCACGCCGCCCGTGGGCAGCGGGCGACTGCGGTCGAAGATGCCGATGTTGTCGAGCCCCAGGAATCCGCCCTCGAAGATGTTGCGGCCGTCGGCGTCCTTGCGGTTGACCCACCACGTGAAGTCGAGCAGCAGCTTGTGCACGATCTCGGCAAGGAAGTCGTGGTCCTCGCGGCCAAATCGCAGGCGCTCGATCTGGAAGATGCGGTACGCGGCCCAGGCGAGCGTGGGCGGATTCACGTCGTTCAGTGCCCACTCGTACGCGGGCACCTGACCCTCGGGGTGCTGCATCCATGGCTGCACGATCTGCCAGATCTGTCGCTTCGCGCGGTCGATGTCGACCGCGGCGGTGGCCACGGCCTGGAAGGCCAGGTCCCAGTGCGCGAACCAGGGGTACTCCCACTTGTCCGGCATGCTGAGGATGGCCTCGGCGTCCATGTGGTGCCAGCGGCTGTTGCGGCCCTCGAGCCGCTCGGGTGGTGGCGCGGGCTGCGTGGGGTCGCCGGTGAGCCAGCGGTGCACGTCGTACTGGTACCACTGGTAGTTCCACAGCAGACCGGCGAGCGCGCGGCGCTGCACGAGCGCCTGCTCGTCGGTCGCCTCGGGGCGACGCGCGAGCGCGTAAAAGGCGTCGGCCTCGCGCACGCGCGTCGTGATGAGTTCGTCAAAACCGGAGAAGGGATCGGACGTGGTGCCGGCGGGTCGCATGCGCGCGCGCATGGTCACGGTGCCGCCCGCGGGCACCGTGAAGGCCTTCATGAACGCCGCCTTGGTGCCCTCCTCGAGTGGTGGCAGCGAGGCGAAGCGGCCATGCACGACCGCCTCGTGGAAGGTGTCCTTCGGATGCAGGCCCTTCGGGTTCGGCGTGCCAAAGCAGCGCTGCTGGTTGGTGTCGTTGTCGCAGAAGAGCGTCTTGTCGAAGCCCTCGCAGGCGATGTCGAACTCGCCGAGCTGCGCGTGGCTCGCGCGCATGGCGTTGCGCGAGATCATGCGCAGCGTGGGGCGTGGCGCGTCGACCTCCCACGACCAGGTGTTGCGGAACCACGACTGCAGCAGCAGCGTGATGGGCGCGGCCTCAGGGCCGTTGTTGCGCACGGTGACGCGCCAGAGGATGTCCGCGGGGTCGGCCTTGGCCCATTCCACCGTGACGTCGAAGTGACGGTCGTCCGACATCGCCTCGGTGTCGAGCAGCTCGTACTCGGACTCCTGACGGCTGCGCTGCGCGTTCACGCGAACGAGCTCGTCGTAGGGAAAGGCGCGCTGCGGGTACTTGTAGAGGAAGCGCAGGTACGCGCCAGACGGCACGGCGTCCTGGTGCCAGTAGAGCTCCTTCACGTCCTCGCCGTGGTTGCCCTCGGCGTTGTCGAGACCGAACAGGCGCTCCTTCAGGATCGGGTCCTTCCCGTTCCACAGCGCGAGGCCGAGACAGAGGCGCTGCTTGTCGTCGCAGAATCCGGCGAGCCCGTCCTCGCCCCAGCGGTACGCGCGGCTGCGCGCCATGTCGTGCGTGAGGTACTTCCACGCGTTGCCATCGGCGGAGTAGTCCTCGCGCACGGTGCCCCACTGGCGGTCGCTCAGCCACGGACCCCATCGACGCCAGCGCCGGTCGATCTGGTCCTCCTCGAGCCGCTTGTGCTCGGGGTCGTCGTGCGGGATGTCGGGGGTGTCACCCACGCGTCAGCCCTCCTCGTCGCGCAGGCGCTGAATCTCCTCGCGCAACTGGTGCATGATGCGCATCTTCGCATGCCGGATGCTGGCCTCGCTCATGCCGAGCGCCTTCGACACGCTCTCCGCGGGCTCCCCGCGCACCCCGTAGCGCTCGAAGGCCTCGAGCGTCTTTGGCTGGACCGTCGCCTTCACCTTCTCCATCGCGCGGCGCAGCAGGTGCTGCGTCCACTCGTGGTCCCACGTGGCGTGGAGCGCATCGTCGTTCTCGGAGGGCTCGAAGTGCTCCGGCAGTCCGACCTTCGGCCGCTTGCGGCGATGGCGATCGCGGATCGAGTTCAGCGTGACCGTCTTCAGGTAGCCGCGGAAGCGGCCGCGCGCCGGGTCGTACTCGAAGTGCTGCGACTGGCGGAAGAAGCCGAGCATGACGTCCTGCAGCACGTCATCCACTTCCTGCGGGGCCACGCCTGCGTTGCGCGCAAAGCCGGCGATCACCGGGCCGTAGATGCGCGCGAAGTCGTTCCAGCCGACCTGACGATCGAGCGTGCCGTTGGCGCGCAGGCGCAGGAGCACGCTCGCGCGGGTCTTGTAGGGATCCTTGGGAGCCGCGGGTTCATCGGGCGGCGCGGGTGGCACCGCGTGGGTCTCGGGATCGCCCTCAAGCACGCGCGCGACGAAGGTCCACGGGCCGATCGTGACGAGATCGCGGTCGTGCAGCGGCATCGGCTCGTTCGGTTCAAGGCGCGCCCCGTTCAGGAGCGTGCCATGCGTGCTGCCGAGATCGATGATGCTGGCGTGGGAGCCGTCGAAGTCGACCTGCGCGTGGTGGCGGGAGACACCGGTGTCATCAAGCGTGTGGTCGGAGTCCGAACCGCGGCCGATGGTGCGGGTGCCGGCCGACTTCAGGACGAGATCCGCGCAGGCGGGACCGGAGGCGCGTTGAAGACGCAGGGGTGCGGAGGCCGGATGGGACATGCCCAAGGTTGTATCAGGCGCGCGGAGCGGGAGTGCCGGGTGCCGGCGGCGAGGAGGCAGGGATCGGTCCAAGGTCGCGTCGGGCCCGCTCAATCTCCGACTCGACGCCGCCGGGATCGCTGGGGGCTTGATCGATCTCCTCCTGCGCTTCCTCGAGGGCCTCGGCGGCTTCGAGGGGTTTCCCCATGGCCTTCTGGACCCGGGAGAGCGTCACGAGCGCGCGAGCGACGTCGTCATGATCCTCGGGCAGCTGTTGTCGCGCCTCGGTCACGGCATCCGCGGCTTCCGCGAGGGCCTCAGGCATCTGATGCAGCTCGAGCAGTCCCGCCGCGAGCTCGATGCGCAGGCTTGGGTCCTGCGCCGCGGACCGGTATCGGTCGAGCAGGGCCCCGGCGCGCAAGATTTCGCGCGTGGCGGCGTCGCGAGCGCCGCGCTCGATGTAGCGCTGCGCCAGAGCCTCCCGCACCTGCGCTTCCTGGGCCGGATCGTTGGCGAGCAGGATCGTCGCCCGATTGCTGACCTGATCGAGCAGGTGGATCGCGGAGGTGTTCGTCACGCCCTCGGCGACCGCGATGTCGTGAAGCAGACCATCGATCAGCTCGTGCGCATCGCGGGCGCGCTGGGCGTACACCTCCGCCTCGTCGCGAGCGCGGAAGGCCAGGTTGCGCTCATGCATCGCCCATCCGAATCCGATCGCGGCGATCAGCAGGATGACGGAGGAGACCGCGATGGCTCTCGCACCATGACGAGCGGCAACGAGTCCGTGGTAGGCGAGCGATGGGCCTCGTGCCTGCACTGCCTCGCCGCGCAGGTGTCGGTCGACGTCCTGCGCAAGGTCGAGCGCGCTGGCGTAGCGCGAGCGCGGATCGTCGGCGATGCAGCGCGCCACGATGGCGTCGAGGTCGCCCTCGAGGCGGTGGCTCAGCGAGGCCGGTGTCTCGCGGCGCTCCTCGGCGGCACGGCGCTGATGTGGCGAGTCGAGCAGCGCGAGCGAAGCGCTCGGCGTGGCACGGCGGTCCGACGGATCGTTGCCCGAGAGGAGCCTTCGCATCAGCACGCCAATCGCGAAGACGTCGGCCCGGACATCCGGAGCGACCGTGTGCAGCCGCGACAGCTCGGGGGGCAGGTAGTCGGGCGTCCCGATCATGGCGCCCGACTGCTGGTCCGGGTCGATCGGCTCGAAGGTGGTATGTGCCACGCCGAAGTCGATCACCTTCACCTGCAACTGGTCCCCCTCGATCGAGAGCAGGACGTTCGACGGCTTCAGATCGCGGTGCACGAGTCCGTGCTGATGCGCGTGATGCACCGCGCGCGCGACCTGCGCGATCAGGCGCAGGCGCTCATCGAGATCAAGGCGGGCCGCATCGGCGGAATCGGTGATCGGCGCGCCCTGCGCGAGTTCCATCGTGAACCAGGGGCGGCCGTCCTCGGTCTCGCCGGCATCGAACACCTTCACCAGCGAGGGGTGGTTCAGCAGCGCCAGCAGACGACGCTCGGCGTCGAAGCGTGCGCGACTCGTCGGGTCCAGACGGTCCGGTCGCAGAACCTTGAGCGCCACCGATCGCTCCAGGGGTCGTGCCTGCGTCGCCAGCCACACGACGCCGAAGGCGCCCTCGCCGAGCACGCTCCGAAGCTCGTATTCGCCGATGCGGATCGGGACGGGCTTCGGTTCGACGGATGCGAATGCCCCGATGGGCGCAATGCCCGCCGTGGGCAGCAGGTCGAGCGCACGCTTGAGTCCCTCGGGGTCGCTGCTGAGCAGGCGTCGAAGGGCCTCGGAGCGACGCTCGGGCGGCAGGGGCAGCACCCGACGCACGGCTTCCTGAGGTCGGATGGGGCTGCCCTTCATGCTCGCATGGTACGCGGCCGTCGGGCTATTTTTGGTGCATGCAGCGTGATCCATCATTGTCGGGACGTCTCGCGCTCGTCGGTGGCGCCTCGCAGGGCATTGGACGTGCGATCGCGATCGCGCTGGCCGCTCGCGGTGCGCGCGTGATCCTGTCAGGTCGGAATGACGAGGGTCTGGCGAAGGTTCTGGGCGAACTTCCCGCCGCGGCGCACGGTTCGCATGAGGTGCTGCTGCAGGATCATGCCGACGCCTCGGCGATGGAGCGTGCGGCGGACGCGTTGGTGGCGCGCCTGGGCGCGATCCATGTGCTCGTCGCCAACTCCGGCGGGCCGGCGCCCGGTTTCCTGGTCGATGCCCCGGCCACCGACATCGAGAAGGCGATCCGACAGCACGTTTCGAGTGCGCATGGCGTTCTGCAGGCTCTCGCGCCCGGCATGCGCGCCGCGGGATTCGGTCGCGTGGTCGCCGTGACCAGCACCAGCGTGATGGCGCCGATCCGGGGCCTTGGCGTGAGCAACGTGATCCGGGCCGCCATGTCGAACTGGGTGCGCACGGTCGCAGGCGAGCTCGGTCGCTTCGGCATCACGGCCAACATGGTCATGCCGGGATCCACCAGGACGGGGCGGCTGGACGCGATCTTCCAGGGACGCGCGGCGCGCGCAGGCACGACCGTCGCGGACGTGGAGCGCGAGGCGATCGCGCGCATCCCGGCGGGACGGCTTGGGCAGCCCGAGGAGATCGCCGCGGTGGTCGCGTTCCTGTGCACGCCCGCCGCGGCCTTCGTGAACGGGGCGATGATCCCGGTCGACGGCGGCCAGATGGCGGTGCAGGTCTGATGCGCCCTCAGCGGGTCCTGGTGCTCGCGTGTCTTCTGGCGCTGCATGCCTGCGGCGGATTCGCGGCCTCGCGCGTGGCACCCGCGAGCCTTCCGGCCTGCATCGGCAGCTGGTCCGTGGACTGGTACGACGGTGGCATGGATCGCGGCGTTGGCACCGTGCGCATCGGGGCCGACGGTTCCGTGGACGGCATGTTGCGTGACGACGCGTTCCGCTCCGCCGAGTGGAATCAGGCTGTGGGCGCGATCTTGAAGGGACGCCTGTCGCGGATCGGCGTCTTCGAAGGATCGGTCACCTGGAGCACGGGCCGTGCGGGATGGAACCTGACCGGGCAGATGGGTCTTGATTCGAGCGGCATCCTGCGGTTGGAGGCGAGGCCTCCCGGCGGCGCCGACGATGTGGAGCGCACGCTGGTCGTGATCTTCCACCGGTGATCGTCAGCGCAGTGTCGACAGGTAGGCCACCACGTCGCGGATCTCGCGCGGCGTGAGCAGCGCGTTCATGGTGGGCATGGCGCTGGTCGGACCGAAACCGGCGGCAAGCCTCGCGTTCGGATTCACCAGGCTCTCGAGCAGCCCGCGGCGGTCATGGCGAGTCGCGACACCCTCCAGGCTTGGACCGGCGTGACCACCGCCGCCACCCAACGCATGACAGCGAAGGCACTGCGCCCCGACATGTCCTGTCACGATGCGTCGCCCGCGTTCGACATCACCGCCCTCCAGCGAGATCAGCGACGCGGCGAGCGGATCCTTGGAGGCGACCTTCGCGCGCCAGGCCTCGAGGATCGGCTGGCATGCAGCCACCGCCATGGCCGCCTCGGCGACATCGAGCTGGAGCGCGGGCTCGAGCGTTCCATCTCGAAGCGCTGACGCGAGGCGGACCATCTCCGCCTCGGCTTGTGGTGATCGGATCGTGGCCAGCGCGCGCACGGCGGCCTGGCGCTCCACGCGTTCGCCGGACGTCACGCCCGCGAGCAGGATGGGAAGCGCGGCCTCGGGATTCGAACGGGCCAGCGCCGTCGCGGCGGCCGCCCGTACCTCGGGCTCCTTGGCGGCCTGCAAGCCGGCGATCGCCTCCTTCCATGGTGCGCCGCCATCCGCTTCCAGTTGCGCCAGGCATGCGATGCGCTCGCTCGCGGGCGCGGCCGGATCAAGCGCGGTGCGCAGGGCCGCGGCTGGATCCAGCCCCACGCCCGCCTTCACCGCCAGTTCTCGCGCGAGGGCGCGCACAGGTTCGTCGGGCGCGCGTTGCGCAAGTGCAGGCAGGCGCGTGGCGAGCGTGCGCTTCCATGCGTCGGTGTCGCGCGTGGTGGCGTCCGCGATCCGGATCCGACCCAGCACCGGATCGCGCGGCCCCGGCGCCGACCAGGCCTGAAGCGCCTGCATGGCGAGAAGACGGGCTGCCGGTGGAATGCGCGGACTCTGCGCAAGACCCGCCAGGCGTGCTGGAGCGCCCGGATCGAGCGAGGCCAGGTTCGCCGAGATCACGCGCCGCAGCAGCGGAAGCGTGCGCGCATCGTCGGCCGTGAACGCACCAGCCTCGGCGGCGGACGCGGTGTCGACGAAGCGATCGCCCAGCAGCGCGAGCGCGGGCATGGCCTCGGGAATGGGTTGGTCGTGGATCGCGCGCGCGGCTTCGAGCGCCACGGCCGGATCCGGATCGAAGAGCAAGCGCTCGATCGCGGGATCCCGAAGCTGGCGCATGGCGATTGCCGCGCCCAGGCGGACCTGCTGGAAGTTGTCCGCGGCCAGGGCCTGCAGCCTGGGACGGTCGCCGATCCGGGCGAGCGCGGTGGCGGCGGCATGGCGAAGCCATGGATCCGCGTTCTCGTTCTCCCAGAGCACCGCGGTGAGTTCCGCGAGCGAGCCGGTGTCGCGCAACTGCCCAAGCGCACCACACGCGAAGGCGCGCACGCGCGGCGACGAATCGGTCATCAGTCCTCGCACGGATTCCAGGCCCGCCTTGCATCCGGCGTCACCGATCGCGCGCGCGGCCTGCGCACGGATCTCCTCGTCCACGCATGCGCAGAGCGCGATCAGCGCCTCGCATGCCGTCTTCGCCGCGGGCGAACCGACCTGTCGCCGCGCGATGATCTGCAGCGCCCAGAGCGCGTGCATCTGAGGCCGCTGCCGTGCCGACGGCTCGCGCACCAGGGCCGCGAGTCGCTCCACGCTTCGGTTTCCCCGTGCGGCAAGTTCCAGATGCGCACCCTGGCGAAGCCGGCGATCGTCATGATCCAGCATGGAGAGCAGCGCATCGGTCGATCGCTGCCGGAAACCCTCGCGCAGCACGCGGATCGCCTCCTGTGCCGCAGGCTTGAACAGCGACTCCGGATGCCACACGCGATAGATGCGTCCCTTGCCGTCGCTCTGCCAGCCGTTCCACCAGTCGCTTGCGTACAGGTGACCATCGGGCCCGAACTCCACGTCCGTCGGCAGGATCGACTTGATGAAGATCTGCGGATCCACCAGCTCGTAGCCCGCGCCCGACGGACGCACGCCGAATCGCCAGACCTGGCTGTACGCGTCGCCACCGAGGAAATCGCAGATCAGGAAGGTGCCGTCGAATTCCGTCGGGAACCCGGTGCCGGGATAGGCGGCGAGCCCGGATGGTCCGTCGGTCAGGTGCGCCACTGGCGGCGTGATCCAGGCGGCCTGCACCGCGTCATTCGCGTCATGCACATGCCAGAGGTGCTCCTGCTCCCACGGGCCCCGCTTGTTCGGATCCTCCAGGGTCTGGAAGGGCATCTCCCACCCGGACTCGCCACCGTCGGCCACGAACACCACGCGCGCCTTGTCGCCGCCATCGGAGTTGTTGTCCACGGTGAACAGGTCGCCGAGGTCGTTGAAGGCGAGCTCCTGCGGATTGCGAAGCCCACGATGGAACACCTCCAGGTCGGATCCATCGGGCTCGCAACGGAACACCGCGCCAGAGCCGGGATCCTCGAGCGTTGCGCCTTCACGCGTGCGCACCGCGTAGCCACGGTCGCCGATCGACCAGTAGATGCGTCCGTCGGGTCCCTGCACCAGCCCGTGCATGTCGTGGCCGCGCAGGCTCGTGCGGACACCGAAGCCGCTGAAGAGCCTCTCGCGCACCTCGGCCACGCCATCACCATCGCGATCCACGAATCGCCAGACGTGAGGAATGCAGGTCACCCAGATGGAGCCATCGACCTCCAGCACGCCGGCGACCGTTCCATCCAGTGGCTCGCGCAGGTCACCCGACAGATTGGTCGACGCGTCGGCTCTTCCATCGCCATCGGTGTCGCGCAGAAGTCGAACGCGGTCGGCCCAGCGCGAGTACCACGCCATGCCGCCTTCCTTCTTCCCCTCCCAGCGCCGGTAGATCGCCAGACGATCCTCCGTCGTTCGCGCGGCCAGATCCTCGAGCAGCCACCAGGCGTTGTAGCGGTTGTCCTCGACGCCACGTTCCTGACGCTCGCTCTCGCAGACCAGCACGGAGCCATCCGGAAGCACGCGGAACGCCACCGGATCCGGCACCAGCGGTTCACGCGCCCACTCGTCCCAGCGGAAACCATCCGGCAGCACGATGCCTTCGGGATCGTGCGGGGGCTCCTGCGCCTCCGTGGAGGACTGCAGGAGCGCGACAGCGATGCTTGCGGCCAGCGCGAACGGCAGCATGCGCCGGTTTTACCCGAACTGGAGCAGCAGCAGCGCGACGTCGCCGGCGTCGACCATGCCGTCACCCGAGAGATCGGCGGGGCAGGGCGCGGGACAGGCACCGGTTTCAAGCAGCAGCAGACTGACGTCGCCGAAGTCGACCGTGCCGCTACCGTCCAGGTCGTACACCAGGCCACCGCACGAGTCCGGAATGCCGTCCGAGTTCACGTCGCTTTCGGTTCCGGCGTCGATCTCGCAACGATCCGGCACGCCGTTGGCGTTGCAGTCGGCGTTCCACGTGACCAGGCGCGCGGCACCGGAATCCACGGCATCCTCGTCGGCGTAGGGGGCGCCCACGATCGCCCGGTCTGGACGAATCGCCGGCACGTTGCCCGAATAGATGGTTCCCTGGCGATTCCAGACCGCGCCGGACTCGGTCCAGAGTTCGGTCGATCCGGTGCCCGAGGAGTCGGGTCGGGTGCTCACGAGCATGCGTGAGCCCTCCAGCGCAAGGCCGAATCCAAGACGCATGTTCTGCACGCCGATCTCGGGACGGACCGTGCCTTGCAGAAGCCAGGCTCCGTCGAGACGACGGAAGATGTGGAACGCACCCGCCTCGTAGCCGGCGATCGAATCGGAGGGCGCGCCGACGGCAAGCCACTCCCCGGACACGGCGACACTCCCACCAAAGCGAGCGCCCGCCGCCGTTCCCTGCAGTCGTGATTCAAGTGACCAGACGCCATCCTGTCGGGTGAACACGTACGCGGCTCCCAAGGAGGCGCCGTTCACCGTCTCGAACGAGCTTCCCACGACGATCCGCTGATCATCCATCGCCAGGATCACGCCGAACAGCGCCTGCGCCTGGGGCGTGGTGGCCGTGAGCTTCTGCACGTACTCGTAGCCGCCGGCTCCACGCCGGTACACGAAGACGGCGCCGGCGCTGGCGACCCCACCCGGACGGTGGCCGCGCGCGCCGACGACCAGCACGCCATCGCGCGCCGCGACGCGATCACCGAACAGATCTCCGACCGTGGGTTCCGGGCATTCAAGCGTCTGCAGCAGCGACCAGCCGGTGCCGGCGCGCTGGAAGACATGCGCGCGACCGATCACCTGCGACCCGACCTTCGCGCCGGGCTCGCCGATCACCACGAGGTCGCGATCGATGGCGATCGCGTCGCCGAACTGGCCGCTTGCGACGGGTGTGGGCGAGTAGAGGGTCGCGGTCGGCGTCCAGGTGTCCGCGGTGCGCTCCAGCACCGTCGCGCGGCCCGCGAAGCTTGCGCGGTCATCGTCGCCGGGCGCTCCGACGACGGCGAGGTTCGGCCCGATGTCCACCGCAAGGCCCGTGAAGTCAAGCGTGGCTGGCTGCGTGTTGCGCTGCGACACCACGAGACCCGATGCCGAGAAGGCGTTCGCCGCAGGCGTGGAGCACGGGATTGTCGCCGAGAGCGTGCACTGGTCCAGCCGTCCGTCGGCGTCGCAGTCGCTGCCGACACCAAGCGCGACATCCAGGATGTCCAGCGTGCCGCTGGCGTCGCAGTCCGCCTGCACCAGCGTTCCGCGCGAGCAGCGGAAGTTCGCGATCGTCGGCGCGGTCGCGTTGATCGTGGAGGCGTTGTCGGCCTGGTTCCCCTGACCGATGGCGACGCCGGTTGGTCGACCGTCGAAGCGCACGGCGGGATTGCTGAAGTGGTCGATGCGATTGCCCGGCGCGTACGCCATGACGGTGCGGAACTGGGTTCCACTGGCCCCATTGAAGCGCCATCCGACGCTCCACGGCCAGATGCCCCCGCCGGTGCAGCCGCCGCCATCGCCCACCGCGTGGCAGCAGCCCATGTTGTGGCCCAGCTCGTGCGCAAGCGTCTGGTTCGCAAGGCACGAGTAGGCCGTCACGCTGAACGGGATGCCATCCGACTCCGGGCCGTTGCTGTACATCAGGTACGCGATGCCGCAGTATTCGCCGTCGTTGCGGATGAGCGCCACCATGTCGGCACCCGCCGCGTCGCGGAGCTGGTGTGCCCAGTCGATGAATCCATCGTTCGGGCTGGCGAGGCGATTCAGGTCCGTCCCGAAGTCGCTGCTCGTGTAGTCGGTCTCCATCTGCAGCACGAGGTTCAATCGGGCGCTGATCTGGCTGTTCGCGTAGGCGGCATTCGCGGCGCCGATGGCGGCAGTGATCTGCCCCTCGATGGCGGGCTTGCTGCCAGCCTGCGCACGCGCGGCAGCCGTGTAGAGCACCAGCACGTCGACGGGCTTGCCGTCGTCGCAGGCGGCCAGTTGCGCTGGGGTGTTGGCCCGAAGCGCCGGTGGCGCGGGCAGGTCCGCGCAGGGAGGCAGCCGGTCGGTGTCGACGATCTCGAGCCGAGACGCCCCGTCCTCCATGGAGACGATCCGCCAGCGACGGCCATCGTCGCCAAGCAGCATGCCTCCGACATCCTGGCCCTGGCCGCGCCAGACCAGCACGCCGGAGCCGGCATCGGCGGCGTCACCCGAGAATCGTGCCGTGGTCCAGCCACTGGCGTCCTCCTGCAGGTCCGTCAGCAGCAGGCGCTCGCAACCTGGGGGCGTCAGAGGCGCCGGCAGCGGCGCGCCTTCCATGGCGACCAGACTGGCGTCGATGGATGCACGATCCACGATCCGCTCGATCGGGCGAGAGACCGACTGGACCGCGGAAGCGGCCGAAAGCAGCGAGAGCGCGGCGAGGACCGTCATGGGCCCCGAACCGTACCCCGGATGCAGGCCGGTTCCAACCCGAAACCTGGAATCCCCACCGAATCAGGGGCCTTGGACCGGGAACCAGATCGGGTTCGGGCGGATTCAGGCCTGGGCATGCCGGGCGGCCGGCGAGTTCTGCCACCGCCAGGCGTCGCGGCACATGTCCTCGAGGGTGCGCTGGGTGCGCCAGCCGAGGCGCTGCGCCGCGAGCGAGGGGTCGGCGAAGCACGACGTGACATCGCCGGGTCGGCGATCCTTGATGGCGAAAGGCACCTTCACGCCGTTGGCCTTCTCGAAGGCACGCACCACCTCGAGCACGCTGCTGCCGTGGCCGGTGCCCAGGTTGATGGCCTCGCAGCACATGGTGTCGAGCTTCTGCATCGCGGCAACATGGCCAGCCGCAAGGTCGACCACGTGGATGTAGTCGCGCACGCCGGTGCCATCCGGGGTCGGGTAGTCGCCGCCCCACACGCTGAGCTCCTTGAACTGGCCAGCGGCCACCTTCAGCACGAAGGGCATCAGGTTGTTCGGGATGCCGTTGGGATCCTCGCCGATCAGGCCGCTCTCATGCGCGCCCACCGGGTTGAAGTAGCGCAGCAGGCACAGGTGCCAGCGCTCGTCGGATACCGAGAGGTCACGCAGCATGTGCTCGATGGCCAGCTTGGTCTGGCCGTAGGGGCTGGTGGCCGACAGCGGATGTGACTCGTCGATTGGCAGCCGCTGCGGTTCGCCGTACACGGTGGCCGAGCTGCTGAACACGAGCGATCGCACACCGCACTCGTTCATGGCCTCGAGCATGCGCAGCGTGCCGACCACGTTGTTGTCCCAGTATTCGAGAGGCTTCTGAACCGACTCGCCGACGGCCTTCAGGCCGGCGAAGTGGATCACGCACCCAATGCGGTGCTCGCGCAGCGTGCGGCGCATGAGGTCGCCGTCGCGGATGTCGCCCTGCACGAAGTCGACGGAACGACCCATGATGGTGGCCAGACGGTCGACCACCGTCGCCTTGCTGTTGCAGAGGTTGTCGAACAGCACCGGACGGTGGCCGGCACGGGCCACCTCCATGGCCACGTGGCTGCCAATGAAGCCGGCGCCGCCGGTGAGGAGTACCGCGCTCCCCGGCATGCACGATGCCTCGCCGCTCATGCCCGTTGCGCCTCGAACCACTCGATCGTGCGCCGAAGTCCCTCCTCGAAACCGATCCGCGCCTTCCACCCGAGCAGGCTTTCGGCGCGGGCCGTGTCAAGGCAGCGACGCGGCTGACCATCGGGCTTGCTCGAATCCCAGCGGATCTCGCCATGAAAGCCGCAGAGCATTGCCACGAGTGCGACCAGATCCCGGATCGTGATCTCCATCCCGGTCCCAAGGTTGATCGGCGTCGGCTCGTCCATCACCTCGGCGGCGCGCACCAGGCCGTCGGCAGCGTCATCGACATAGAGGAACTCCCGGCTGGCCGCGCCGGTGCCCCAGCAGGTGATGTGGTCCGCGCCGGCCTTGCGTGCCTCGACGCACTTGCGGATCAGTGCCGGAATGACATGCGAGGTCTGCAGATCGAAGTTGTCCCGCGGCCCATAGAGGTTGACCGGAAGCAGATAGGCGCTCTTCAGGCCGTACTGGCGGCGATACGCGTCGAGCATCACCAGCGCCGCCTTCTTGGCCACGCCATAGGGCGCGTTGGTCTCCTCGGGATAGCCATTCCAGAGATCCGCCTCGCGGAACGGAACAGGCGTGAATTTCGGGTAGGCGCAGATGGTGCCGGTCTGGACGAATCGTTCGATGCCGTGGCGACGCGCGCCCTCGATCAGGTGCAGCGCCATCGCCATGTTGGCGAAGAAGTATCGGCCTGGATTCGCCATGTTGGCACCGATCCCGCCCACCTCGGCGGCCAGATGCATCACCACCTGGGGGCGCGCATCCCGGTAGAGCCGCTCCGCGGCCTCCTCGGTGGTCAGGTCGTACTGCGCGCGACGAGGCACCGTGACCTCCGCCGCTCCGAGCGCGCGCAGGCGCTCGCACACCGCCTGGCCAAGGAAGCCGGCGCCACCGGTTACAACGATGCGCTTGCCAGAGAGGGGAGAGGCCATCCGGTGGAAGGTATCGCCGCACGTGCCCGGTGCGCAGGGCGGTTGCGCTACGCTTGGGTCGAAGCATGAGGAACCTCGCGTGAAGAAGGCGATCATCACCGGCATCACGGGCCAGGACGGCAGCTATCTGGCCGAACTGCTGCTCTCCAAGGGCTACGAGGTGCACGGCATCGTGCGACGTAGCAGCACCTTCAACACGGACCGCATCGACCACGTCTACAAGGATCCGCACGAGTCGGGGGCGCGACTGAAGCTGCACTACGGCGACCTCGCCGACGGCAACGGCCTGCTTGAGGTGCTTCGCAAGGTCTCGCCCGACGAGGTCTACAACCTCGGCGCTCAGAGTCACGTTCGAGTCAGTTTCGACCAGCCCACCTACACCGCCGATATCGTGGCCACCGGTACCCTGCGCCTGCTCGAGGCCTGCCACACCTTTCAGGAGATCAGCGGACGCGCAATCCGTTTCTACCAAGCCAGCAGCAGCGAGATGTTCGGCCTGGTGCAGGAAGTGCCGCAGCGCGAGAGCACACCGTTCTATCCCCGCTCACCCTACGGCTGTGCGAAGGTCTTCGGCCACTGGATCACCGTGAACTACCGAGAGAGCTACGGCATGCATGCCAGCTGCGGGATCCTGTTCAACCACGAGAGCCCGCGCCGCGGCGAGACCTTCGTGACGCGCAAGATCACGCGCGCGGTAGGCCGTATCAAGCTCGGCCTGCAGAAGAAGCTCTACATGGGCAATCTCGACGCGCAGCGCGACTGGGGCTTCGCGGGCGACTACGTGGAGGCCATGTGGCTCATGCTGCAGCAGCCCAAGGCCGACGACTACGTGATCGCCACGGGCCACATGATCAGCGTCCGACGGTTCTGCGAACTGGCATTCGGGCAGTTGGGCCTGGATTACCGCGACTTCGTGGAGATCGACCCGAAGTACTTCCGCCCGGCCGAGGTGGAGCAGTTGCAGGGCGACGCGACGAAGGCGCGAACCAGGCTTGGCTGGAAGCCCAAGGTGGGCGTGGAGGAACTGGCCCGCATGATGGTGGAGAGCGATCTGGAACTTGCGCGGCGCGAGAAGACGCTGCGGGATGCCGGGCACGCGCTGCCGGCGGGCGTGGGGCATGATCAGTGACTGTACGGAGTCGAGAACGAAATGAATTCCGAATCACGGCAAATGACGGTTCTCATCACGGGCGGAAGCGGCTTTATCGGAAGCCGTCTGGCGCGGCGCCTCATCGATGGCGGCCACCAAGTGCGTGTTCTTGATCTTGTCGTGAATCCAGCGTTGGCGGATTGCACGATTCAAGGAGACGTTTCCGATCCGGTCGCGGTACGAAACTCGCTCGTGGGCGTGGATATCGTCTTTCACCTCGCTGCTCAGCATCGAGATGATGTGCAGCCCATCGAGTTGTACTACACAACGAACGTGGACGGAATGCGCGTGCTTTGCGATGAGATGGATCGCGCCGGTATCCGTCGACTGATATTCACGAGTTCCGTTGCGATCTATGGATTCGATACTCAGAATGGCGATGAAGGGACCCCCCCGGCGCCAGCCAACCACTACGGCAAGAGCAAGCTTGAGGCTGAGCAAGTCGTCGAGAAGTGGCTTCAGCGAGGGGATGGGCGTGAGGCGGTCGTCATGCGCCCGTGCGCCGTGTTCGGCCCCTCAAATCGAGGGAATATCTTCAATCTCTTCCGGCAGGTGATGTCCGGTCGCTTCATCATGGTCGGCGATGGAAAGAATCAGAAGTCGATGGCATTTGTCGAAAATGTCGTCGACGCTCTGTTGTTCGTGATGGATCGCCCGGGTTCGCTGATCGTGAACTATGCCGACAAGCCAGATCTTTGCATGAACGAGCTTGTGGAGATCGTCTGTCGTGTAGGTGGACTGCGAGTGCCAAGACTGAGGCTGCCGAAGTGGCTTGGTTTGCTGGCTGGCCATTTGTTGGATTTCACCGCCCGCGGTATGCGCCGGACATTCGCGTTGAGCGCCGTGCGCGTGAACAAGTTCTGCGCCACGAGCGTTGTGAATGCCGACCGCATTCGCGCTTTGGGCTTTGTGCCGCGAGCGACTCTCGCGGAGGGCATTGGGCGTACATTGAAGTCGGAGTTCCCAGATGTACGGGTTCGCAAGCCCCGCATCCTGCTGATGAACCAGACTTTTTGGCCTGACAATGTTGCGACAGCCCAGCATTGCCATGACCTCGCAAAACATCTTGTCGGTGACGGCTTCGACGTGACGGTGATTGCGTCTCGGAGTTTGTATGGAACGCACGGGAGCACGCTGCCCAAACGGGAGCACGTGGACGGCATTTTGGTCGAGCGGACCGGTCGCACGATCTTCGGAAATTCGGGATTCCTCTCGCGAAGTCTGGATTTTGCAGGGTTCACCGCGCTGGCGCTGTGGCGAGCAATCTTGCTTCCCAGATTTGACGCGGTGATCTGCTGCACAACGCCTCCCTTTCTCGGAATTGCCGGCATCATGTTGCGGTCAGTTCGCGGGGGAGCGGTGTTGCTGTGGATGATGGATCTGTATCCCGAGGTTCCAATAGCCGCAGGTTTGATGCGCGAGAACTCTTTCGCGTGTCGATTCTTCCGCCTGATCGATCGGGCGTGTCTCGGTCGAGCGGATGCTGTCGTGGTGCTTGGCGAGCGGATGCGGGCCCGGGTGTTGCGCAAAGGAGCTGCCATTCGGCGTCTTGAGACGATCCATGTCTGGGCCGACAAGGACGAGATTCAGCCAATCGCCTCGGATCAGAGTGGATTGCGCAAGCAGTGGGGATTTGGCGCGGAACTCGTGCTGCAGTATTCCGGAAACTTCGGATTGGGACACGAGAGCGATGCGATGTTTCAAGCGATGGAACGGCTTCGTGAGGAGCGCACCGTTGCATGGCTGTTCGTGGGTGGTGGACGAAAGCGTGCCGAACTCGATACGTTCCTGCGTCGCGAGGGAATTCGAAATGTGAGTGTGCGCCCGTATCAGGCACGCGAGGATCTTGCCCAAACGCTGTCGGTTGGCGATGTTCACCTCGTCACGATCGCCAAGGGATTCGAGGGCGTGCTCGTGCCCAGCAAGTTCTACGGCGCCCTTGCTTCAGGCAGGCCCGTGCTCTACATCGGTCCGAGGGACAGTGAGATTGCGGACACGATCAAGGAGCTGAACTGTGGATTCGTATTCAAGTGCGACGATGTCGAGGCACTCGTTTCGACCATTCGTCGGTTGGGGGAGAATCGTTCGCTCGTCCTGGAACTCGGCCACCGTGCGCGTGCTGGACTGGTTTCTTCCTATTCCCGTGAGGATGCGTGCCGTCGCTGGTCAGCATTGATCGGAAGTTTTGCCGCAACTGCTCAAGATCTGGGGGATCGCGATGCCTAATCAGCGGTCCGTCGCACTGCAGCTCTCGAATGACTACCTTCAGCAAGACGTGTATCAGATGCTCACAAGTCACCTTGAGCAACGAGGACTGACGCAGTGGGTGTTCATGGCGGCACGGCGGCAGTCGGTCACCGACCGCTGCCCGCCAGATCAGGGAGGCATGCGCTACGCGGCCCCGAACATTCTTCGGCCTCACCACAAGGTACTCTTTCGACGCAAGTCGGAGCTCATCTACTCGACCTTGGCGAAGACATACGATCTCTCGCGGGTCGGTGTGGTGCACGCCCACTTCCTCTATACAGACGGCCGGGTCGCCCGGCTGGTTCATGAGCGACACGGCATTCCGTTCGTGGTTTCGGTGCGCCCCCACACCGACATCGACTCCTTCATGAGGTATCGGCCCGACCTGTTGCCATGGGCGTGCGACAATTTGTTGCGCGCGCATGCCGTGATCTGCCTCACGCCAGGCTCTCGCGAATTGCTTCTGGCTGGTCTTCCGAGTGACGTCCGCCGGAGGGTGCGATTCAACATTCACGTGATCCCGCACGGACTTGCGCCGGTCTGGCATGAGGCACCACCGGCCCCGCTCGAGTCAGAAGAACTGAGGATTCTCTCGGTGGGAGACATGACCCCGAATAAGAATGTCGAGGGTATGGCTCGCGCCATCGATCGTCTTGTGTCGCAGGGGCGTCGAGTCCAGTTGACCCTCGTCGGGGGAGGCGCCGGACGACCACCGCGGGCAAGCCGTCCCTGGATCACCTGGATTCCTCACGTGAGCGACCGAGCCGCCCTCCGCGAGATCGTGCGCCAGCATCACATCTTCATGATGCCGTCCTTCTCGGAGACATTCGGCGTCGCCTACGTCGAGTCGCTCTCGCAGGGTCTGCCGGTGATCCACGCACGTGGCCAAGGTGTTGCCGGGCTCTTCACCGAGGGGGTGACCTCGGAATCGGTCGACCCGAACGATGCGAGAGACATGGCCGACGCTATCGAGCATGTGGCCGCGCGGCGGCTGCAGGTGTTCTCGCAGTGCATCGCCGAGACCCGTTCGTTCCGATGGCCTCTTGTGGCTGAGCGCGTACACGCACTGTACCGCTCGGCCGGCCTGGAGGGTTCGGCATCATGATTTCAGTGCTCGAGTACGGCAGCGCGAATGTCGGTTCGATCCTGAACATGATCCGGCGGTCCGGCCATGAGGGCGTAGCCGTCCGCACACCAGAGGAGGTTCGCGCCGCGCGCCGACTTATCCTCCCCGGGGTCGGTGCGTTCGATCACGGCATGCGCGCTCTCACGGAAAGAGGACTCGTTGAGCCGATCCGCGAGATCGCGAACGAGCGCGGCATTCCAGTACTCGGGGTGTGCCTCGGCATGCAACTTCTGTGCGACGGTAGCGAGGAAGGCTCGCTGCCAGGCCTCGGGCTCATTCCCGGGTATTGCCGGAAGTTTCGGAGCACCCCCGAGCGACCCGTTCGCATTCCACATATGGGCTGGAGTGCCATCACGCCTCGACAGGCGCATCCGCTACTGGCTGACCTTGGCCCTCGCAGCCGCTTTTACTTCGTGCACTCTTACCATGTGGTGTGCTCGGACCCAGACCACCAGCTTGCCGTCGCCGAGCACGGCATCTCGTTCTCCGCGATGGTCCGACGCGGTGTCGTGCTGGGCGCACAGTTCCACCCGGAGAAGAGTCACCGGTTCGGCATGGCCATGCTGGCCCGATTCGCGGAGGTCTCCCCATGAGGGCACGTATCGTCCCCGTGCTGCTCCTGAGCGAGGGGGGGCTCGTCAAGACCGTGCGTTTCCAGAAGCCGCGTTATGTCGGTGACCCGATCAACGCGGTTCGCATCTTCAACGACAAGGAAGTCGACGAGATCGCGTTCCTCGACATCGGCGCAAGTCGTTCGGGCAGCGAGCCGAACTACACACTGCTTGCAGACATTGCGACGGAAGCCTTCATGCCGTTTGGGTACGGCGGCGGCGTGCGCACCCTCGACCAGATCAAGCGGCTCTTCGCTCTCGGCGTCGAGAAGGTGATCCTCAATTCGGTACTCGCCGATGATCCCGAACTCGTGACGCGCGCTGCCGACGCCGCGGGCTCGCAGAGCGTCGTGGTATCGATGGATTGCCGCAACTCGTGGCTGGGCCGCACGTCTGTATGGACGCACGGCGGTACCCGTTCCCTGCACCGCAACCCGGTCGAATACGCCAAGGAGATGGAGCGCCGCGGAGCGGGCGAGATCCTGATCCATTCGATCGACCGGGATGGCATGATGCAGGGATATGACCTTGAAGCGATCGGCGAGATCGCCTCGGCAGTGTCAGTGCCCGTGATTGCCGCCGGTGGTGCCGGGAGTCTCGATGATCTGCGGTCCGCGATTCGGGCAGGTGCATCAGCGGCTGCCGCCGGTAGTCTCTTTGTCTTCCATGGTCGGCATCGTGCAGTGCTGATCAGTTATCCGAGCCCCGAGGAACTGGAGTTCGCCATCCAATGATTTCGCGCGCGCCCGACAGTGATCGCTCCTTCCGGGAGTGCACCCGGTGCATCATGAACACGAAGGCAGATCCTCGGATCGACTTCGATTCCAGTGGCCTTTGCAACCACTGCCGACGCTATGACGCGTTGATCTCGGCACGAGTCATCAAGGGTGAGGCCGGCCAGCGGGAGCTGCGGCGCATCGTCGACGAGATCCAGCGGGCCGGCAGGGGCAAGGATTATGACTGCGTGATCGGCGTGAGTGGCGGCGTGGACAGCACCTATGTGGCCTATCTCGTCAAGAAGCTCGGCCTTCGCCCGCTCGCCATCCATCTCGACAACGGCTGGAACTCTGAGCTTGCGGTGATGAACGTCGAGAATGTGCTGAAGCGGCTCGGCATCGACCTCTTCACTCACGTCATCGATTGGAACGAGTTCCGTGATCTGCAGTTGTCCTTCTTGAAAGCTTCGGTTCCGGACGGCGAGATCCCGACAGATCACGGCATCTACGCCATTCTCTGGCAGCAGGCCGTCAAGCATGGCGTTCGGTATGTGATCTCCGGCCTGAACTTCACGACCGAGGCCACGATCGCGCCCGATTGGTCCTACGGTCATTATGACTGGCGCTACATTCGTTCGGTTCATCGCCGGTTCGGCACCCGCAAGTTGCGCACCTACCCGCACATCAGTCTGTTCGGCCTGGCATGGGTCAATCTGGTTCGGAGACTCAAGACGGTGTCGATCCTGAACTATGTCGAGTACGACAAGAAGACGGCGATGAAAGTCATCCAGGAGGAACTGGGCTGGCGGGCCTACGGCGGCAAGCACCACGAGTCGATCTATACCCGGTTCTATCAGGGCTACATCCTTCCGAAGAAGTTCGGCGTGGACAAGCGGTACGGGCACCTGTCGGACCTGATCAACGCGGGCCAGATAGATCGCGAGTCTGCATTGCAGGAGATCGCCCAGCCAACCTACGACCCAGCGTTGCAGGCGCAGGACCTCGTGTATGTCACCAAAAAGCTCGGCCTGTCGCGGGAAGAATTCGACGCCATGATGGCGGAGCCCGTGCGGAGTTTCCGCGACTACCCCAATGTGTTTGGCGTGATCCAGATGCTTCGTGGCACAGTGAACCGACTGCGTGCGATGGGCCTCTACCCCCGTTGACGATGTTGGTCGTGGCGGGCATCCTCGCCGCACAGCTTCGAGTCGAGGCGAGCCATGTTGAACAGTCAACCGAATCTTCGCGTCCAGTTCGTGACGTACTATTTCGCTCCGGATGGGGGTGCGGCAGCCAATCGGCTGGCGCGGCTTGCGAGCGCGCTGCAGCAGCGTGGTGCGAGCGTGCGAGTGCTATCGACGATGCCGCATTACCCCGAGGGCCGCATTCGCGAGGGCTATCGCGGACGGCTTTGGATGCGTGACAATTGGAAGAACATTCGCGTCGACCGGGCGTGGGTTTCCACATTCGGCGGCACCGGTTTCGCAGCCAAGCTTCTCGGGCACCTGACCTTCATGGTGACCGGTGCCATCCGCGCCGCGGCGCTTCCGCGGCCGGACGTGATGCTCATCGAGGCGCAACCGGTGTTCGCGGGCTTCGCGGCCTGTCTGATCGCCCGCCTTCGACGTATTCCGTATGTGCTGAACGTTAGTGACCTCTGGCCGGATCACCTTGCCGGCGTTGGTGTCCTGCAGGAGTCCTCGCTGCTTTACCGCCTGATGGCCTGGATCGTGCGTACCTGTTACGGTCCAGCACGCTCGATCGTCGCTATGACGCCGCTGCTCGAGGAACGAATCCGTCAGCGCGTCTCGGATCCCTCGAAGGTGGTCACCATTCTCAACGGCGTCGATCTAACGCGATTCAGGCCGGATCCATCAAGTCGGGCTTTCGCGAGCCGGCACGGCACTGGAAGCGGACCGGTCATCTCGTTCATCGGGACCTTTGCCACGGCCTATGACTTCGAGTGCATGGTGTCGGTGATCGACCGCTGTGCTCGAACCGTGCCTGACGCGACTTTCCTGTTCGTAGGCACGGGCAGCCAGATGGGCGCGATGGGAAGCCGTCTCGCGGCGTGCCCGAACGTGCGCATGATCGAATGGCTGCAGGCAGACGAGGTTCCGCTGGCATGGCAGTCCAGCGATATTGCGTGGTGGGTCCTACGGGACTCGGATCTGGCGCGCGGAACGATTCCCGCGAAACTGTTCGAGGCGTTCGCCTGTGGGGTGCCGGTGGTTGCTGGCCAGCGCGGAGTGGGTGCAGACATGATCGAGCAGAGCGGTGGCGGCATCGTGGTGACGCCTGGCGATGTCGTCGCCACTGCGGCGGCGGTCGAACGACTGCTTCGGTCGCCCGAGGAGCGTGATGAGCGCCGCAAGGCCGGCCGCGCTTGGGCTGAGGCGCACTTCGATGCATCGGTCGGTGTGGACCGGTACGAGAGACTGATGCGTTCTGCCGCGGATCACTAGCGTCGCGAGCGCACGAGTTTCACGAAGCGATCGATGGCCCAACGCAGGTTGACGCGGAGGAGGTACGGGTAGGCCGGCGAATCTTCGGTTTGTTGCAGTCTCACGAGATGGTCGAGCACTGTCGCAACCGGTACGAACCATCCCGGCCGGGCTGCGAGGGCGCGGAGCCGCTGCTCAAAGACCGGGTGTAACCTGCCATCGGAAAGCACGAAGCCCTCCGCGAAATGGGTGTACGCGATGCAAGTGCCACCCGCGCGTTCCAGACGATCGACGTTTCGCGGATGAATCAGCCTGCAGAACTCATCAACCGTGTGCCCGTCGGATGAACTGAACCAGCGGCGCACGCATCCTTCGGTGCCGCGAAGGGGGTAGGGCATCCGTGGATCGCACGCGAGCGTGTTGGTGCCATTGAAGACCAGATTGCGCACGTAGTCGATGTGGCGAGCCGCAAAGTCGCCCCAATAGTGCGGCGATCCGGGCACGTGGCCTTGTGAGCCGTCAGTACCAACCTTGCGATCGAGAAACCGGAACAGTTGTCGCACTGGCCAGACGAAGCGCTCGCTTCCCCAATGTAGATTGTCGATATTCCTCGAGTGGTTGGCGTGCAGCCGTGGGACGAACCCAAAGGCCCGATCGAATGCGATGAATCCTTCGAGGATCTCCTCGCGGGTGAAGCTCCCATCGCCGACCCCATGCATGCAGATCTCGAAGCCGCGATCTCTGAGCATCTTCACGAATGCGAGGTAGTCCGAGTCCTGAATCGTAGATCCCCCGATGCCCCCCCGAGACGGGTATACCCACACGGACTTGGTTGTCCGCATCCCGAGCTCCTCCAGAAGACGATAAACAGGGGCGATGTTTGCGACTGTAGCCTCGTCCGTGTCGTCGAAGACCGTGAAGGTGAAGCGGCTACCGCCTGGGGGAGCCGAGGTACCTGCCTGCAAGTCAAGAGACATGGGACGCGATCCGGTTACCAGTTCCGGCGGAGTCGCATGCGGGGCTCGATGTAGCGCTGCGCGACTCTCGACAGCCATCGCTCCAAGCGGCCCACGGGATAGGACTCATGAGTTCGGGGTGGTGAGTCCACGAGGTCGCGCCATTCAGTGGCTGTGATGCGGAGTTTTTCACAGAGATAAGCGACGTCACGCTCTGCCTCCTCCTTGGACATCGGTGGTTGGGCCGCGTGGCGGATCGCGTCATCGCGCGTCATCCAGCCCGACACGATCAGGCTCGAGAGATGCGCGCGTCGCTTGTCGATGCGGAATCGCAGGGGAAGGTAGATTGACTGAAATACGCGGGTGAAGACGGACTCGCAGTGCTTTCCACCATAGTCCTGCCAGCAAAACTCCTCGCGAAGCCGCCGTTCAGCTTCAAGCGGATTGAATCGCAGGTCGTTGAGGACTCGCCATGCAGTCACGCCACGGACATATGGCTGCCAGATGCGCTTCTGGAACAGTCCCTGTCGTGGGAAGCGGCTCGCCTTGCTCCAGTCACCGAATTGCCGCCAGATCGCGGAAAGATGCACGTGGTCCTGGGCATCATGCCCCCAAGCGATGGGAAGGATGCTCTCGCCCACCCAGTTGCCACCCGACAAGAAGGACCGGATACCGAACTTTGCGGCCGCCCGGTTCACGGTGGCAGCAATGGCGTGATCCTGAGGAATGTCGCAGTTCGGGACCCCGGACCGGAAGAAAGCTCGCTGGGCGTCACGCATTGCGTCCCAGTCGATCACCGTGGTCTCAAGAGGGACGCTGAATCGCTTGCAGAGAGACTCGATGTTGGCGACGCTCTGACGCGAGTTCCAGCCGGTATCGCAGTGCATCGCAAGGATCTTCAGGCCCGCCTCTGCTGCACAGATGAGCGCGTAACTGCTATCGAGACCTCCGCTCAGGCCGATCATGACATCGAAGCCGCTCCGGCTGCGCCGTCTGCGAAGCCCTTGGATCGTCTCATCGAACGTGGGATTCCGATCGACGGGGAGAGCCATCCAGGCGGGTCGCTTGGTTGATGCGGCAATGCAGCGATTGCATCGACCGGCGGCATCGAACGAGATCTCCGGATCGCTCTCGTCCATGATGCAGAAAGTGCACACCCTACCCTGAGGCACGAACCGTTCCGAGTACCCTCGGCACGAGAATCTTTCGTCCATGATGGAAGTCTATCCACTCCCTGAATCGGTTCCGTCGAGGCTGCACGGTCTGTTTCAGGTCTATGCCCCAAGTGGGTCATGCCAACCAACAAATCCATGCTGCACCTGACAGCCATCGCAAGTCTGCTGCGTGTCTCAATGCCAGTGATGACCATGGTGGCTCTTGCGCGAATCTTTCCGCCAGACAGCATCGCTCCGCTCAGTGTGTATCTGATGGTGACGGCGATCCCAGTCTCGATTGTGACACTTCGACTCGATGATGCCGTGGCTATCTCGCGCTCGGTTCGCGGCGCCCGGGCACTCTCGGCACTTGCAGTGCGAGGTGTAATCGTGGTGGCGCTCGGGACTGGAGCGACCATCGCTGTACTTGGTCTCACGGGGGTGCTGCCTGAGCTGGGCGCCACGATTTGGCTTGTGGCTGCCTCACATGCAGCCGCATTCGGACTCTGGCGCATAAATTGCGCGTGGCTCCTTCGGAGCCACGAGATGCGACGCTGGGCGGTTGCCGACACTGCGGGCCCGGTGTTACTCGCCGCCGCCCAGGTGGCGATGGCGGCGGCTACACGATCAATTGAGGCGGTGCTCTGGTCCTTTCCCATCGCATACGGACTCGCACTTTGGTTGACCCGCCATGCGGTGCCGGTCGGTACGTGGCGCGCCTGCGGCGATCGCGCGCAGGTGCGTCGCGGATGGAAACTCGGCCGCCGCTTCCCGCAGTATCTGATTCCGTATTCGCTGCTGGGAACGGTGCGCGACCGCGTCATCGTCGCGCTTCTGCGCAGTGTCTCGCAGGCCTCGGTCGGCCTTCACTACCAGTCGGAACGACTCATGCTCATTCCCAGCACCGTAGTGACGGGCGCACTTCGCCCGATCACGCAGGTCGCTGGGCGTGGTGCGGACCGTTCGGCCTTCATCTCGCTTATCGAGCGCTGGACCGTGCAAGTGAGCCTGCCGGCTGGCTTCTGCGCCGGCATCGGATGGATCCTTGCGGAGCCTCTAGTCTCCGTCGCCTTTGGCACGGACTATCGTCCTGCTGCGCCCTACTTTCAGGCGCTGATCCCGGCGGGCGTCGTCATGGCGACGACCAACTGGCTCGATCGACTTTTTCACCTCAGTGGAACGCAACGCCTAGCCCTACGACTCGAAATCTTCGGCACGGTACTCGTGGTGGCTTCTGTGGTCGTCGCATGGGTGCTGTCCGGCGCCCCACTGCGTATGGTCCAATCCTACGGTGCGGCATTCGCCCTTTACCAGTTGATCTGGTGGGCTGGTGCTCTTCACGCGGGGCTCGGTCGCATGCGATCGCTCGGGTGGGGACTGGCGGCACTCATCATCGGTGGAGCGATGGGCGTGCTGTTGGGTTCGTGGCTGCATTCGTCGATCTGGTTCTCATCTATGCTCTCGTGATGGCTATCGATGTCATTGATATGGGCCTCGGCAACATTGGATCCGTCCAGCGTCTTCTGCAGCGCGTCGGGCTGGAATCGAACCTCGTCCGCGAGCCTCGCGAACTCACGGGTCGAGCACCGTTGCTTCTGCCGGGGGTCGGCCACTTCACCCAAGCAGCACAATTCCTGGATTCCAGCGGATTTCGTGCCCCCCTGCGCGCACGCATGGAGGCAGGGCATCCGATGCTCGGTATCTGTCTTGGTGCACAGTTGTTCTGCTGTGAGAGCGAGGAAGGTCCCGGTGTGGGACTGGGTTGGGTGCCAAGCACGGTACGACGGTTTCCAACCCACGACGTGGCTGGCAAGCCACTTCGGGTCCCGCACATGGGATGGCGACGATTCGCGCCTCCGGAAGACACGTTGCCATTCCATGTTCCGCCGGGTCGAATGTATTTCGCGCACTCCTTCTTCATCGATCCACGGCCGTCTCCCGAGCACGTGGTGTGCACCGGCATGTTTGGCGGGCATGAGTTTGCCTCCGTGGTGCGCAGCAATGACGCGATCGGGTTGCAGTTTCATCCGGAGAAGAGTCTTCACTTTGGAAGTTCGCTCGTGCGTGCGTGGGCGGATTGGGCGTCTGGGCGGATCGGAGTACATCGTTCATGACATATCGCGAGATCGAATCCGGCGGTCTTCCCCGCGTCATTGCAGCGCTCACGATTATCGAGGATGGTGTCTATCGGACTCGACGATTCCAGAATCCGTCCTACGTCGGTGATCCCATCAATGCGGTGAAGCTCTTTTCCGACAAGGGTGCTGACGAGATCGTGATCCTTGACATCTCCTGCAGGCCACTCGACGCGAGTCGACTGCCACTGCTGCGGTCAATCGCCTCGGAGGCCATGATGCCCATTTCCTACGGAGGCGGTGTCCGTGACATCGAGGGGGTGCGATCGGTGATCCGAAACGGATACGAGAAGGTCGTGCTGAATACCGCACTCTTCGACAGCCCAAGGCTTTCCGAGCAGGCGGCGAGCGAGTTTGGCGCACAGGCTGTGATCGGCTCGATCGAGATGAACCGAACCTGGCTTGGCGGCATGACAGTTGTTCGTGACCGCGGGCGTCGACGCGTGCGCGAGCCACTGCGCGACTGGGCTCGGCGCTGCGAGGAGCGCGGTTGCGGCGAGTTGATCCTCACGTGCGTGGGTCGTGATGGCACGATGTCTGGATATGACACCGAAGCGGTTCGTCTGGTGGCAGATGCCGTGACCGTGCCCGTCATCGCGATGGGGGGCGCCGGGACTTTGGACCACCTGCGTGCGGGCATCGAGGCTGGCGCGAGCGCCGTGGCCGCGGGCAGTATGTTCGTCTACTTCGGTCCCCGTCGGGCAGTGCTGATCAACTATCCGGTCGAGCCGCTGAAGTTGGCATTTTGAGTAACTTGCGATACGTGGTGACGAGCTTTTCTCGATCCACATCCCAATGAAAGAGATCGGCTGCTCGAGCCACACAAGTGCGGGCCCGAGCGACATCAGCTTGGGTGAGTCCTGAGATCATCTCCACGCATGCATGCGCGTCCTGTGGAAGGACCCAGCCGAGACCGTGGGCTCGGACCATGTCTGCCTGCTCAACGAAGTTCTCCGTGACGATGATTGGAAGTCCGGACTGCACATACTCGAAGAACTTGTTCGGGCATGAGTACTCGTAGCTCAGGCACGAGGGATCACTGATGAAAATGCCGACATCCGCTCCTCGGGCTTCACGCAGCACCTCCGAGGGAGGTACGGCAGGATGGTGGTGGATGTTTGATGTCCGGCGCGCGACCGTCTGGATCATTGGAACAAGTTCGCCGTCGCCCATACACACGAACTCACACGTGGGGATACGTTCGAAGACACTGAGACACTTTTCGATTCCTCGGCCGGGCGCCAATTTCCCGAGGTAGAGGAACACCATGCGATCGGGTGCGATGCGAAGCCGCTCTCGAAATTGACTTGTTTCCTGAGAGATCGGCCGACGCACGGGCATGTTTCGAACAATGGTCGGCGTGATGCCGTAAGCGTCGCGATACCACGCTGCGATGCGCGGCCCCACAACGAAGGTATGGGCGGCACGATGGACGAACAAGCGTTCGACGATCTTCAGCATGATGCGACGCAGGCCGCGACAGTAGAAAGTCTCCGTTTCAAGTTCGTGCGGATCGTAGATGAGAATTGCGCGATGCTGGAGCGCAAGGAGATAGCTGAGTGGCAGCAGCGACACCGCATGGCAGTTGACAATGTCGATGCGCCGTCCGCTGACGCGGCGCAGAACACCAGCTGACCAGCGAAGGGTCGTGACTACCTTAGACAGAAAGCCCGCGCCTCGGGGTGTTGCTCGGCCGATGCGGAGGATCTCGCGCCCACGGGAATCGCGCGTGTTCCAGGGAAGGCCTTCGGCCCGAGTCCCAACCAGCAGAACTTCTTCGACGATTCCGGCGTCAAGTAGAGCGCCGGTGATGCGCTCGATGCGACTCTCGCCAATCATGGGGCTCTGGTAGAGATGAGCTGCAACTCTCATGCCACCTCTGCCTCCGGCTCCTGCGGCGCCTCTTCCTGATATTCGTGAACGGGCGCAAGACCGGACGTGACCAGAAGGTTCAGCCGTGCGATCAGGCAGAAGTGAAAGTACATGTCGAAATGATTCCAGAGCTGGCCTTCCTTCTGGGCGATCAGCAGGTCAAATGATGTGATCGCAAGCAAGGTCGCAACGGGAGCCCGAAGCTCGGGTACATCGCGAACGCTGCGGAACAGAGAGTAACCAGCCCGCAGCACGATGAAGAGCAGCATGAGGAGCCATGCAAAGAAGAACACCCCAAGTTCGCACAGAACCTCGACAAAAATGTTGTGCGCATACGTGTCGAGCGTGGCAGTCGTGACACCCGTGAATGCGTTGAAGCCCAGGCCGACAAACAAGGCCTGGGGGGATGAGCCAAAGGCTCGGAACAGATCGATGATGTTCAGGATCCGCGCGTTGCTTGCGCCCAGGATGTACTTGGCGTCCCATCGATTGATATCCGCCTCACCAGCGACGTAATCGGCGATCCATGCAATAGCGACATATCCCACTACGAGGACCCCGGCTAGCGCAAAGAATGAACGGATATTTTTGAGAGGACGAGCAACCGGAAAGAAGAGGAACGAGACGAGCCCTGCAGCAACAATCTGGCCCCGGCTTCCTGAGTAAAACGCCAGCAGGGATCCGACGATGAATGCGACGAGCCGAATCGGCTGGAGTGCCGCAGAATTCACGCGCATGACGGCGGCAGTGATCAATAGGCTGCCACCAAGACGGCCCAGTTGGAGCACATTGATGACGTCCGCGGTACCGAATTGGAAGGTAAGACGGCCGCCACGAACCTTGAACTCCGGATTTATCAGGATCAGAAGGGCAGTAACCGTTCCCAATCCCAGGAACATGACCAGCGCCCGGCGGAGCATTTGGGTGGAATCGATCAGTATGGGCGCGACAACTACGTAGATCAGGATGTACGGGATGCCTTCAATGATGAATTCACGGCCCTTGGCGGCGCCTGGACTCCAGTTTACCGAGATGATGCTCCACAGCAGCATGAGCAGGATCATGCCTGGCACGCTGTTGAGGGTTGTTTGCAGGATGCCCGGCTGCGATCGAAGAATGTGGTTCAACGCCGTCAGCACAACCACGCCTGCGAAGATGTAGTTGGCGAGGAACTGGTTGTAGAGGAAGGTCGCGACCGAGGCCTGAAGCGTCATTTCTATGACATAGAAAGAGCTAAGGAAAGCGTAGGCCCAGGCGGTGCTTCGAATCGACAGCAGGCAGGTCAGTATGAAAATTGGGAGAGTTATGAACTGCATGCGGCGCGTGGTCTCGGCAGGTTGGTAGTTTAAACGCGGATCGTTGACGCCATCCGAGTGTGTAAACTTTCGAGGTGGACAAAGTCTTGCCGAGCGCGTGCTGCGAGCGGGTATGCAGAACCAGTGGCTGTTCGCGGAGAATGGGATGGCTGCCGGTCTTTCTGCTGTGGCTACTGTCTGGCACGCATGCGACGGGTGGGGCTTACGCCCGTGTCTCGATAGACATTGTCGAGTTGCCGTGGGCAGGCGCGCCGGAATCTTGGCAGTCCGCGTTGCAGCGCCTACGGGCCACCTCCGATGCGGACATTCGGGACCGAATGCGGCGCGAGGCCGATGAGTCTCGGCTTTACCTGCGCCCGATCGATGTCGATATCTCGGCGTGTGCCGCCCTCGCACTCGTATCCGGCAATCAGGAGGCGGGTACCCAGGCAAGGCGTGCGCTCGGCATCGCACTGCAGCAATATGACAGTTTCGAACCAGAAGCCTTGGCAGGAATGGTTTCAGAGCGGGGCAGTATCGACTCCCGTAATCGAGATGCGCGGGATGCCTGCTACCACTTTGGCCTTCGATACCGGCTGACTGGTTCGCGATCTGACGCCACTCGCGCCAAGGTGCTGCTCAGTGCCTTTGCGGAGCGTCTGCCGAAATGGCCATTCTGGAATCCATACTACGCCGCCGACGACCAGAAGAAGGCATCCCCCCAATCGGACGATGTCGCTCTCCGGGATGCCTATGCGGCCGGTCTGTGGGGAGCGTGGATCTACCAAGACCTTATCCAGGTGACTCCGCTAATGCAGGCATACCGATGGATCCAAGCCAGCGGAGAGGTCAGTACTGAAGAGGCTTCTCGAATCGAGGCGCTCTTCCGCTTGTTTCTCGACATTCAGCGACGTCGAGGTGGCGCGGAATTCACCAACATGGATGCGTTCAAAATCCGGGGGCTGGTGAGTTGGGGTTTGCTCATGCGCGACCCGGACGTGGTGCACGAGGGCATCTGGCACCTGCAGTCGATCTATCGGGCGGGGTTCTTTCCCGATGGCTGGTGGCACGAGGGGTCGCCCGTCTATCACAGTGACCTTCAGAATGGTCTTCGGTCCGTGGCGCGCGAACTCCTGAGCGGCTACTCCGATCCGACTGATTATGGAGGCGAGAAGTGGGGGGGACGCATCGATCGTCTCGATCCATTGAAGTATTTCGGTGAGAAACCGACGCAAGCGGATATCGTGACGAGCGCAATGACGCTCCCAAGCGGCAGCTTCCTTGCGATCCATGATACGGATTGGCAGACTCGATCCAACAAGGCTCCTCCGCCAATTCGACGGTCGGTCCTGCATGGTTGCTTCGGACAAGCCACACTTGTGTGCGGCACACAGGCATCGCCGACCCTTGCGACGCTGCATTGGAGTGGTTCCGGAGTGCACGCACATTGGGATGCGCTCAACTTCAATCTCTGGACCAAGGGGGTCGAGGTCATCAGCGAGACCCAGTATCAGCCGATGCCCGGAACGAACTCAACGCGTGAATGGCACACCTCGACGGCAGGACACGTGACTGTCGTGGTCGATGAAAAGAGTCAGTCGAATTCAGGTCCACTCGGGCGCGCATTCCGAGACAAGAGGTCGCTTGATGGGATCCCAGGAATACCCGACTGGCCATGGAGGTTCCAAGGCGAAAACGCAAGCGACTTTGGCGAGCTGGAGCTTTGCAATTTCGGCTTCCCTCAAGTTCAGGTGGTGAAGGCGGCTGCGCCGCGGAGTTACCAGAGTGTGGTCTCGCTGAGGGATTACTCAAGGCTCATCACACTCGTCCGTATTGATGATCGAGACAGTTATGTCCTTGATGTGTTCCGAGTGAGGGGAGGCTCGATTCATGACTACATGCTTCATGCCGCACTGCAGTTGCCTCATGGCGCCGAAACCACCGTCGCACTGCAGGCACGGGACGGAACGCTGCACGAATATCTTGGAAACTTGAGGTCCGGCAAGACCGACCGGCTGTGGCTCTCGGCATTTGATCTGGGGAACCAATTGAAGTTGTTCAGTTTCGTCTGCCCAAGTCCCAGCACGGAAGTGATTCTGGCCGACGGTCCAGCAATGCGTCGAGCCGGCTCTGCTCCGTACATCGTCGTTCGGCGCACGGCGGAGGAGAGCACCTTCGTCGTCATCCATCATGTCACGCTTGCGGGTCCCCCGCGCATTCGGTCGATCGATCTGATTCCGTGCAACAATCAATCGGATGTCGCGGTACGCGTCGAATTGAATGATCGGGTTGATGTCGTGGTTTCCAGCGAGGACAGGAATACCAGTATCGATCTTGGAGATGGGATGAGGGTTCGGGCCCGGTTTGCCCACTTCTCAGCATCGCCGGACGCGAACACAACCTGGGGCTACATGGTTGATGGAGATCTCATGCAGACCAGAAACTGGATTGTCGAAGGCGACACCGCGCAGCAGGGCTTGATTTCGGAAACACGCCGGCGTGATCGTGGCGACGCGCAAAATGGATTGATCACAGATGCGCCGGTCGCGTTGGGCGGGGTGGTGGGGGGCGAGACGATCATCGTCAAGCTCGCAGACCTGGCAACGTGGGGCTTTGAGATCTTGTCCTGTGAACCAGCGGGTTCGGGATCGGCTTTGAATGTCGCTCACGATCCGGGCTTTGAGATAATCGGAGACCAAATCAAGCAGTACGGGTTTCCGAACTGGGGAACTCTCGGAGTCGCCAACTACCGGATACCCGGATCGGCGCTCGTGGAGTCGGGCTCGGACGGCGCGCTACGAATGCGAGCGACGGGAGCAGCTCAACTGCGTACGGTCTCGAAGTGATCAATGCGCGGGCTGCCAAACCGACTGATGAGGTCAAGTTCGGAGACCGCAAGCTGCTCGGGAGTGAATCTCCGAAATGGCGCAGCTATCTTCATGGTCTTCACGCGAGCGAGAGACTTAGGGAGCATTGTTTCCGTGGACCGAATTGTCCTGCCCCCATGGGCCTCAAACGCTTGCCGGAACTCGACAGCCCGCAATCGATTGTGGAAGAGAATCGAGTGTTCGCCAATGATTCGCCACATCAGTGGGGAATGTTTCAGGAAGTCGACGACGTCACCATCTTTCCAGTCATTGAAAGGATCCTCCAGGCCGATTCGCTGCACGGACATTCCACCGGGCACAAGCACGCGTTCGCACTCCCTGCAGAATGCACCAAGCACGGGTTTAGGCAGGTGCGCAAGCACTGCGTAGCCGTACACCATGTCCAAGCTGCGGTCGGGTAGGCCGGTTGCGCAAATGTCGCCCGGCGCGATATAGGTCGCGTTCATCGACTCGAACAGCGATTGGAGATCTTTTCTGCAAAGGATGGAGTCCAATCGTGACTCGATGCGTTCTGCTGGCTGGCCAGAGATCCGGGCCAGATCCCCCGCCCGAGTCCGCCATGCTCGTGCAACGTCGAGGACAAGCTCGAGCCGAATGTGGGGTAGATGGTCAATTGTCGTGATCTTGCCCGCGCCGAGCGCCGAAAGAAGTACCGTGTGGATCGCGTCCCAGCCGGTGCCGATCTCCATTACGTGCTTGCCCTCCGGGGCAAGAACGTCCCCATTGCGCTCCCAGAACGAGACGCCATATTGCATTCGCTTCGCGAGCGATCCGGCGGTACCCAGGACGCCGAAGGCGCGCTGCAGCCGGTGGTTGATCTTTTCACCTCCCCAAATTCTCGCAAGTACCGCTTGCATGCCTGCCTTCGCGATCCAGCGCATTCAATGCCTCCGTTCGATCAGCCGCGAGCTCATTTCGAGACCAAAGGATAGTTCGGATCGATTCTTGGGGGTTGCGCCGCTGGTGCGCGCGGCGACGTGGCATGCATCAGGAATTTCAAGATGCATGCCGAGGTTGATGAAATCGGAGTTCAGGGAGGGTGCGAGCCGACATGACGAGAGTCCAATCATCAGTGCCGACGCATGACAGCAAAGATCCAGCCTGTGCGATTTGACTTGTCTGCATGGTCATACGGCACAGGTTTGTCGACATTAGAGGTCGACTCAAGATGTCGCTCGAAGGTAACCACCATCTCCGGCTCGAACCTTCGCGGCGCATCCCAACCAAACTCATGGGGCTCGGCAATGGTCGCCTTGTGGTTGACCTCAACCATGAGGACAAAGAGACCCCCCGACTTGGTCACTCGCTTGATTTCGTGGATCGTCCGATCGAGGTCCTCAACATGGTCGAGGGAGTTCTTTGAAAGCACGATATCGAAGTACCCATCTGCGAAGGGCATCTTCTCCGAGGGGGCGTTGACGTAGGACATCTTGTGCCGATCGATGCCGAGACGTCGATACGAGTGCACTAGTGGGTCGAGACCCACGCGCTCGAGGGCTCCATCGCACCATTCAAGCGACCCTCGCGGGCCACATCCGATGTCCAGCACACGTTTGCCCTCGTAGTCCTGTCGCGTCAGTCCGACGGCCGTGGTGTAGTAGGTCTCGTACCATGAATTCTTGAGCGTGCCGCCTTCGTCGCGCCACACTGCTCTCCAGTAAGCCATTTCGTATCGGGACTTAACCCATTCGCCGATACCGAGGGCGTTCAAAATCGGATAGATCGGGCGGTATGCCGCCACGGAGATGACTTTGGCGATTCGTCGAACCGACATCTTGTCTATAGTACAGCCAGCGGTAAGCAAGGTTGTTTCCGCGACTTCAAGCCGGATGGCCCAGAGGGCCACCAGCGTTCGAACACGATTCTCTCGACCATGAACCCTCCCTCCCCCCTGCTTCGCTTCGCACTCATCGGCGCCGGCGGCTACATCGCTCCTCGTCACATGAAGGCCGCCAAGGACACCGGGAACACCGTGGTTGCCGCGTACGACCCCAATGACAGCGTGGGGATCATGGACAGTTACTTTCCGGATGCGCACTTCTTCACGGAGTTCGAGCGCTTCGACCGGCACGTCGATAAGATGCGGCGGCGGGGCGAGAGCATCGACTACGTGAGCATCTGCAGCCCAAACTACCTGCACGATGCGCACATGCGTTTCGCCCTTCGGAGCGGCGCAAACGCCATTTGCGAGAAGCCCATTGTCTTGAATCCGTGGAACATCGACGCGCTCAAGGATTTGTGCCGCGAGACTGGCCGGTCGATCAGCACCATCCTGCAATTGCGCGTGCATCCGGCCATCATTGCTTTGCGTGACCGATACAAGGACGTGAAGGGCACCACTGAGGTCGACATTGCCTACATGACCTCGCGTGGCCGCTGGTACCACCAGAGCTGGAAGGGTGACGAGGCGAAGTCCGGCGGCATCGCGACCAACATAGGCGTGCACTTCTTCGACATGCTCTCCTGGATCTTTGGTCCACAGCGCTCTTCCGTGGTGCATCTGCGCCAGAGCGATGCGGCCTCGGGCATTCTTGAGCTCGAGCGAGCACGTGTCCGATGGTTCCTCTCGATCAATGCGGACCACCTTCCGGACGAGCAGAAGGCGAAGGGCCAGCGCACCTATCGATCGATTCAGATCGGCGGCGAGTCGGTCGAGTTCTCGGAGGGATTCACCGACCTGCATACGGTGAGTTATCGCGAGATCATCGCGGGGCGTGGGTTCCCCGTCGAGTCGTCTCGGCCTGCGATCGAGATGGTTCATGACATTCGGCACGCCAGCGTGAAGGGGCTCACGCCGGACAGTCACCCCTTCTGCAAGAAGGCTTCTCGATGAGCAATCCTGCATTCACCGTACACCCCACCGCAATCGTGGATCCGGGCGCCTCGATCGGCGCCGGTAGTCGAATCTGGCATTGGGTCCACGTCTGTGGTCAAGCCGTGATCGGAGAGCGCTGTTCACTCGGGCAAAATGTGTTCGTGGGCAACCGGGTTCGCATTGGAAACAACTGCAAGATTCAGAACAATGTGTCCGTCTATGACAATGTGACGCTTGAGGATGACGTGTTCTGTGGCCCGAGCATGGTATTCACGAACGTCTACAACCCGCGTTCGGCGGTCGTGCGAAAGGACGAATACCGCGACACGCTGGTGAAGCGCGGTGCCACGCTCGGCGCGAACTGCACCGTGGTCTGCGGCATCACCATCGGGGAATTCGCGTTCGTGGCGGCCGGGGCGGTCGTCAACCGCGACGTGCCCGCCTATGCGCTGATGGCCGGAGTGCCGGCACGGCAGATTGGGTGGATGAGCGAGTACGGCGAACGCCTCGAGCTCCCTCTGACCGGCGATGGTTCGTGCGCTTGTCCGCACACCGGCCGTCGCTACCGCCTGGCTGGCGGACGCCTGGAGGCAAACACTCCATGAGTATGCAGTTCATCGACCTCAGGGCGCAGTATCAGGCCATCAAGAAGGACGTGCAGGCCCGAATCGATGCTGTGCTGGAGCATGGCCAGTACATCCTGGGCCCCGAAGTTCCTGAGCTTGAGAGGAAACTTGCCGCCTTCGCCGGTTCCCGGCACTGCATCACCGTCTCAAGCGGCACGGAGGCGATCCTGATCGCGCTCATGGCGCTGGACATCGGCCCGGGCGATGAGGTCATCACTTCACCCTTCACCTTCGCGGCCACGGGCGAGATGATCGCCCTGCTTGGTGCGAAGCCGGTGTTTGTCGATGTCGAGCCGAGCACATGCAACATCGTCGCGGGCGCCATCGAGGAGCGAATCACCGGTCGCACGCGCGCCATTATGCCAGTCAGCCTGTATGGACAGGTACCGGACATGGACGAGATCAACGCGATCGCGCGGCGCCATGGCCTGCCGGTGATCGAAGACGCTGCACAGAGTTTCGGCGCGATGTACAAGGGACGTCGGAGCTGTGCTCTGAGCACGTTCGGAGCCACCAGTTTTTTCCCCAGCAAGCCACTTGGCTGTTATGGGGACGGCGGCGCCCTCTTCACGGACGATGATCGGCTGGCACAGGCGTCGCGCGAGATTCGTGTGCATGGCCAAAGCCGTCGCTACTGGCACAGCCGTATCGGCGTCGGCGGTCGCATGGACACGATCCAGTGCGCGGTTGTGCTCGCAAAACTTGAGCGCTTCGCGTGGGAACTTGAGCGGCGGCAGCAGGTTGGGCGTCGCTATCACGAATTGCTCGCAGGATGCTTCCCGTTCCATGGCCCTGAGCGGACCGCGGAACTTGGGTGTCAGCTGCTGCCGTGGCCTGATGCCAACCGCAACAGCGTGTTCGCCCAGTTCACGGTCCTCGTGCACAATCGGGACGCGGTGCAGGAGCGGTTGAAGGAGGCAGGGGTGCCAACGGCCGTGCATTACCCGATTCCCCTGAATGAGCAGCCTGCCTACGCGAAATTCTGTTGCCCCGAGTGCACGCCAATGGCAAGCATGCTTGGCAAGCAAGTGATGAGCTTGCCGTTCAGCGCAGATCTGAACGAGGCCGATCAGGACCGCGTGTGCCAGGCGCTGGTGGACGCGATTCGAAAGCATTGACACGCGCACGGCTGGGGGCGTGAATCACCGCACGTGCGTCGCAACATGACGCCCTCGATTGTCTAGAGTTCATCTGTGGACTTTCGCGGCAAGGTATGCCACCGTAGGCGCTCCAGCAGTGGGCAGGGCTCAAGAGGAAACCGAGCCTGCCGATCTTCGCCTGGCCGCGCTGTTGACTTAGATGGCTTCGATCTCCAGCGCCCGCAGCCTGTCCGCCGCGCGATGCGACTCTACGAAGGTGCGGATCATCGATTGCCACGAGTCGAAGTTCGCGCGGCACGCTGAGATCGCCGATTCGAGTTCGTCATCGCGGTCCACCGGCAGAATGAATGGTGCGCGAACCATGGCAGGAAGACCGGTCTTCAGGATCGGCAGGCCCCGAGAGAGCAGGGGCAGCGTCTTGTTCGGCAACTCGGTTGCATCCACGTCCCCCTTGCGCCGATAGGGAATCAGCGCGGCTAGCGTTCGTTCCAGCGGCAACTGATCCAATGGTGTTGAATCGCGCACTTCGACATTTGCGAGTCCACGCAGCGCATCCACTGTGCGGGCTCGCCGCGATGGCACCTGTGTTGGACCAACGATGAGAATGCTCATGTCTGGATGGCAGCGGGCGAGGTGTGCCGAGATGGAGCAGATGCGCTCCGTATCGAGGCCAGTGTCCACATGGCCCCAGAACAGCAGGGTGTTGCGACCTGCGGTGCCATTCCGTGGTGCGACATATGAAAGTGTTGTCCATGGGTGAAAGAGTTCGACCGGGCACCAGGCCGACAGGCGCTGCACCAGCGGCCTTGACACCGCGAGCACCCGATCACTGGCGAGGCAAGTGGCGCGCAAGTTGCGGGTCACGTGGCCGAACCACGGCAAGCGTGCCTGCGCTTCGAAGTCGTCGTGGATGATCGTGATCATCCGGCTTCCCGGGAGGAGGGTGGGAAGAAAGGCCGCGTCATGCGCGAAGTTCATAAGTGTCGCATTAACCCCGCTATTCGCTCGGGCGAGGATCAGCTTGAGATCGTGAGACACCATGGCGCGGTTCAGCCAGTCCAATGGCGGCACAACCCGCAACTGATGATGCAGCAACTTGCGGGGCCGTGCGACTCGGACCCCGGGCTCGACTCGCACGGCATCAAGGGGCTGCCGTTGCCAAGGATGTGCGGCACGCTCCAGAAACAGCACGTCATGTCCGGCCCCAGCGATGAGCCGGGCGACCTGATGTCGAATTCGAGGCGCTTCGGCCCAAAGCGTGTGGGTATAGAGGATGAAGGATGCCATGAATCGACCCCGGGAAGGGTACGCACCAGCCATCATGTGGTACGGTGTGACGGGTCGTCTGTCTGACCTAGCATGCGCTCGCAGGCTGCATGTCGGATCCCGCGCCCCATCTCATCACCCTACGATCAAGCCAGCTTGGCAAGGTCGCTGTCGTGGGCTCGGTCCTGAACTCGGGGCAGTGGGTGCTGAACAAGGCATGCACGGCCGGTGCGACGCTCCTGCTGGCGCATTGGCTTACGCCGGAGGAATTTGGTGTTGCCGGACAGGCGACTGCACTTGTACAGTTTCTGACGCTCGCTGTGCCGTTTGCGCTCGGGGATGTGATCATTGCGCATGCTTCTCGATCCCCCACAGTAGTTGCGACCGCCACTCGCCTCTCCGGGCAACTTGCCCTGTTGAATGCAGTGGTGCTGCTCGCAGCGATTCCAGTCTGCGTGAAGGTGTTCAGCGACATGCCTTCAGGCTGGCTCGTGTCGCTGTTGTGCATCTACGGGCTACGGCCGCTCATGGAGTCGCTGCAGGTTCCTGCCCTGTCGCGGCTTCGGCTTGAGCTACGCTATCGGACGATTGCATGGATCGACGGAGCGTCACAGCTCGCTGGCACCATATGCTCGATAGTCATGGCTGCGGTTGGGTTTGGTGCTGCTTCGCTGGCATTACCCGTTGCACTTGCCGGGACTTCGAGAGTGTGGTTTTACCGGCGGCTTTCTCCTCCGGATTCGAAGGCGAGCGAGCCTGATCCGCGCATCGCGCGAGGACTGATGCTGGATTTTCTTCCAGTTTCAGCCGCGCAGTACCTGCACAAGGTCGCTTCTAGCGTGGAGCTTCTGGTGCTGGGTTTCGTCAGCAGTGCATTCGAGACCGGACTCTTTGCGTTCTCTGCGCTGTTGGCCGTGCAAGCAAATACCGTGATCGCACACCAGCTCGGCACCGTCCTGCAGCCGGTCTTTGGAAGGATGGCGGATGACGCGGATCGTCAGGCGCGAGGCCTCGTGCGAACGCTACGCGTGCTGGGACTCGTGTGTGTACCGATTTCGCTTGCACAGGCGGTCTTCGCGGAACCTGCCTTTCGGGTGCTGTTTGCAGCCCGCTACCAGCCGGCAGTTCCGGTGTTCGAGGTGCTCAGTCTCGTGCAGGCTTTCCTCTTCGTGCTCGGGCCGACAGTGGCGTGCCTGCGCGCGCAACAACAGTTCAAGGCATTCCTAGTGTGGCAGTTCGTTGAACTGACCCTCGGTTGCACGTCCTGCTGGCTCGCGGCAAACGCGTGGGGAGCGCTCGGTGCTGCCGCTGGGCATGGCGTGGTGTGGTGCCTTGGGATGCCAGTGCTTGTGTGGCTTGCGCTGCGGGGCCGTTCGCGACATGCCATGCTAAAGGCGTGTGGCGTGCTCTTCCTGCCCCTTGCGATTTTCGTGCCCCTTTTTGCTGTCGCGATGCAGGGCGTCAACTGGATCTCTGGTTGGTCAAGACATGGAGATGCATGGAGCCTGTTGCTGTTGCTGCCCGCGTCACTGGTGGTCGCCTTGGGGATGGGCGTGCTCGTAAATCGCGATATGCGGCGTATGGCGAGATGGACCGTGCAACGCCTCCGCCGCACCCGATCGGAGGCCGTCCCGTGAAACATACTCCTTGTTCGAGCAATTACCGATGATCGCCCAGCATCTGCCGGTGACGGTTGTGCTACCAGTGCGCAACGAGGAGTCTGCGCTCGCCTCCTGCCTCGCTCGTCTTGGTCGATTCCAGCATGCGGTCGTGATTGACTCCGGCTCCATCGACCGAACCTGCGAGATCGCACGCGCGCATGGCGCCGACGTGATCCAGTTCGCGTGGAACGGCCGCTTCCCGAAGAAGCGCAACTGGTTCCTGCGCGAGCACCGGCCGTCGACGCCGTGGGTGCTCTTCCTGGATGCCGACGAATTCGTCGATGACGCATTCTGCGATGAACTCGCGCGCACGCTGCCCAGCACCCCGCACGCCGGCTTCTGGCTGACCTACGACAACTGGTTCATGGGCCGGCGCTTGCGCCACGGCACGCCGAATCGAAAGCTCGCACTGTTCCGGGTGGGAGCGGGCGAGTACGAGCGAATCGACGAGGATCGCTGGAGCGATCTCGACATGGAGATTCACGAGCATCCGATCCTTTCCGGTTCGATTGGCGAGATCCGCACGCGCATCGACCATCGCGATGATCGTGGCCTTGATCACTGGAGGCGTCGGCATGAGTCCTACGCGCGGTGGGAAGCGGCGCGGGCCCTTCGCCTGCGCGAGACGGGAATGGCCGGGCTCACGGATCGTCAGGCCGCGAAGTACCGGATGCTTGGCAGGTGGTGGCTTCCTGCCGCATACTTTCTGGACGGCTATGTCCGTCGGTTGGGGTTTCTGGATGGTAGAGCGGGGTTCTGGCATGCCTGGCTGAAGGCGAGCTACTTTCGCCGCATCGGACAACTGATGCGCTTGAATTCGCCGGCCTCGTCCGCCTGAGTCGCGGGGGACCGCCGTGCCAGCTCCTGGTTGTGGGTGAGGTGCAAGGCCCGTGGCGAGGACGCCAAACTTTCGGCATCCTCGCGTCCATCATGTCCTCCCAACTCGAATCCCTCCAGCACCTGAAGAACCGCGCCATCGACCTCCTTGTGGAGTTCGGGCCCAACGCGATCAGCGCGCTGGTCGTCCTGGTCATCGGCATTTTCGTCTCGCGCGCCATCGCCCGCGCGGTGGAACGTGGGATCGCGCGCATCGAGATCGAACCGCCGCTGCGCCTGCTGCTGCTGCGCATCGTGCGTCTCGCCGTGATGGGGATCTTTGCGATCATGGCGCTGCAGAATCTCGGCGTCGAGTTGCTGCCGCTCATCGCGGGCCTCGGCGTGGCGGGTGCGGGTATCGCGCTTGCGCTGCAGGGCGTGCTGGGCAACGCCGTCGCCGGTCTGACCATCATCATCACCCGCCCCTTCCGAGTGGGCGAGTACATCGACATTCACAACGAGGAAGGTCGCGTCGAGGCGATCACGCTGTTCAGCACCAAGCTGAGCCATCCTGACCGGTCCGTCGTGATCATTCCCAACCGCAAGATCGTGGGAGAGATCCTTCACAACTACGGCACGCTGCGCCAGCTCAACCTGAGTGTGGGCGTGGCCTACGACACCGACATCGGGCATGCTCTGCGCGTGATCGACGAGGTGCTGGGCTCCAATCCGCGCATCATGAAGGATCCGGCGCCGGTCGTGCGCGTGACGACCCTGGGCGACTCATCCGTGACCATCGCGGTGCGTCCCTGGGCGCAGGTGACCGAGGCGGGCGTGGCGGGCTCGGAGGTCGTGCGCGCGATCCTGGAGCAGTTCCGCGTGGCGGGCATCAGGATTCCCTTCCCGCAGCGGGAGGTCCGGATGCTCGAGGCGTCGCAGCGCTGAGCGGTTGATCACGGGTGGCACGTCGTATGCTCCCGACGCATGCCGACCGTCCGCATCCATGACACTCTCTCGGGCCACGCGGTCGAGCTTCAGCCGTTGGCCGGCCCGAACGGGCCCGTCACCTTCTACAGCTGCGGCCCCACCGTCTACGACGACGCGCACATCGGCAACTTCCGCAGCTTCCTGAACGCGGACATCCTGCGCCGCACGATCGAGCTCACCGGCGTTCCGGTTCGCCACGTGATGAACATCACCGACGTCGGCCACATGACCGACGACGCGCAGGCCGACGGTGGCGGCGAGGACAAGATGGCCGTGGCGGGGCGCCGACTGGCCGAGGCCAAGAAGTCAGGTGCGCTGCCGGCCGGCGCCACCATCGATCCGAACGATCCGCTGGCGATTGCGGACTTCTATGCGGCGCGATTCCTCGAGGACGCGCGCCTGCTCGGGCTGAAGGTGGCGATCGAGGCAGAGCGTGACCCCGCGCTCATGCCACGCCCCACGCGCTGGGTGCCTCAGATGATCGCGATGGTGCAGGGACTGGTCGACCGAGGCCATGCCTACGTGGCGCGGGACGGGGTGGTGTACTTCGACGTCCGCAGCTTTCCCGACTACGGCAATCTCAGTGGCAACACGCTGGACGCCCTGCGCGAGGGCGAGGGCGGCCGCGTCAGCGCGGAGAACCAGGCCTCCAAGCGGCACCCCGCCGACTTCATGCTGTGGAAGCCCGACGCGAAGCACCTGATGAGGTGGGACTCGCCCTGGGGCGCGGGCTACCCGGGCTGGCATCTGGAGTGCAGCGCGATGGCGGCGGGTCTGCTCGGCGAACAGATCGACCTGCACTCGGGCGGCGAGGACAACATCTTCCCGCACCACGAGTGCGAGATCGCGCAGAGCCGATGCTGCTTCGGCAAGCCGACGTTCGCGCGGCTGTGGTTTCACACGCGCCACCTGATGGTGGAAGGTCAGAAGATGTCCAAGAGCAAGGGCAACTTCTTCACCGCGCGCGACCTGTTCGCCAAGGGCGTCACGCCCGCCGCGCTTCGACTGGAACTGGTCCGCACGCACTACCGCGTGAACGCGAACTTCACCCTGCAGGGTCTGGCCGACTGCCAGCGCATGATCGATCGGTGGACACGGCACGCACAGTCCCTCGAGGCCGCCATCGCCGAGATTCGCGCCTCGGGAGGCCCGGCTGCGGCTGCCCGCCACGCCGCCTCGGCCACCGGTCCGATGCAGGCTGCACTCGAACCCTTCACCGAGGCGCTGTGCGACGACCTGAACGTGGCGCGCGCGATCGCGGCGCTGAACGAGGCGCTCGGACAGGACAGCACCGCCGCATGCCCGGCCCGCGAACTGGCCGCACTGCGCCGGATGGACAGCGTGCTGGGCGTGCTTGAGCGCAACCAACCCGTCGCGAGCAAGGCCGCCGACGATCTCGAATCGAAGGTCAACGATTTGCTCGCCCGCCGCGCCGCTGCACGTGCCGCGAAGGATTGGCCAGCCAGCGACCGCGTGCGCGACGAGCTTGCCGCGCTCGGCGTGCAGGTGAAGGATGGCCCGACGGGCACCACGTGGTCTCGCGTGGTGCGCTGAACCCCGAATCCGATGGAGAAAGGGCCCGGACGCCTATCGGCATCCAGGCCCTCGTTCGTTGGCGCCCGGGGTTCCCGCCCTGAGCGCTTCCTTGGAGTTTCGTGAGGTTCAGGCCTTGCGGCGACGGCCGATGAGACCACCGAGGCCGAGCAGCGCAGCGGCGCCGGGAGCAGGCACGGCGTACATGCCGGTCAGGAGGCCGGTGGCTCCGGTGTCGCTGCCGAGCTGAAGCATGCCGTCGACCGTTCCCGCGGAGGCTTCGATCGCGTTCATCAGGCTCTCGTAGCTGGTGAACGCGTACCCGAAGGCGATCGAGTCGGCCTGCGGCACCATGTCATTCACGAGCACGTTGCTGGGGTTGAGACCGATGGTCGCCATGAACTTTCCGGAGCCGGGGGCCACGGTGAAGACCTGGCCTGAGCCCGATGCCGAGAACTTGACGTCGCCGTAGACGTCCTTGGCGACGAAGCTCCAGCTGTTCAGGACGAACGCGCTGGACGAACCAGCATCGCTCAGGGTGTTGCAGTCGATCGTCAGCGACATGCTGTAGCCGCTCAGGCCCGCCCAGCCGTCGGAGCCGGTCGTGCTGGAGGCGGTCATGGTGAGGATGCCCGCGCTGGCGAATCCGGAGATCGAGGCGGCGAGAACGGCGGCGGTGAGAGTCTTGGTGGACATGGGTGAAACTTCCTTTTCCAGGTCAGGATTGCAATTGATTCAGGCGCGACGGCGACGGAAGGAGACGAGACCAGCGACACCGGCAAGCGCGAACGCGCCGGGCGTGGGGACAATGAAGAAACTGGTGGCGGAGACGGCGCCGAACGATCCGGCACCGCTGGTGGTGGCCATCATGAAGCCACCCGCGCCATTCACCGAGCCAACGATGCTGTCACCCATGCTGCCGTAGGCACCACCCGGACGGGCGGCGACGTAGCCAAACTGGATGGACGAGATCGTGGGCAGGCCGGTGACCGAACCATCCCAAGCGGACGAGGTGGCGCCGCCGAGAACGATCGTGTACCGGCGGGTGCCGCCGTCCGTGCTGGTCCAGCGCACATAGGTGGCGGCGTTGTTGCCGTAGCCAGCGCCCGGCGTTCCGGACGCGGTGTACTTCACGCCGTAGACATCGGACATCTGGAAGCTCCAGCTGCCGATCGCACCGCCCGCCGAGAGCGCCGACGCGGAATCGTCGATCGCCATCGTGAGTGTCATGGTGACAGTGCCCAGGCTCGCGAGCGAGCCAGTGGCGGTGCCGGTGCCGGTGAGTGACCAGGTCATCAGGCCGGCGTGGGTCACGCCAGCGACGGCCAGAGTTGCAGAAGCGATCAGAGTGTTACGAAGCATTTTTCCCTCTCTCGTGTTGTGTTGCGTGCTTCGGTGCCGCTCAGGCTCGGCGACGGCTTGCGATCAGGCCCGCCAGGCCGACGAGTGCCGCGGCGCCCGGGGCCGGGATCACGGTCGCGAAGGTGCCCGAAATCATGTTGCTGACACCGCTTCGCACCATCAGGTTGCCGCGGCTGGCAGCGGGAGTTCCCGAGTTGCCGCTGTACAGCAGGGCGTTGCCCAGCGATTCCCAGCTGCTGCCGCTCTTGCGAGCCGCGTAGCTGATCGAGATGTAGGTTGGCTCCGGAGCGACATCGCCCACGCCGAGACCGGCGCCATCGGCCAGCTTGATCGTCAGCATGCGCTCGTTGGACCCATTACGAGCCCAGGCGCCATCGACGACCTCGCTGCTCGAGGTCTGCCAAGTCTTGCCATTGGTGCCCAGAAGCTTGAGCGTCCAGTTTCCGAAGTCCGAGTTCATGCTCGACGCATTCACGTCTCCGTCGAACGTGAAGGTGATGGTCCAGGTGTTGCCACCCAACTGGTAGGCGCCGGTGCCGGCGATGCCCGAGGCAGTCAGCGTGCCCGTCGGCAGGAAGCCGGCGAAGGCGCTGGAGGCGGTGAGCGAGGCGGCGAGAACGGCGGTGGTGGTGAACTTCATGTCTTTTCCCTCTCGGATTTGGATGGTTGGGTGTAAGGAAAGTGAAAGATCGGAACGCCGGAAGTCATGAGGCGACAGAGCCACACAGGCGCTGGCGTCTCGGTACGTGTTGTCTTGATCCCTCAGGAATCGAGAATGTCAGGCTGCAGGAAAGTGTCTTGTGAGCGGCTCGGCCGAGGCACCAGGTTTCGTGACCTCTTACGGACCGTTCGAGTGACTGTTGAGGTAGGAAAGTGACGAGTGCCCTGAGCGTGAACGACAGCGCTCAGCCTGATGCTGTGTCGCCGTTGGGACGACGAGACAGACAGCAAGAGACGTAACCCTCGGAACTTTCGGGATTTAGGTGTTCCCTCTGGTTCCCTCCCATGCCTCAGACCCGGATTCGGATCTGACCTTCTCGATTCTCGCCGTCTTTGTGAGACAGCGCCTTTTCTGAATCTCGAATTGCGCCGAACATAGCCCCGATTCGAGGGCAGGCAAATTCTTTTCTGCAAAAGGCTTGCTTCAATGGAACCGCTTCACCAAACCTGCACAGAACCATCTCGAAAATCGCGAACGTGCGATCTTGGACGCACGGCTTCACGATGTCAAAAGGCCATCTCTCAAGCCTTCAAGACGTACAGTACGCAGTTATGAGTCCAGCCGAAAAAATTCCGGTTGTGGGGCTTGTTGGTGGCGTTGGAAGCGGCAAGAGTCGGGTTGCCTCCATCCTGACTGATGCAGGTTGCCTTGTTGCAGACTCCGATCAGCTTGTGCGCAGGGCGTACGAAGCGCCGGAGATTCGAAACCAGCTCCAGACTTGGTGGGGGTCGGGGATCCTGGACGAGTCCGGCCAGATCGACCGTGCAGCCGTGGCGGCGGTCGTGTTTCGGGATCCGGTCGAGCGGAAGCGGTTGGAGGCATTGATCCATCCGAAGGTCGAGGCTGCTCGAAGAGCCCTGTTTGCCGCAGCGCCCCCGGACACCCGGGCGCTCGTGATCGATGCACCACTTCTGCTTGAGGCTGGTTTGGCAGGCGAATGCTCCCAGATCTGGTTCGTGGACGCCCCCGAAGCGGCTCGCAGGGCGCGCGTCATGTCGGACCGTGGCTGGTCAGCCGAGGAACTGGACCGCCGCGAGGCCGCGCAGTGGTCACTTGACCGCAAGCGCGCCGCGGCGCATCATGTCATTCGCAACGACGGCGATCCGGCGTCGCTGCGCGAACAGGTCCAGCAGGCCCTCGGACGTCTTCCGAAGGCCCCCTAGGACGATCGCAGGGCAGGGCTCATCAGGCCCGCCTTCCGGCTCCAGCCACATGTCCAGTCTGCCGGACCCCGCGCGGGGCCCGGGCACAAGGACTTTCCCAGAGGTGGTCGGCATTGCGCCGCCACGCCCGCATAGAGATCCAGAATCATGAGCAAGCGTCGTCGTCGTCGGAAGGGTGGTGGAGGTGGTGGTCCGGGTGGTCCTGGTGGTGGACATCACCACCACGTGCAGGTGCTGAACCTGGTGCCCGGCAGCGTTCCGACCGACGAGCAGCTCGAGATGGACCTGAAGGCGCTCGAGGAGGCCGCCGGCGGCAAGTTGAAGCCCGCCAAGAAGGAGGATCTCGACCTCGCCGGCCTCCAGAAGATGAACGGCGACGAGCTCATGAAGGTGGCCCGCAAGGAAGGCATCGAGGGCGAGGGCGGGCTGTCGAAGCAGCGCCTGGTCTTCGAGATCCTGAAGCACCGCGCGCAAAAGCACGGCTTGATGCAGGTCACAGGCACGCTCGACACCATGCCCGATGGCTGCGGCTTCCTGCGCAGCAGCGAGTACAGCTACCTGGCGAGCCCGGATGACATCTACGTGAGCCCGGCGTTCATCAAGCGTCTGGGTCTGCGCAAGGGCCAGATGGTGACCGGCCTGGCGCGCCCGCCGAAGGACACCGAGATCTTCTTCTCGCTGCTCCGTGTGGACGAGGTGAACGGCGAGAACCCGAAGAAACTGCAGGATCTGCCGACCTTCGAGGCGCTCACGCCGCTGCACCCGAACAAGCGCATCCATCTGGAGATGCTGGACCAGCCGGCCAAGCTCGAGACCCGGATCATCGACATGGTCACGCCGCTCGGCTTCGGCCAGCGTGCGCTCATCGTGGCACCGCCGCGCACCGGCAAGACGGTCATCCTGCAGCAGATCACCAACGCGATCTGCAAGAACCACCCCGACGTGCACGTGATCGTGCTGCTGATCGACGAGCGTCCCGAGGAAGTGACCGACTTCCGCCGCAACACGCCCGATCGGGTGGAAGTGATCGCCAGCACCTTCGACGAGGAGGCCGCGCGACACATCCAGGTGTCCGAGATGGTGATGGAGAAGTCCCGCCGCATGGTCGAGTTCGGCCAGCATGTGGTGATCCTGCTCGACTCCATCACGCGCCTCGCCCGCGGCTACAACAACGGCATGCCGGGCGGCGGCAAGATCGGCTCGGGCGGCGTGGACAACGCGGCCCTGATCAAGCCCAAGAAGTTCTTCGGCAGCGCGCGCAACATCGAGAACGGCGGCTCGCTCACCATCCTGGGCACGGCGCTGGTGGACACCGGCAGCCGCGCCGACGAGGTGATCTTCGAGGAGTTCAAGGGCACCGGCAACGCCGAGCTGCACCTCGACCGCAAGCTCGTGGAGAAGCGCATCTATCCCGCGATCGACGTGGCCGCCAGCGGCACGCGCCGCGAGGAGCTGCTGCTCGACCCGAAGGAGCACGAACTGATCGTGCGCCTGCGCAAGGTGGTGAGCGACATGAACGTGGTCGAGGCCATGGAGCTCATGAAGAGCCGTGTCAGCAAGACCAAGAGCAACGCCGAGTTCCTGATGACCATGAACATGGGCTGATCCCGGATCCCGCGCCGCGCGGGCCCCGAATCCATCGATGGGCGCACACCGCCCAGGAGACGCTGATGCGCAATCGCCGAGGTTTCACGATCGTCGAGCTGCTCGTTGTCATCGGGATCATCGGGATCCTGATGGCGCTTCTGTTGCCGGCGCTGACCACCGTGCGTGGCGCGGCGGACATGGCCAAGAGCCAGAACAACATGCGGCAGACCTTCATGCTGATGCGCGACTACGCGTCCGCCAACCGGGACACCATCGTCCCGAGCCTGTTCGATCGCACCGACGCCACGGCCAATCCGGCGCCCGGCAAGGTGCGCACCGACGCCGCGGGAACCGTGTTCCTGGGCCTGGGCCGAAAGAGCATGGGAACCTGGGCCGACATCCTGTGGACGCAGGCCGGATTTGGCCCGCTCACGTTCGACAACTCGGGAACCAACGTCACGGCGTTCCGGACCGAATCGCCGGACACGCGCTTCTACACCCAGCAGCCGGGATTCGACCGCAATCCGTTCCGTGCCGCGGTACCCGCGCAGGCCACGTGGAAGGCGGGGGTGCAGGTCAGCGCGGATCCCAGGATCAACGCGAACGACTTCGGCTCGCTGTTCACCAGCGACATCGAGCCGGGGCTCTTTGCGGCGAACAACTTCTTCGACAGCCGGATCACCGCGGATCGAGCGAGAACGAACCATCCCTATGACGCGCGCCCCGAGCTCAGCAACGCTTCGGGCACGTACTTCAACTTCGGTCAGATCATCGCGCCGGACCTGAGCGTGTACCTGATCGACAGCCGCGCGGCGGAGACGATCGATCCGGTGGATGCCGGCACGCCGGCGCCGTTCACGGTGCCCGAGGCCGGTGACAACACCGGACAGGTCGCGTTCCGCTACAACGGCGAGTCGTGCTGCATGCTCCTGCTCGACGGTCAGGTTCGCAACGAGGCGAAGTTCATGAACCTGACCGAACTCGAGGGCTTCGCCAACATCCGTGATGCCGCCTCCGGGGCCCGGACCTACGAATCCGACCCCGAGAAGATGTCCTTCACGGGTCGCGGCGTGCGCCTGCGGCACCTGGATCTGCGCTGAAACCCCGTTTTTGGCCCCCCGGGGCTGGGGTTCAGGTCCCGTGAAAACCGCCAGCACGTGATCCACCCCCTTGACCGAATCGGGGCTCCCGGTACCATTTGCGACTCACCGCCCGATTCAACGGGCGGTTTTTCTTCGGTCTGTCGCCACCGTAGCTCAGTGGTAGAGCACACCCTTGGTAAGGGTGAGGTCGA